>JBFXDD010000006.1:0-46180 GCA_050181465.1 Planctomycetota bacterium
GCTGGCCCTTGGTGCTCGTGTAGGCGCCGAAGATCGCGCTCAGATCCAGCTGCTCGCGCACCACCTCGCGCACGAAGTGCGCCGGGTGATCCGGCGGCACGAAGTCAGCCGTCGACGGCGGCAGCAGCCACGCTTGCCCAGGCTCCCAGGTCCGGAATCGCTTCGGGGTGCTCGTCATTCACCCGCAATACGTACAACCCCGAGGCAGTGGTTGGTCCGGGTGGCAATTCCTGGACAGGCTCCTAGCCCGGATCATGCGTGAACGTCTGCTGCGATCGCCACAAGTCGCGCCCAGCGGCGTCGCTACGACGGCTTCTCCCTGGCAGCGTAGCTACAGCTACGCTTCGGTCGTCGACCGTCGTAGCTCCTTGCCGGGCATCGACCTGTGTCGATCTCGCGACGACGTGCACGCATGATCCGGGCTACGCGATGCCGGCCCTATCGGCAGGGTCGACTGCTACCGGTCCCGCGAACCCGCGGAGCATCGTCGGGAGGCCGCCGACGAAACACATCCCCGCGATGATGACGGCGACCTGCATCGGTTCGTCGTCGCTGAAGGCCGCGGCGACCGCAAACGCGGGGTTGACCGCGTGGCCGACGTGCCAATGCAACGGCGAGTCGCTGAGCAGATTGAAGAGCATCACGATCAACGAAGCGAAGACGGTCATCACCAGGCAGAGGAAGGCCAGGTCACCGGTCTTCGCTCGCGGCAGCGCGGCTCGTAGTCCGCGTGCAAGGCTGGCCAGGATGCCCACATAGCACCAGGCGGTGATTGCTGCCCGTCTGCCGCCGTTGCCGGGGTCGCCGGAGCCGACACTGCGACCGAGGAAGAACAGGCCCAGCGCGATTCCGATCAGCACCCAAGCGTATGCCAGTCCGCGATTGCCGCCTGGACAGAAGGGCGAGAGCAATCGAAAGCGGACGTGGCGAGCCGGGCCGGGTGCGTTGGGTGTCTCGGCTGCCGCCCAGACGGCGAGCACACCTGGGAATGCAGCGCCAAAGACGGTGGCGACGCTGACGAGGTTGGCGTCGAACTCGGGATCGAACATCCACAACCAGGGTGTGACCAAGGCGAGGACGACGACGGCGTACACTCGAAACGACGTCGAGCGATTCTCGACCGGCAACGTGAAGTTGGCCGCAGCAGCGATCCCACAAAACGCCGTTGCACAGAGAAACGTGATGGTCCACGCGAGAATCAGCCACCAGCGGCGCGGATCGCGCAGGACGTTGCCGACGAGGTCGACGACATCGTTGCCGCTGAACACCATCCCCATCGACAGCCAGACGGTACCGACGACCAACAGCACCTGGCCGATCTGCTGCAGCCGACTCTGGATCGACACGCTGCCGAGGGCGATCGAACCGGCCGCCATGAGCAGACTGACCAGGACCACCGTGTAGAGCAGCAAGAGGATGGTCGGGACGTCCACTCCGTTGTGCAGGTAGCTGGTCGCGATGAGGGGCGCGAACACCGACACGAACATCGCGGTCAAGAGCAGGCTCGCACCGAGTCGCCCGCGCACGATCTGCCACGGACGCATGCGAGTCAGGCGCAACTGATCGGCAGTTGGGCCCGCAACGTCCTGGCGCGCGCCGCGAAACGCCGCTCGCGGCAAAGGGAATAGCAGGAACGTGAAGAGTCCGCCGAGGCTGATGACCAGCAACATGCGGCCGCTGCTGCCTGCCGAGTGACGGGTGGTCGCCGAGTAGACGATCGCCAGCACGAGGATCATCAGGCATGCGCTGGTCAGCAGCCGTGTGACCGTCCGGCTGCCCAGAGCTTGATTGATCTCTCGGACCAGAATGGGGTTCAGACGGTCGCTGAAGCGATCGCCGAGCGAGATATGGCGATGGGGGCGAGGTGACGAAGTGGTCATTGCAGCTCTCCGCGCGTCGCGCTCAGGAAGATCTGCTCGAGGTCTGCAGTCCTTCGCGTGAACTCCGTGATCCGCAGCCCGGCACCGATTGCTGCGGCGAGCAGATCCGCAGCCGTCTCGTCGTCACCTTCGATTCGAAGGCTCAGGACCTGGTTGTCGAGTGAGAGGTCGCGAACCGAGGGCTGTCCGCTGAAGAAGGTCCGTGCCGCGATGGGGTCGCCGAGCACGCGGACGACGATCGTCCCGGCGTCCTGCATCCGTGCGGCGATCGAGTCGATGGCACCGCTCACGATCAGGCGACCGCGCTCGATCACGACGATGCTGTCGCAGCTCTCCGCCAGTTCGGTCAGGATGTGCGACGAGATCAGGATCGACTTGCCTTGCGCGGCGAGTTGTGCGAGCAGCTCGCGAAGCTCGATCCGTGCGCGCGGATCGAGACCGTTCGCGGGTTCGTCGAGCACCAGGAGCTGGGGGTCGTGGATCAGTGTCTTCGCGAGATGCAGACGCTGCGCCATGCCCTTCGACAAGCCGGTGGTCGGCCGAGTCAGGAAGCCCGTGAGTCCACACAGCTCCGCGAGATCCTCGACGCGGTTCAGCCGCGCCTGCCCGCGCAGTCCCTGCGCGCGCGCGAAGAAGTCGAGGTATTGAGCGACGTCGAGGAACGCGAACGGCTCGAAGCGATCGGACATGAAGCCGATGCGGTCGCGTGCCCGGCGGGGTGCGTCGAGTACCGAGTCGCCGCCGATCAGGACATCGCCGGAATCCGGGACGTCCAGAGTGGCGACGATCCGCATGGTCGTCGTCTTTCCCGAACCGTTGGGGCCGATGAATCCGACGACCTGACCGGGCATCACGTCGAAGCTGACGCGATCGACGGCTTTCAGGGTGCCGAACGAGCGCGACAGTTCGCGCACTTGCAGGAGGGCTTCAGTCACGGATGTCCTTCTGGCCGAGGAACCCCAGCACGGCATGGGACGCCGAGGACTCGTCGGCAGCGAGACCCAAGTCGTCGCGACCGGGGGACGACTTCACGACTGCGAAGTAGGAGCCGCGAGGCAGCGAGTCGCCATCGAGGTCTTGGCGCTGGATACCGAACAGCAGGCGAGGCTGGGGTGTCGGCACTTGCTCGAAGCGATTCGGACGACGAGGGCCGAACTGGATCAACTCGTCTTCCCAGGCGACGAGCAGGCGTTCCGCGGAACCCTCGTCGATCGGCGCGAGCTTGTCGGATGCTGCGGCGAGATAGCGACCGTCGGGAAGTCGCACGAGCAGTCGATCGCCGATCGGCTCGAGGTCGCTCGAGTCGTCGACGCGGAAGTCGTCCGCGGTTCGTCGGATTCGCAGACCGCCTTGGAGCTCGCCGAGGCTCGCGACCGCGAGGTTGGTGATCGTGCGCGACGGGATGAAGGAGCCGTCGATTCGGCCGTCGGCTTCCTCGATCCAGCGCGCCACGGTGTCGCGCGAGCGCGATAGGTCCAGGTTCCACAGCCATGTGCGGGGCCGCGGCGCGAGGTCTGGGACTGCGCTGCCGACGAACAGCGAGCGTTGCGCCAGGGTGGTGACGAGGCCCCGCTCCTGATCGTGGATGGAGAAGCTCTGCTCTACTTCTCGCGTGCCCAGGCCCTGGCCGAGCAAACCCCACGCGAGGATCCCGCCGGTGGCGAGAATTCCCGCGGCGGGCACGGTGATGAGCAGCCAACCGCGTTGATTACGGAAGAGGAAGGAGTTGATCGGCCCGACGAGCAGCGCAAACGCACCGATCAAGACGAGCACCAGTTGCATCGGCGGCGGCTCCGTGCCTGGGATCGCGAGAGCGGCGTCGAAGAAGGCCGGGATCGGTGCGGCGATCCCGGCCTCGATTCTCGCTGCCGGACCGATCTCGCTGCGCTCCATCTGCTTCGCAAGCCGCGAACTCACCGCGCGCGAGTCTCCCACCAGCGCCGAGCGAACCTCGGCCTTGGTCAGTGCGACGACTCGGCCGAAGCCGAATCGTTCGCCGCGACCGCGAGGATCGAGCGGCCCCGTCGCAAAGCCGTCGGCGTCGAGGAGAACGACGTTGCCTCCCGCGAGCGCGTAGTCGTGCACGATCCGCTGCGCGCGGCTCTCAGCACCGTCCTCGCCGTCGAACACGACGAGGTCCATCGCGGAAATCGCGCGCCAGTCGTCGGGCAAGTCTTTGGCCGCGATGACCATGAGATCCACCTTGGCGCCGCGGCTTCTGGAGCCGCTGGCACCCACGATTCGCTCGTAGACACGCTTCCATTCCGCGGCGCCCTCCCGCCCACCCGAAATGAAGAGGATCGCGAGTTCGTGGTGACCGGGCGTGCTACACGTCGCGTTCTGGGCCTGATCGCTGCCGGCCGCCTGGAATTCGAAGAAGAGGTAACTGCCGGCGGCCGGGATCCTCTGCGTCACGACCCGCGATTGCCCCGGTTCGACTTCGACGTCGAAACGCAGCGGGTCCGTGAGGCTTCCTTGGGCATCGATCTTCACGCTGACTCGTTCCGTGCCGGTCGATCGACCGACCACTCGGAACTCCACGAAGCCGAAGCCGCCCTTGCGATCGGGCGGGGGAAAGGCCCGCCACTGGATACTCGCGATCGGACGTTGATCGCGCAGCAGAGTCTGTTCACCCGCTCGATCCTGTCCGCGAACGAGAGCGGTGAGTGCCAGCATGGCGACCAAGATCGCACCCAGGTGGCGATGGAGAGTCGTGGTCATGATCAGAGCGAGGCGACCTTGTGAATGATGTCGACAGCAGTCTCGATGCCGACCGCGGTGAACGCTTCGCGCATCGCTGCCGCGGTGCGCTGGGCCGTGCTCTCGTCGGTGGTCAACGCGAGCAGTGCGGGGCCATGCCCGGAGATCGTGACTCCCGCCGCACCCGCGGCCTCGCCCGCGCGGACTGCTTCCGCCATTCCCGGTGCCAACCGCAAGCGGTACGGCACATGGGTTTCGTCGCAGAGGCAATCGGTGAGTTGCTCGGCGTCGCCGCGGGCGAGCGCCTCGATGAGTCCGACGAGTCGGCCCGCGGTGTCCTGTGCGACTGCGTTGGGCACCATCGCCGGAACGACGCGGTGAACGTCGGCCGTGCCCAGTGCGAGGTGCGGTGCGACGGCGACGAAGCGCCAGATCGGCGAGATCGGCAGTGACAGGAGCCGCCACGCGTGCGTCGAGCCCAGGACGCGCCGCGGGACGGTGGCGGTCAGTCCACCGCGGAGTGCTGCGGCACCGTGTGCGCGGTCGCCGCCGATCGCGACCAGCAAGGTGAGCCGTTCGTCGAGCGATGGGGCGTCCTTGGCGAGACGGCAAGCGAGCTGAATGCCGCCGACCAGTTCCGCGGTGTTGGTACCGAACCCGCACGCGCGCGGGACTTCGGTCGCGACTTCGATGGCGAACTCACCGGGAAGCTTGATCGTGAAGCGCTCGGCTGCGGCGCGCAGACCGCGAACCACGGGATCATGGCGCGTGTCCAAGGTGCTCGGACCGACCTGCCCGGTGCGCGTCACCGTCGTCGCCTCGGCCGGCCCGACGGTGAACTCGAGCCAGCGCTCGAGCGCGAGTCCGAGAACTCCGAAGCCGGGACCGAGGTTCGCCGTCGTCGCGGGAACTCGAAGTACGAAGGGCGTGACGGCGCTCGCCATGGCGCTCAGTCGTCGCCGAACTTGATGCCCTGCGCGAGCGGCAGCGCGGTTCCCCAATTCACGGTGCTGGTCTGGCGACGCATGTACGCCTTCCAACTGTCGGAGCCGGACTCGCGACCGCCGCCGGTCTCCTTCTCGCCGCCGAATGCACCGCCGATCTCCGCACCGGAGGTGCCGATGTTGACGTTCGCGATGCCGCAGTCGGAGCCGACCGCCGACAGGAAGCGCTCGGCCTGCCGCACGTTCATCGTGAAGATCGCCGAGCTCAAGCCCTGCGGGACGTCGTTCTGGATCGCGATCGCCTGCTCGACATCGCGAATCGGCATGAGGTAGAGAATCGGCGCGAAGGTCTCCTCGCGCACGATGTGCATGTCGGAGCGCGCGCGGACGATCGTGGGTTGCACGTAGTGGCCCTTGGCGAGTGTGCCGGTTCCAGCATGACGAGCTCCGCCGCAGAGAACCCTGCCGCCCTGCTCCTTCGCGGCGGCGATGGCGCGCTCGTAACCGATCACCGCGCTCTCGTCGATGAGCGGACCCATCAGCGTGCCGTCGGCGAGCGGGTCACCGATACGAACGTGGCGATAGGCTTCCAGCAGGCGAGCTTCGAGTGCGTCGATCACTTTCTCGTGCGCGAGCACTCGGCGCGTGGTCGTGCAGCGTTGTCCGGCAGTCCCGACGGCGCCGAACAGGATCGCGCGGACCGCGAGATCGAGATCGGCGTCGTCCATCACGATGATCGCGTTGTTGCCGCCGAGCTCGAGCAGGCTGCGGCCGAGTCGACGACCGACGCGCTCCGCGACGATCCTGCCCATGCGCACCGAACCGGTGGCGCTCACGAGCGGGATGCGAGCATCGTCGAGCATCGCGCTGCCGACCTCGTCGTCCGTTCCGATCACCAGCCCGAGCAGGCCACCGAAGCCGTCGGCTTCGAGGACCTCGGCGCAGATGCGCGTCATGGCGATCGCGACGAGTGGCGTCTTGCGCGACGGCTTCCAGACGTGCGCGTTGCCGCACACCAAGGACAGCATCGCGTTCCACGCCCAGACCGCGGCGGGGAAGTTGAATGCGGTGATGACGCCGACCACGCCCAGCGGATGCCAGGTCTCGCGCATGTGGTGCAGCGGTCGTTCGGACGCGATCGTGAGCCCGTAGAGCTGGCGACTGAGTCCGACCGCGAAGTCGGCGATGTCGATGCACTCCTGGATCTCGCCGAGGCCCTCCTGAAGGATCTTGCCGCACTCCAGCGAGACCAGTCGACCGAGTTCGTCCTTACGCTGGCGGAGGATCGCACCGATGCGGCGCACGTACTCGCCGCGCACGGGTGCGGGCACCTGGCGCCAGCGCAGGAACGCTTCGTGTGCGGCGGCGACGACCTTGTCGTAGTCCGCGCGCGAGGCGTCACGGACGCCGGCGATCGGTGCGCCGGTCGCGGGATTGTCGCTGACGAGCAGTTGGCCGCCGGTGGCGATCCAGCCGCCGTCGAAAGCGCCGGGGTTCTCGCGCTGGATGCCCAGTGCGCTGAGGAGTCGTTCGGGAGTGGTCATGCTGAGGTGAGGGGCGGGGTGGAGTCAGGCGGCGTGGTCATCGGACGCGCTCTCTGCGGCATCGGTCTTCGGCGTCGGCGCGTTCGCTCGCGGCTCACGAGACGATTTCTTGAGTTCGGTCAGTTCCTCTTCGAGCAGCGCGATCCGCTGCGACAGCGTGCGGCTGCGGATGGTGAGCTTCGACAGCCGGATCGAGAACATCAGGCTGACCAGCATCAGGAACACCAAGGCGCCGAAGAACAGCGCCGAGGTAGGCTCGACGGCGCCGATGAACTGCTTGAAGACGTTCAGCAGTCGATGCTCGAGTGCCAACACCAGCAGGAGCACCGCGGTGCCGCCCCACAAGAGCGAGTACTCTTCGCGAAGCTTGCGCCGACGCACCAGCTCGAACACCACGAGCAGGATCGCGACGGCGAGCAGGACGGCGACGGTCTTCTGATGACCCGGCAGCCCGTCGATCAGTTTTTCGTCGATCAGCTTCCCGCCGACCAGATTCTCGCGGATCGGTTGCTCGTCGATGGGCGTGCCGGCCGCCGCCGACTGCAGGAACGCGATCATGCGTTGCCTCGCGCAGCGAGGATGCGGCCGTCGCGGAACGGCGACACTCGCCGGATCGGCAGCATCGTCAGGCGGATGACCATCTTGTAGACGTAGAAGGCGACCCGTCCGCCCCGATGCATCGAGACGCCGCCCTTGCGCTCGTGCATGAGAACCGGCACTTCGGCGATGCGCAGCCCGTGGCGCCAGACCGCGATCAGGACGTCGGCGTCGGGGTGATCTTCGGGGAAGTCGTCGAGCACGAAGCGCTCCAGCACGGCGTGGTTCATCGCCTGGAAGCCGGAGGTGGGGTCGGTGACCGTGGTCTTGGTCCAACGGCTGACGAGCCAGGCGAAGAAGCGTGAGCCGAGCCGGCGAAGCGAGGTCGTGCGCGGAGCGTCGCCGTCGCGCAGGTAGCGTGAACCGATCACCAGGTCGGCGCCGGTTCGCAGCGTCTCGAGCAGGCGGGGAATCGCGGCCGGATCGTGCTGGCCGTCGGCGTCGAGCTGGATCAGCTCGGCGCAGTCGTGACGGCGGGCGTAGAGGTAGCCGGTCTGCAGCGCGGCGCCGTAGCCGAGGTTGAAGGGGTGGCGAAGTACGGTGGCGCCCAACGCGGCGGCGACGGTCGCGGTGTCGTCGCGGGAGCCGTCATCGACCACGACGATGCGAGCGGCGGGGATCGCCTCGCGCACGCCGCGCAGCACCGGACCCAGGCGCGCGCTCTCGTTGCACGCCGGAATCAGCACCATGGTGCCGCCGGCAGGGGCCCGCACTGCCGGGCGATCGGGAGTTTCCGTCACAGCGCGGGAGGATAGGCGACGACGCCGGCGCGGGCACGCGAAAGCGCGCCCGCGACCGACTCAGGCTTGATCGCCCTTCACCTCGATCTTGCGCGCGCGACTCGGCTCGACCTTCGGCAGGACGACCGTGAGCACGCCGTTCTTCATCGAGGCGTGGATCGCCTCGGTGTTCACGTCCTTGGGCAGAGTCAAGCTCCGCGCGAAGCTGCCGTAGCGATGCTCGACTCGGTGATACTCCGCGCCCTCGGCCTTCTCCGACTCGAAGCGTCGCTCGGCGCTGACGACGAGCTGGTTGCCGTCGACATGCACGTTGACGTCCTTCTCGGCGACGCCGGGGAACTCGAAGCTCAGGCGGAACGCATCCGCAGTCTCCGCGAGGTTCATCGCCGGCAGCGAGTTCCGCTGGCCGGTCTGCGCCACCGCGAAGGGGGTGAGCACGTCGTCGAACAGCTCGTCGAAGAAGGAGCGAAGAGGGCGGCGACGCGGGGTGTTGGCGGTCTGGGTGAGGTTCATGGTTGGCTCCTGTTGGCTTGGTTTGGGAGTGCGCTGGGCGCACATCCGGGTCCAGGCAAGTCTCATGCCATTTCCTGTGATAACGACTTAAGTCAATTAAAATAAACAAGTTAGCGCAATATCACGGCTCCTTCGTAGTGCGCGAAGAATGTCAAAATGACGCATTCTCCTGGAGACAGCCAAAACGGCAGTCATGGTCTGCCGAGTCCGGACTACTCGTGAACGTCGTCGCGAGATCGACGCAGGTCGATGCGCGGCAAGGAGTTGCGTCGGTCGACGACCGAAGCGTGGCCGTAGCGACGCTGCCAGGTAGGAGCCGACGCAACGACGCCTCCGGGCGCGACTTGTGGCGATCGCAGCCGACGTTCCCGGGTCGTCCGGGCTAGGTCGGCGGCGGCACGCGGACCGCCGCGGGCGGTCGCCTCAATGCACCAGCCAGAGCACGGCGGAGCTGACCACCAGGACGCCGGCCAAGTTCAGCGCGACGCCGGTGCGCGCCATCTGCGCGATCGTCACCCGCTGGCTGCCGAACACGATCGCGTTGGGCGCCGTCGCGACGGGCAACATGAAGGCACAACTCGCGCTGATCGCAGCGGGGACCATCAGGAGTTTGGGGTCGATGCCGGCGCGCAGCGCGGCGCTTGCCAGGACCGGCATCAAGAGCGCGGTGGTCGCCGTGTTGCTGGTGACTTCGGTGGCGAAGGTCACGCAGAGGCAGATCACGCCGACGACGACAACCATCGGCATGGTGGCAAAGCCGGCGAGGGCTTCGCCGAGCTTGGCCGAGAGACCGGAGCTCTCGAAGGCCTTCGCGATCGCGATCCCGCCGGCGAACAACAGGAGGATCCCGAAGGGGATGCTCGCGGCGGCATTCCAGTCGAGCAGCTTCTCACCCTTCCGCTCGCCGCTCGGGATGAGGAATGCGGCGATCACCGCGGCGAGCGCGACGGTCTCGTCCCCGGCGCCCGGCGCGCCGATCCATTCGCTCCAGCCGCCGCCGAGAATCGGCAGCTTGCGGAGAATCCAGGCGGCTGCGGTGACGGCGAAGAGGGCCATCACGCGGACTTCGATCGACCGCCACGGCCCGGCGGTCTGCATCGGCACCGCGGGCCCCGGCTCGACACGACGCACGAGGAGCCACCACGCGATCGGCACCATGAGCAGCACGATGGGTACGCCGAAGCTCATCCATTCGGCGAAGTGGATGGAGCGCCCCGTCACCTCTTCGTAGACGCCCATGCACATCACGTTCGGCGGCGTGCCGATCGGTGTGCCCATGCCGCCGATGCTGGCCGAGTAGGCGATGCCGAGCAGCAGCGGGGTCGACAGGTCGGCGTTGCCCGGGCGTTGAATCACGGCGATCGCGACCGGCAGCAACATCAAGACGGTGGCGCTGTTGCTGATCCACATCGACAACAGCGCGGTCGCCGCCATGAAACCCAAGACCAGGCCGCGACGTCCTGCGCGCCCGAAGAACCGAACCATCGCGATCGCGATCCGCTCGTGAGCGCCGCTGTGCTCGACGGTCTTCGACAAGAGGAAGCCGCCGAGCAGCAAGAGAATCATCGGATCGCCGTAGGCCACGGCGACCGCTTTGCCGCTGAGCACGCCGAGCAGCGGGAACGCCGCGAACGGGATGAGCGAGGTGATCGGAATCGGAATCGCCTCCGTGACCCACCAGACCGCGCACCAAAGCGTGACGGCGGCCGTGATCGCCGCATCGCGCGGCAGTCCCACGACACTGAGTGCGATCCAGAGCGCCAGTGCGAGCGCCGGGCCGAGCGCCAAGGCCAAGAGCGAACCGTTCTTCATGGCGGGATCAGTTCCCCGGGAAACGGAGGACTGCGATCGCGACATGGTCGATGCGCAATTCGCCCAGTGTGTTCTCGTCCTTCTCGGCCACGATCGAAACGCGCACATCACCGCGCCGATCGGTGCAGCGCGTTGCGAGGATCGCGAACTGGAAGACGCCGAGCGCCTCGCTCGTTCGCCGCGCGAGGATCATCGTGGCGTGTCGCTGCGCGACATAGTCGGCGATGGTGACGCGCAGTCGGCTCGTCGCATCGGGCACCGTGACGCCCGCTTCCACGGTGACTTCCAGCGCAACGAAGTCGCGGCCGCCGTCGCCCAGCGGCAGCGTGAGTTCGAGGCCGCCGACCATCAGGTCGCCCTGCTTGACCGTCTCGATGCCGAGGAGCGCGCCGTCGTCGTCGAGCACGAAATCGAAGAAGCCGCGCACGCGTCGGCCGATCAAGTTCGACACGCGCGCGCGATCGAGTTGCACGGGACGGCGCTCCAAGGTGCCGGTTCGGCGCGGGCGGATGGCCGGCCAGAAGTCGAAGCCGGTGACGTCGAAGCGGTCCTCCGGGATCAGCAGGCGGGCCTCGCTGCCGTCGGCATTGGCCTGGTGGAGGCGCAACACGTCGACCCCGGTTGCCGGGTCGGCTGCGACGAAGAACATGCGATCCCCGCGCGGCGACAGGCGGGGACGCCGCGCGTTCGGCAGACGGGTGTCGCGCTCGGTGACGGCCGTGCTCGCGACGTCGACGGTGAACACGCTCGCGGTCCCGTCGGCGCGCAAGCGGGCGAAGTAGATCGTGCGGCCGTCGGCCGACCACGACGGCTCGAGGTCGCCGAAGCCCGTCGTGTTCGTCGCGCCGCCGTCGGTCAGTCGACGGGAGTCACTGCCGTCGGGTCGGATCGTCCAGATCTCGCGCAGGCCGAGCGCCCCGACGCGTGACACGGCGATCGCGTTCGTGGCCGCGGACCAGTCGGGATCTGCGGCCCGATCGAGCGGCAAGGCGCGGAGGTCCGCGCCGTCGGTCGCGATCGTGAACAACCCGTCGCGCGCGCCGTCGCGATCGCTGACGAAGGCGAGGCGAGCGCCGTCGGGCGACCAGGTCGGTGCGTCGTCGGTGGCACGATCGTTGGTCAGGCGAATCTCGGCGGCACTGCCGTCGACGGTCGCGAGGAACAGTTCCTGGCTCGTCGGATCGTTGCTGCGGCGTTGCCGAGCGAACGCGATCCGCACGCCGTCGGGAGCGAGCCGCGGCCGGCGCTCCTGACCGTTCTGATCGATGATCCGCTTCTCGCCGAGACCGTCGGCGTCGAGAGTGCGAACCTGCGAATCGGCGTGTTCGGCGCCCGGCCGCGAGCGCGAATACACGAGTTCCGGTGCGGTCGAGATCGGAAGCAGTGCGAGGCCACCGCCGCCGCCACCGCTGCCACCGCCGCCCCCGGGTGAGCAAGCGCCGCACGAGAGAGCGATGGGGAGCCAGCGCCAGAATCGGAGTCGCATCGGTCGCATCGCGAGTGTGGGGTATATCGTGCGCCGCCGTGCGCGTCGCGGACTTCGACTACCACCTCCCCGATTCGTCCATCGCGACGGCACCCGCCGAACCGCGGGACCACGCGCGTTTGCTGGTGCACCGCGCTGCGGCAGACCGCAGCGAACACGTGCTCGTCCGCGATCTGCCGCGCTTCTTGGCTCCGGGCGATCTGCTGGTGTTCAACGACACCAAGGTCTTGCCGCACCGGCTACTCGGCGAGTTGCCCACCGGCGGCAAGGTCGAGGTCTTGGTCCTGCATCGGGAAGGCGAGCGTTGTCGCGGCTTCGTGAAGCCGGCTCGCAAGGTCGCGGCGGCATCACGCGTGCTCTTGGAGAGCGGTCGACTCGCGTTGCGGCCGATCGCAGCGCTCGACGGCGGCCGACTCGAGTTCGATCTCGTTGCAACCGATGGCCGGGACCTCGGCGACGTGCTCGAGGAGGTCGGTCGCGCCCCGCTGCCCCCGTACATCAAGCGCGACGGCGCTGAAGACGTGCGGGCCGATCGCGCGCGCTACCAGACCGTATTCGCTCGCAAGCCCGGCGCGGTCGCTGCGCCGACCGCCGGTCTGCACTTCACGCCCGATCTGCTCGACGCGCTCGAGGCGATGGGCGTCCGACGAACGTTCGTGACGCTGCACGTCGGGGAAGGAACGTTCGCACCCGTGCGCGTCGAGTCCGTCGCAGATCACGTCATGCACGAGGAGTACTACGAGCTCGACGAGAACGCGGCCGCGGCGGTCGCCGATGCGCGAGCGCGCGGCGGGCGCGTCATCGCGGTCGGTACGACCGCCGTGCGCGTGCTCGAGAGTTGCGCGGACGCTTCCGGCGGCGTGCGAGCCGGCAGCGGTAGGACGCGGTTGTTCCTCCATCCGGGCAAACGCTTCCAGGTCGTCGACGCGCTCTTCACCAACTTCCATCTGCCGCAGTCCACGCTGTTGATGTTGGTCGCCGCCTTCGTCGGCCGCGAGCGGATCCTGCGCCTCTACTCCGAGGCGATCGCCGCCGGCTACCGCTTCTACAGCTTCGGCGACGCGATGCTGATCCAGTGAGTCGCCGATCCGGACCTCACGCTGAGTCCGCTGCCAGCAGCGCCGCGCGAAGCGAGTGCGCGGCGGCGCGCGGATCGTCGGCGCCGAGGATGGCTCGACTCACCGCGATCCGCCGCGCCCCCTCGGCTTGGAGTCGGCCGAGATTGCAGTGGTCGATCCCGCCGATGGGCCAGATCGTCAGGCTGGTGTGCCGCAGCGCGTCCTCGAGGCTGCCGGCCGGCAGGCCTTGCGCGTAGCCCTTGGTCGCGGTCGCGAACATGGGCCCGAAGCCCAGGTGATCGGCGCCGTCCAAGGCGGCGCGGTCGATCTGAGCGAGGTCGTGGGTGGAGACGCCGAGGAGTCGGTGGGGGCCGAGGAGTCGACGCGCTCGCCGTGCCGGCATGTCGTCCTGGCCGACGTGAGCGCCGTCGGCTCCGATCGTGAGCGCCAACTCGACGTCGTCGTTGACGATCATCCGCGCCCCGTGAGCGCGGCAGATCGCGAGTGCCTGACGCGCACCCTCCTCGTCGCGTTCCTTCACGCGCCACTGCACGAGGTCGACGCCGCCGGCGAGCGCATCGGCCAGCGTCGCGAAGGGGTCCGCGCGACAGGCCGCGGGCGAGAACAGTAGATAGAGTCGCTCGATCAAGGGCACGGGAAGTGGCGTTGTCACCGCTATCATGCCGCGCCATGTTCCCGGACGCCTTCCTGCCGAACTTCGCGATCTTCCTCGTCGCGCAGGTTGTGGCGTGGGCCTACCTGCGGACCGGGTTGATCCCGGCCGGCATCGCCATCATCGTCGGCTCGCTGCTGTTCGGGGACGCCGCGCTGGTCGCACGTTTCGGATTCGGACACCTCGGCGGCATCTACGTCGGCTCGTTGATCGCCATGCAGGCGCTCACGATCCTCGCCGCAGGCTGGTTCGCGATCGCGCGCTGGCGGCGTTCGCGAGCAGCGTTTCGTGGTCGTCGCGACGCCGACTACAAGTCGGCGCTCATCGCCTACATGAAAGACGAAATCGCGATCGCCGAGTCGCTCCTGCGACCGATCGTTCGCGTCGATCCCTGGGACCTGCCGACGCGAGTACTTCTCGCGAAACTGGCGGCGTCGCGCGGTGATCGCGCAGCTGCGCGCCGGCAGTTCCGCCGAGCACGGCGACTCGACGGCGACCAACGCTTCAAGGACGTCATCGACGAAGGGTTGTCGAGCGAAGTGGAACGCGAGTCAGGCGACGCCCCCGCCGCCGCGGCCCCCGACGAGCCGAGCACGGTCGCTTCGGTGTCTTGAACACCGAGATCGCACCGACGGCTGCGCGATCAGACGGCCTTCCAGCGCCGCTTCTGGACTTCCTCTTCGAGTTGGCGGGAATCGTCGCGGCTGAGCAGTTTCACCTTGCCGCCGCATTGCACGCAGTACGAGTGATTCACGCTCATCACGTAGTGCACGTAGGTGCGGCAGGAATCGCACCACTTGGTCTCGTTGTAGAAGTCGCGGATGGTCATGGTGGATCGCGGGTGCTGGAGCCGTGGGTCGACGAAGACCTACAGCAAGATGCTTGCCGAGTTTCGCAACAGCGTGCGCGCGGCTGCGACACGACGGTGGTATCGGCGAATCCTCGGAGACGGTCGTTGGGCGTCTGTCGACACCGCGAGTCTGGGAAACGCAACGATGGTGACGACCGAAGGATCGAAGGCGCCATGGCGTCGGGACTCGCCGACAGTCGCACTCGCGCGATCGAACTCCTGAAAACGCGACTGCGGGCGACGCAGCCGCTCAGCGGCGGGCAAGCGCTGCCACCAGCGCGGCGCGAACTTCCGTCTCGGTTTCGGACATCAACGCCCGCTCCAGGCAATCCGAACGTGGATCGATGCGGCCGATGGCCCAGGCCGCATGTTCTCGCACGATCGCTGAGTCATCGGCAAGCGCCGTGATCAAGGCCGGCATCGCGCTTTCGTCGCCGAGGTTTCCGAGCACCACCGCGGCGTTGCGTCGCAAGCCAGCATGGGTCGCGCGCCGCAGGGGGGTGCCGGTCCACTGAGTCTCGAATTCGGCTTCGCTCAAGTGGAGGATGCCGACCAAGGTGGCGGCCTCGACCACGGCGTGCGGTCGCAATTCTTCTCGCGGGGTCGCGAGGGGATTCGCGGCTCGCCCACGGGTGTTCGCGAAGGGGCAGACCTCGAGGCACACGTCGCATCCGAACAGCCACTCCCCCTGCGGCTCGCGGAGTTCGACCGGGATCGATCCGCGCAGCTCGATGGTCGTGTAGCTCAAGCATCGTCGCGCATCGACGCGGAACGGTTCGACGATCGCCCCCGTCGGGCAGGCATCGATGCAGCGTGTGCAGGTCCCGCAGCTACCTGGGCTCGAGTCGTCGAACGGCAGGTCGAGCGGCGTCAGCAGCTCGGAGAGCAGCAGGTAGGGGCCGAGCGTCGGTGAGATGATCCCGGCACTCTTGGCGAGGAAGCCGATCCCGGAACGGGCCGCAAGCGCGCGTTCGAGAATGGGGATCGAGTCCGTACCGATGTCGATCGAACCGAAGGGGACGCCCTCCGCTTCGAGATGGCGACGGATCCGGCGCACCTTGTTGCCGAGCGCGCGATGGTAGTCCCGGCCGAAGGCATAGCGCGCGATCCGCCCGCCGCCTTCCAGATGGACTCCGTCGCGGCCGTAGTCGAAAGCGAGAGTGATCGCGCTGGTAGGCTCGCGTGCCCACGTCGACGGGTCGGCGATCTTGTCGCGCCAGTCGGCCAACCACTGCATGGAGCCGTGGTGGCCGGCGTCGAGCCACGCCTTGTAACGATCCGCGTGGTCCCCTGGATGCGCAGGGCCGAATCGAACCAGGTCGAAGCCCTGCTCGGCGGCGATCGCTCTCACGCGCTCGGGGTCCAGCCGCATGGCTGCGGACGATGCGGTGCGCAGAGGTCGGCGGCAAGTCCCCAGCGGAGTCCGGGCTAGCCCTGACTCTGAGTGAACGTCGTCGCGAGATCGCCGCAGGTCGATGTCCGGCAAGGAGCTGCGTCGGTCGACGACCGAAGCGTAGCCGTAGCTCCGCTGCCAGGGAGGAGCCGACGAAGCGACGCGGACGGGCGCGAGTTGCGGCGATCGCAGCGGAGGTTCGCGCGGAGTCCGGGCTAGCCCTGACTCTGAGTGAACGTCGTCGCGAGATCGCCGCAGGTCGATGTCCGGCAAGGAGCTGCGTCGGTCGACGACCGAAGCGTAGCCGTAGCTCCGCTGCCAGGGAGGAGCCGACGAAGCGACGCGGACGGGCGCGAGTTGCGGCGATCGCAGCGGAGGTTCGCGCGGAGTCCGGGCTAGCTTTCCGTTACTTCCCCTCGCGGCTGTCCTATGGGAAGATGTCTGCGTCCGGCGGTGGTTCGCCGGACGCGTGACGACCATGGACGCATTCATCACCACCATGGACGACGGCCTCCGCGCGCAGCTCTTCGAACTGTGGGAGCGCACGGGGGACGACGGTCTTCGTCGCCTCGCTGCCGGCGAGTCGATGTGCCCCGACTCCGATACTCCGCGTTTCGCGGAGCTGACGGCCCAAGAGCAGTCGGACTGGATCGGGACGCGTTTGATGAATGCCTTCAAGGACACGTCCGATCCTCACGTGTTCGCTCTGCTCTACGAACTCGCGGAGCCGTCCTTCCGCGCCACGATCGCTGGTCGCATGCGGCGCTGCCACACGCGGCTGGATGCGCACGACGTGCTGCAGGAAGTGTTCTTGAACATCTACCGCTACCCGCACCGCTTTCATGCGGATCGGGCTGATGCGTTCCGCAACTGGGGGCACACCATCGTGCGGAACACTCTACTGAAGATGCTCAAGGGCGAGATGCGCCGCGGCGTCGTGGCGTCGCTCGACGAAGAAACGATCCAGCAGGCCGATCTCCATGCGCTATCGCCCCTTCGCTCGGCATCCGATGCCGAGTCGGCCGGTGTCGTCGATCGCGCCTACCTGATCTATCTCAACCTCTACATGCTGCATTTCGCGAAGCTGTCCGCGAAAGAGCAGCGTGCGCTTACGATGGTCGAGGTCATCGGCGCCTCCTACAAAGACACCGCCGCTGAATTCGGGATTCGTCTCGAGAACCTCAAGATGGTGATCTTCCGCGCGCGGCGAAAGATCATGCGCGGAATGACGCGGATGCTCTCCGAGGTCACCGCGCGCAACGAACGCCGTGAAGCGCTCCGCGTGTCTCGGAACTCGGGTCGACCCGCCGTGACGAAGACCACTGCTACGAAGATCACTGCCACGAAGACCACTGTGGCGAGAACCACCGTGGCGAACGGTGGCAGTCGACTCGAATCGTTCGACCGAACTCTCTCGCGGTCGAAGCCTCTCTCTCTCGAAGCCAACTCATGACCACCCAAGACGGTGCGTCGCGTAACCCCGGCCAGACTCCGTGCCTGCTCATTCAGGCCGATCTGTCCGCGATGCTCGACGGCGAACTCGACGAGAAGTCGGTTCGCCGTGTGCTGGTGCATTCCGACGGCTGTCCCTCCTGCCGTGATTTCCTCACCGGAATCCGTGCCCAGGTGCGCTCCCATCGCCAGCTCCACGAGTTGCTCGGCGCACCGGACGACCAGTGGATCGACCTCGACTCCGGCGCGACGTCCAAGCCGGGCCGGGTGCGGATCCGAGCGTCGGAGCTGCGGCAGGAACTGACGCGCAACCGTCGCCAACTCGCGCGCATCCTCTACGAACTCGGCCGTGGCTTCGTGCTGATGGGGATCTCTCCGGAATACTCGCGCGTCGTTCTGCGCGAGCCGGTCCCTATTCCCGACACCTGTCGACGCGGACGGAACTTGGTGGACGAGATCGAGCGAGCCGCCGCGTCGCACGACCTTCCGCAGGACTTGGTCCGGGCGAAGGAAGCCTTCGGCGATGACCTTCTGATCTCCCCCGAGCTGAACCTCCGTAAGGGGATTGCCCTACTGCACGATTGTCTGCTGCTCGATCCGGGTTTCGCAGAGGCGAGCATCTACCTCGGCCACGCTCACTTCGTGAGCGGGGAGCATTCGGCGGCCATCGCCGTGTTCGAGTCCGTCCTCGCGACGGTCGCCGAACCGGTGGCTGCCGCGCTGGCTCGAATGCACCTGGGCAACGTCTATCTCGAGCAGTCTCGACCCGACCTGGCCGAGGCGGTCTTCCAGGCCCTGGTCGACACCGGGGCGGTGTCCCTCCGGCCGCAATTCGGCCTGATCTACCTGAACTTGGCTTTGGCCGTCGGCTACCAGGGCAGGTTCGACGACTGCTATTCCTGGCTCCAGCGGCTCCACCGCGAACTCCCGCACAAGCAGCGGATGGTTGCAGAAGAGTTGCGGGCCAACGAATCCTTCCTGCGATCGCTGGAGCAGTGCCCTGGGGTATACTCCCGCTTCGCTGCCGACTTTCCGTTCTGGTTTCCCGTCCAGGAGGCTAGCTGATGATCCGCTCGTCCATCGCACTTTGCTTCTTGTTGGCCTTGGTCTTGACCAAGGTCGCACCCGCGGACACCAGTCGAACGGGCGGCGTCATCATTCTTCCGAGCGCGTTGCCCTTCGGTCAGCCCACCTTCGAGATCCGGGCCCAGCACACGTTCAACTGGGGCGAGAACCAGGTCTACCAGTTGCCGGCGAACCTCGGGCCGAACGTGCTCGTGATCGCCTCGATTCTCGATGGCGTGCCGATCACGATCGGTCGCATCGAGCAAGGCATCTTGACTGTGGCCGGCGGTGAGTTGCGCACCCTGGCCGGTGCCGGTGTCGGAAGCTTCCAGTTCACGATGGTCGACACCCAGCAACGCGCTCTTCGTCTGAGCTTCGATCTCACCGCCAAGTCGCGCGTGACGGTCGACGTTCGATGATCGCGAGAAGCGCCGACTCGCGACCAGTCTGACCTGGCCCGGATCACCCGTGAACGTCGGCCATCGCTGCAACAGCGCTCGCATGCGTCGCTCCGTCGGCTCCTCCCCGGCAGCGTAGCTACGGCTACGCTTCGGTCGTCGCCCGACGCAGCTGCTTCCTGGGCAACGACCAGCGTCGATCTCGCGACGACGTTCACGAAGAGTCCGGGCTCGGAGCGCACGATCAGCCGCGGCGGCGGAGTTCGGCGTACCGGTCGGGGTGGTTGGTCGTTACCGCGGTGATTCCCATCGACGAGCAGCCCATCCATTCGACATCGCTGTTCGCGGTGTAGACGCAGCTGAGCAGCTCAGCGCCTCGGATCATCGAGAGATCGCTCGATCGAAGGTCGTGCACGTTCCAGTGGATCAGGCCGACGCCCAACTCGGTGATCCGGCGCCAGCGGTCGTGGTCGAGCCTGCCTTCGCCGAGCGCGCCGAGAGCGAGCCAGGGAGCGCGGGTCCGACATTCCGCCACGAAGTCGAGATCGAAGGACTGAACCATCACACGATGGCGCGCGGGGTGCGACTCGAGTTCTTCGAGCAGGTTGGTCACGGTTCCGCCCTTGTGCTCCAACATCAACAGGAGCTGCGGTGCGTGGCGATCGAGCACGCTCCCGAGGGTCGGCACCCGTTCGCCGGCGAAGCGCGGTTCGAACCAACTCCCGGCATCGAGTTCGCGAATCTCCGCGAGGGTTGTCGATGCCACCGCTATCGAGTCCCTGCCGTAGCGAGCGACGGCATCGGTGGTGCGGTCGAGGGTCTCGTCGTGGATGCAGACACAGTGGCCGTCGGCGGTCTCGTGCACGTCGAACTCCAGCATCTCCGCGCCGGCTCCTGCCGCGGCGTCGAAGGCGGAGAGCGTGTTCTCGGGGAAGCGAGCCGACCAACCCCGGTGTGCCACGATGACCGGCCGCGGAAGGGTGCGCAGCGCGCGGAAGAAGGGGTGATCGCGCGGATCGAAGGAGGCGCCGTCCATGCTCGTGACTGTCTCGAAGCGAAACCCGATTGCAACGCGAGTTCCCGGCGGTTGCACTCCGGCGATGCCGTCGCAACCGTCGTTTCGTCCCAGCGAGATCTTGCTACTCGGCCCAGGTCCGTCCCCGGTCGGCGCGGCGGTGCGTGAGGCAATGGCGTTGCCGGTGCTGGGGCACCTCGATCCCGAGTTCCTCGCCCTGATGGAGCGAGTCCAGGCTGACTTGCGGCAACTCTTCGGCACGCAACACAGGTTCACGCTCCCGATCTCGGGCACCGGCTCCGCCGGCATGGAAGCGGTGATGGCGAACCTCGTTGAAGCGGGCGATCGCGTCGTGGTCGGGATCAACGGTGTGTTCGGCGAGCGACTCGCCGAGATGGCGCGGCGGCAAGGTGCCGACGTCGTGGCAGTTCGCTCACCGATGGGATCGCCGGTGGACGTCGACGCGATGCTCACCGCGATGCGCGTGAAGCCGACGCGACTGTGCGCCTTCGTCCACGCCGAGACCTCCACCGGCGTGCTCACCGATCCCTTGCCAATCGCTCGAGGTGCGCGGGACGTCGGCGCACTCGTTGCTCTCGATTGCGTGACCAGCTTGGGCGGGGTCGCGCTTGCCCTCGATGCAGTGGGCATCGATGCCGCGTACTCCGGAACCCAGAAGTGTCTCGCCGTCCCGCCTGGCTTGGCACCGCTCACGTTCTCGGAGCGCGCGATGGCGAAGATCGCGGGACGAGCCGCTTCGCCATCGTCCTGGTATCTCGATGCCGGCCTGCTCTCGTCCTATTGGCGTGACGGAAAAGAGCGGGCCTACCATCACACCGCGCCGATCTCGATGGTCTATGCGCTCGCGCGCGGGTTGGAGCTGACGCTCGAGGAAGGGATGCCGGCGCGGGAGCGGCGCCATCGCCGCGTGGCAGCCGCACTCGACGCGGCGTTGGGGCCGCTCGGGCTCCACAACCCAGTGGCGCCGACCGACCGCCTCCCCATGCTCACACCGATCGCATTGCCGGAGGAGATCGACGCGGCGGCACTACGCGCGCACTTGCGCGCTCGCCATCGCATCGAGGTCGGTGCCGGGTTGGCGGCCTGGAAAGACCGCGTGATTCGTGTGGGGTTGATGGGGGACGGTGCCCGCGCGGAGTCGGTCGTGGCCCTCGTGCACGGGCTGGCCGCCGCTCTCGCCGAGCAAGGCCGGAGCGTCGACGGCGAGGGTGCCCGCCGTGCTGCCGAGGCGGTGCTGTCGACGCGCGAGTGAACGGCTCTTGTTTCGACCGGCCGGTGGGGAGTTTCATGCGCGCATGACCTTCGACCGCCGCCTTCTCCGCGACCGCATCGTCGACAGCATGGCGGTGAAACAGCGCTTCTTGGATCAGTGCGTCGATGACGTCGCTGCATTGATCGAACTCGCCACAACCAGTCTGCGAGAGGGCGGCAAGATCATGCTCTGCGGCAACGGTGGTTCAGCCTGCGATGCAGCGCACGTCGCGGCGGAACTCGTCGGTTGGTTCGAGAACAAGTCGCGGGGTCCGCTCGCCGCGATGGCGCTGGGCCACGAGATCCCGATGCTCACCGCGATCGGGAACGATGCGGGTTACGAGCACGTGTTCGCACGGCAAGTGCAGGCGCTCGGTCGTCCCGGCGACCTGCTGATCGGGATCAGCACTTCCGGTGGTTCCAAGAACGTGGTAGCGGCGATGAAAGCTGCCCGCGAGCGCGGCTTACGCACTGCGGCGTTCGCTTCGACTCGGGGTGGGCCGGTCGTCGAACTGGCAGATGTCGCCATTGCGGTGCCGTCTACTTCGACGCCGCGGATCCAAGAGTGCCATCTCCTGGCAGTTCACCTGCTCTGCGAGGGTCTCGAGCTGACGCTCGCGTGAGCATCACGCGGATCGAATTCAGAACAGGCGGCGAAAGACCGCCACGATGACTTCGAGCAGACCGTCAACGAAGGAGCGGGACGTCGCGTGCTCGCCGCCCAGTCCTCGCCGTGCCGGCATGGACCGCCGCTCGAGATCGCGACGCCCAGTCTCCAAGTCCTGGGCCTCACGCTCGCGAGCTTTCGCCATCCCGCCGTTTCTCACGAAGGTGAGCACGCGATCGAGTTCCTCTGCATCGAACCAGAAGCCGTGACCCTTGCACCAATCCAGGATGATGCCCGACACGCGCGCGAAGTTCTGCCGATGCATGCGCTCGCCGCAGACCGGGCAGGGGATGTAGAAGGTCTGCGGGCCTGCGACCTCGGTCGTGGGCTGCGGCCGTGGAACGCTGGCCTGGATGATCGCGGGCGCTGCGCTCTTCTCGCGATCGGCGACTAGGTCTTGAACCGTGGACTCGTGGAGCCAGAGACCCGCACACTGTCGGCACTCGGCGAACTCGACGTTGCCCGCGCGGCGCGCACTCAACGGCTCGCGGCATCGTGGACACGAGTGATCGAGCATCGCGGCGGCCAGCGTCGCGGGTGCGATCTTCACTCCGCAGGAACTGCAGAACGACGCGCCCTTGACCATCCGATGCAGGCACTCGGGGCACACTTCACCAAAGCCCCGATCGGAGGCGCTGACGGCAGTCTCGCAGAAGTGACAGACCTTCGCATCCGCCGCGATCCCGGCCCCGCATGCGGAGCAGTGCTGCATCACGAGATCCTTGGCGATCGGCTCGGGTACCGTGATCGGGGCACCACAGAAGCAGCGGACGACCGCACCGTGTCGGTGTGCGCCGACATCGAACTGCTGGTGGCAATCGTGGCAGGCGATCAGCATGTTGGCAGCATGGTGGTCTCGCGCACAACCTCATCGGCGTGGGCGCGGCGCCCGCTTCACCCTACTCTCATGGCCGTGGTTTCCCAACCCTGCGATGACGCCGACGCGAGTCGGGCCGGCGCTGTCCGGCAATGGCCTGCGCTGAGGCTCGGTCCCTTGCGACTGGAGCTTCCCGCCATCGGCGCCGCATTGAGCGGCTACAGCGACGCGCCGATGCGAGCTGCCTCGCGGGAACAGGGGGCGCCCTTTGCGCTCCACGAAGTCGTGTTGGATCGGGACGTCGTCGCGGGCGGCAAGCTCGTTCGCCACGTGTTGGATCTTCAACCCGATGATCATCCCGTTGGTGGCCAGCTCATGGGCACCGATCCGACGGTGTTCGCGAAGGCGGCTCGAGAGATGGTGCGCGCGGGTTACGACCTGATCGATCTGAACTTCGGTTGTCCGGTACCCCGCGTCCTGGGTCGCTGTCGTGGTGGCTTCCTACTCAGCACGCCGGATGTCGCGCAGGCGATTCTGAGCGCCGTGCTGGATGCGGTCGGCACCGAGGTCCCGGTCTCGGTGAAGATGCGGCGTGGTATCGACGACAGCGCATCGGCCGCCGCGAGCTTCTTCACGATCATCGAGCGAGCCTACGAACTCGGAGTGAGCGCCGTGACCGTGCATCCGCGGACCGTGGCGCAGCGCTACATCGGCCCCGCCGATTGGGAGTTTCTCGCACGCGTGCGTGCGCACCTGCCCCGACTGGTCCTCCTGGGCAGCGGCGATCTGTTCTCGCCGTACGACGTCTTGCGCATGAGAGAAGTCTGCGGCGTCGACGGCGTCACGCTCGCGCGCGGCGCGATCGGCAATCCATGGATCTTCGGGCAGGTGCGTGACCTGTTGGCGGGGCAGGATCCCTCTGCTCCCACGGTCGGCGAACAGCGGGCGGTGATGGAGCGGCATCTCCAGCGCAGCGTCGCGCATCGACCAGCACCGCGTGGCTTCACGGACTTCCGAACCCACGCGATTCGCTATGCCGCCACGCATCCCGAACCCGAGACGGTCCGTGATGCATTCGCGACGGCGCGAAGCCAAGAGGCTGTCGCGGATGTCTTGCAACGCTTCTATCCACCATGGCGGTGGGCGGAGCGGTCCCAACGATTGATCGAGGCTCGACTGAGCGCGCAGGGTGTGCGCGATCGAAGCCGAGCGGAGCCCGAGTCCGAATGTCCGTCCACGCACTGTTGATCAGCAATTCCCGACAGCACGGCGGCGAGTTCCTCGCTCACTGCCAATCGCATGTCGTCGAAGCCTTCGGTCCATCTGCGGCACTCGTCGCGTTCGTGCCGTACGCGAGGGCCGATCACGACGACTACGCCGCGATCGCCACGGCAGCGTTCGCGCGCATGGGCTACACGTGTCGTTCGGTTCACGCGACGACGGACCCGCACGCACTGCTCGCAGAGGCGCGCGCGGTATTCGTCGGCGGCGGGAACACGTTTCGATTGCTCGCGCGGTGCCAGCAGTCTGGACTCCTCGACGCCATCCGCCGACGTGTCCGCGAGGGGCTGGTCTACTCGGGCGCGAGTGCGGGCGCCAATCTCGCATGTCCGACGATCAAGACGACCAACGACATGCCGATCGTCATGCCGCGCGACTTCTCAGCTCTCGGGCTGATTCCGTTCCAGATCAATCCGCACTACCTCGATCCCGATCTGAGTTCGACGCACATGGGCGAGACTCGGCCTCAGCGCATCGCCGAGTTCCACGAGGAGAATTCCACGACGGTCGTCGGGCTGCGCGAAGGCGGCGTCTTGCGAGTCCGGGATGGCCGGCTCACGGTTCTCGGTGCGCCGAGCCTGCGCATCTTCGAGCGAGGTCGACCGGCACGCGAGATCGCGGCCGGAGCGGAAGCCTCCTTCCTGCTGGCGTCTGAGTGATCTCCGACGAGTCAGCGGTCGAGCGCGGCGCTCTCCGCGCACCATGCCGCCCGTCGTTCGCTCCCGCGTATTCGTGACCTGATCGCAGCGGTTGTAGCACTCACACCGGGACTCCTCGGTTGTCGAGGCGGCGGCCGAGGTGGCGAAAGTCGGCGACTGGGCTAGCGTTTCCATTCTGCCCTGTTGCGCTCGAGGCCGAGTCTTCGTCCCGGGCAATCATTCCCTGAGCCATTCAACCATGACATCCCTTTCCGCGCTCCGCGCGCTCTCCCTCACGGGCGGCCTGCTCGCCTCGATGAGTCTCGCGTCCGCCCAGTGCTTCGAGCAGAACTTCGGTTCCTTGCTCGGCACCGGCGACGACACCGTTTTCGCGATCCAGCCGATCGGCTTCGCGTTCCCTCTCGGCGGCACCACCTATACCGACGTGCACGTGAGCACGAACGGCTTCTTCTACCTGTCGAACGCGGGTACGCCCGCACCGGGTAGCAGCGGCTGCTGCACGGGCAGTTCCTCGACCATGCTGGCCGGCAGTCCTCGGATCGCGCCGTGGTGGCATGATCTGAACGTCATTGCTCCGGGCGGCGTCTACCTCAACTCCAGCGCGACCCGAACGGTCATCACCTGGCATCGGGTCGTCGAGTTCGGCAACTCGACCCAGCTCACCTTCCAGGTACAGATCTTCCCGGATGGCGATGTCGTGATGTACTTCGACAACGCGGTGCTCGTGCGGACGTCAGGTAACTGCCTCACCGGCCTGTCGGCGGGTGGCGGTGCAGCGGATCCTGGTGTGGCCGACCTGTCGGCGGGCTCGGTGGGTGGCACGTTGCCGTCCGCGTACGAGCTGTTCAACACGTCGCCACAGATCTTCGACCTTGCCAATCTGGCGGTCACTTTCGATGCCAACGGCCTCGGCGGCTACGACATCTCAGGAGCGCCGTGCATCCCCGGCAGTTCGGCCACCTACGGAGTCGGCTGCCCTGGTCCGTGGGCCGGGTATGAGCAGTTCACCAGCGGCATCGACCTCAACGGTGGAGCGATCCACTTCTTCCCCAACGGCGCCGGTGGTTACCAGATCACTGCATGCAATGCGTGCTTCTACAACAACTTTGGTGCGGACCTGGCCCTGGGCGATGACGACTTGGCAGTCGGCTTGAACCTCGGCTTCAGCTTCCCCTACGCCGGCACGAACACGACGGCGATCGATGCCTGCTCCAACGGTTTCGTCTGGCTGCAAACCGGTGTGTCGACGGGCACGGACTTCTCCGAGTCCGTTATTGAATTGCTGTCGGAGGCCGATCGCATCGCGGTGAGTTGGGACGACTACAACCCAGGCGCGGCGGGCTCCGTGCACTTCAACGCCCTGCCCGGTGTTGCGGTTGTGACCTGGAACGGCGTGACCGAATTCAATGCCGGCA
Organism: Planctomycetota bacterium; assembly: GCA_050181465.1. Lineage (GTDB taxonomy): Bacteria > Planctomycetota > UBA1135 > UBA1135 > UBA2386 > JACRLW01. Next base: position 26,232 of record JBFXDD010000006.1, read on the forward strand.
ACAGCAACACCTTCCAGCTCCAGCTCTACCCGGACGGCAGCTTCGTCATCGCTCACCAGAACGTCGTGAATCTCGATGCCCTCGTCGGCTGGGCAGCCGGAGCTCCGGGCGCCGGAAGCGCGCTTGACCTGAGCGCGAACCCGCAGGACACCGGCGCGGTGGGTGCTCCGATGACGCACGGTGCGCTCAACAACAGCCGTCCGATCCTCGGTCAGCTCTTCAACGTCGTCTTCGACGGGATCCCCGCCGGGGTCACCGACGTCGCTTGGCTGCTGGGCTTCACCCAGACCAACCTGCCGCTGGGGAGCTTTGGCGCACCGGGCTGCAGCCTGCTTCACAGCAACGACCTCGCGTGGGTCGGTACTACCGCCACCACCGGGCCGGTGGCCGGGAGCCTCGGCCTCGGCAACGATCCGGTCTTGCTGGGCTTGAGCATCCAGTCGCAGGGCCTCGCCCTGGTGCCGGGAATCAACGCGCTGGGTCTGGTCGTCAGCAACGGCCTGACCATCAATATCGGCGGCTTCTGAGTTCGCCGCGCTCGCTCAGCGCGCGACGACGAGTCGCGCGCTGAGCACCTTGTGATCGCGCGGCGTCGTTGCCTCCCGACGTTTCGGGTCGCGCTCGCCGCAGTCGAGCACCAAGCGAGTGCGCAAGATCGTCTCCCGACTCGGCTCGAGCAGAATCCGAGCGGTTGCGCCGAAGCGACCGTACGCGCGGGTCGAGTAGAGCGCGTCGGTGGGCCAGCTCTCATCGAGGGCGTGGGTCACCGTGACCGCATGTCCTGCCACCTCGACCTTCACCTGCGCGAACCGGCACTCGGCCCAGACGTCGTTGCCGCGATCGACTGCACCCGGATCGAGCGAATAGACCGTCGCCGCCGCGCGATCGTGGACTTCTTGTGCCAGCCGCAACTGCACTCCCGCGTGCTGCGGATCACCGTCGAGCACGACGTCGACGGCGATTGCGCTGGCCAGCCCGACCTCCACATCGAAGACGGTCAGCAGCGGTGACACGCACCACGTCGTGAGTGCGCGGCGCTCCGCCACGATCGCTCGATCGTCGGCGTCGCGCCACTCGATGAGGTCGACGGATTCCGCGAAGCAGGGCGTGCGTCGACTCGAACCGCCGATGCGCTGCTGGTGCACGCCCTCGCGGCAGTGCCAGAAGTCGTAGCTCTTGCGTTCTGCGCGAGTCTGATTCCAACCGACGAAGAGTCCACGGTGGTGGGGGAAGTCGCCGCCGGCACCCTTGGTGATCAGGGTCCGGCCGTCACTCGCGAAGATCTCGTGATAGGGCTTGTAGGTGGCCTCGAAGTCGACGGGGTCGAAGCGGGCACGACGGCGCCAGACCCGCCGACCGAGGTGTTGCAGTTCGGCGTCGCCGTCGGTGCCGAGCGGTCGAAGCTCGAACGGGCTGGGAGCTTGCCAATCCGGGGCGACCGTTGCGCGCAACACGACGTTGCCGGCGCGGAGACTGTCTTCGGCGATCCATCGCAGGCGACCGCGGGGGTTGCCGTCCTCGGTGGGGGACGCGGGATCGATGACGAGCCAATTGCCGTCTTCCGTCCGCGCGACCAGAGGCAACGGGGCCAGTCCGCTCGGCGTCGTGCACAGGACCTCGATCGGCCCGGCGGCAAGGTCGGTGCCCAGCTCGAGTCGTAGTTCGAGTTCGGTGGCGGCTTGTGAAGCGCACGGAATACCTGTCACCACGCCCATCCATGCGGAGACCCAGCCTATCGGGGTTCGTCTAACCATCGCGGCGGAACACGATACGTTCGGCACCGTGCTCGAGTCGAAGGGTCGCTCGTGATCCGGTTCCGTCCAGCCGCAGGTCCATGCGCTCGAGTCCGCCGCGACAGGCGGCGTCGAAGTGATGCTGTGTCCGCCAGCGAAGCTCGAGCCGATGCCCGGCCGTGACCCCCGAAAGGGGCGGCGAGACTCTTGTCGCATCTGCGTGCGGCGTCGATACCCGGTGGTGTCGCAGGCCGTTCTTGGTGAATGCGGCGACGATCCACTCGTCGCCGACCGCGCCGAGGTCGGCGAGGGCCAACCGTTGCGCATCCCGCAGCTCCGGTGCTCGACGCAGCGCGCGCAACCCGCGCTCGGCAACGACGAGGCGTTGACGATCCGCTGGGTCGAAGTCGAGGGCCAGGGCCCTCGCACCGAACAACTCCACGATCCAGCGGCCGTCGATCCCCCGGATTCGAAGCACGGCGTCGTCGCTCGACCAAGTCCCGAGCCACGCCTCCTCGAGGCTCGTCGGCGGTGTCATCGCGAACAAGGCGGTCTCGAGACCATGGACCATCGCGTGCAGCCGGTAGTCTTCGTTGGCCAGGACGAGGATCAACGAGTCGTCATCCGGATAGCGGGCGAACCAACATTGGAAGCCTGGGATCGATCCGCTGTGCCACTGGCGGCGACGCTCGCGTGCGTCCCGGCGCGTGAACAACCCACCGGCGTAATCGCGTTCGAACGGTGCGAGAAGCCGCTCGCGGAGTGCGCGGGAGAAACGGCGACCGTCGTCCAGCGCCAGATGCCACCGCAGTAGGTCGCTCGGCGTCGACAGGACGCCGACCGCACCGCGATGATTCCAGTCATAGGTCCAATCCAGAGCGGTGCGATCGGAGAGGTTTCCGCGCCGAGCCGGTCGAGAGGTGTCCTCCTCGCTCCGCCGTTCACCGAGAAAGCGAGTGGCGGTCAGTCGAGCGGGACGGAACACCTCGCGAGCGACGAAGGCCTCGAAGCGCTCGTTCGCGACCACTTCGACGATCGCGGCGAGAACCCCGTAGCCCGCATTGCTGTAGGTCGCGCGCTCCCCGGCGCCTCCACTGCGGGTTTGCAGCCACAGCGCATCGAGCCAGCGATCGCGATCCTCGCTGATCTCGGTGGGGAAGTCCGTCGACAGGAGCAGGCCCGATGTGTGCGCCAGCAGGTTCTCCACGCGGATGTCGCGGAGCGCCGAGGGGATCTCGGGAAAGAACCGATCGAGCCGATCGTGGAGCGACAAGCGACCGCGCTCCCACAGCCGCAGGATCGCGGCGGCGGTGAATTGCTTGCTGATCGAGGCAATGTCGAACAGCGTGTTCGCATCGGGCGGTGCGCCGTCCATCGTCGCGGTGCCGCGAAAGTCCTCGAACACCTTCGTGCCGTCGCGCACCACGAGGACGGCGCCGAAGTAGCGTTCCTCGGCGGCCTGGGCGATCGCCGCACGCAAGGGGTTCGGATCGGGCACCGGAACCTCGACTCCGGTCTGCGCGATCGACTCGCCGCGGCACCAGACTACGCAGCAGGCGATGACTGCCGGGAGCCCTGGCCTCACTTCGTGCCGACTCCGATCTGCTCGCCCGGCTCGACCCACCAGCTCTCGGGGAACAAGCCACGCTGGCCCGGTTCCGCATCGCGGAAGCGACGGTGAACGAGAACTTCCACCATCGGGCTCACGATATCGCTGTTGGGCTGAGAGCGCAGCCGATGGATGCGCAGACTGCGTCGTGCGGCCATCCGATCCGCAATGGACTCCGCGGCTCGCTCGGCCAGCCGCAACTCTTCGGCACGAGCGTCTTTCCAACGCGACAATCCCATGATGCCCTCGATCGAATCCACCCCCGCGCCGATGCCGGCGTTGTAGTCGAGTCGGATCGCGCCTTGGAAGTCGCCTTCGTCGAGACGGGCGTACATGGTCGCGTAGTCGAGCTGCATCGGCACCAGCTCGACATTGCATCGTTCGGCCTCGGGGATCGCGAGATCGATGATTCGCCGCAGTGCGGGGGACTCCTTCGCACACAGGATCTCGATGCGGAGTCGGCGGCCGTCGGGACCACAACCGACAGCTTCGAGCAGTTCGACGGCGCGATCGAGGTCGAAGCGAGTCGCGTCTCTACAGGCTGCGGCGATCTCCGCGTCGGTGGATTCGCAGTCCGGCGGGAGGCTCGCCAGCGAGTGATAGAGGTCGTCGACGATTCGCTGGCGATCGAACATGTGGCCCAGAGCGATGCGAACCTTCGGCACCTGCAGTTCAGGATCCTCGCAGTTCCACACGACATCTACCGCGCGAATCTGCGGAGGCGCGTAGGCCAGTCGACGATAAGCGCGGCCGATGTTCTCGTGATCCTGCGCGATCTTGGCCAAGTCCGCTCCGGCGCCCGAGGTGAACCAATCGATCGACTCGCTCATCAGCAGCGCGAGGCGAGTCGTCTCTTCGGTAATGAAGCGGTGCTGAAACCCCGCCAGGTTCCACGCGCGCGGCATGGCGCTTCGGTGCCAGGCGAAGCGATTCTGAACCAGGTTCAGGTGGCTTCCCGCCACCCAGTCGTCCGAACCGTCGGCCCGCTTCGCGATCCGGTAGGGGCCCGTGCCGGGTCCCGATCCCCGCACGTTTGCGACCGCGCGCGCCAGTGCGGCGAGGTCACTACCGTCGATGCCGGTCTCGCTCAGGAACCAACTCCGCTGGGCGATGCGGAACAGACTGCCGAGTTCGAGAACGGAGCCTTCATCGAGGCCGGGATCGTCAACGACGATCTCCCGATCTCCGACCGCTTCGAGGTGCTTCGTCGCAGCGATGGCAACTGCCATGTCGCTCTTCGGTTGGAGCTCCGGCTGTCGCGCGATCGCGATGGTGAACTCGAGGTCTTCGCCGCGCACCGGCTGACCGTCCGCGAAGCGCAGATCCGGACGCAGCAGAAAGTGCCATCGACCGTCCTTCGGATCGCGGTGCCAGGACTCAGCATCCGCTGCGCGGGGTTCACCGGTGCGAGGATCCTGATCGAGGAGCGCGCCGTGCGTGAACGTGAGCACGTAACGGAGAGCGCCGGCATCGACCGTGGTGAACGGATTGATGCTCGGGAGATCGGGCATCGCGCTGCGATAGAAATCCCCCTGCGGCAGTTCGCGCGATCGATCGAGATCGACCGCGATCGTTGCCGACGGGGCGTCGCGATCGACGACCAGGATTCCCAGCCCGACGATCGCCGCGACGGCGACGGCACCGAGCACCACGAGAGACCGCATGGTGCGCCATCGTAGCGGTCAGCGCTCGTCGAAGCTGCCCGGCGCCGGACGGTCGACCTCCTCGCGGCGCAGCTTCTCGTAGAGAGCGGTTCGCGAGATCTGAAGCAACTTCGCCGCGGCGGACTTGTCGCCCCCCGTCGCGCGCAGTGCCGCGTGCAAGGTGCGGTAGATCGCCTCGTTCAACGGCAAGGCGGGCCAGCGGTCGCGCGGGGGTGTGTCCGCGGCGGCCGTCGAAGTCGTGCTCCTAGCGGTCGGCAACTCGGTGAGATCGAGAACCTCGCCGTCGGACAACAGGAAGGAACGCTCGATCGTATGCTCCAGCTCACGCACGTTGCCGGGCCACGGTGCGCTGCGCAGGAGCGCCATGCCGCGATCGTCGATGCGAACCGTGCGGCCGTGCTCGCGGACGAGTCGGTCCAGGAACTGGGTCGCGAGCAGTTCGACGTCGCCGAGGCGCTCGCGCAGGGCGGGCACCGGAATCGTGCCGGCCGCGATGCGGAAGTAGAGATCCTCACGAAACTCGCCTGCGGTCACCAGCGCCGGCAGATCCCGGTGCGTCGCGCTCACCAGGCGGACGTCGATCGGAATCAGATCGCGGCCGCCCACGCGCCGGATCGATCGCTCCTGCAGTGCTCGCAACAGCTTGGTCTGCATCGGCGCCGGCATGTCGCCAACCTCGTCGAGGAACAGAGTGCCGCCGCTCGCGAGTTCCATCAGGCCGGCACGGTCGGCATCAGCTCCGGTGAACGCACCCTTGGTGTGACCGAACAGCTCGCTCTCCATCAGTTCCGGCGGGATCGCGGAGCAGTTCTCGGAGACGAACGGGCCCGAAGCACGTGCGCTTCGGGCATGCAACTCTCGTGCGACGAGCTCCTTGCCGGTCCCTGTCTCACCGAACACGAGCACTGCGAGGTCGCTCTTGGCGTAGCGGTCGATCTGCTTGCGCAGCTCCGCCATCGCGGGACTCTTGCCGAGTAGCGGCGCGCTGCCGCCGCGCGGCGCTCGTCGTCGCGGCGCGACGTCGCCACGTGCGGCTTCGGTGGCTTCCTGGTCGACGGCCTCCTCTCGCAGCATGCGCTCGACGGCGATCGCCGCCTGGTCGGCGAGTGCTTCCAACATCTCGGCCTCGTTGGGGCCGAAGGCACCGCTGCGGCCGGCGTGTTCGACGTAGAGTGCGCCCGCCACACCCGAGGTCGCGCGGAACGGTGCGCACAGTGCACTGCGGACGCGCAGATCGACCACGCTCGGCATGTTCATCAAGTCGCGGTCGCCGAGCGCGTCCTCTGCCGTCATGGTGCGACGAGCCGACAGTGCCTTGTTCGCCAGCGACCGGCTGAAGGCGCGCTGATCGTCGCTGCCCAATCGCGAGGCGAACTCCATCCGCAGCCCGGCGGCGCGCTCGACGAGCAGGTAGCTCGCGCGGGCGCCGGTCACCGTCTCTGCCGCCTCCAGGAGCGACTGCACCGCTCGATCGAGATCGCGCTCCGCCGCGAGCCGGCGGTTCACGTTCAAGAAGGTTCGGAACACGCTTCGCGACACGCTGCCGTCGCTCGGTTCGAGATTCATGGTGGGGACTTCTCGTGGTTTCTCGAGCAACTCTCGCGCGAGCGCGAGTTCTGCCTGGATTCGCTGGTCGGATTCAGCGGCCAGGGCGTCGATCTCGGCGCGAGCCGCTTCGGCTTGTCCGGCCATGACGAGCGCACGCGCGCGAACCGCGCGGGAGATCTTCGCGGCACCGCCGGCGCCGAGCGATTGGAGTCGTGGAATCGCTTCGTCCAGCCGTTCGATCGCGGCGTCGACATCGCCGCTTTGAAGCAGCGCGATGCCCAAGTTCGCCGTGGCGGTCCAAGTGCCGCTCGCGTCTCCGGCGTGCTCGAACAAGGTGCGCGCTCGTCGGAGCTGGTCTCGTGCTTCGACCCCGTCGCCGAGATCCTTGGCGAGGACGCCGAGATTCAGGGCCGCAGATGCCGACGCGTGGACGTTGCCCAATCGCCGAAAGATCTGCAACGCACGCTCGACTGCGATCTTGGCATTCGCACGGTCGCCTCCGCGACGCAATAGATCGCTCTGCGCGATCAAGGTCGCGGCCAGCAGATAGGGCTGCTCATTCTCGTCAATCCGCTCGACCGCGCGCTCGAGCGTCGACTTCGCGACTGCTCCGCGACCCGCCGCGCCGAGCAAGACTGCCCGCAGCAGATCGTCGGCCGCTTCGGTGCCGCTCAGTCGCGTCAGCCCCGAGTCGAAGTCGCCGCGAATCCAGTCGATGCGCGCGAGCAAGCGCTCACGCTCGTTGACGACATCGGTTTCGCCCGACGTCGCTGTCGTGTTCGCAACGAGCGCGACTGCGGCGTTGAGATTGCCGGCATCCAGCAGCGCGCGAGCGCGCAACAGTGGGGTGTCGTGGGTGTGCGGAAGTGCGCGCAAGGGTTCGCCCGCGCGCAGCAGTCCGCGGGCAAGCGCGGCACGGATCGCGCGTTCCTCGGCCGGCCGCTGCGCGATCGCCTTTCGTGCAAGCGCTTCGGCACGCGCGACGTTCCCGCGGCTCGCGAGTGCGGTGATGGTCGACGGATCGGTGTCGCGTTCGTCCGCTTCGCCGCCGTCGCGCAGGGCATCGGCGAGGACTTGCTTGCGGCCGACGCTGGCGCTCGGACACGACCAACCGGCACCGTCCGGCGTGATCCAGCCTGCCGCCGCGAGTCGTCGCAGCCGTGCACTCACGTCGTGGGCGCTCCGCGCGCCGTCGGCGAGCAGCACGTCGGTGAGGTCGCGCGCCGCTGCGGCCTCGAGGTTCAGCAATCGCGCGAGCGTTGTCGAGATCTGCGCAGATGTCGGCGGCGTGAGCTCGAAGCCGGCGAGCGAGCTGCCGCCTCGATGGACGTGAACCGCGGTCGCCGTGCGCTCCAACCGGTTGGCACCGTGCAGCGCGCACGCAGCGTGGAACGCTACCGCCTCCCGATCGGCGGCGGACTGGCCGTGAAACTCGAGATTGTCCGTCGCCGCGACAGCAGCCAGCCATCGATCGAGCTCCGGCTGGAGCCACGGCACCGGGTCGAGGTCGAGGCTCGCCGTTGACGGACGCCCGCCGCGCCCGCGCAGCACTTCCAAGACTTCCTCGGCGTCCGCCGGCCGTTCGCGCGGCGTCCGCGCGAGCAGGCGCGGCAGCAGGCGATCGAAGGGGGCGGGCAGACTTCCCGGAGCAACGCCGAGCGCGGCCAGGAAGTCCTCGCGGGGAAACCGCAGGAAGAACGCGTTCGCATTGCGCAGCGCTTCGGGTCGAAGGGCCGCAAGGAGGGTGGCGCCGAATGAGAACACGTCCGCGCGGGCATCGGGAGCGTGACCGAGGATCAGCTCCGGGGCAGCGAAGAACGGGGTTCCGCGCGCGCGAGCAGCGTGGTCGCGTTGTGCGAAACCGAAGTCGAGAACGGCGAGCTCCGGCTCGTCGTTCGCTGACGTCGCCACCACGAGATTGCCCGGTTTGAGATCGAGGTGGAGGACGGAGCGGAGGTGCAAGAACGCGAGGACCTCGCATAGTTGTGCGGCGATCTCGATCGCGAGCTTCGGGTCGAGTGGGGCGCACTCCGCGAGCGGCACTCCGGGGGCGAACTCGCGGAGGACGAAGGGTCGGCCGTCGGCGAGTCGTCCCACTTCCAGCACGGCCGGAATGCGCGGGTGGGCAACCGCCCGCAGGATCGAGGCTTCGGCGAGGTCGGCTCCCTTCGGCAGGATCTTCAGGACGAGATCGGGCCCGCCATCGCGCGGCGTCACCAAACGCGTGTCGCCTTCGCCGCCGGTCCAACGATGGCGCTGGCGGAAGCGGGGTGCGAAGTCGGGGAGGTCGGCGAGGTCGTCCACCAGGATCGGGTGCGGGTCAATCGTCGTGCCGTGACCGGAATGCCGGCAGGTGTGCGGGCGCTGCACAGACGGTGTCAGCAATCCTGGCATCGAATGCTCCGGATTCCTACGGCATGGCCCTTGCCCCGGCGGCCCCTCGAGGTCGGGCCCGGTCGCGAGCCTCGCGATCGGTTCTCCACGGCTACTCTTACCCGTCCCGTCGTCAGTTCCACCATGCCAGTGTCTCGAACCTCCCTCGTCAGCCTGACGATCGCCGCTCTCACGAATGCGCTGTTCGGACAGCAAGTGACGTGGGCCGAGGGCGGGTCGCCGCTGTCTCGCGATGTGCTCACGCTGGCCGAGAGTGCACTCGGTGCCGCGCCGCGAGTTGTCCTGCAAGCGGTCGAATTCCTCCCGATCGAGATCACCTGCAGGACGGCCCAACAGAGCTTGCGAGACGACGTGGCTCGGCGAGTCGTGCGACAGGGTCTCGCGCGCGTCGTGCTGCCCGACGGCGGCTCACTGTTTCGCTACCGCCGCGCACAGGCCGGCCACTACGGATACTTGCATCTGGCGCCGGACGGCACTGCGCGCAGCGTGATCGAACTCCCCGCCGGCGGTGGCGCGGATCCGTTTCTCGGTCGCGTTGCAGTCTCGCCCGATGGACGGTTCGCCACGGTTCCCAATCTCAATGGGGATCGTCACTACATCCTGCGTCTCGACGGCAACGTATTCGCTTCGACCGGGACCTCGTCGCGCGTCGTGACGCTCAGCGCCTTTCACGAGGACTGGTCGCACTCGGCGGGGCGGGACGTCTACTGGTTCGTGACCGACGACGATCGCGTCTGGCGCTGTGCGTACGCCGACGGCGCGATCCCGATCGACATCACTCCGCCGGGCCCGATCGGCGCCCGCGCCAAGCCTGAATTCGCGGTCGCGTCCGACGGGAACTCCGCGGTGTTCCTTCGCGGTGCCCGGCCGGACTTCGAGATGTTCCTCACCCGTGCGACCGGTGCATCGATTCGCATTCCGGTGTCACCGAGCAAGTTCGAAGAGCCGGGTTACCTGCCCGACGTCGACTTCGGTCCGCGCCTTCTGCTCACCGACGATGGAACCTCGCTGCTGTATGTCGATGCCGGGATCCGCGACGAAGGATTCGTGCGCGATCTCACCGGTCTGCGCAGCGAGACGCACTGGACCGGCGATCACAACTTCCAGCCGTACATCGGAGTCATCGTCTTCCCTCACGTGGTCGACGGCGTCTTCTTCGCGGGGATCGGCGATCCGGGCCGGTTCGATCTCTTCGCCGCGAGTGCGGGTGTTCGCTTCACGTCGAACCTCACGCGCACGGGGTCGATGGCGCCGCCATTCATCGAGGGCAACCTGATCGTGACGGCGAACTCCTCGACTCGAGCCGGCGTGGTGCTGTCGGCGCTGGCGCCGAGTGCGGGCGGCCCCTCACGCGTTTGGCGCTTCGACGGTGGAAGCCCGACCCCGCTCGGCGGCAACCTCGCGCGGTCGATGGTTCGGGGCGCCAATGCGGATGGCGGTGCGATCGCGGATTATCTCCTGCCGTCCGCCGCCGGCGATCAGTTGATCGACGGTCAGGACGGGCTCCCGCTCCTCACAGTGCCGGCAGGCGTGCGCATGACCACCAGCGCCGTCGCTCCAAACGGCGCGTATCGCGTGCTGCTCGCTGACGGCGCCGGCTCGCGCGCTCTCGTGGTCATGTTGCCGGGAAGTCTGTTGGGGTTCGCCGCGAATGGTGTCGAGGACGTGGCCGTGCAGCGCAGCGGCGGCTTCGTCTTCGAAGGACCCTCTCTCACCATCCTCGCGACCACCGGATTGCGGGTCCACACGTCCGCGGCGAGCAATCGATTGCTGCTCTCGGGTCAGGGCGTCGACGGGTTCTGACTCCAGCGTCTTTTCCCTGCGCTCTGCTCGGTGCTACCGTGAGCGCATGACGATTCGATCGCGCTGCCTCCTCGCGGTTCTCTCACTCGGTGTCGGACTTGCCGCTCAGCGCGCGCCGGCACTTCGCCCGGACGACTTCACGATCGAAGTGCAGCTCGATCGTTTGCCCGCCATCTCGCAAGGGCGGACCGGCACCTGCTGGTCGTTCGCGACGACCTCGTTCTTCGAGTCCGAGGTCGCTCGTCTGCGTGGCGAGCGCGTCGATCTCTCGGAGATGTACGGCGTTTATCAGGCATGGCTCGCCAAGTCCGACACTTTCGTGAAGCTGCAAGGCAAGGCGCAGCTCTCGCAGGGTGGGCTGAGTCACGACTTGGTGGCGATGGCGCGCCGACACGGTTTGGTGCCGCAATCGGTCTATTCCGGATTGCGTGAAGGGCAGGGTGAGTACGACCACGACGAGTTGGAGAAGGTGTTGACCGCGCTCTTGCCGATCTACGCCAAGGCCGAACGGCCGAGCGATGCCTGGCGTGAAGCGGTGCGAGGAGTGGTCGATGCCTACCTCGGTCAACCGCCGACGACCTTTGTCGTCGATGGTCGGACGGTCACGCCGCAGCAATATGCGCGCGAGACCCTCGGCCTGCCGCTCGACAGCTATGTCGAGTTGATGTCGCTCGAGTCGGAAGGTTTCGGTGCGCGCGCAGAGCTGATGGTCCCGGACAACTGGATGCGCGATTCGAACTACTGGAACGTTCCCATCGCGGAGTTGCTGGAGAACATCGATCACGCGTTGCGGGCGGGGATGACTCTGGCGATCGACTGCGACGTCAGCGAACCGACCAACGATCGCGGTCGTGCGCTCATGCGGCTCTCGCCGCAGATCGAGAAGCGGGAGATCACCGATGACTTCCGGCAGAAGCTCTTCGATTCGCGCGAGACGACCGACGATCACCTCATGCATATCGTCGGCCGCGCCACCGATCCCGACGGCGGTGTCTGGTACCTGATCAAGAACTCGTGGGGCAACGACGGTCCGTTCGAGGGCCACCTGATGATGTCGCGCAACTATCTGGCGCTGAAGACCCTCGCGGTGATGGTGCACGTCGACGGTCTCACCGAGGCGACCCGCAAGCGATTTGGGGGGTGACCTGGGCCGGCGCCCGGGTCGGGCTATAGTCGAGGACGCTCCCTCTCCTCGAACGCTCCCTTCTCGGCCATGCCCGACTCCTCTCGTCGCGAGTTCCTTCGCATCGGCGGCGCGTCACTCCTCGGTTTGTCGCTGCCGGATCTGCTGCGCGCGCGAGAGATCGCACCGCCAGGTGGTGCGCGCGCGGCGCCCGGCTTCGGACGCGCCAAGAGCGTCGTCTTCATCTTCCTGCAGGGCGGACCGAGTCATCTCGACCTGTGGGATCCGAAGGACGGTGTGCCGAGCGACGTGCGGAGCCCATTTGCCATGCTCGAGAGCAAGGTGCCGGGCATCGCCCTCACCGAACTCCTGCCTCGCACGGCGCAGGTGACCGATCGGCTGACCCTCATCCGAACGATGAGCTACACGCCGAACGGCTTGTTCAACCACACCGCGGCGCACTACCAGATGCTGACCGGCTACACCGCGGATCGCGTCAGCCCGGCGGGACAACTCGAGCCGCCGTCGCCTAAGGACTTCCCGAACTTCGGTTCGAACATCGTTCGCTTGCGACCGCCGGAGCACGCGATGTTGCCGTTCGTGCAACTGCCGCGGCCGTTGCAGGAGAGCAACGTCATCGGCAAGGCCGGTTTCGCCGGATTCCTCGGCCGAGCCTACGACCCCTACGTGCTGTTTCCGCCCGGCGACGACTTCAACGAGAGCAAGCTGGACCGCGTGCAAGCCGAGGACTTGCGATTGCGCCCGGAGTTGTCGGTCGCTCGGCTCGAACGCCGCAATCGCCTCCGTGAGACCATCGACGGTGCGATGCCGGCGATCGAGCGAGCGGTCGAGCGCTATGAGCTCGACGAGTACACGCAGAAGGCGATGAGCCTCGTGCTGTCCGGCCGCGCGCGCGCCGCATTCGACATCGCGAGCGAACCCGAAGCACTTCGAGATCGTTACGGGCGCACGACCTTCGGACAGAGCCTGCTGCTCGCGCGGCGCTTCATCGAAGCCGGCACACGGGTCGTGCAGGTCAATTGGACCAAGGTCGCCAACTCCGACCGTCACAGTTGGGATTGCCACAAGGACCTCCCCAAGCGGATGAAGGAAGATGCCGCGCCGCGCTTCGATCCTGCCTTCGCGAGTTTCATCGAAGATCTCGACGAGAAAGGTCTGCTGGAAGACACCTTGGTCGTCGCGGTGGGTGAGTTCGGCCGCAGTCCGCGTCGCGGGCTGTCCACGTCGGGAAACGACAACGACGCCGACGGTCGTGACCACTGGCCGTATTGCTTCACCGCGGCGATCGCGGGTGCCGGAATCAAACGCGGTCACGTGCACGGCCGCTCGGATGCGACCGGTTCGGCACCGCTCGAGAAGCCGGTGCACCCGACGGACCTGCTCGCCACCATCTACCACGCGCTCGGCATCGATCCCGCCACGATGGTGCTCAATCACCTGCAGCAGCCGCGCGAGATGGTGCAAGGCGAAGTCGTGTCGGAGCTGTTCGCATGATTGCCGTGTGCTCTCTCGGTGCGAGCGCGGTCCTCACGCTCGCCGCGTTCCCTCAAGATCCGCCGAGTTTCTACCGAGACGTCCTGCCGGTTCTGCAAGCGAACTGCACGAGCTGTCATCAGCCGGCGAAGAGCAAGGACGACCTCGTCCTCAGCAGTTACGTCGACGTGATGCGCGGCAAGGGACACGGCGAGGATCGCGAAGTCGTCGTGGTTCCCGGCGATCCTGACGCAAGCCCGCTGATCGAGTCGGTGATCGGCCACGGCGGCGAACCACCAGCGATGCCGGAGAAGGGCGATCCGTTGAGCGCCGGGAATGTCGACATCTTGCGTCGATGGGTCGCCGACGGCGCGGTCGACGATACACCGCCGGGCGCGACCCAACCCGTGCGTCCCGATCGACCGCCTCAGTATCGGCTGGCTCCCGTGGTCACGAGCCTCGCCTGGTCGCCGGACGGCGATTGGCTCGCGGTCAACGGTCGCAGCGAGGTGCTGTTGCACTCGATGCGCGACGAGACCCGGCCGCCGCGGCGGCTCGTCGGTCTTGCCGAGCGCATCGAGTCGATCGCGTTCTCGCCGGACGGCTCGCGGCTCGGCGTGGTCGGCGGATCTCCCGGTCGCTTCGGCGAGGTCCAGGTCTGGTCCCTGGCCAGCGACACCCTCGAAGTGTCTCGCGTGGTCACACCGGACTGTGTGTTCGGGGTGTCTTGGTCGCCCGACGGTCGGCTGGTCGCGTTCGGCGGAACGGACACTGTGGTGCGGGCGATCGACGCGAGCAGCGGTGAGCAGGTGTTGTTCCAGGGCGCTCACGACGACTGGGTGCTCGACACCGTGTTCTCACGCGACGGCTCCCATCTCGTCACCGTCAGTCGCGATCGATCGATGAAGTTGACGAAGGTCGAGTCCCAGCAGTTCATCGACAACATCACGAGCATCACTCCGGGTGCCCTGAAGGGTGGCTTGATCTCGGTCGCGGGTCATCCCGAGCGTGACGAGTTGCTCGTCGGCGGTGCGGATGGAACACCGCGCCTCTATCGCACCTTTCGCGAGAAGAAGCGTGTGATCGGCGACGACTTCAATCTGATCCGTGCCTTCGAGTCGATGCCCGGACGAGTCTTCGCTGTCGCATTCGTCGACCACGGTGCGAAGATCGCGTCGGTCTCGAGTCATGTCGACGGCGGCGAGGCGCGGGTGTATTCGGCAGGCGAAGTCGCCCCGCTGTGGCGTCACGAGTCGCCGACCGGACTGTATGCGCTTGCGGTGTCACCGGACGGCGCGAAGGTGGCGATCGCGGGATTCCGCGGGACGGTTGAGGTCCTCGATGCGGCGACCGGCGCGCCTGAGCGCAGCTTCGTCGCGGTGCCGTTGACCGTGGATTCAGAAGCTGGTGGTGCACGATGAAATCGATCGTTCTCGTCGGACTCGCTGCAATTCTCGCCTCGGTCGGCGATGTCGACCCGCCGCGCCTCGTGCGGGTCGAGGTCTTTCCGTCGCAGGTCGTGTTGTCGAGTCGCTTTGCTTCGACCCAGCTCGTGTTGACGGGTGTTCGCGAAGACGGTTCGCGGATCGACGTCACCCGCATCGCGCGCCGTCTCGACGACGCCGACGCGGTCGAGATGGACGCGCGCGGGCTGGTGCGACCGGTGCAGGACGGCGAGGTGATGTTGCGACTCGCCGTCGACGACGTGGAAGTCGCCGTGCCGACCCGAGTGGTCGGTGCGTCGGCGCCGTACGAGCCGGGGTTCGCACGCGATGTGCAGCCGGTGCTCACTCGACTCGGCTGCAACGCCGGAACGTGTCACGGGTCCGGAAGCGGCAAGAACGGCTTCAAGCTGTCCTTGCGCGGCTATGACGTCGAGACCGATCACGGCGCCCTGACGGACGAGCTTGCCGGACGTCGCTTCGACCGCATCGCACCGGAGCAGAGTCTCTTCCTGCTGAAACCGACGGCGAGTGTTCCGCATGAGGGTGGGAAGGTTCTCGAGCGCGGCAGTCCCGATTGGGAGTTGCTGCGGAGTTGGGTCGCCGGCGGTGTTCGGCTCGATGCGACCGCACCGAAAGTGGCCTCGATCGAGCTGTTTCCGAAGGATCCGACCATCGGTGAACCGGGTGCCGAGCAACAGTTCGCCGTTGTGGCAACCTATGACGACGGCTCGCAGCGCGATGTGACCGCGCACGCCTTCGTCGAGACCGGCAACACGGAGGTGGTCGAAGTCGGCACGCGCGGTCTCGTGCGCACGCTCCGCCGCGGCGAGGCCGCGATCCTCGCCCGTTACGAGGGCCGTTTCGCCGCGACTTCCTTGTTCGTGATGGGGGATCGAAGCGGCTTTCGGTGGCAGAGCGAATCACCGCTGAATTGGATCGACGAGCTCGTCGATGCGCGGCTCGCGGCGATCAAGACGCTTCCGAGCGGAACTTGCAGCGATGAGGAATTCCTCCGCCGAGCGATGCTCGACTTGACCGGTCAGATCCCGACGATCGAGGCCATCGATTCGTTCGTGCTGGATCGGCGCGAGTCGCAGCAGAAGCGGCGCGAGTTGGTCGACCGACTGATCGGCAGTCCGGACTTCGTGACGCACTGGACGAACCGTTGGTGCGACCTGTTGGCGGTGAACTCGAAGTTCCTCGGCGAACAGGGCGCGCGTGCGCTGCGCGATTGGGTGCGCGGCGCCGTCGCCAGCAACCTGCCGTACGACGAGTTCGTCCGCGCGTTGATCGACAGCAGCGGCTCGACGCTCGATGTGCCGCCCGCGGCGTACTACAAGATCCATCGCGAGCCCGACCTCGCGATGGAGAACACCACGCAGCTCTTCATGGGCGTGCGATTCAACTGCAACAAGTGCCACGATCATCCTTTCGAACGGTGGACGCAGCGGGATCATTGGCAACTCGCCGCCTACTTCGCAGACGTCACCCGGACCAACGTGCCCGGTTCGAAAGAGATGCCGGGCAGCACGGTGATGAAGGAGGGGCAGAAGCCGCCGGCCTATGAGGAGCGGATCGGTGACGGCAGCGGCGGGACGGTGAGCGATCCGAACGGTCGTAGCTACGAAGCGCGCGTGCCCTTCGAGTCGGCGATCGCTGCCCACGCGCTGCCCACGCGTCGTGCCCAGCTCGCCGGCTGGCTCACCGCGAGGGAGAACCCGTACTTCGCGCGCAGCTACGTCAATCGCATCTGGAGCTACCTGCTCGGAGTCGGCTTGATCGAACCGGTCGACGATCTCCGCGCCGGCAATCCGCCGACCAATCCGGAGCTCCTCGAACGACTCACGGCGGAGTTCGTGGATTCCGGGTTCGACGTGCGCGCGTTGATGCGCCGCATCTGCACCTCGCGAACCTATCAGCGAAGCGTCGAAGCAAACGAGTGGAACGCCGACGACGATACGCACTTCGCGAAGGCGCGCGCGCGGCGCCTGCCTGCGGAGGTGTTGTTCGACGCGCTCTATCGGGCCACCGGCGTGCGCCCGAACCTGCCGGGAGTTCCGGCGGATACCCGCGCGCGCGATCTGGTCGAGCCCAAGGCGGCGACGGTCGATGGCTTCCTCGACCTGTTCGGACGACCGCCGCGCGAGAGTGCCTGCGAGTGCGAGCGCAGCGACGGCATGTCGCTCGGCCAGGCGTTGAACCTGGTGAACGGTCCGACGATCGCCGACGCAATCGAGTCCCAAGACGGCGCGATCGCCGAGATCGTGAAGTGGGAACGCGAGCCCGCGCGGGTGATCGATGCGCTCTACCTGCGCTTCCTCGGTCGTCGCGCGACAGCCGCCGAAGCCGATGCGCTGCTGCCGAGCTTCGATCCGACTGCGATCGAGAACGTCGGTGCGCTGAGCGATGCGGACGCTGCCTTGCTGGTGCAGAGGCAAAGTGACTGGGAGGCGAAGCTCGCGGCCGCCATCTGGCAGGTGGTGGAGCCCGGCAATGTGCGTTCGGAGGCAGGAACGCCGCTCGCGGTGCAAGCCGATCGGTCGATTCTGGCTTCGGGCGATGCTGCCGATCGCGACGTGTATGAGTTCGTGGGGCGAAGCGATCTGGCGGTCGTACGCGGTGTCCGCATCGAGGTCTTGCCGGACCCGAGTCTTCCGAAGGACGGGCCGGGACGTTCGGACAGCGGCAACTTCGTGCTCGCCGAGCTGACCGGTTCCGTAGTTCCGCTCGCGGACGTCTCGCGCGCGATGCCGCTTCGGTTCACGTCGGCGACCGCGAACTTCTCGCAGCAGGATTGGCCGGTGGCGGCGTCGATCACTCCCGACGACAAGGGTTGGGGCATCTACCCGCGCAGTCACGAGCTGCATCAGGCGGTGTTCGAGTTGGAGAACGACGTCGGCACCCCGGGCGGCAACCTCGTGGTCTTGCGGCTGCGCATGCCGTACGGCGGCAAGCACGTGATCGGCCGCTTCCGCGTGAGTGTGACCGACAGCGAACGACCGATCCGCCACGCCGAGGTGGGAGAGGATGTCGCGCGAGCGATCCGCACGCCGACCTCGATGCGCAGCGATGCCGAGCGAGCGCTGCTGCATCGGACCTACCTGGAGCGCGATGAGGAGCTCCGCGAGCGCATTCGCCTCGGCGCGGCGCAGGATTTGGCGTGGGCGCTCGCGACGAGCCCGGCGTTTCTGTTCAACCGCTGAATGGACGGCATTCGCGGCCCGTGACTTCGACCACCCGATTGGGAGCGAGTCGCGGAGCGGTCATCGCCGGGTCGTCACCGACTCGTTCGCACTGCGCGCGCGCTGTAGGTCTTGTAGCGGCCCGCGCCGGCCCAACCGCCGTAGGTGCGCGTGGCGACACGGCTCTGGGGATTCGTCGGATCGTTTGGCGAGGTCGGCTTGAAGTACTCGGCACCGCCGCGGAAGCCGATGCCGTGGGCGTTCTGGCCGGAGGTGTCGGTCGCGGGCCAGTCCGAGTTGGTCGCACGAGCATCTTCGGTGAGCACGCCGTCGCCATGCGAGCCGACGAAGGCGCGACCGCGCGGGTGACCGACGGTGACGACGCGCTCCCACACGCTTCCGGACAGGTCCATCACTCGGTAGTAGGAGGCACCGAAGCGCTCGCGATGCTCGTCCGACAGCTCGGCTTCGTCGGCGGCAGTCGCCAGCGTGAGATCGCGGGTGCGTTGGACCTGGCGTTCCAGCTTCTCACGCGACGCCGTGCCCCAGGGATAGTCGCCGGCGATCGGTCGCACGGGGCCGCGGGCGGCCTTCTCGAACTCGAACTCCGTCATCGGTCGCAGCGCCATCCAGTCCATCCAGGCGCAGGTGTCGTCCCAGCTCACGAAGTTGCATGGGCGCAAGGGGGACGCGGCGACGACTCGCTCGCCGTCCAGCGCGAGGGAGCAGGTCGAAGATTCTTCGCCCTTGGTGCCGATCGGTGATCGAAGCGTCCGCCACGGTTCGGGAAGCGCTGTGAGGAACGCGGCGTACTCACCTTGGGTGAGCTCGTGCTTCATGATCCAGAAAGCCTTCGTGCCTTTCGGCCAATCTGCGGGGATCGGGCCACCTTGATCGCCGTGGTAGCCGGCGCGATCGCGTTGGTACCAGAGTGCGCCCGGCGACTTCTCGACCTGTAGTTCAGACTCGTCGGCGACGCGCAGTGTGCCGGCGACAGCGCCGTTCTCGTCGAGTTGATGGAACGCGCCGCGATTCAGCACGTCGGGATGATCGTCACCCAGTTCGAACGCACCGGCGGGGATGAACACCATGCCGACGGTCCATGCCGAGACGGATTCCGGCGCGCTCGCCGCGAGCGCGAGTTCGATCGTCCACTCGACGTCGCCGCGATGCTCCTCGGCGAGCGCGACGAACACGCCGCAGCGATCCTCGCTCACCGCGACGGCGCCGGCGACTTTGCCGGTGCAGCGGTGTCCGGACTCAGCCAGGCGCAGGGGGCCAGCCGTCGCGTCTTCGCCGCGAAGGATGATCCAGGCGCCGTCGTGATTACGAACGTCGCGCCACGCGTTGGACCAGCGGACGGTGAACTGCACCCGGTCGGGCGGCTCATCGAGCACCCGCAGCTCGCGCACCTGGGGTGCACGCTGCGCGATTGCGAACGTGGGCGCGAGCAGAATTGCCAGCCATGCCGGCCGGAGCGATCGGGTCATGCGCGCGCTTACGGGGACGATAGCGCCGGTGTTGGAAGACTGGAGGATTCGCCCGGGCGATCGCGGACGGCGGCGACCCCGATCGATATTCTCGGCCGCTCCTGCCGGCTCATCGCAGTCAGTCGTTCATGCTCGACACGGACCTCTTCGCACGGGTGTCTCAGACTCCAGGCTCACCGACTGCCGCCACGTGGTTCGAAAATGTGTGGCAATGGCTCACGAGCGGCACGAACTGGTCGATGGTCGTTGCCATCACCGGTGGAGTCTACGCGCTGATGATGTTCCGGACCTCGAACCGCGCGAAGGCTGCCGAGGTCATGCTGAAGCTCGAGGAGGAGTACCGTAAGCACATCGAAGTCCTGCTCTGGATCGAGAATGAAGCGACCTATCGCTCGCGGTTCGCGCCGCTGCTGGAGAAAGTCGAGGGCGATCCAGGCGCCGACCTGTCGGATCAGGAGTTCGAT
>JBFXDD010000006.1:46280-144903 GCA_050181465.1 Planctomycetota bacterium
ACCTTGCACTTCTGGGCGGAGTGCGCCGGCCATCCCCTGCCTCGTCGTACCTGGATTCGCGTCAAGCAGATCCCGCGTCGACTTCGGGCCTGGTGGAACCCGGTTCGCGCTGGGGAGATCGACGCTCCGCGCGTCGACCGGTCGGCGCTACGCGCGGAATCGCCGGTCTCGAAGCCGAGCGCGAACTGATCGATCACCTCTCCCGCAGGTCTCGCGTGCGGAAGAAGAAGTGTCCGTCGTGCAGGTAGTGCGTGAGCAAGAGGCTGAACGCGACCATGTAGTACGCGAGCAGCACGGAGCCGGGGCGATAAATCGCTTCGCCGGTCGCGGGATCGGTCGGCACGATGGGGTGGCCGAACATCACGAACTTGCCGGCGGAGAAGGTCTCGATCAGCCAGCCGGTGAGCAGGATCAGCGACAGCAGTCCGAGCGTCGCCAGGAACGCAGTTCGATAGAACACTCGGCCGCGACCCGGTGCGGAGAGGCCGCGCACGAACTCGCCCTTTACCTCGCCGCGGTCGTAGGCGTTGCGATTCCACAGCCAGACGATGCCGAGATACTGGAACGAGTGCCAGGCGTTGAAACCCTGGAACGCGGTATCGAGATTCGGGAACAGCGGGACGATCAAGCCGACCAACGCAGTCGAAACGACGAGCTGGAAACGTGGGCGATTCAGCGTGCCTTCGCGATGCTCACGCCATGACTTCTGGGCGAACAACACGACCAGCCCGCAATAGAGCGCGCTGAAGACGATCCAGAAGGCATCGGCGGTGACGAAGTCGGGCAGGATCGGGGCGACGCGACCGATGCGAAAGACGTAGGCGTCGGCGAAGCTCGTATTGCCCGACAGGCTGGTGACGATCTGCGTCGCGAGCGCGTCGGGGTTCGCGACGTGCGGGCGCGACGGATCCAGGATCATCGACATCCGGAAGAACGCCACCGGATACAGGCAGCCGAGCATCACCAGGTAGTCGAGCGCATTGCCGAACCGTCGGCGGCGGTCGGCGACGGCGCCCCATCGTTCTTCGTAGGCCGCGCACAGATAGGAAGACTGGTGCACGATGTGCACGCCCGCCCAGAAGAAGAAGAACGTGAGGACGAACTGGATCGGCGGAAAACCGGCGATCTCGACATCGAAGAAGGCGCTGCTCACCGCCGCGCCGAGCACGATCGCGAAGACCGCAAACGCGCCGAAGAACAAGCGGGGCTCACGGCGTCGGAAGCCCGGCTCGAGGAAGGTTCGAGTGTAGGTGGCGAAGACGTGCGGCCCGCCGACCAACACCATCACCACCAGGGTCACGAGATCCTCAGCGGTCGTGACCGCGACACCGAGCGATTGGAACAGGTAGTAGAGCGCGATCGGGATCACGACCAACAGCGCGCCGCCCGTCACGAACACGCGATCCCAGCGCGGGCTGTGCAGCCAGGGGCCGTCGAGCGTCGGTGAGGAGGTCGAAGCGAGGGTGGTCATGCCGTACCGAGGTGGACGTCGGGCCGGATCATCCTTCGATGGGCGAGAGGATGCCAGCCGCCGATCCGTAGTGTTCGCGGGCAAGCGGACGATGGACCCCCGGCTTCGAACCCCGTACGAAGCCGGTTCATGCGCCACGTCACACGATGTCTGATCGCCGGAATCGTCGCGATCCTGCCGATCGGCGGCACGATCGCCACCCTGGTCTGGCTGGAGTCGTCGATCCGCGAAGTCTTGTTCGCAAGCTCACGGTTCTACTTTCCCGGCCTCGGGATCATCGCCGTCTTGGTCGCCCTCTATGCGGTCGGCCTGCTGGTGGCGACGTTTCTCGGCCGCTGGCTGTTTCGCGCCATCGATGGCCTGATGGACCGCGTCCCGCTGCTCGGCATGGCCTATCGGTCTCTCAAACAGGTGCTGGGTTACGGTTCGGGAAAGGACGCCTTGTTCCAGCGAGTGGTCTGGGTCCCGAGCGGCGACACGGAGGGTGCCGAACTCGGTCTCGTGACGCGCCGCGTGACGGAGGCCGCCGCGACCGCCGAACTCGTCTTCGTTCCGGGTTCACCGAATCCGACCGCTGGTCGACTGGTCTTGATCGACTGCAAGGATCTCCGGCCGGCCGGGATCGAGGTCAACGCGGCGCTCGAACTGTTGGTCACGATGGGGAAAGCCGACCATCGCATTCACGTCGGCAACCGCGGAGGGAGTGCATGAGTGTGTTCGTCACCCGGAGCATCGCGCAGCCTGGGCTCGAGGTTCTGAGACAGGCGGGTCTCACGATCGAGATCGGGCAGAGCGACGACGCGCTGCCGTTGTCGCACGCGGCGTTGCTCGATGGCGTCAAGCGCCATCCGATCCTGCTTTGTCACCTCACGGATCGCGTCGATCGCGCGGTGATCGAGGCCGCGCCGCAATTGCGCGGCATTTCGCAGATGGCGGTCGGCTTCGACAACATCGACGTCGCCGCGGCCCGTGAGCGCGGCATCCCGGTCGCGCACACGCCCGGCGTCCTCACCGAGGCCACGGCGGACCTGACCTTTGCGCTCCTGCTCGCGGTGGCTCGGCGCGTGGTCGAGGCCGATGCGTTCACGCGGGCTGGGCGCTTCGTCGCCTTCGGTCCCTCGCTGCTGTGCGGTGCCGCGATCGGACCGTCGCCGGATGGGCGGCGCAAGACGCTCGGAATCGTGGGATTCGGCCGCATCGGCGCCGCGGTGGCGAAGCGTGCGCGGGGCTTCGACATGGACCTGCTCGCCTACTCGCGCAGCGGACGCATCGCGCCGGAGACCGGTGTCGTTGCGACCGATCTCGACGAACTCTGCGCGCGATCCGACTTCGTGTCGATCCATGTGCCGATGTCGCCGGCGACCCATCACCTCTTCGATCGAGCCCGCATCGCTCGCATGAAGCCGGGCGCGATTCTGATCAACACTGCCCGCGGGCCGATCGTGGACGAGCATGAGCTGGTGGAAGCGCTCGTGCGCGGCCATCTCGGCGGTGCCGGGCTCGACGTCTACGAAGACGAACCGCGGTTGCACGAGGGCCTCGCACCGCTGAGCAACGTAGTTCTGTTGCCCCACATCGGCAGTGCGACGGTCGAGACGCGGACGCACATGGCGATCATGGCGGCGCAGAGTGCGGTGGCACTCTCCCGCGGCGAGCGACCGCGGTGGTTGGTGCCCGGATCGGCCTGAGCGAGCCGTCGGGCCGAACGGTCAGCTCACCGCCGCCGGAACGGCGCGTCCTCGCGATCGACCAATCCGCGGCGGTCGGGACCTTCGGGTACCGGCGGTCGCGCCTTCGGCGGGTTCTTCTCGAGTTCGGCGAGGAGATGCCGCACGGCAGCCTCGAGCATCGGCTCGCGACCGGCCTGGATCTGCGTCGGATCGTCGAAGATCTCGATGTCGGGCTCCACGCCGTAGGCCTCGACATCCCACTCGCCGTTCTTGTTGACGAACGCGAAGCCGGGGACTGCCAGGCTGCCGCCGTCGATCATGCCAGGGGTGCCGCTGTAGCCGACGAGTCCGCCCCAAGTGCGCTGACCCATCAGCTTGCCCAGCTTCAGTTCGCGGAAGTAGTAGGGGAAGGCATCGCCACCTGAGGACGAGTAGCCGTTGATGAGCATGACCCGCGGTCCGTCGAATGCGTTGCCGGGCGTCGGGCCCAGCTCGCGATGTCGCCGCGCCCACCAGTTGAGGACCGGCTGGCCGATGCGGAAGCTCATCTGATCGGGAATGAAGCCGCCGCCGTTGTAGCGGTCGTCGATGATGAAGGCGGACTTGGTTCGAGCCTGCGCGAGCCAGCCCTCGAACAATTCGCGGTGGCCGTCGACCGCGGTGTTCGGCGCATGCACGTAGCCGATCTTGCCGCCCGACATCTCGTCGACGATGCGTCGGTTGCGCTCTACCCAAGTCAGGTAACGCAGGCCGACTTCGGAAGCGATCGCTCGGACTGCCTCCGTACGCGAACCGAAGCGCCGCGGCTTGTCGTTGACCGTCAGCTCGACCAATCGACCGGCCTTGCCCTCGAGATGGCGGTAGAGGTTGTCCGAACCGCTCACATCGACGCCATCGATCGCGAGGATGAAGTCGCCGACCTTCACGTCGACTCCGGGCTCGAGCAGCGGGTTGCGCGTCGATTCATCCCAGTTGGCACCAGCGAAGATCGATGCGACCCGGTAGTGGCCGTCGACGACTTCGAACTCGCACCCAAGTGCACCGTTCGCGACCCGATCGACGCGCGGGTTTGCGCCGGGATTCACGTAGGTGTGGCCGCAGTTGAGTTCGCCGATCAGCTCGCCGAGCAGGAAGTCCAGGTCGGCGCGGTGCGCGACGTGCGCGACGAGCGGCGCATACTTCTCACGCATCGCGACCCAGTCGACGCCGTGCATCTTCGGGTCGTAGAAGAAGTCGCGCATCACTCGCCAAGCTTCGCCGTACATCTGCTTCCACTCGGTGCGCGGATCGACGCGCAACCGAATGGCTGCGCTCGCGAGCGAGTCCCCGGAGTGGCTCTGGCCCGGCGCCAGCCTCGCGAAGCGGAGCTCCTGCCCGTGGCGGTAGAGGAAGTTCTTGCGATCGGCGGTCACGTCGAGCGAGAACACGCCGTCGAGGATCTTGGCGCTCTTCTGCGTGCTCGCGGTCCACTGGCTGATCCCTGATCCGTCGTGATAGATGACGCCGTCGTCGATGCCGATGGTGTAGCCGTAGCCGGTGCCCGACGGCAGCGGCAGAACGACGATGCGGCGCCCCAGTCCGTCTTGGTCGATCCGCATCCCGCCGGCGTGTGGGTCTGCCGACTTCGTGCTCGCACTCTTCGCATCGCCCTCAGCATCGCGACGACCGCCGTCGAGCGGGCTCTTGCCGTCCTTCTGCAGGATCAACGCGAACAGCCGACGCTGCAGAGTCGGCGCCGGTCCGTGCACGTAGTCGCGTGCCGACGCGAAGTACAACCAGCGACCCGACGGATCGAAGCTCGGTGCCGAGTCGGCCCAGTCGTCGTCGGTGACCTGGAACGGATCGCCGTGCTCGACCGGGGCGACCCAGATCGCGTCCAACCCGTTGGGCGAGGTGCGCGAGTAGCAGAGCCAAGTGCCGTCGGCCGACCATGCGATCTCACGCACCGTGCTCTCGCGCGCGTGGTCGAGCGTGCGAGACGTGCGCGTCGCGACATCGACGACGTTCAGGTCGCCCGCGGTGTTCGTGAACGCGAGGCGATCGCCCTTGGGCGACCACACGACGTCTTGGATCCACGCACTCGAGTTCGAGGTGAGACGGGTCTCGTAGCCGTGTTCGAGCGAGCGCAAGAAGAGCTCGTAGTCGTCGCCCGACTCGGCGAGGAAGGCGACCTGCGTGCCGTCGGGGGAGAAGGCGGGGTCGCGCTCGCGACGCGAGGGGGTGGCAGTCAGGTTGCGGGGCTGCGCGTCCGGGCCGTTCTTCTGGACCAGGAAGAGGTCGCCGCGGAACTCGACGACCGCGGAGTCCGCCTTCGGATGAGCGCTGAAACCGGCGACGCCGCCCGGTCCCTGGTGCCAGCGCGGGCGCGTCCACGGTTCGTCGTCGGCGAGAGTGATCGCGAGCTTGCGCACCGATTCGTTGCGGGCGTCCATGAGCCACAGATCGCCGCCGTGCTCGAAGGCGATCCCGGCGTCACCGCGAGAGGGGAACAAGACGTCGAAGTCGGTGAAGCGGGTGACCTGGCGTGTGACCTTGCTGCCCAGTTCGTAGCACCACAGGTTCAGGGTGCCGGTGCGATCCGACGTGAAGTAGATGCGCTCCCCGATCCACATCGGCCAGTTGTCGGTGCCTGGGAAGTCGGTGATCTGTTCGACGCGATTCTGGAGGAGGTCGTAGATCCAGACGTCCTGCGATCGCCCCCCGGTGTAGCGCTTCCAAGTTCGCCATTCGCGGCTGATCGGGTTGTAGGCGAGCTTCGTGCCGTCGGGGGAGAAGCTGAACGGACCGCCTTCGGGAATCTGCAGCGGCCGCTCGAGGCCGTGCTCGGTGACCGGCACGAGGAAGTAGCGGCCGTTGCGCTCGCCGTACGGCGTGCGGTTGCTCACGACCGCCACGAAGCGGCCGTCCGGCGTCCAGTCGTAGGGGAGATTGTCGTAGCCGGCGCGCGGCGGCAGTTCGCCGACGTCGGGATACCAGGTGAGTTGGCGCGGCGTGCCGCCGCCGCTCGCTACGACCCAGACCTGTCGACTGCCGGAATACTCGGCCGAGAAGGCCACCAGTGAGCCGTCCGGCGAGATGCGGGGCATCACCTCGAAGCCGTCGTCGAAGCTGGTGAGGCGACGGGCGAGGCCGTCCTGCAGCCCGGCAATCCACAGATCCCCGCCCTTCACGAAGGCGACCTTGCCGGCGTGGGCATGGGGGAAGCGGAGGAGGCGGGCGGATTCCTGCGCTGGCAGCGCAGCGAAGGCGAAGAGGCCGCTGGCGAGCAGCGCGGTCAGGCCGGTTCGATTCGGGTTCATGCGAGGGGTATGGGCGCCGACGGGGCGCGGCGAGGGTATCGCTACGAGACAGCTGCCGCGCCTGCGAATCCGCTCACGGTCGGCAGCGCCGGCCGACTTTCCATGACCGAGGCGGATCGGGCGAGGCTGCTGCGGAGGGACGGTGGCATCGGAATCTCGCGCGAGCGGTGTTCGTGACCGTGTGAGGAGTTCGCGACGCCGACGCCGTCGATCCGATAGCCTTCTTCGACCTCGATCGCGACGATCGCCCGACAACGAGCCCGACCAGCCGCTGATCCCTTGCTCTACGACCTCGACCAGATCCGCGGCTACTACCGCAAGTTGATCCAGGGGAAGGACCCGGACTACTTCGAGCGCTTCGACCACTTCCTGCTCGACAAGCGTCCCGAGGTCCGCGGCCTCATCGAGAAGGCCTTCGATCGCATGCTGCCCGACGGAGCCGGAAAGCTCCTCGATGTCGGCTGCGGGACCTGCTTCTACTTCCCGCTCCTGGCGAAGCACGCCGACTCCATCCTCGGCGTCGACGTCTGCGTGCCGATGATCGAACAGGCGCGCGAGCTGATCGCGACGAAAGGGCTGACCAACTGCTCCGTGATGGAGCACAGCGCGCTCGAGTTGCCGTTCGAAGACGGGTCCTTCGACACCGTGCACAGTTGGGACTTCCTGCACCACGTGCCCGACCTGCCGCGCGCGGTAGCGGAGATCGCGCGCGTCGTGCGCCCGGGCGGACGCTACGTCGCGACCGAGCCGAACCTGCTCAATCCGTCGATCTTCTGGTACCACCTGCGCCGCCGCGTCGAGTGGGGCCTGTTCAGCAAGAATCAGTTCCGCATCCCGCGACTGCTTCGCAAGCACGGCTTCGAGGTGAAGCTGCGGTTCGACAACACGATCATCAGCTTCCTCAACGAGCGCACCTGGAAGCTGTGGAAGTTCATCGACGGCTTCACGCGACTCTGGCCGTTCCGGCCGCTGTCGTTCCGCTACGTCATCGAGTGCACGAAGCGGGCGTGAACGAGTCGCGCGCAATACTCGGCGTCGCGGAACGGAGCTGGCTCGTGTTGGCGGTGCTGCTCGCCGCCGTCGTCGCATTGTTGTCGCCAGCACTCTTCGACGGCGCGGTGCTGGCGCAGTTGGACTCGCTTCACGCCTATCAGCCGTGGCGCTCGCTCGGCATGAGCGTGACCCCGCAGAATCACCTCTTGCTCGATCAGAGCATCGTGATGCTGCCGTGGAACGACTTCTGTGCGGCGAGTGTGCGCGCGGGCGAGCTTCCGCTGTGGTCGCCGTACAACTATGCGGGCATGCCGCTCGTCGGCGCCTGCCAGTCGGCGATCTATTGGCCGCTCAACTGGATCTTCTACGCCGCGCCGTCGCTCGCCACCTACGAGTGGATCGCGTCGCTGCGTCTCCTGCTGACCGGTACCTTCGCTCTGCTGTTCCTGCGACGCATCGGGCTGGCACCGCTCGCTGCGGGCGTGGGCGCGATCGCGTTCATGCTCAGCGGCTTCCAGGTGGCGTGGCTTCAGCACCCGCACGCGAACGTCGGCATGATGCTGCCGGCGCTGGCATGGGCAGTCGAGCGCGCGGTCGCGACGGGTCGCGGCCGTGACCATGCGTTGTTCGCGGTGTTCGTCGGATTGCAGCTCGTCGCGGGACACGTGCAGACCTCGATGCACGTCAGCCTGTTCATCGCCGGCTGGATCGCGTTCCGGATGCTCGCTCCGCTCGGCGGGCGTCGCATCGATCTGCGCATGTTCCGCAGCCTGGCGGTATCCGGCGTTCTCGGCGCGATGCTCGCCGCGCCGCAGCTCTGGCCGGTAGCGGAGTACGTTGCGCACAGCCAGGCGACGTCGCAGTTGGCGCGTGCGGACCTCACGGCGTCGGTCGAGGCATCGTCGGCGGCGAAGTTCCTGTGGTCGGCCGATCACTACGGCTCGCCGGTGCGGGGCGACTACCGCGGGCCGCTCGGCCACAACCTGAACTACAGCGAACTCGTCGGCGGCCACGTCGGCAAGTTGGCGCTGGGGTTGGCATTGCTCGGCGCGCTCTCGTTCCTCGCGGCCCGGGGCCGACGTGCACCGCTCGCGTTCTTTGCGGCGGCAACTCTGCTTGCGACCGCCGTCGCGTGGCAGGTCGACCCCTTCTACGGTTTGGCGCGCGCAATCCCGGGCTTCGCGCAGACCAAGTTGTTGCGGCTCCTGCTGCTGACGGCGTTCGGACTCGCGGTGCTCGCCGCATTCGGCATGGAGTGGATCCTGACGCGCCTGCGCAGCACGCGCGCGCGCGCGGTGTTCGGTGCGGTCGCGATGCTCGCGGTGGCGAGCGAACTTGTGGTGCAGTGGCGCGGCTACAACCCGGCGGTGGACCCAAAGGTGTGCGTGCCGCCGACGCCGCTCACCGACTTCCTGCGCGCACAGGGAACCGAGTATCGCGCGCTCGCGGTCGACAACTCGGTGCTCGCGCCGAACGCGAACCTCTTCTATCGCGTGCCGATGCTCGCCGGATACGACTCGGTCGAGTATCGCAACGTCACCGAGCTGCTGCTGGCTGCGACGACCCGACGGCCCGACTTCGACTTCGTCGCGCGCATCGGCGCGTTCGACAACGAAGCCGCTTTGCCGCTCCTGTCCTTGCTCGGGGCGAAGTGGATCCTCTTCGACGGTCCCTTGCCGCTGCCGGTCGCCGCGGCGACGACGCCGAAGGTGTACCGCAACGACCGCGCGATGCCGAAGGCCTTCCTCGCACGTGCGCTCGACGTGGTGCCCGACGGTTCGGCGCGCGTCGCGCGCATTTCCCGCTCGGACTTCGATCCGCATCAGGTCCTGCTCGGCGCGGAGAGCGACTCGAGCCGGAGGTGGCGCGAAGCGCGCACGGCCGCGGCGGCGAGCCCGGGCAAGGCCGAACTCTCGCGTTACGAGCCGCGCAGCATCGAAGTCGAGTTGCAGATCGAGCGCCCCGAACTGTTGGTCGTCAACGATGCGTGGGCGCCGGGATGGCATGCGGAAGTCACGACCGCCGACGGCACACGCGAAGCGACGGTCGAACTCGTGGATCACGCGCTGCGCGGGATCTGGCTGGAGCCGGGCGATCGTCGACTGACGCTGCGCTATCGTCCGCTGTCGACCTACGGCGGACTGGCACTCGCCGGGATCGCCGCTCTGATCCTGCTGGTGTGGTCACTGCGGCGACGACGATCACACTCGCGTGAGACGGAAGTCGGATCGCCCCCGGCGGCCGACCTCAGTTGACGCTCCGGCCTGCTCGACGACCCACCTCAGGTCACGATCGCATCGAGTCGACCTTCGCTGTCGCCGAAGCTCTCGGTCTCGACGCCGAGGCTGACCAGCAACTGCAAGTAGAGATTCGACAGCGGCGTCTTCTCATCGAAGCGGAGGTAGCGACCGTGCTTCAGTCCGAAGCCGGAACCACCGAGCAGAGCGAGCGGGTAGTTGCGTGCGTTGTGGGTCGTGCTGCAGGCGCTGCCGTACAGCACCGCTGTATTGGTCAACAGGCTGCCGTGGTCGTCGCGCTTGTCGTTGAGAGACGCGATGAAGCGCGACAAGCGCTGCGCGAACCACTGATCGAGGCGGCCCCATTCCGGCCAGTGCCCTGCACCTTCGTCGTGGCTGATGGTGTGGTGGCCTTTCTTGATGCCGAGTGCCAGGTTGGGGAAGTTGTCGCCGAAGCCCATTCCGTCTTCGCGACCCAGCATGAAGGTGACGACGCGGGTCAGATCGAGTTCGAAGGCCAGCGCGATCAGCGCGAACATCGAATCGAGGTAGGCGTTCGGATCGATGTTGGCGCGCACGTCGAGTTCGAGCTGTGACGCATCGATCGGCTTCAGCGGCACGTCGAGCCAGCGTTCGTTGCGCTCGATCTGTCGCTCCACGGTGTCGAGCGAATCGAGGAACTCGGCCAGCTTCTGCTGATCCAGACGACCGAGGCGGCGCTCGAGCGCGCGGCTGTCGTCGAGCACCAGATCGACGATCCGCTTGCCCGCGGCGAGACTCTTCTTGCGTTCCGACTGCGAGTCGCCGCCGCCGCCCGCGAAGTAGCGTTCGAAGATCGAGCGTGGACGACTCTCCGCCGGGATCGGCTTGCCGCGATCGTCGAACGACATCGTCGACACGCGCGACTTGTAGCCGACCCCGCCGTCGGTCGAGAGTACCAACGACGGGTAGCGGGTGTCGGCGCCGAGTGTGCGCGCTGCGACTTGATCGACCGAGATACGGTTCTTGTAGTGCTCGCCGCGAACATCGCCCGCGGTCAAGAAGGTGTCGCCGGCCAGATGCCCGAGGAGCTCGCGGCTCATCGGGTGACTGAGTCCACCGAGGATCGTCAGTTGGTCGCGGAAAGGCTCGAGCGATGCGAGCGTGTTCGTGAAGCGGAAGTCGCGACCTTCGCCGGATGGGAACCAGCGCCACTGCGCGTTCTCGGCGTCGTTCTCACCGGGGAGCGCGCAGCCGTTCGGGAAGTAGGCGACGCAGAAGCGGCGCGGCGCGCCTCGCGCGGGCCGCGGCGTCGGCATCGCCGAGAGGAACGGCGTCGCGACGGCGACTCCGGCACCGCGGAGGAAGGTGCGACGATCGAGATGCCAGCTCTTCTTCATTCTGCGAGAGTCAGGGTCGTGTCGAGGCAGGGCGAGAGACGAGTGGGAGCGGCGGGAGAGGATAACAGGGTCGACTGCGAACCGCTCCCGCCCACCTCATCGGGCCGAGAAGGTCTTCGACATGACGATCGCGCGCAGCATCGCGCGGACGCGGTAGCCGTCGTGCGCCGACTGCTCGAGCAGACGATCGATCTCCTCCTCGTCGGCGAAGTTCAGTTCGCGGCCGAGGCCGTAGGCGAGGAGGTGATGGATCAGAGATCGGGCGACCTGCGATCGCTGCGTGCCCAGGAGGTAGCGCTTCATCGCGGCCAGGTCCGCGATCGCGGTCCCGTCCGGCAGCACGGTGGCGGTGTCGACCGGTCGCCCCTTGCGCTCGAGTTGGCGTAGTCCCACCGCGCTCATGCCTTCGAAGACCAGACCGTAGGGATCGATGCTCGCATGGCAGTCCGTGCAGGATGGGTTCGAGCGGTGGGCCTCGAGCTGTTCCCGCAGCGTGAGCTTGTCGAAGCCGGGGGTCTCCGGGTCGAGTCGCGGCACGTTCGGCGGCGGCGGCGGCGGGGCATCGCCGAGGATCCGCTCCTTCAGCCACACCGCGCGCTTGATGGGGTGAGGTTCGCGACCATCCGAATGACCGGCGAGGAAGGCACCCTGCGCGAGCAGCCCGCCGCGCTCTTGACCGCCTTGGATCGGCACGGGTCGGAACTGCGGGCCGCGCACGCCCTCGATTCCGTAGAACTCGGCGAGGTTCTGATTGAGCATCGCGAAGTCGGAGTCGATCAGGACGTCGATCGGGAGGTCGTCCTGCACGACGCGACGGAAGAACCACTGTGTCTCCAACGCCATGTCGCGTTTGACGAAGCGTGTGAAGCGCGGGAATCGATCGGCGTCGATCGTGATCTGCTGCAAGCGATCGAGTCGCAGCCAGTCGCTCGTGAACGCGTGCACGAAACGGCTCATGCGATCGTCGCCGAGCAGCCGATCGACCTGCGCGGCAAGCGCGGCGCGGAGCGAACCGGAGTCGGCGAGTCGGAGCAGTTCCTCATCCGGCGCCGAGTTCCAAAGGAAGTAGGCGAGACGATTGGCGAGAGCGTGTTCGTCGATCGGGGACTCCGTGGCATCGCCATCCGTCGGCTCGGCGAGGAACAGGAATCGCGGGGAGCAGAGGATTGCGACCAGCACCTCGCGGATGCTCGCTTCGAAACTCGTGAACTCGCTGCGGATCGAGCGCCAGAAAGCGTGGTAGCGTTCGATCTCCGCCGCGGTGACGTCGCCCCGGAACGTGCGATCGAGGAAGCGGGCGAGCACCAGGCGCGCGTAGCGCGGTTCGTCGTCGCGTGAAGGCGAGTCGAAGAGGATCGCGCGATGCGATGCCGGCGGCCACTGTGGATACCACGGCGCTTCGAGCTCGATGGACTCGATGAGCAGCGGTGGTCCGCGATCGGCCGGCTTGTGGACGAGATGGTCGTTCCACACGCCGATCACGAGGATGCCCGAGAGAATCTCGGTGTCGTTGGGATCGTCCTCGGGGATCGGCAGGTCTTCGAGTCGGCCGCGGAAGACGTACTCCGCGCTCTGTCCGCGCGGTGCGTGCACCTCTCGTGGGCCGTCGAACTCGAGGTAGTCCATGCCGTCGTCCGTGCGATTGCCGGCGAATGCACGAAGCGCCGGCACGCGATCGCCGACCTGTGCCGCCAGGGAATCGCCGTCGGCGAGCAGGCGAACGACTTGCGGGTGATCGTTCGGCAGCGGCGTGAGCACGAGCTGCCGCATTCCGACGAAGAAGGGGCCGCCCACATGGAATCCGTGGTCGCCGGCTCGCAACGCCACGATGCCGAGTGGGGTGACCGTGACCGCACCCGGTTCGACGGCACCGACATCGAGTCGGCGATCGAGACTGCGCTTGCCGAACTCGAGTCGCACGGACGGCATCGCATCCGCAGGCGGCATCCGGTGCACCAGATCGACCTGGTAGAAGCCGTCGCTCGGGAGTCGCATGCGCACCCTCGCACGCGCAGCCTTCGGGATCTCGATCGGCGTCAGCCATTCCCCGTCCAATCGCAGGTTGCCGTGCTGATCACTGTTCTTCGCATCGACGATCACCACGCCCTCGCCGCCGAGCGCTCGTTCCTCGGTCGCATCGAGGGTGGCGCGGGGAAGCGGGTCGTCGAGGGCGACCAGCAACTTCTCCTCCGTGGGCGGAAACCAGCCGCGAGACGCGCGCACACGCATGAGCACATCGCCGGTCGCAGGGAACACACGCTGTAGCTCGAGCTTGACGTTCGGCGACGGACCTTGCCAACTCCCCGGCGCGACCTCGCGGTGGGGAAGTGCGCCCCACATCAGCAAACCCTCTGCCGTGGTGCAGAAGCGCTCGTGCGAGGAGCCGCGCAGTCCCACGCTGATCTTGCGCTGCACGGCTTCCATTGCCTTCTTCTCGGCGGCGTCCTTCGGTGAGCGCACGATGCCGTTGCGGTCGAGGATCTCGACGAGGAAGTCTTCGGTCGGCAGCGGCACCGCCTGATAGCCGCCGGTGCTGCCTGCGACCTTGCCGACGCCGATTCCGCGACCGAAGCGCACACGGTAGCGGGTGACCTCCGGCTCGCGCTCGGTGACGATCGCTTGCTCGACTGCGTGCCGCGCGATCGCCTGATACCACTCGACATGCAGCGCCGAAGTGCCTTGGGCCTCGCCGTCGTTGTGAAAGCCGGTCTTGCTGCGCGCGTCTGGCGGCAAGGCTCGGCCGAAGTCCATGCGGACATCGAGCAAGTCGGCGAGCGTGTTGGTGTACTGCGCTCGCGTCAGTCGACGCATGACGCCGCGCCGCTGCCGGTTCTGCTCTCTGGCCGCCTCACGCAGCGACTCGCGCAGCCAGCCGACCACGAGGCGGCGCTCCGTATCGGTCATCTGCGGCTCGTCCTCCGGCGGCATCTCCGCGGACTCGATCATGTCGAGCGCCGCCTTCCAGGTGTCGCCGTCCGTGCCCGCGATCATGTCGGGGTCGAGGCGATCGAATCGGATGGAGGCCTTCTGCTTGTCCGGCCCGTGACACTTCTGGCACAGGCGTTCGAGGATCGGCTGGATCTCGGAGCGATGGCGGTCGACGGAAGTCACCGGATCCTGCGCTGCGAGCGCTGTAACCGCGAGCGAGGTCCAGGCGGCGAGGATCGAAGGCGCGATCGGGAGGTGGCGAGTCAGCACGGAAACCATCGGATCGGGGCGAGCCGGCGCGCCAGCGTAGCGCGGCACTCGGTTACCATCCGCCACTGCGTCTCGTCTTCTGCCATGACTCGAAGCCAATCGTCGGCCGGTCTTCCGCTCTCTCGTCGCGAACTCCTGGCGCGAGCCGCCGGGCTCGGCCTCTTGGGTGGACTCGAACGGGGCGGCGCACTCTCGCTGCACGCGTTGCCATCGCCGCGTCGCGACGCCGCGGCCGACGGCGTCATCCAGGTCTTTCTCGGCGGCGGGCTGAGTCACCTCGACAGCTTCGATCCCAAGCCCGATGCGGCGGTGGAGATCCGCGGCGCCTTCCGCGCGATCCCGACCGCGCTCGACGGCGTGCAGTTCGGTGAACTGTGCCCGAGTCTCGCCAGGGTCGCGGACAAGCTCGCGATCGTGCGCTCGATGAGTCACACCGAGGCCGATCACGATCGCGGGACGTCGAACATGCTCACCGGCTATCGGCCCAGCCCGGCGATCCGTTATCCGTCGTTGGGCTCGGTCGTGAGTCACGAACTGGGCATGCGCGCGAACCTGCCGCCCTACCTCGTGCTGCCGGGACTGCTC
Organism: Planctomycetota bacterium; assembly: GCA_050181465.1. Lineage (GTDB taxonomy): Bacteria > Planctomycetota > UBA1135 > UBA1135 > UBA2386 > JACRLW01. The sequence continues at coordinate 61,113 of JBFXDD010000006.1, forward strand.
GCCAGTGAGTTGGGCTCTGGTTACCTCAGTTCGGCTCATGGACCCTTCGCGGTCGGCGGCGAGCCGCATCGCAGCGACTTCCGCGTACCCGACCTCGCGCCGCGATCGAAGCTCGCCGAGGCGCGCGGTGCCCGTCGTCGCAAGTTGCTCGATGCCGTCGATGCGGGATTCGATCCCAGTGCCGACGCCGTCGCGGCGACGGCAAGCTTCTACGAGCAAGCTTGGAACCTGCTCGGGTCACCGAGCGCACGCGATGCCTTCCTGATCGAGAAGGAAGACGCCAAGTTGCGCGAGAGCTACGGGATGACCGCTTTCGGTCAGCGGCTCTTGCTTGCGCGGCGCCTGGTGGATGCGGGCGTTCGCTACGTGGTCGTCTACTCGACCGGTTGGGACATGCATCGCGGGATCGGCGACCAGATGCGAGCGCGCATGCCGGAGGTCGATCGCGGCATGGCAGCACTGGTGCGTGATCTCGACGAACGCGGTCGACTCGATCGAACGCTCGTCACGCTCACCACCGAGTTCGGACGCACATCGCGCATGAACCCCGATGCCGGGCGCGACCACTGGCCGCGCGTGTTCAGCGTGATCGCAGCCGGCGGCGGACTACGCCGCGGCGTCGTGCTCGGGGCCTCGGATCCGACCGGCAGCGAACCGGATGGGAGCGTCGTTCGTCCGGCCGACCTCGCGGCGACGGTGTTCACCCAATTGGGCATCGATTCGCGGAAGCGGCTGATGAGTCCTGGTGATCGCCCGATCGACATCGTGCGCGACGGCGAGGTCCTCACGGAGTTGCTCGCGTGAGCGCACGAGGGGTGATGCGGTGCGTCGCGATGGCGGTGGCGTGCACGTTTGGCGCCGCGGCTCAGGAAGTGCGCGTGATGCGACCGCACGGCGCGATGCCGGGTGAGGAGATCGAGATCAGTCTGTACGGCCGAGAACTCGATGATCTCGTCGCGGTCCTGCCTTTCGCTTCCGGGTTGGAGTTCGCCGCCCCAAGAGCGGAGAGCGCTGAGCGGGCGAAGGTGACGCTCCGCGTCGCTGCGGATTGTCCGCTCGGTCGGCACACGATCATCCTGCACGGCAAGCGCGGTCTCGCGCGGGCGAGGACCTTTCACGTCGGACCGCTGCCGACCGTGCGCGAGTCGCGCGAAACCCACGATGCGCCGAACAAGGCGATGCTGCTCACGCTCGACGTGAGCGTCGAGGGGACGGTGCGCGAGGGAGAAGTCGACTGGTTCGCGGTCGAACTCGAGGATGGTGCCGAGTGCACGGTGGAGGTCGAGGGTCATCGACTCGCCGACAGCGACTGGGATCCGCGCTTGCAAGTCTTCGGACCCGAAGGGGTGTCGATCGCCGATCTCGACGACTCATCGCTCGGCCGTCTCGATCCGCTGGTCACCTTCGCGGCGGGAGCTGCCGGCCGCTACACGATCGCGCTGTCCGACGTGACCGCCGGCGGCTCGGTCTCGGCGACCTACCGACTTCACGTCGGCGCCTTTCCGCGGCCGGTCGTGGCGCTCGATTCGGTGGTGGCACCAGGTGCGGCGACGACGATCCGCATGGTCGATGCGCGCGGGCGTGTGATCGTCGGGGCGATCGAAGCGCAGCCGACTTGCGGGCCGCAAGAGGTTTTCCCGCGCATCGGCGACCGCGTGCCGCCGACGCCGATCCACGTTCTCGTCGACGGGCGTACCGTGCACCACGAGGATGCCGTCTTGGAGACACCACCGAGCGGCGCCGTCTGCTTCACCGGCGCCATTGCCGCGGCGGGGGAAGTCGATCGCTTCGCGTTGCGCGTCACCAAGGGAGAGCGGGTGGAACTGCGCGTGATCGCCGCCGCAATCGGTTCGCCGCTCGATCCGGTGCTCGAGGTGCGCGATGCGAAGGGCAAGTTGCAGGTCGAGAACGACGACGGGGACTCCCTCGACTCGCGCATCCGCTTCACGGCGCAGTCCGAGCAGGTGTTGGACTTGGCAGTGCGCGATCTGTTGGGCCGCGGCGGTGCGGATCACGTCTATCGAGTCGAGGTCGGTGCGCTCACCGATGCTCCACGCTGTCGTGAGTCGATCGTGGGCCGCCGCGGCGAGGACGTCGGCGTCGCAGTCCCCGCGGGCAGCCGCGCTGCGACGGTTCTGCTGTTGGAGGACGTCCCGGACGCGACCGGGCGAGTGCTCGCTTTCGATGGGCTGCCTGAAGGGGTGCGTGCCGAGGTCGCGCCGGTGATCGATGGCCTACCGACCGTGCCGGTGGTGTTCGTCGCCGACGGAGATCGAGCGCCCGCGGTGACGAGCGTCGGCGTCGAACTTCTCGGCGCCGAGGGCGCAGCGGGGATACCGCTCGCGCACCGACAGCCGGTGCCGCTGCTCCGCACGCGCAACGACATCGTGTTGCTGTCGACGGACTTGCCGAGGCTGCCCATCGCGATCACCACGGCGGCACCCTTCAGCGTGTCGGTGACGGCGCCGAAGGTGCCGATTGTCCGTGGCGGATCGGCGTCGCTCGATGTGAGGATGACCCGCCGCGAGGACTTCCGCGGCACGATCACGGTCGCGCCGCTGTGGACGCCGCCGGGTCTCTCGATCGCCACTGCTGTGCTGCGTGCAGGCACCGACGAAGCGAGCCTCGCGATCTCTGCGCGCAGCAACGCGATGCTCGGCAAGTTCCCCCTCGTCTTCATCGCCGTCGCCGACGACAGCGGCGTGGCGCGCCGCGTGGCTTCGGAGTTCGTTTCCTTCGATGTCGCCGAACCATGGGTTGGCGCCACCCTGGGACGAGCGACGCTCGAACAGGGCAAGTCGATCCCGATCACGATCCCGCTGTCGTGGAGCCGCGCGTTCGCGGGCAGTGTGACGGCGGAGTTCGTCCGACTGCCGAAGGGCGTGACGGTGAACTTCGCAGCGATCGAGCCCGGCGCCGAGCGCCTCTCCGGCCAGATCGTCGCGGCGAGCGATGCGGCGCTCGGTCGTCATCGCAACTTGGTCTTGCGCCTGCGGCTCTCCGATGCGGCGGGCGAGATCCTGCATCACGTTGGCGGCGGTGAGATCCGCGTGGATGCGCCGCTCGTGAAGACGGAGGATCAGTGATGGTGCGGATTGCCGCGTTGCTCCGCCTCCTAGGGCTTCTCTTGCTCGCGGTCTCGGTACCCGCGCAGTCGCTCGCGGTGTATCCCGGCCGTATCACCCTCGACTCGCAGCTCGACCGCCATCGCGTCGTCGTGGTGCTGACTTCGGTCGACGAAGCGACCACCGATGTGACGGCGACGGCGACGCTCTGCGTCGAACCCGGCGGCATCGCGGAGATGCGCGAAGGGCGACTCGTTCCGCTCGCCGACGGCGATGCGCAACTCGTGGTGGAGTATCTCGGACTGCGCACGGTCGCCGCGGTGTCCGTGCGCGGCTTCGGGACCGCGCCCTTCGTCAGCTTCCGCAATGACGTCGAGCCCGTGCTGATGCTCGCGGGCTGCAACGCGGGATCGTGTCACGGCGCGGCGGCCGGCAAGAACGGCTTCGCGTTGTCGCTCTTCGGCTTCGACCCGGCCTTCGATCATCGCTCGCTCACCCGCGAGCAGCGTGGCCGTCGCGTCGATCTGCTCGAGCCCGAGCACAGCCTCCTGCTCGCCAAGCCGGCCGGCCAAGTCGCGCACAAGGGCGGCAAGAAGCTGCCGCCTGCGGATCCCGGATTCGCAGTCCTGCGCGAGTGGATCGCGCAGGGTGCGATCGACGACGGCGATCGAGCGCCCGAACTCGCCGACCTGCGCGTCGAGCCGCCGTCGTGCGTTCTGGTCGGTGAGGGTGCCACGCTGCGCGTGGTGATCTCGGCGCACTACTCGGACGGCTCGGTCCGCGACGTGACGGAGCATGCGCTGGTCAGCAGCAGTGAGTCGGGCACGCTCACGGTCGACGGCGATCGGCTGGTCGCGGGTGCGCCCGGCGAGTCGGTGGTGCTCGCGCGCTTCGGTCACCTGGCCGCAGTCGCCACCGGCATCGTGATCGATGCTGCAGCGTCGGCGGCGAGTGACATGCCGGGGCCGGCGAACGAGATCGATGGCTTCGTCTACCGCAAGCTGGTGCGGCGACGACTCACACCGAGTGCGACGTGCGACGACGCCGTCTTTCTGCGCAGACTGGCGCTGGATACGCAAGGTCGCCTGCCCACGGTGGCGGAGGTGCGCGAGTTCGCCGCCGATCCGACCGACGACAAACGTGCGCGGTGGATCGACCGCATGCTCGAAGGCGACGGCTTCGTCGATCTCCTCGCCGCCGAGTGGGCCGAGTTGCTGAGGATCGATCCCGACCGCATCGAACCCAAGGGTGCTCACCGCTACACGGCGTGGCTTCGTGAGTCGCTGCGTCGGGGTGTTCCTTTCGATCGGCTCGCCCGCGAGTTGCTCCTCGCAACCGGCAGCGGCTTCGCAAACCCGCCGGCGAACTACTGGCTCGTGGTCCGCGATCCGAAGGTGATCGCGGAGAACACCGCTCAGGCATTCCTCGGGATCCGACTGCAGTGTGCGCAGTGTCACAATCATCCCTTCGATCGCTGGCGATCGAGCGACTACTACGGCTTCGCAGCGTTCTTCGGCCAGGTCGGTCGCAAGCGCGGCAACGATCCGCGCGAGTTGATCGTGTTCGATGCCGGGCGCGGCGAGGTCATCGACGAACGGACCCGCCGCGCGCAGGCGCCGCGAGTCCTCGGCGGTGACGAAGCGAAGATCGCGAGCGGACGTGATCGTCGCGAAGTGCTCGCGGAGTGGATGACGTCACCCGACAACCCCTTCTTCGCTCGCAACTTGGCGAATCGGCTGTGGGCGCGCTTCTTCGGTCGTGGTCTCGTCGAACCGGTCGACGACATGCGCGCGAGCAATCCGCCCACGCATCCGGAGTTGCTCGACTTCCTCGCGCAGCGCCTGGTCGCGACGAACTACGACCTGCGTGCGCTCGCCCGTCTGATCCTCGCTTCGAACACCTGGCAGGCGGCGGCGCCCGGCGCGAAGGTCCCGGCCGGAAGTCTCGTCGGGCAGTCGCCGCGTCGATTGCGCGCCGAGGTCCTGCTCGATGCGGTGGGTGCCGTGACCGGCGTGCCGACCAAGCTTCGCGGTGTGCCGCTCGGCGGCAGCGCGTTCGCGGTGGTCGAGCCGGACGCTCGGAACTCGTTCCTCCGCCTCTTCGGTCGCCCGTTGCGCGAGAGCGTGTGCGCGTGCGAGCGACGCGAGGAGCCGACCTTGAATCAGGTGTTGCATCTCATTCACGGCGACACGATCGACGAGAAGCTCGCGGCGAAGGACGGTCGACTGCACCGCCTTCTCGCCGCCGACACCGACAACGCGGCCATCCTCGACGAGTTCTGGCTGGCTGCGTATGCGCGCAGCCCGCGACCGGAAGAGCGCGAGCGCGTCCTCGCGTTGCTGCGCGATTCGGAAGATCGCGCGGCCGCTTGGGAGGATGCGTTGTGGGCCGTGCTCAACAGCAAGGAGTTCCTGTTTTGGCATTGAGATCGATTTCTCGGCCGTCGGCAGCGACTGTGCGGGCGCTGAGCGCATTGGTCGTGATGCTCGTATCGACGTGGTCCGTCGGCGCGCAGGATTCGGTCGCGGGACAACCGGTCCAACGGCTGGGGGAGTTGCTGGCGGCATTGAAGTCCACGCCCACGGAATCCTGGGCACGATTGGACGCGCAGTTCGTCACGCGCGCCGAGCAACTGAAGACCGAAGCTGCGGCGAAAACGGCTGCCGCGGCGGCAGCGCGAGCAGCGGCGCTGGAGGCTCGCAAACTCGTCGAGCGGCGTACCGATGAGATCGCGCGCCTGCGTGAGTTGCGATCGCAGTTGGCAGCGATCTCGCTGCGGGAGATCGCGCGCGGTGGCGATGCCGCGAGTTTGCATGCGATCCTCGTCGAGTTGTCGAGCACTCCGGCGGATGCGTGGGAGGTGCGGATCGGCCAACTGGAGAGCGAGTCTCGCGCGGCGGCGGAGCGAGCGAAGACGCACGATCAGGCCGCGGACTCGGCGGATGCCGTCCAGAAGAAGTTGCTCGCCTCGGTGACTGATCTCGAGGCGGAGCGCAAACGCGTAGCGGCACTGCATAAACTCCTCGAGTCGATGCCGGCTTCTACAGCGGCGGCCTCCGGTGTTCCCGCAACGTCGCCGGCGGCGCCGCCGGGTGCCTCACCGTCGGCATCGCCGCCCGCGGCGATGCCGGCCGCCGTCGAGGCCGCGGCGCCCGCGGAGCGTCTCGTCACCTATGACGATGACGTGCGATCGATCTTCGAGGACAACTGTACGTCGTGTCACGATCGCGGCGATCCCTCGGGAGGACTCGACCTCACCTCGCACGTCGCCGCTCTCGACGGCGGCGGGTCCGGGCGAACCATTCGACCCGGCGACCCCGACGGCAGTCGCCTGTTCCTGTTGGTCTCGCATCGCGAGAAGCCGACGATGCCGCCCGATGAGCCGCGTATCGACGCTCCGTTGATCGAGACCATTCGGATGTGGATCGAGCAGGGCGCGCCGAAGGATCGCGCGCAGGCCGAGCGCATGGCCAAGGAGCGGAGCGCGGCACGCGCGACTGCGGCGAGCGCCGCGGCGAAGCCCGTGCTCGAGATACGCGACTGTGAGCCGCCCGCATCGGCGCTCGCGCCGGTTCGCACCGGCGTGCGCGGTGCGCCGATCCGCTCGCTGGCGATTGCGCCGCGGGCGCGATTCCTCGCCGTCGCCGGACCCTCGCAGGTGCAGCTTCTCGGTCTCGACGACCTCCGGCCGCGCGGCGCGCTCGAACTCGACTTCCCGCAAGTCGAGCGCGTGCGCATCTCCGCCGATGGTTCGGCGCTGGTCGCGGCGGGTGGGCAACCTGGGCGTTCCGGCTCGGCGGTCGTCTTCGATCTGGCGACCGGCAAAGAGCGCGGTCGATTCGGGCAACAGCGCGACACGATCCTCGCCGCCGACCTGTCGCCCGATGCGAAGCTGGTCGCGGTCGGCGGAACCCAGAAGCGAACTGCGGTCTATCGAGTCGACGATGCTTCGCCGGTCTATGAACTGCGCACGGACGACTGGACCAGTGCGATCGCGTTCTCGGCGGATGGGCGACTGTGCGCCGTCGCGGACCGGAAGGGCAATGTCCTGGTCGTCGAAGCGGCGACTGGGCGCGAGGAACACGCCTTGCCGCCGGTGAACGGCGGCGTGGATGCGTTGGCATTCTCGCCCGACTCCAAAGCTCTCGCGGTCGGTGGTGGCGATCGGACGGTGCGGCTCTTCCGCATGAAAGATGGTCAGCAGTCGGCCGCACTCACCGCGCATGTCGATCGGGTGACAGCCCTCGCCTTCTCGGGCTCCGGCGTGCTGTCGAGCGCCGACGCGACGGGCATGGTTCTGCGATGGGCCGACGGCGGTCGCAAGCGGACCGAACTTGGCAGGCTGGGTGAGTGGGTCTACGACCTGGCTCTGGACTCCGACTTCCGCGTGTGCACCGTGGACTGGGCCGGGCGTGTGCAGGCTCTCGGCGTGGTGCCGTGAGTCGGCTCATTTCGGACCAACGGTGTTACACTCCGGCGAGTCCGGGATAACCCTGAGGCTTGCCGATGCCCTCGTCGCTCTGCCATTTCATCACCGCGTTCGTCATCCCCGCTGCGCTCGTCGCGCAGTCGGAGTGGCTCGCGGTCGCGCAGGGCGGTACTCGCCCGATGCCGCGGTCCGAACACGTATTCGTCGGTGACACGGTGCGCGGCCATTGCGTGATGTTCGGCGGTCGCGGCGCGACCGGCGCGGTCCTCGGCGACACCTGGATCTGGACGGGGTCGGCGTGGCGGCAGGTCGTGACCTCACCGGCACCGGTCGCGCGGCGCGGCGCTACGGCGACCTTCGATGCGGCGCGCGGTGCGGTGGTGGTGTTCGGCGGTGAAGATGCCGGCGGTGCTCTGCTCGACGACCTTTGGTCGTTCGACGGCGCGGCATGGACGCGACTGGCCCAAGGGAGCGGTCCTCGACCCTCGGCAAGGATCGGCGCCGCGCTCGCCAGCGGCACGACGGATGGTCGTCTCCTCCTCTTCGGCGGTTTCGACTCTGCCACCGGTCGTCTCGCCGACACCTGGACGTGGGACGGCGGACAATGGCTGCGCCGGTCGCCGCTGCGGAGCCCCAGCGCGCGGTTCGGTCACGAGATGGCCGGCGATCCGTCGCGCGGGCGAGTCGTCTTGTACGGCGGGCTCCCCAACGGACTGCCCGATGCCGATACCTGGGAATGGGACGGCAGCGAGTGGTGGCGACGGTCCGCGGCGTCCTTTCCCGGCCTCCGCAACGGGCATGCGATGGCCTTCGATTCAGCGCGCGCGCGGGTGGTTCTGCACGGCGGCAGCAGTGGCCAGGCTTTCGCACTCGCGGATACTTTCGAGTGGGACGGTTCGACCTGGGCCTCGCCCGACAACGGTGATCCGCCCCCTGCGGTGGTCCACGGTGCGATCGCATTCTGCGGCAGTCTCGACCGGCTCGTGCGATTCGGCGGCCACGGCAGCATCGGGCCGGTCGATCTCGCCTTCAGTCACGGCGCGCGCGCGCCGGCGCGGGCCGAAGCCTTCGGCGGCGGTTGCGCCGGCAGTGCCGGTGTCCCACGGTTGACGGCGAAGACCTACGAGCGTCCCTGGCTCGGGGACCGCTTCACGCAGGTGCTCGATCGCGTGCCGACCTCCGCGCCGACGGTGTTCCAGATCGGCTTCTCGCGCACGAGTTGGGCCGGGTCCGCCTTGCCGCTGTCGCTGGACTTCGTCGGCTTGACCGGCTGTCGCTTGCTCGTCTCCATCGATGCGATGGGGATCGTCTTCGCCCAGGGCGGCGTCGCGCGCCTGACGATGGTGGTACCAACCGAACCGACGCTCGTCGGCGCGCGACTGTATGGTCAGGCGCTCGTGGTCGATCCCGCTGCGAACCTCGCGGGGGTCACCATCAGCAACGGCCTCGACCTTCAGCTCGGCAAACGATGAGACCTCTGAATGCGGCGTGCTTGGTCGCGCTGTCCTCCCTGACTCTCGCCGCGTGCGGCAACCTCGAAGGCAGGCCCTCGTGGATCGAGTCGCGTGTGAATGACCTCGCCGACGCGGTCCCCTTCAGTCTCGCCGGCGGGCCGGGAGTGATCGCTGCCGTGCGAGCGCCGTTTCTCGGCACCGGGGTTGGGTTCACTCGCGGGGTCGGTCGATTCGGTTGGCCGGGGCTCGCGAGCAGTCGCAGTCGGGCCGGCGACTGGTACGAGTCGGAAACCGGCGGACTCATCGGCTACGCCCGCGAGTCGAGCGCGGAAGGTCGCGACGTCGTCTACATTCCGCTCGGCCCCTTTGTCAGCGGGCCGTCGACGGCGCACAGCACCTTCGACTGGGTGGCGGCGCTCGACGTCGAAGCGACGGTCCATCTCGGGCTCGTCGGCGCGCGCCTCGGGGTCAGCCCGGTGCAGGTCCTCGACTTCGTGCTCGGGTTCGTCGGGATCGACCTCGTCGGCGACGACGACATCGCGCGCGATCCCCGCACCGCGTTTCGTCGCGTGGAAGAGCCGGCAAAGACCTGATTCTACGCGGGCGTGCGCGGGCGCCTGCTTCAGCAGCGACGCGGCAGTTCGGCGCGCACCGCGAGGTCGTGCGCGAAGAGCAAGCTCTCCGGTTCGCCGCGGAGCTCGATGTCCAGCAGGTTCGTCATCGCGCAATCCGTGAACTCGCAGCTCGCGCGACGCAGTGGCCAGGGGCGATGTTCGACGCGACCGCGCCGGAGCACGCCGCGTCGATCCTGCGCGTAGAGGCAGTAGCGCTCGACGAGGAACTCCTCGAGTGAACCGGGGGCTGCCGCGAAGGTCTCGCCGATGGAGCGGTAGCGTGCGCGCAACTCCGCTCTCGGGGCACCGCGGTGCGTGCGTTCACTCGAGTATTCGATGGTGTCGCCGTCGGCGCGGCAGCTCATCCGCGCATCGAAGTAGGGGAGTGCGAAGAGTGCGCGGGCCGTGCGCACGGCGATTGGCTGTGCGGCATCGAGGCTCTCGCCCGGATGATTCGTGAACGTCTGCTGCGATGGCCGCAAGTCGCGCCCGGCGGCGTCGCTACGTCGGCTCCTCCCTGGCAGCGTAGCTACAGCTACGCTTCGGTCGTCGACCGACGCAGCTCCTTCCTGGACATCGACCTGCGGCGATCTCGCGACGACGTTCACGAATCATCCGGGCTAGGCCGATTGGATCGCGCGCTGAACCCGATGGCACGCAACAAAGTCGAGTCCCTCGGCTTCGATCTCCTCGCTCGTCTGCAGCCTTGCCATCACGGCCGGGATGGGCTTGAGATCCTCGCCGAAGATGATCTCCCTCGGCCGGACTTCTCCGAAGTCAGTGAGGTCATTCATCGACTCGCGATCGGGCGCGGCGGGCCACGAACAGGCTGTCCTAGTCGTCCATCGAGGTCGCTCCGAAGCGATTCTAGGCTCATCGGTTCGGGCTGCTTCCAAGAGTCGATCGGCACCAACTCCGCCGCAGGTTCGAGTCAGCCGATCCTCACGGCCCCGCACCCTCAAACCCATTCGCGTCGACAAGCGCCGGCATGCCGCTCTGCGCTCCGCCTGCGACTCGACCCAGACCTTGGATTCGCCCTAAGCCCGCGAAGCGAGGGCATCTCGGCGACATCGTCGCCCGACCACCTCGCGAATCACCCGGGACCTGCTCTGTGCGCTTCGAACTCGGTGCGCTGCGCTCGCAAGCGCTGCACCACTCCTTGTCTCGGAAGGGACACGTGAGGCGGATCGCCCCATGGCATCGTCACTTGGGCGCCGCCACGACGCCGTGATCACGCGTGTTGCGACTACATCCCCATCGCGCAGCGGAATGCCCTCCGCGCCGAATCCTCGGGGTCGTGCTATTCTTCAGTATGGAGAACCGCGGCGAAGTCGCCGCCTGACACATCTCGCGTCCTGCGAAGCATCCTCTCTCGGTCATCAACATGCGCAGCCTTTCAACATCCCTGATCCTCTCCTCCCTCTCGCTCACTGCCGCGCTCAGCGCGCAGACCAGCGCGGTCGTCCATGTCGGCGCCACCGGCGACGTGGGCTGCCAGGCATCGATCGATGGTCGACCACTGCTCACCGGCAGTGTCGCCGCATCCGCCGAGTTTGCCTTCGAGTACGACGCGACGACGGGCCGTCTGCGGCTCATCATCACGAACACCTCGCCGATCGTCGCCGGCGAAGCCACGCCCTTGCTCACGCGCGCGTGGTTCAACCTTCCCGATGTCGCGGTGACCGGTGCGAGCATCGTCGGTCAGTCGGCGGCAGGCGGTGCAGCACCTGCTTGGGTCCTGGACCATGACTCCAACGCTCGCAGTGCGAACTGTCTCGGCGACTTCGACGTCGAGATCGGCGTCGACGGTAACACTGTGCGCAACGGACTCGCCAACGCTGCGGCGACCAACGTCGGTGGGCCGGCCGGTGCGGCGGTCGTCGGTCCGTTGGAGTTGCAGATCCAGCTCACCGGTCCGGGAATCCACACGCTGAATGCGTCTGCGATCGCCTTCGGCTATTCGCAGTCGGCAGCGGCGGCCTCGACGAACGTCGCCGCGAAGTTCCAGGCGGCCGGAATCGGCGCCGAGGAATCCGGCGTCCTGGGCAATGCGACCAACTGCGCTTGCGGTGCATGGGCCAATGGCCCAGCGCGACTGGGTCAGCCGGTCACGATCTGCCAGGAAGGCGAAGCCGGCTGCCACGATTGCGTGTGGGTGTCCCTCGAAGCGGGTCCGACGCCTTTCGGCGCACCCTTCAATCTCATCGCGCCGATCGGTCTGCCGATCCTCGCGGTGTTCGACTTCGACTTCCCGAGCAACAACCGCATCTGCTTCGAACTGGACGTGCCGAACGATGCCAACCTCGTCGGTCTCACGCTCTACTTCGCGACGCTGACGCACCCTGCGATCCTCACCGGTCCGCAGGATCTGAGCTTCTGCGGCCCGATGTCGCTGACGATCCAGAACTGACGCTGCCGGCCGACTGCGAAGTCGGCCGCGCCCTCCCCTCAGTTCGGCACGCGCCGCACCGACAACATGTCGAGCACGATGCGGCGCACGACGGTGATCGCGTTGGCGCGATATGCGGCATGCGCAATGCCGCTCAACCAGACGCGAGAATCCTGACCCGCCGCCGCTTGGCGCAGCGTCCAAGTCGCTGCCCGCAGTGGCAAGCCGTGGCGCGCGCACATGGCCGCGGCCACGGCGGCGGTCGGCGCGTCGACGACTTCGACCGTGCCGCGAAGATCCACCGCTGCGGTGTGCTGGCCGATGCGATCGAGGTGGAGCGGAGCGAGAAAGCGCGCCGTCACGTCCAGCGCGAGGAACGCGCGCCGCTGACTCACATCGTCGCTCGTGCGACTGTTCACGATCCGCGCTGCGAGGCCGCGAAAGGTCCGCTCTCGCACCGCCGGATCATGACACAAGTCATTGGCGGCGCGGACGAGGCCGCCGATGGCAGGGCAAGCGCAGTTCGGTTCGTCGGAATGCCTCTCGCCGGCGAGCCAAGCCACCAGCTCCATGGTGCACAACCCGTCTTCACGGGAAGCATGAGCGCCGCGGGCGAGGGGGTGCCGAACGCGCAGGGAAGATCGATCGAGTGACACTGGAGTCGGCGAGGGGGACCAAGCAAGCATGGCCCCGACGCGCCTTCGTTGTCGCCGCCACTCGGAGGGGCGCCGACCTGCCGCGAGATGTTGCCGATACCGTCGCGATCCGGTTCATCCCCGACCGGGACGAATCCGAGGTCGGTGGGGGTCGCCAAGTGCGCTCGGATGAGTCATCCTTCCTGGTGCCGCCACCTGTCTTCGTTATCTGCAGTCGACGATGACCCGTCTGCCCATGCTTCGCCTGACGTCTCTTCTCTTGCTGACCTCGGTGGGCGTTGCCCAGAACCGGATCGGAATGAATGCCGACACTTCGGCATTTGCGTCCCGCGGTAGTTCCACTGCGAACCCGGTCGAACTCTCCGTCGGCTTCGATTCCGACATTGTGCGTGGACTCGGCGAGACCTCGACCGGCGCTGCCGCGCTGACCGCTGCCGACTTCGTCGTGCAGGACCCCAACAGTGCGACCGCGGAGCAATTCTCCGTCACGTTCAGGACCGGCTCGCGAGTCTCCGGTCCGAGTTCGCTCCCAAGCGGACTGATCGCGATGGTCGGGCCGATCTCGATCCCCCTCGGTTCCGGTGGACCGGCGGCATGGCAGATCAACCTCGGCTTCGCCACCCCGGTTGGGATCCCGAGCGACAGCTTCTTCGTCGCCGGCCTCGCGCTTCCCGGTCGCACCGCTTCGAGCAACGAGCTGTTCGCGCACGTCTCGACTGCCCGCGGCGGGCTTGGCGCACATGCACTTGCGCCGATCGTCGCCTGGGAGTTCCAAACCACGAGCGGGAGCGTGAATCCGCTCGTGAGCGGTGCGGTCGGACCGTCGGTGCCGCGCCTCGCGATCCACTCCCGACGCAGTGCCCTGGCTGTCGCAAACATCCCGGGCACCGGACTGCCGCCGATCTTCAGTCTGGGCGGACACTTCCCGGACACCACGGCCGCCGGCCCGGCGACGCAGGGCATCGCCTTTGCGGCAATGCATCCTGCCGGCGCGGCCGCGCAAGCCTTTGTGCTCGCGAGCCTGGGCTTCGATCTGACGCCCGATCCGATCCCCGGAATCGCCAACCGCTTCCTGCTCGATGCCGCCACGCTGATCCCTGCCGCGACTGCGGTTGGCGACGCCGACGGCCGACCCTTCACGTACATCCCCGCCGGGATCGGTGCGCTGCCTTCGAGTCGCGGCGCACGCGCCTACTTCCAGGCTCTCGTCATCGATGCGGGAGCCGCATCGTTCGAGTTCACGAACGCCGTGGCGGTGACCCTCTTCTGAAGGTCTGAGCGGCGCGGAATCCCCGCGGATCTCCGCGCAGACCCTCGCGCTGGGGCGCGCATTCGCGAAGATCCTCGCTCCACCCCGACCGTGGATCTCGCCATGCACGAACTCCCTCTCGGTGCAGCTCAACGTCCGCTGCGCGTCGCTGTCGTCGGTTCCGGGCCTTCGGGCTTCTACGCCGTCGACGCCCTCTTCAAGGTCGGCGGACTGACCGTCCGCTGCGACATGTTCGATCGCCTGCCGACCCCGTACGGCCTCGTGCGCGGTGGGGTCGCGCCCGATCACCAGAAGATCAAAGAGGTCGTGAAGGTCTACGAGAAGACGGCCGCGGACGAACGCTTCCGCTTCTTCGGCAATGTGCGCGTCGGGCGCGACGTCGTCGTGGACGAGCTGGAAGCGCACTACGACTGCGTGATCTGGGCGGTCGGCAACGAGAGCGATCGCAAGCTCGGCATTCCCGGGGAAGACTTGCGCGGAGTGCATTCCGCGACGGCGTTCGTGGGCTGGTACAACGGCCATCCTGATCACCGCACGCACCGCTTCGATCTCGATCGCAGCAAGCGCGCGGTCGTGGTAGGCAACGGCAACGTCGCCATGGACGTCACTCGTGTCCTCCTGCGCGACGCCGATCAGCTCGCGGTGACCGACATCACCGAGGAGGCGGTTGCGGCGTTGCGCGAGAGCGGCGTCGAGGAGGTCGTGTTACTGGGTCGTCGCGGCGGCGCTCAGTCGGCGTTCTCGACCAAGGAGATCCTCGAGATCAGCAAGTTGGACGGCGTCGACTTGATCGTTCCGCCGGAGGAAGTCCGGCTCGATCCGGTGAGCGAGGCATGGCTTGCCGCCGGCGCACCGAAGTCCGCCGCGCGCAACTGCGAGTTCCTGCATCAGCACAGCGAGCTCACGCCGGCCGGACACCCGCGTCGTGCGCGCACGCTCTTCTGCGTGTCGCCTGTCGAAATCCTCGGCCAGGACGGTCGCGTTCGCGCGGTCCGCATCGAGCGCAACGTGCTGGTCGCCGATACGGACGGCACGCCGCGCCCCAAGGGCACCGGCGAGTTCTTCGAGATCGAGTGCGAGCTCGTCTTCGCCGCGGTGGGGTATCGCGGCGTGCCCGTGCCCGGGCTGCCCTTCGACTCACGCGCGGGCATCGTTCCGAACGCGAATGGCCGCGTGCTCGCTGCTGCCGGCGGCCAAGTCCTGCCCGGTCACTACGTCGTCGGCTGGGCGAAGCGCGGACCGAGCGGCTTGATCGGCACCAACAGCCCGGATTCGAAGGCGACGGTCGAGGCACTCGTTCAGGACGTCGGCGCGCGCCGTGCCGCGCCGCTCGCATCGAACGAGCCGGATGCGGTTCCGGAACTGTTGCGATCGCGCGGCATCGACTTCGTCAGCTTCGACGACTGGAAGCTGCTGGACACCTTCGAGCAGGTCGAAGGTCGCCGCCGCAACAAGGTGCGGCACAAGCTCAGCGATCCCGCAGCCATGATGGCGGCGATTCGCACGATGCGTGCCGCGGGCGGCTGAGCGCGTCGTCGGGCTCCTTGCTCGAACTCGAAGTGAGTTCGAAGTCGACGGTCAGAGCAGCGTCGCGGTCCAGGTCACTGCGGCGCCGATTGCGGCCGCGCAGAGTGCGAAGAGTGTTCGCTCGCGAGTTCGGATCCGCGCCTGCTCGCTGTCGCGCTCGCGTCGCAGTCCGTCGGCCAATTCGCGCGCGGACGTGATGCGGTGGTTGGGGTCCTCGGCGAGTGCGGCCGTGACGAGTTCGTCGAGACCGCGAGTGAAGCGCCGCGCGAGAGCTCGCACCGTGGTGCCGCGCTCCGCGGCGACGGTCTCCTGCGCCGGATTCATCGCGAGGCGCCTCGAGGGCGACAGGGTCTGCCGGCGCGTGAGCGACACGCTCTCGCTGCGCGCATCGCGCGGGAGATCCGGTAGCGAACCAGCGAGCAACTCATAGAGGATCAGACCCAGCGAGTAGACGTCGGCACGGTGATCAGGCCGCGCGTCGGCGCGAAACTGTTCGGGTGCCATGTGCGACAAGGTTCCCGACAGTTCGCTCGGTGCGTTCGGCCCGAAGGCGGGCAGATTGGCGAGGCCGAGGTCGATCAACTTGGGCACCAGCCGATCGTTCCGCTCCGTCACCAGCACGTTGGCCGGCTTGAGGTCGCGATGCCAGATCCCACGCTCGTGCAAGTGCTCGACGGCATCGCAGAGTCCGAGGAACAGTTCGATGCGTGCGTCGACATCGAGTCGCCGCTGATCGGCGGCAGCCAGGAGCGGCTCGCCGTCGACGTATTCCATGGCGATCCAGGCCACGCCTTCGCTCGTGCGCCCGTGAGCGAACAGTCGTGCGATGTTGTCGTGCTCGGCGAGGGCGAGCGCCTGCGCTTCCAAGGTGAAGCGGCGCTCGGCGTCACGGTCGTCGAGATCGGCACGGATCTGCTTGAGCGCCACGCGCCGCAACACCTCCCCGCGTTCGATCGCCAGATGGACCTCGCCCATGCCGCCGCTGCCCAGCGGGGCCAGCAGCTCGTAGGGGCCGACCCGGCCGAGCCGAGTGAGCGGTGCGCCGTCATTTGCGGGAGCCCCTGCGGCGAGCAGCAGCGGGAGGAGGTAGCGAGAACTCGACGGCAGCGCCATGCCCACGCGTCCGCAGGTTTCGTGCCGCCGGGCGTTCGTTGGCGATCGGGGGTGGATCCGGGAAAGAGTTCCTGCCAGGACGGCCGGGGCCGCCGCAGGAGGTCCGCCAATCTGGCGGAAGTGGGGACGTTGCGAGCGTGCCCACTCCCGATCTCGAAGGATGCGAGCGAGCCCTCTCGCGCTCTCCTGGACGATGCGTGAACGCCGCCGCGGGATCGGCGCAGGTCGAGGCTCGGCGAGGACCTCTGTCGGTCGACGACCGACGCGTAGCCGCAGCTAGGCTGCCAAGGAGGAGCCGACGTCGCGGCGCTGCCAGGCATCGACCTGCGGCGATCGCAGGATGCGTTCACGATTCGTTCGGGCTAGCCTCGTCAGGCACGAACACCCCAAACGCACGCTCCGGTACCGGCCCTACTGTCCCTGCGGTCGATCCCCGTCCGCCCTTTCCGTTCGCGCGCGGTCTCCTCGACGCACTACGCAGCTACGATCGCAGGCGCCTGCGCGCCGACATCCTCGCCGGTCTCATCGTCGGCACGGTGGCGTTGCCGCTGTCGATGGCGCTTGCGGTCGCAGTCGGTCTGCCGCCGCAGCACGGTCTCTACACCGCGATCATCGCGGGTGCACTGATCGCACTGACGGGCGGTTCCGCAACCCAGGTCTCGGGACCGACCGCGGCGTTCATCGTCATCCTCGCGCCGATCGTGGCCGAGCACGGCATCGGCGGCCTGTGCGTGGCGTCGCTCCTGGCCGGGGTGATGCTGCTGTTCCTCGGCCTGTTCCGACTCGGTCGGCTCATCACGCTCGTGCCCTTTCCGGTCGTGACCGGCTTCACGCTCGGCATCGGACTCTCGATCATGCTCGGGCAGATCCCCGATGCACTCGGCATTGACGGGCGAACGCTCGACAGCCACCCCTTGCCGAGACTCCTCGGCGTCCTCGGTTCACTCGATCGCGTGCGCGCTGCGGATCTCGCCGTCGGACTGGGGACCTTTGCGCTTCTCGTAGTCTGGCCGCGAGTCGATCGGCGAATACCGGCACCACTGATCGCGTTGACGGTCGCATCGATCGGCAGCTACGCGCTCGCGCACTTCTGGCCCGACTTCGATCCGGCGACGATCCGCGATCGCTTCGACTACCTCGCGAGCGACGGCACGCGCGTGCCCGGCATTCCGTCGTCCCCGCCGAGCTTCGCGTGGCCCTGGCAACTCGGCGGTGCGGACGGCGTCGCTCTCGAGTTCGGTCTGCCGCTGTTCCGCCAACTCTGGCTGCCGGCCGTTTCGATCGCGTTGTTGGGTGCCATCGAGTCGCTCCTGTCGGCGACGGTGGCGGACGGCATGTCCGGAACGCGCCACGATCCCGACTCCGAGCTGGTCGGCCAGGGTCTCGGCAATCTCATCGCACCGTTCTTCGGCGGCTTCGCGGCCACCGGCGCCATCGCCCGAACGGCGACCAACGTGCGCTCCGGCGCCACCAGTCCGATCGCGAGCGTGGTCCACGCCGGCTTCCTGCTTCTCTCGATGCTGGTGTTCGCGCCGGCGCTCGGCTACCTGCCGATGGCCGCGCTCGCCGCACTTCTGATCAAGATGGCGTGGTCGATGTGCGATTGGCAACACGTCATCCGCACGTTGCGACGCGCGTCGGCGCACGACAGCGGGGTGTTGCTCGTATGCGCTTCGTTGACCGTCGCGTTCGACATGGTCATCGCCGTGGTCGTTGGGATCGCCCTCGCTTCACTGCTCTTCATGAAGCGCATCGCGGAACTCGCCGACGTCAAGCTGATCGACGGCGGAACGCAGGTGCCGGGGTCCGATCTCCCCGCAGGGGTTCTCGTCTACGAGATCGCCGGCCCGCTGTTCTTCGGTGCGGCGGAGCGAGCGATGGCGAGCCTCGCGCGATCGAATCAGCGGGACGTCAAGGTGGTCGTGCTCGATGTCGCCGCCGTGCCGGTGATGGATCACACCGGCGTCGTGAACCTGGAATCCGTGGTCGGCGGGCTTCGTCGGCGCGGTATCGGTGTCATCTTCGCCGGTCTTCGCGACAGTCCGCGGCGAACCCTGGAACGTGCCGGGATGCTTTCCGCGAACGGCGTCGAGGTCGCGATTGACCGTGCGGCGGGAATCGCGCGGGCGCTGGATTGGCTGCGGCGCGACGTGATCGCCTGAGGAAAGAGTGAGGCCGCGCTCTCCCCTCGAAGAGCGCGGCCTCGATACACGGATTTCACGTCCCTCTCTGCTCGCACACGGCGTGACCGTGCGATGGATCCGAGGATCCGCACGCCGCGCTCTGCTCGAACGTTGCCGAAGCAACGACGGAACCTTCGCAAATGGTTCGCCGACCGGGAAGATTTCCGGTCATGCGATCCCACTCGCGTACGGTCTCGTCGTGTCCGGCGGTCACGTTGTCGTTCACGGGCACTCCGACGGTTGAGCTGTCGATTCCTTCCCGTCGAGTCTTCGCGAGTGCGTCACGGGCACAGCGGCTCGCGTTCGCACTGCTCACCGTACTGGCTGCGGGATGGACTGAAGGAGTGCTCGCAGCACAAGTCGCGCCATCGCCGGAGCGGGTGCTGCGACTCGGCGTGCTGTACTGGCATGACTCCCCCAACGATCGCCGTGCGGCGGAAGGGATTCGCCGTGCGCTCGATCTCGGTCGTCGTCGTTACGAGTGGCGCGAAGTCTCGGCGGACTCCGATCGCGAGCGCGCGCGCAGCGAGATCGCGGCGCTGCGCGCGCAAGGCATTGATCTGCTCTTTGCGTTGGGCACCGAGGCATCGTTGATCGCTGCCGATGCGGTGCGGGATCTGCCGATCGTCTTCACCGCGGTCACGAACCCGGTCGAGTCGCAAGTCGTGTCCGGATGGAGCGGTTCTCGGCGCAACCTTGCCGGTAACAGCAACTGGATCGACTCGGCGACCGTGCTGCGGGTGTTCGAGCAGGCGGTGCCGAGACTTCGCACGCTCGGTGTGCTGCGCTCCGAGAACACCGGCGTCGTGAGCGCGGCTGAACTGGCGGGCATGCGCGCGGAACTCGCAGCCCGGCCAGCAGAACGTGCGATCGACCTGCGTGAGGCGATCGTGAAGGAAGTCGCCGAACTCGGTGCGGCAGTCGATGAACTCGCCGTCGCCGGAGTCGATGCCATCTGGATTCCGATCGACTTCCTGGTCTACGAGAACATCGAGGCGGTCGCGGCGGCGGCGGCTCGCCGTCGATTGCCCTTGGTGTCGTCCTCGCTGCGCGGGGTGCAAGCGGCGGCGGTTGCTGGCTTGGTCGTCGACTACGAACTGCTCGGCGAGCGTGCGGCCCTCATCGCACTCGACATTCTCGAGCGAGGCAAATCGCCAGGTGAGATCCCGATCGGGCGAATGCAGAGCTATCGAGTGGTTGTGAATCTCGATGCATGTCGACGCCTTGGCCATCGGGTTCCGCTGTCGCTCCTGGCGGTGGCCGATCTGGTCATCGCCGAGGGCGACCCGCGGAAGGAAGGCGGGCGATGACAGTCCGTCGAAGTGCGCGCGGAGTGCGGCTGATCCACAAGGTGGTCTTGGCGCTTCTTCTGATCTTCGCACTCCTGGTGATCGCCTTGTCGAAGGTCCTTGGACCGGCGACCGGAGACAAGCTCCGCGAACGAAGCGACGCGCTCGTGGCGAGCAGTGCCGACGCGATGCGCGACATGCTGGCGGCGCAGACCGCGGAAGGCGGAGATCTGCTCGTTCGGTTGATCGAGGAGATCACCGAGTCGAGACGTCGCGTCCTGGAGGATCTTCCCCTCGAGTTGTTCGACGGCGACGTCGTTCGAGTACGCGAGGCCCTCCGCGACCGCGATGCCGCGCGGGGTGAGGTTCTGCGTCGCAACGTCGCCCACTTGGTGGACGAGATCGGCCGGCGCAACCACGAGACCGTCGACGAACAGGTTCGGCACCTGGTCGCAGCGCAGAACCGGCTCGCTGCCGACATCGTCGGTGATCTGCAACCGTGGTTCCTCGGGCTCGCTCTGACGATGCTCGCGATCGCCCTGCTCGGCTTCGGGTTGGGTCTCCATCGCTTGGTCGTGGTCCCGGTGCGACGCCTTGCGGGTGCTGCCGACGCGATCGCGCGGGGTGATCTGACCGTCGACGTCGAGGCGCCGCCGCGAGGGGACGAGATCGCCGACCTCGGGCGCGGCTTTCGGCACATGGTCGGCGAGTTGCGCGCGGCACGCGACGAGATCGCGGCGAAGAACCGTGAACTCGAGACCTGGAACGCGACCTTGGCCGATGAGGTTGCCCGCAAGACCGGTCACCTCGAGCAGAGCCTGAACGAGCTGAAGCGAACCCAGCATCGCCTCGTCCAGGCCGCGAAGATGTCCTCGCTGGGCACCCTGGCCGGCGGTGTCGCCCACGAGTTCAACAATCTGATCGGCGGCATCAGCGGTTGTGCGCGCGAAGCGTTGCGCGACGAGACGGATCCGGAACGTCGCGAGACGCTGGAGATCATCTTGCGTGCGACGGACCGCGGCGCTGAGGTCACGGATCGGCTGTTGCGTTTCGCGCGGCAGCGCGTTGCGACCAGCGACGACGTCGACGTCGCGCAGGTCTTGCGGGAGGCAGTGAGCCTGATCGAATCGCGCGCTCGGCGCGGCGGCATCGAGGTGCGGACCGACGTGCCGGAATCCATCGCGATGCGTGCCGACAGTTCGGCGCTTCATCAGGTCTTTCTGAATCTGCTGACCAACGCAGTGCAGGCGATGCCGACGGGGGGGCGGATCGACGTGGTTGCGCGGCGCGAACACGACCACGTCGTCGTGAAGGTCATCGACCGCGGAGTCGGAATTCCAAAGGAGCACCGCGAACACGTCTTCGATCCATTCTGGAGCAGCAAGAGCGACGCTCTAGATCCGGAGCGTCGTGGCAGCGGCCTCGGACTGAGCGTGAGTCACGGACTGGTTGAGGCGCACGGCGGCGCGCTGGAATTCGAAAGCGAGCTGGGAGTCGGCACCACCTTCATCGTCCGCCTTCCCGTAGAGCAGCCTCAGTCGCGCTGAAGCACGAGGGTGCCTCGTTCGCTCAGCTCGTCGCGAAGAGCGACGGGCAGCTCCGCGGGTCGGAAGAGCGAGTCGGCGAGTCGCGCTGCGAGACGGTCGCCGTGCGGCCCAGAGTAGACGACGAAGCGAACTGCGGCATGGTCGGCGACGCGCTCCATTTCCTCGGCCGTGATGCGGCGAGGCGGTGCCGGCCGGACACCGGCGAAGTAGTCGGCGCGCTGGAGGTCTGACACCAACTGGCCGTCGTGCACGTGTCGAGTGCGCAACCACTCACCGAGTCGGCGTTCGACGACTCGGTCGGCACGACGGTACGACGGCAAGCGAAGGAGATCGCCGGCGAAGGCTACGAGCAGCACACCGGCGAGGATCGCGCGGGAGCGAAGCCCGACACGCGCTGCGAGTGTGGTGATCGCGACCTTGGCGAACGGCAACATGAGGATGCCGAAGCCGGACAGGAACCGGTGGTGACTGCGAAGAACCGGGATGACGAGCAACTGAAGCGCGAAAGGGAGTGCGAGCAACACGGCGATACGGCGCGACTCGGATCCGGTTCGCATGCATGACAGCGCGCCGAAGACGGCGAGTGGACCCATGCCATAGCCCAGCGCCTCTGGGATCGCGGCGACCGCACGAGGAAAGTGCGCGAACCAATGGTAGAGACCTTCACTGCCCACGCCGTCGGTCCACACGAACGACGCCTTCGGCGTGAGCACCAGCGCACCGTTCGCGAGCGACCATGCCAGCGGAAGCAACAGCGCGCTGCTGAGGCCGAGTGCGTAGTGGAGGACGGCGCGAGCCCCGGCGGTCTGCGCGAGCCAGGCAACGGCAACGAGTGCCGACAGCGCGCCTTCCGGTCGGGTTCCGAACGCGAGTGCGGCGGCGACTCCGGCGAGCGCGCGAGTTGGCAATCGACCATCCGCCAACAGCAGCGTCGCGCTACCGGCGACGCTCAGGTGGAACAGGCCTTCGCTCAAGCCGTCGGCCGGATGGCGGACGAACCAGGTGCCGATCGCGAAGGCAGCGAGGGCGAGGCGAGCGCTCGCGAGGTCGAGGCGACGCGCGAGGTGCCAGAGGGGGAAGACCGCGAGCGCGCTGGCGATGCAGGCGACGCTCTGGATCGCGACCACCGGATCGACGCCCGGCAAGAGTGCACGCAACCCACCGACAATCGCCGGAAAGACCGGATGGAACACGCTGTCGAGCAGGCGACCGGGTTCGCCGAGCGCGATGCCGTCCGCCATCCACAGGTAATGCGCGGCATCTCGCTCCGGCATCGCTGTGCGTGCCGCCACCAGGGCGCGAATCCCGAGTGCCAACGCGAACCAGCCGACCGGTTCGAGAGAGTGACGTTGCCTTGTCGCGGACTTCACATGGCCAGCCTACTACCCGCGCTCGGAGTCATCCCATGGTTCGACCACCGAGATCCACAGTCCTGCAGCGTCTGTCGATGGAGCTGCGCTCTCACGACGTCGTGTTCTGGCGCGATGCCCGAGCTGCGATGCAGCGGACCGCGAGCGAACTTCGTTGCGGCGCGTTCGCGATCGAACTGCAACTCGCGGCAGTCCTCCGCGAGGAGTTCCGATTCGGCGATGAGTTCCTCGTGCTCCTCAAGTTCCGTGCACGGTGCCGGCTCGAGCCGCGGCTCGATACTCGGCGGAACCGGGGGTGGACGCTCCCTGAGTATCGGGAGTGGTTTCAGCGCGAACTCCGCGACGCCTACCTTTCGGCATTCGAGGACCTGGTGGCCGGTGATGAGGACGCCCAGGAGCGCGATCGCATGCGCGGAATCATCGCGGTGCGCGAGGGTCTGCGTTGCTTCTCGGCTCCGGTGCGAGCGGTTGTCGCGAGCGACCGGCGTGGGCGAGGAGTCGCGCTCGCGCTGTCCGCTCTCCGTGGTCGGCTCGACGGATTGCTGACAGGGCTTCCCGAAATCTCCGCGTCCATCCGTGGAAGCATCGTCCGTGAAGCCGTCGTGGCGATGACCGATCACATCCACCGCGCGGTGGGATCCGGGCGATCGGACCAGGAGATGGTGGTGGAAGCGGCCCAACTGGTCCTGCTCGACGAGGTCTTGCGGCGCGT
Organism: Planctomycetota bacterium; assembly: GCA_050181465.1. Taxonomy (GTDB): domain Bacteria; phylum Planctomycetota; class UBA1135; order UBA1135; family UBA2386; genus JACRLW01. The sequence continues at coordinate 84,731 of JBFXDD010000006.1, forward strand.
CCAGGACTGGTACGACGAGCATCCTTCGATTCCGCGCAGTGCCTGATCGTCACTCGGCATGACCGCGCCGCCGACTAGCCCGGATGATTCGTGAACGTCTACTGCGATCGCCGCAAATCGCGCCCGGCGGCGTCGCTACGTCGGCTCCTCCCTGGCAGCGTAGCTACCGCTACGCTTCGGTCGTCGACCGACGCAGCTCCTTGCCGGACATCGACCTGCGGCGATCTCGCGACGACGTTCACGAGTAATCCGGACTAGACTCTTGCTCCGTGGTCGAACCTGCGATCCCAACGATACTCGACGGTGCCAACGCACCGAGGCCGGTTTCCGCGCGGATCCTCGTCGCCGACGACGAAGAGAGCATGCGCCACTTCGTGAAGAAGGGACTCACGCGGCTCGGCCATCAGGTCGAGGTGGTCGAGACCGGGCTGGCTGCGATCGAGCGGCTGGGGGAGCGAAAATTCGATGTCATTGTTTCCGATCTGCGGATGCCGGGGGCGAGCGGCATGGAGGTGCTCGAACAAGTTCGCCTGCGGAGTCCGGACACCCAGGTGATCTTGATGACGGCGTTCGGCACGATCGCCGATGCCGTCGCAGCGATTCGCAAGGGTGCGTTCGACTATGTGACGAAGCCCTTCGAGTTCGATGAGATGGCGGTGGTTGTCGAGCGCGCGCTCGAGCTGCGCGGCCTGCGGCGCGAGAACGAAACGCTCCGCGCGCTCGCCGAGGTGCGGGACGGCTATGCCGGGCTCGTGGGGCAGAGTCCGGCAATGCGAGCGATCTTCGACAAGATCGAGCGGCTGCGTGAGTCGGATGCGACGGTGCTCGTACTCGGCGAGTCGGGCACCGGGAAGGAGATGGTCGCGCGTGCACTGGCGGCCACGTCCCGCCGTTCGCAGGGTCCGTTCGTGGCGATCGCCTGTGGTGCGATTCCCGAGACGCTCATCGACAGCGAGTTGTTCGGCCACTTGCAGGGGGCATTCACCGGTGCGACCAAGCGTCGTCACGGGCTGTTGGAGAAGGCGCACGGCGGCACGCTGTTCCTCGATGAGCTCCTCGATCTCAGTTGGGCGGCACAGAGCAAGCTCGAACGGGCACTGGCAACCGGTCAGGTGGTGCCCTTGGGAGGAACCGATCCGGTCAATGTCGACTTTCGCGTGATCGCCTCCAGTCAGCACGACCTCGATTCGGCACTGGCGGAAGGGCGGATCCGTCCAGAGCTGTTCTATCGACTCGCCGTCGTGCGCATCGAGTTGCCGCCGCTGCGTGCCCGGCGAGAAGACATCCCGCTGCTCGTCGAGCGGTTCTTGGAGAGCATTGCGCAGCGCACCGGGCAGCCGCGTAAGCAGATCAGCTTTCCGGCGATGATTGCCCTGAGCCGGCCGCAGTGGTTGGGCAACGTGCGCGAGTTGCAGAACCTCATCGAACGATTGTGCGCACTACATCCGAATCAGTCGGCGTTGGACACCGGAGACCTGCCCGACGATCTGCGCGAGTCGAGTGCCGAGCGACCACGATCGCCCTCCTCGCCAGCGTGGCAACTCGATCATGCGGCCGCGCTTGCCGACTTCGAACGTGAGTATTTCTCTCAGTTGCTGCGAAGCGTGCACGGCAACGTTACCGAGGCCGCATCGCGCGCAGGTATTTCGCGCGGCCATCTCCATCGGCGTTGTCGCCAGCTCGGCATCCATACGGACGAGTTCCGCGATTGAGCGCGACACCGTCGCGACCTGATCTGGATGCGGTCTTCGGCGAGCTGTTCCACGGGCGGTGTGAAGGAAGTAGCACGAGCGTGCTGCACGTGACTGGCTCGTGGTTCGATGAAGAGCCCCGCTCGCGAATCGACGGCGCTCGACGGGGCGGGTTGGTCGTGGTCGGTATGCGCGTCGCACCTCCCGCCCACCTGACCGACGAAGAGTTCGAGCACCTCGGCGAGTCGATCTCACGCAGCCCGGCCGACCGATCCTCGGCGGCGGTGTGGCACGGCGGCTTGCGGCCATCGCAGCAGACGTTCACGAATGATCCGGGCTCGAGTCGACGGCGATCAACTGGACCGTAGGCGTTTCGTCGTGTCGCACCGAGGTCCGTCGCGCTCGCGCGACTCCCAATGAAGTCGCGTCTGAGTGAATCATTCCACCGGTGCTACTCAGTCTGCCTGAATGCAGCGTCGTGCACCGAGGGACTGACACCGAGACCTCGTGTCCGGTACGGCTCGGCGAAGCGGTCCCGTGGCCCGTGGAGCCGGTGGCATGGCGGCTGGGCGTCCCGCTTCGAAGTCCGGCGGCCACCGGCCGATAGAACGAGATCGAGAGATCCGCGACTTGGCTCGAAGTGCTTATCAGGTCCAGGCTGAAGCTCGCCGCGTCTTCGCGCGGCATTGGGTGGACCTCGATCGACTGCGATTCGGGATCTATCGAGACACGCTCCGCGCCACCGGTGAGCTGCATGCGATCGGCGACGCCGCGCGGAGCGGATCCCTACCTCTGATCGAGGCTCTGACGGCGGAACTCCTGCGCGTGCCGGAGATTCGTCACGTCGCGCTCCAGTTCGACAACTGGGAGCGAGGCGGCGACGGCCGTTGGCGAGAGGTGTCCGCCCGGCCACTTGCGGTTGGTAATCCCAGCTTCCCTGAACCAGACGTCGCGGATCGCGCGTCCCCGAACGATCAACATGACTGACCTCACACAGCCACTCCGATCCGTGGACCTTGCTTACCGCAAGCAGTTGCGTGATCTGGTCCACCTACGACCCGGCCACGCCGATCTCTGGAGCGAACTCGGCCATGCGCATCTCGTGAGCGGGGATGCCGACGCAGCTCTCGCCGCGCTCGAGCGTGCACTACGGATCAACCCGGGCTTCGTGGAAGCGGGCATCGGCCGGGCGTTCGCGCTCGCCGCCGCCGGTCGCAAGATCGAGGCCTATGCCGCGCTGCGGCCCTGGTTCACGCGTAGTCCGAGCGATCCGGAAGTCGTGTTCGCGATCGGTGTCTTCTGCATGCGCTTCGGGTGGCATCACACCGGCATCGCGCAACTGAGGCGTGCGACGATGCTCCGCCCGCGGGCGGTGCACTTTCGTCACCATCTCGCTGCCGCACTCGCGATCCTCGGAGACGCGGAGGCAGCCGTGGCCGAGTTGGCTCGCGCGTCTCGCGATTGCGAGGAGGTCTTCCGGGCCATCGACGCGACCGTGGCGATCGAACCTCTTCGAATCGATGACGCTGCCGCCATGTCCGCGCCGGGGACTGCGCGTGCTCGGATCGGCCTCGTCCAGTTCCTGCACCGCAGCGACCGCCACGCCGAGGAGGCGGTTGCCCTGGCCGAGGTGCTGCGAGCCTATCCAGCGCACCCTGTCGTGCTCGTCGAGGCGGGCCGTCTCGCACTCCGCCGCGGCGAGAGCGCAGAGGCGCGAACGTGGTTCGAGGGAGCGCTCGCGGTGCTGCCCGAGTGCGATCAGGCGATGGTTGAACTGAGCCTGTTGGCGGTCGAGGCGGGCGCGATGGACGAAGGCGTCCATTGGCTGCAGCAGGCTGTCGAGTTGCGGCCGATGTATCCGGACTACCGTGTGGATCTCGGGACCCTGTTGCTGGACCTCGGCCGAGTCGACGAGGCGATCAAGCATCTCCGTGAGGCGCAAGCGCTGGCGCCGGCCGACAGCCACGCGGCGATGCGACTCGCCACGGCCTGTATCTCGAGCGGCGATGTTGCGTCGGCACACCGTGCTCTCGATGCCGGACCGTGGCGCGAATGGACGGAGTGCTTGGTATTGCGGGCGGAGGCCTACCTACGCGAAGGCAAGATCGAGCAAGCGCGTGAGTGGACCGAGCGTGCGCTCGAACGAGAACCCGATCACCCGTCCGCGCTCGAACTCCTTCAGAGTGTCGGTGCCTGAATTCTCAGGCGCCGAGAACGCGACGCAATGCGGAGTAGAGAGCCGTCGCGGCCGGGGAAACGTCGAGGTTCGCGGCCGCATCAAGAGCGGTTCGGACGTTCCTCGCGATCGTCGATTCCGTCGATGACTTGGCCTCAGCGACCTTGTCCGCGGACTTGGAAGTCATCTCGACATAGGCCGCGATGATGCCGCCGGGGTTGGCCAGGAAGTCGGGCAGGACCGTGATTCCACGCGCCGCCAGCCGATCGCGGCTGTCGCCCGCACACGGCCCATTGGCGCCTTCGGCGATCATCTTCGCGTTGATTCGATCGACATTGGCTGCATGGATCACGTCCTGACGCGCGGCGGGAAACATGACGTCGACCGCCGAGAACAGCACCGCGTCGGACTCCTCCGCCAGGTGCCCGTGTTCCTCGACGAGCTTCTGGATCGCGGAGTAGTCGCGTGCGGTGATCCGGTCCGTCAACTCGGCGCGAAGCGAAGGTGACAGGTTCCCTGGCAGTTCGTAGCTGCCGCCGATCATCGGGTCCGACACTGCGTGAAGTCGTCCGCCGAAGGCCGTGAAGTAACGAACGATCGCTGCGCCCATCGCACCGAGACCCTGGACAGCGAAGCTCGCGCCTTCCGCGGTGCGGCGCGACCAAGCCAGCGCTTCGCGCGCGGCCACGGCGACACCGAGACCCGCGATGCCTTCGACGTCGTAGTCCGTCCCGCCCAAGGCTCGCGTCTTCCCCGTGAATCGCTGCGGCATGCCGGTCGCTTCGATGAACCAGTCGGCGAATTCGGGGCGCGCGCCGATGTCATAGCCAAGCCCGCCGAAGGGGCCGCCGTTCTCCGGAAACAAGGGCGCGAATCGCTTGGCGATCGCGGTGTAGCGAGTCTTCGCATCGGCTTCGCGCGGATCCATTCGGATGCCCGACTTGGCACCGCCGAGGGGAAGCCCCGCGGCGGCGTTCTTCAGCGCCATCGTGCGGGCGAGCATCTTCACTTCGTCGAGCGTGACTGTCGGCGTCACGCGTGTCCCGCCCTTCGCGATCCCACCTTCGACCAGCGTGTTCCAAACCACGACGTAGCCTTCGGTGCCGAGCTTGTGATCGCGGGCGGTGTATTCGACCAGCGGCTGCATTCGATCGAAGGCGACTTGCAGTTGGCCGAACTCGGCTAGGAAAGTGTCGCGACGGTCGGGAAAGCGGATCGGATCCATGTTCAGAGGGTCTTGACGAAGTGGAACTCGGCAGTGTCGGAGATGTCGCCCAGCTCGCGGCGCGCTCCGCTGCGGCGATAGCCGAGGCGTTCATACAACGCGTGAGCCTGGAGGAACCGGGTGTCGGACCACAGCTCGACCGTGTGCGCGTGGAAGTCTTGCGCGTGAGCCTCGACCAAGTCGACCAGGCGGGTTGCGACGCCTTGCCGTCGCAATGCCGGATGCACGTAGCACTTCTTCAGCTCGACGCTGCGCGGATGGTCCGCTTCGGCTTCGTGGTCGTTGCAGGCGATCGAGCCGTAGATGCGATCTCCGTGGGCCAAGACCCAGAAGCGAGTGAATGCGCTGCTCGGACTCAGCAAGCCGGTCTCCTCACGATCGACGTCCAACCAGCATCGCTCGTAGTCGAAGAAGCAGCGACCGACGAGCGCGACGATGCCCGGTGAATCCCCATCGGTCGCAAGCCGGATTTCACATTGCTCTGCGCGAGGAAATGCCATCCGCGGCCTCAGGACTCGCGTCGCGGCAGTTCGCAAGAGCCTTTCGCGGGAACGAATTGGGCGATGACCATCCCGGCGATCAGACCGAGAATCGCCGCGTCGCCAAGGTGCGCGAAGCGTTGCAGGGCCCAACCGATCAGCGTGGCAGCGATCACGACCGTGATGCGCGTCCCAGAGTTCAGAGTTCAAAACATGGGGGCTCAGTCTCTCGGTCGGCGCGGTGCCGGCAAGTAATGGATGCCGTGCTCGTTTCGAGTCTCGTCGATCGCGAACGCACTTCGATTGCGCAAGAAGTCGCGCACCAGGCGGCTGGGGATCGCGAAGTTGAGCCCTTGCATTCCCATGTAGCCGGCGCTGTTCACGCCGACGACCTGCCCGCGGTTGTCGAACAAGGGGCCGCCGGAGTTGCCGGGATTGATGGGCACGGTGATCTGCAGCATCGTGTGACCGCCGAATGCGCGATCGGTCACGCTGACGATCCCGGTGCTCACCGTGCGATCCAAGCCGATCGGCGCGCCGATCGCGAAGACTTCGGTCCCCACCTTCACGCCTTCGCTGTCACCGAGCGGCACCGCGGTCAGCGTGAGGTCGGTCGGCGGTTCGATCTTGACCAGCGCTAGGTCGATCGCCGGGTTGGCCGCGAGCACGGGGACCTCGCGCAGGGTGCGCGTGCGGATTGCTTCGCCGTCGGGGTAGTAGAGGACCACCGCCACCTTGGGTTCGCCTTCGACGACGTGGAAGTTCGTCACGATGTGCCCCGCGGTGCTGGTGAGGAACCCGGAACCCTGCCCCGAGGGCGTCTCGATGCGGACGACGGCGCTCCCGACGCTGCGCGCGGCTTCCACCACCGGGCGAGCGGGGCCGCGCCGATGGAACCAGACGTCCTCCATGGTGGCAGTCTCGTCGACTGCCGCGACGGGGGCGTCGGCCGCGGAGCGTTTCACGATCGCTTCCTTGGGGATGCGAACGACGTCGAATCCGAGGTCGACGAATACGTGGCGCTCGGTGGACTTGATGATCGGGGCCCTCACGACGCGGCCGCCGTCGAGTTCGAGGATTTCCTCGATCGGCCCCTGCGCGGTCAGGCACCGCCCGAGGGACAGAGCGACCAGGGCGGTGGCGGCGTGCACGGCCAGGAACGAGCGGGGGCGGCGGACTCCGTCGAGCATCCGCGGAGGATAGGGGGGCGGCGAGGCGTGCCAAGCCGGTCCTCGTCGGCGGCGTACGGGGTGCAGTTCGCGGCGATCGCCGTATCCTGGCGCCTCGATGCAGAAGCTCGTCCGAATGGGGGTGCTCGACCGAGTCGGCGCCTTCGTTGTCCTCTGTGGGATCGCCGTTCCGCTGTCGGCCCAGACGACGCCGCCGCCGATCGATCCGGCGCTCCGGGCGCGGCTCGGGTTCCTGGGGCCGGAGTCGATCAAGATCGGTGACGACATCGACATGCTGTCGGTGGTGGACCTCGACGGCGACGGCCGGGCGGAGGTACTCGTGCACGACGGCGCGCGCGGGCACGTCGAGCGAGTCTCGCGCGACCCGTCGGGGACGATCCAACGAACGAGCATCGACACGCGGGGCATGTTGAGAGGGTTGCGCGCTGCGGTGCTCGCGCCCGGCAAGCCGCGCAGCCTCGTGGCACTGCGCGCCGACGGCCGTCTCGTGATCGGTCTGGGCGAGGAGCGGCCGCGCGAGATCGAGGTGGGCACTCCGATCACCGGCAACGCGCTGCGCGTCGCGGATCTCGACGGCGACGGCCGCGACGAGGCTCTGGTGCTGACCCGCGAGGGGATCCGCTGTGCCTACGGTCTGAGCGACGCCCCGAATCTGCAGCCACCGATCGACCTCGGCGAGGGTCAGGCGAACTCGTTCCTCGTGCAGGATGTCGACGGCGACTCCCGCGTCGACCTCGTGATCGGGGCGAACAGCGAAGCCCTGGGGCTTCGTATCGCTCGCGGCGACGGCGCCCTCGGGTTCGCACCCTGGCTGGGTTTCGGTTCCGAGCGCGTGCTCGGGGTGTTTCCCGGGCCGAAACTCCGCGAGCAGCCCGCACTTCTGGCCCTTCTCGGTCCGCGGCGTCGGTTGGCGGTGCTCGATCTCGTTCCCGCGGCGAGCGGCGAGGCGGTGCAGTTCCTGGCGCTGCCTTCCACCAAGCGACCGGCGTTTCCGTTCACGCAGGGGGATGTCGACGGCGACGGCGACGTCGATCTCGTGCTGGCGAATCCAGAGCGCGCCGAACTGGTGTATCTGCTCGAGGATCGCGGGCGATTCCTGCAGCGGGTCGTGCCGTCGTTCGCCGGAATCAGTTCGCTGGCGATCGGCGATCTCGACCGCGACGGCAAGCAGGACATCCTGCTGGCGAGCCCGAGCGAGAAAGCGCTGGCCGTGCGCAATGGTGCGACGCCGCTCGACGAGTTCCCAACGCGCGTTGCGCATGGAGCGCTCGATCCCGTGACGGTCGGCATCGGTGCTGCCGGCGAGCTCTATTGCATCGGCCGGGATCGCTCACGTGCCGCCGCGTTGTTGCACGTGCCGTACCCGGCGGAACCCTCGGGCAGTGCCGTCTCGATCGTCGATCTCGGCAAGCTCAACGGCGAGCCGCTGCGGTTTCATGTCGGCGACTTCGACGCCGCGCAGGGCGTCGATCTCGCAGTCGTGTTCTCCGGTGAGGGACTGCGAATCTTCAGCGGCGACGGCAAGGGGCGCTTCGTCGCGTTCAATGCGAAGACCGAGACCGGCGGCCCCGGCTTCGCCGAGCGGATCGATGACGGCGCTTTCGGCGTCGTCGATGACGGCGATTCGAGTACGCATCTCTTGGTCGTCCGCGAGCGATTCGCCCGCTTCTTCCGGCTCGACGCCGCGCGGCAACCGATCATCCTGAAACAGCGCAATCTGCCGCCGAGTGCAGACAGCCTCGAACTCGGAGCCATGTTGTCCGGAGGCGTGCTGGCTGCGGTCGAGCGCAAGGCGAACCGCCTTCACTTGATGCCGGCGGACCTGCCCGCGCGTTCCATCGTCTTGCCGCCGGTCGGGCCGACCCATGTCCTCGCGCACGGCGACGACGTGCTCGTGCTGGGCACCGCTGGGGTCGTGCGCATCCGCCGCGGCGAGAGCTTCGAAGCGAGGGAGCGAGTCGCCCGGGACGCGCCGACCGACGAATCGCGCTTCTTCGCCGCGGTCGCCGCCGACCTCGACCACGATGGTGCCGAGGACGTCGCCGTGCTCGACTCCGACCTGCACGGCGTGCAGATCTACCTCGCGCCCGGGATCGATCGCGCGCTCGCGTTTCCGGTCTTCGAGGACGAGGATGCCGACGCCGACCTGCGTGAGCCGCGCGAGATCGCCACCGGCGACATCGACGGCGATGGGCGTGCAGACCTCGTCTTGTGCGCCTTCGATCGAGTCTTGATCTACCTTCAGGAGCCAGCCAAGTGATTCGTTGTCTGTTTCTCGCTCTCGTTTCCAGTCTCACGGGCCTCTGTGCGACGAGCACGTCGCTCTCCGCGCAAGGCGCCGCGAGGTTTCTGCCGCGCGATGCGATCGTGTCCTTCAGCATGTTCGGTCCGCGCGCGTTCGGGGATCGAACTGCGGAGACCAACCTGGGGCGGCTGCTGGCAGACCCGGCCGCGGCGCCGATTCGCGAGTTGCCGGCCAAGATGCTCGACAAGATCTTGGCAGAGATCGGCGATTCCCGTGCGGAGACTCATCTTCGCGGCGCCTACGAGTTCTTCGGTGGCTACGGCGGCCGAATCTCGTGTGCGGCTCGCTTCGCGATGGACGCGGATGCCGAGAATGCGGATGAAGCGCTCGGTGAGCTGCTCGTCGGCATCGTGTTCGAACCCGACGGGGAGACCGATTTCGCGGCGTTCGTGGAGTCGGTTCGCGAGGCCGCGAACGATGCCGAACTCGAACAACGGCTGATCGGTACCGAAGCGAACGGCTTCACTCTCGTGCAGGGAGAGAACCGCAAGCAGTTCGTGCTACCGAGAGTCATCGATGGCCATCTCGTTTGCTACTACGGGCTAGGGCTGGAGGACGCACTGGCGAGACTCGGCGAACAGAGTTCCGGTGAGGAGCCTGCTGCGGACGAGTCCTTGCTGCATCTCCGCGTCGAACTGGACCGATTGATGGGCATCGTCATTTCCAGCTTGGCCGGCATCGGCGGCAGGAGCGAGATCGAGCCGGAGCTGCTCGAGGTGATCGATAGGCGGATCGGCCTGAAGCAGTTCGATCTTCGGTTCCGCACGGACGGCGAGTTCCTACGCGCGGACTACTCGATCGTTGCCGACCCCGAGCGTTCGATCCTCGACCTACTCCAGCCGAATGCCAAGTCGACCCCGATCGCCGCGCTCGCGCCGTCGGATCACGAGAACTGGTCGTCTGTCCGCCTCGATCTGGGCTGGATCCTGAATTTCGCGCGCGACCTCGTGATGGAAGCGAGGGGCGAGGATGTGTTCGAACTCTTGGAGCAGGTGTCTTCCGAGTTCGGTGTCGACGTTCGTCACGATCTCTTCGGTGCCTTCGACGGCCAACTGCTGCTCCTCAACGACAGCCTCGCCGGTCTCGAAGCGATGGCGGAAGGTGACGAGGATGAGGACGCCGAAGTGGCTGGGCTCTACAGCGGGGTCATCGGTCTGCGCGACGCGAAGGCCTTCGAGTCGACTCTGGAGAAGTTGCTCCGGAGCCGCGGCCTGCACGCTGCGCGCAAGACCACCGAGTATCGAGGTGTGGCGATTCGGACGATGAACGTCGCGATCGTCCAATTCTCGTATGCGATCGTGAACGAGGGGATCGCCTTCGGTGTCGGCAAGATCGGCGTGGACTCCGTCCGTTCCATCGTCGACGCCAGCCTGGCTGCGACCGACGGCCAGCGACAGATCCGCTTCCCCGAGCCCTTCGCGGAACGCCGCCGCCGCATCGGGGATGACTGGCGGGACTTCCAGATCTCATCGAGTGCCGGCTATGCCGGCATCCTCAAGGATGTCATGGCAGGCGAATTGGAAGATCTCGACGACCCGGTGGGGTTCGCCGTGGTCAACGACATCGTCATGCCGGCACTCGAAGCCTGGCTCGAACTCGCCCCGCGCTTCGACCTCGAGCGCAGCCTCTCCGCGATGCGCCTCGTGCCCGGTCGCCTCGAGATCGTCTCCATCCAGTGATCGCTGCGATCCACTGACACTCGCCTGACACGCCCTTCATGACCCCGTGGATGCTCACCCACCTGCGCAACGGCGGACGCGGCACGCTCACCCCGTGCGGTGCGCGCCGGCAGAGAGGGACGAGCCCGCCGGGTCCGGACGCCCGGCGGGCTCCATTTTCTGCGCTCGCGGCGATCAGCTTGGCAGTCCTCGCGAGTGCCCAAGATCGCGAGAGCTACCTCGGCGAGCCGGTCCGTTACGAGCGCGAGTCCACCGAACAACCGGTGGCCCGCTTGGCGAACGCTCTGGAACTGGGCACGGTGACTCTGGCGCGCGACGAGAAGTTCGGCTTGCTCCCGTCGGTGCTCGCTGCACTCGGCGTCCTGCCGGCCAGTCAGACGCTGGTCTTCAGCAAGACGAGCTTTCAGAACGCGCTGATCGGCCCGCGCACCCCGCGCGCGATCTACTTCAGCGATGAGGTCTACGTCGGTGCCGTCCCGGGTTCGCCCGTGCTCGAACTCACCGCGATGGATCCGAAACTCGGCCCGATCTTCTACACGCTGACCGATCGCGGCGACGAGACGCCGCGCATCGTGCGGCGCGATGCCGAGTGCCTTCGCTGTCACGCGCTGAGCTGGACCAACGACTGGCCCGGCCACCTCGTGCGCTCGGTCGCGGTGGATCCCGACGGGCACCCCATCCAGCGCCTCGGCGCCAAGCTGACGACCGGGGAATCGCCGTTCGAGGAGCGGTGGGGCGGCTGGTACGTCACCGGCACGCACGGCGACGCCATGCATCGCGGCAACGCGACGCACGAAGAAGACGCGGAGTCGGCCCCACCGCGCCCGGAGGCGCAGAACCTCGTCGACCTCCGCGAGCACATCGATGTCGCGCGTTACCTGTCGCCGCACAGCGACCTCGTCGCGCTGCTTGTCCTCGAGCATCAGTCGCAGGCGCACAACGCGCTGGCCTGGGCGGCGGGTCGAGCCAGGCTCCTGCGGCACCGAAGCCCGGAGGGACTGTCCGAGTCAGGGCGTTCCCAGCTCAAGGAACTCGCCGACGACCTGCTCGCCGTCCTGCTGCTGCGCGACGTGCCGCCCCTGCCCGCCCCGGTGCGCGGCACATCCGACTTCGCCGCCGCCTACCTCGCGGCGGGTCCGCGGGACGCCGCCGGTAACTCGCTCCGCGAACTCGAGCTCGACACTCGGCTGTTCCGCTGGCCGGTCAGTCCGACGATCACCTCGCCGTCCTTCCGCCACTTGCCGACCGAGTTGCGCGAGATCGTGCTGCTCCGGATGCTTCGTATCCTGACCGGCCGCAACGGTCGCCGCGCCTACGCCCACGTCGCCGAGGAGGATCGTCAGCCCCTTCTGACCATGCTCGTCGAGTTGGTCCCGGACCTTCCCGCCGACTGGCACGCTGCGGCCAAACGTTGACTCCGCCGCGATCGGGTCTTCTTCCCGAGGCTTGAACCCAGGCAGTCCGGTGTCGTAGCCCGGCGCCGCTCGCGTCGGCGCGGCAACTGCGTAGAGTCTCCTCCCGATCGCAGGTGTCTCGCCCGCCGAGCCCTCGTCTCCGTCCTACCTACCATGAAGAACGTCTTCCTCGGCTTGGCCATCGTGGCCGGTTTCTCCCTCCCCCTCGCCGCCCAGCAGATGGGCAGCGCCAATCGCAACGCCCAAAAGGTCTCGACCGCGGTCGAGTTCGCCGACGGCTCGTCGATCCGCGTCAGCTACAAGGCGCTGAACTTCGCCGAAGGCAAGTTCATGGAGCAGCTCAAGAACGAGCGCTTCCGCACCATGCTCAACGAGAACGCCAAGCAGAACCCCTGCGGTTCCGTGGCGGTGTCGCACGACATGACCTTCAGCAGCGGCTTCCAAATCCCGGCCGGCGAGTACGGCCTGCACTTCATGCTCAACGACAAGGGCATGTGGATGGCCGCGCTCTCCTCGACCAACGACGAGGGTGACGTCGAGATCAAGAACTTCCCGCTCCGCCTCAAGGAGGTCGAGAACCACCGTCAGCGTCTCTCGATCAATCTGAACGCCGGCGACGAAGTCGGTCAGTGCACCTTGGCGATGCAGTTCGGCAACATGGCGCTGGAAGTGACCGGCGGCCGAGTCGCCGAGAAGAAGGGCGGCGAAGACAAGGACGGCTGAGAAGCCCGGTCTCGCTCAGCGCGGCGCGGCGGGCAGCGGATCCGCAGCCCGCTCGCGCGAGCGCAACACGATTACGCCGCGGCCGCCCTCGTGTTCGAGGTGCACGGCGCGCATCGCATAGCCGGCGAAGCCTTTGTATTCGCGCGGCGTGCCGTCGTGACGGAAGGTGACTGCGTCCTGTCCTTCGTCCACCTGGAGGATTCGCGCGGGCCAACTCGGATCGAAGCGACCGATGATCACCCATTCCGCGGTCGCCGCGACGAACTGCTGCTCATCGGCGAAACGTCGGCCCTCGAGTGGTGCTCCGCAAGCTGCCAAGGTCGCCGCCAGCGCGAGCGCGGCGACGCGAATCGTTCGGCTCTCCATGAGCCGTGCATCGGCGGAACGCCCAGAGGTTCAGGAGTCGGCGGTCGCGACCGTGGCTCGCCGACCGAACAGGCTGCGGATCTGGAGCAGGACGTCGAGGGCCGCGGCGAAGGGTGCGAACAGCGCGGCGATCGTCGGGATTCGCGACACTCGCGCGAGAAGCAGTGCGGGTACCGCGCCCGACAGCCAGCCGGCGGTCGCGAACCATCCCCAGGCCGTGGTCGCGAAAGGGCCGTGGACTGCCGTGACCAGCGCCGCCATGTAGCCGAGAGTCGTGACGGCCAGGAGCCAATTCGGGACATGGAGTGACCGCATCAGCTCGCCGTACTGCCGAGACAGGCGGCGCAGCGAGTGGGGGGCGGTGTCGGTGAAGGCGTCGGCGGCGAAGGCGACGCGCACGCGTTGGTCGCTGGCCCGCATCGACTTCAGGATGCGATGGGGGAGGCTGCTCGCTGCTTCGGAGCCCGACAGCGCGGCCCGCAACGCATCGCTGCGGTGCAGGCCGGGTGCATCGGGCGCGCCGAAGTCCGCGTCGTCGCGGTTGATCGCGGCGTAGACCGGTAGGGCGTCGGTCATCGTCGACAGCCACAGCGGAAGTGTCCAGGTCGGGCGCGGCCGCGGCAGCAGCCACAGGCTGGCGGCGCGCTCCGCGCGGAGATGGCGGATCGCGCGGTGCGCGGCGCTCGGATCGGTGGGGACCACCGATCGAGTGACTGCGAGCACCTCCGCAGTGGTTACTTCACTCATCGCGGTGCGAGCGCGGGCGACCAGGTCGAACCGTGCGTCGTCCTGCGCGCGCCCCGCGAGATCCACGAAGCGAAGCTCCGGTGACTCGATCAGGCGCCAGGCGTCAGGTTCGAGGGGCTGGTCACCGCGCTCCGCGATCGGGTTCGTGTCGGTCCGCAGAACCACCAGCTCCGATTCCGGAGTCTCGGTGCCGGCGCCCGCGAGCAGCGGCACCTGGTCGAAGGCTCGACAGGCCAGCAGCGAGCGGCCGAAGAAGATCAGGCCGATCGCGCAGTAGCCGAGGTGGAAGTCCGCGAGCAAGGGTCACAGAGACTAGCCCGGACTAGCCCGGATCATGCGTGAACGTCGTCGCGAGATCGACACAGGTCGATGCCCGGCGAGGAGCTACGACGGTCGACGACCGAAGCGTAGCTGTAGCTACGCTGCCAGGGAGGAGCCGTCGTAGCGACGCCGCCGGGCGCGACTTGTGGCGATCGCAGCAGACGTTCACGTGTAGTCCGGGCTAGCGACTACCGCGCGTCTCCGGGCGGACCCGCTCACTTGCGATAGGAGCGGATCAGCGCGACGAGGCTGTCGACGACTTCCTTCTTGTCGGCGAGATCCTGGCTCGCGGGCATCAGGACATGCTTGCCGACGGCGGGGCCGCCTTCGAGAATCACCTTGGCGAGGTGCGCGTCGGTCACTGAGGCTTGCCAAGCTTGATCGGAATAGGAGCGCGGCTTGACCGGGAAGTTCTTGGCCATCTCGCCGTCGCCCTGGCCGGTCGTGCCGTGGCAGCCGGCACACACCGAGCGGAACTTGCCCTTGGCTTCCTTCATGGCCGGCGAGTCGGTCGCCTGGTCGTCGAGCGTGAGATTGGCGGTCGCCGAGCCCTTCGCGGGGTCGGTATTCGGGGTCGTGTTGTCCTTCTCGCCGCCGCACGCGGGCAGGAGGAGAGCGGACAGGGTGAGAAGGACGGCGGGGGTTCGGAACATGGTCGGGTCGAATCCTGGGATGGAAGGCGAAGAACGTCGCGACTGCCAGGATCTTTCATCAACGCCGCCGCGGGGAGCCCGTCGGCCGCGGGTATGTTCGCGGGTTCACCTCCCAATCCGAGCATGAGCAACGCCCGCTTCCGCGTCCCGCCCGCCCAGAACGAACCGATCCTCGACCACGCCCCCGGCAGCCGTGAGCGGCGCGACTTGGTGGCCGCCATGCAGCGGCTCTCGAGTGCCAAGCTGGAGATCCCGCTGGTGATCGGCGGCAAAGAGATTCGCACCGGCGACCTTGCCCAAGCGACCTGCCCGCACCGCCATGCGCAGGTGCTCGCGCAGTTCCATCAGGGCAGCGCGGAGCACGTCGAACTGGCCGCGAAGGCGAGCAAGGCGGCATGGCACGACTGGGCGAACATGGCGTGGGAAGATCGTGCCGCGATTTTCCTGAAGGCGGGTGAGCTCCTCGCAGGCCCATGGCGCGCGACGTTGAACGCGTCGACCATGCTCGGTCAGAGCAAGAACGCCTTTCAGGCCGAGATCGACTCGGCGTGCGAGCTGATCGACTTCTTCCGCTTCAACGTGCAGTTCATGACCGAGCTGTACGAAGAACAACCCATCTCGTCGCGCGGCACCTGGAATCGAGTCGAGCAGCGGGCTCTCGAAGGCTTCGTGTTCGCAGTCACGCCCTTCAACTTCACCTCGATCGCCGGCAACTTGCCGACCGCGCCGGCCTTGATGGGGAACACGGTGCTTTGGAAGCCGGCTTCGACCGCCATCTTCTCGGGCTGGTTCATCTACAAGCTGCTCGAAGAGGCCGGGTTGCCGCCCGGCGTCATCAACTTCGTGCCGGGGGCCGGTCGCACGATCGGCGATCCGGCATTCGCGCATCGCGACTTCGCCGGCGTGCACTTCACCGGCTCGACCGGCGTGTTCAACGGCATGTGGGCCACGATCGGCAAGAACATCGCGAACTACCGCAGCTATCCGCGCATCGTCGGCGAAACGGGCGGGAAGGACTTCATCTTCGCGCATCCCTCGGCGGACGTCGACGCGCTGGTCGTCGCACTTCTGCGCGGCGCGTTCGAATACCAGGGCCAGAAGTGCTCGGCCGCGAGTCGGGCCTACATCCCGCGATCGCTGTGGGGCACGGTCCGCGATCGCTTGGCCGCCGAGGTGAAGCAGATCAAGGTGGGGCCACCCGACGACTTCGGCAATTTCATGAACGCCGTGATCGATCAGAAGGCCTTCCGTGAGATCACCGGCTATATCGACTACGCGCGCTCGCAGCCGGCCAATGAGATCTTGGTGGGTGGTGAGAGCGATTCGCGTGAAGGATGGTTCATCCAGCCGACGGTGATCGTGACGAAGGATCCGACGACCCGCACGATGTGCGAAGAGATCTTCGGGCCGGTGCTCACCGTGTTCGTCTACGAGGACGAGCGTATCGACGAAGCGATCGCGGCCTGCGATACGGGATCGCCCTATGCGCTCACCGGCGCAGTGTTCGCGCAGGATCGAACGGCGATCGCGAGCCTCGGTGCTTCGTTGCGCAATGCGGCGGGCAACTTCTACATCAACGACAAGCCGACGGGAGCCGTGGTCGGCCAGCAACCCTTTGGCGGCAGTCGTGCGTCCGGCACGAACGACAAGGCGGGCAGCAAACAGAACCTGCTGCGCTGGGTGACCACGCGCACCATCAAGGAGAACTTCGTACCACCGAAGTCGTGGCCGTATCCGTTCATGGCGAAGGAATGAGATGAGAATCGTGACTCTGCGTGCGGTGTCGGTGATCGCGGCGACTTTCGCGAGCTTCGGTGTTGACTCGTTACGCGCGCAGGTCGCGACGACCGCGGAGATCCGCGCCCCCGGTGTGCTCGCCGACGACACCATCCAGATCGAGATCCAGAACTCGCGGCGGGTTCGCGCTGCGTTCTCGGCGTCGAACCTCGGTGCGATGCTGGCCGCGGACGAGTTCACTCGCCTTCGCGAGGCATGGATGGTGCCGCTGGCGAGGATGCTCTCGCAGGGTCGAAGCGACGGCGAGGCGGCCGCGACCGCACTCGTTCGGCGACTGGCTCAATCGGAGTTCCGACTGCGAATCGGGGTGCGGGTCTCGCTCGACGCCGACGGCAAAGAACACATCGAAGGTGGTTACGAGCTGCGCATCGCTGCCGAGTCGGATCGCCGGGGGGTGCTCGCGGAGTTGGTGACCGCGCTCTTCGATGCGATGCCGGCGGCTGAGCCGATCGCGATCGACGGCGTCGATTGGGCCGTCCGAAGCGGGGTTGCGTCGACGGGGCTCGTCGTGCCCCAACTGGTCGACGATCGCATCGTCGGGGTCTTCGGCGATGAGATCGAGGCGGCGGCGAGAGCGCGGTTGCGGTCGGGAGCGCCGGTGCAGGGTCTCGGCGATCCCGTCACGCTCCTGACGATCGAGGTCGCTGCCGGCCGGTGGATCGAGGGGTGGCTCGAGCACCGGTCCGACGCACTTCGACGAGAGCTTGCCACGGCTGTCGGTCTCGACTCCGTCGAGACGGTGGGGTTCGCAGTGCGTGCGCCCGGCCCTCAGCTCGAGTTCGAGGCTCACGTGGGTTTCGATGAGCGTGGTCCTCGCGGCATGGTGGCCGCGCTGTCGCCGCTCGCCGAGTCGGTGCCGAAGTTCGCTGCGTGGCTGCCCGAGGATGGTCGCGACTGGTTTGCGGGCCATCTGGACTTCGCGGACTTCATGACCGGCGTCTATCGCCTCGTGGCGGTCGAGTTCCGTCGCAATGAGGGAGACGACCTCGTCGCGTGTGAGAAGCGCCTGCGCGACATGATCCGTCCCTTCCTCGGGATCGACCTCGATACCGACCTGGGCTCGGGCCTGGCCGATGCGTTCTTGTTCGCCGGTTCGGCCGCGCTGGGTGCGCGCCGACCCGATGCGGAGCGTGACCGAACCGAGGATGCATTCGCGATCCAGTTCGGAGTTGCCGACGTGAAGAAGGTAGAGAAGGCCACGGCCGCGCTGGCGCGCGCGGCCAAGGAGCAGATCGCGATGTCCGACGACGACCTGCGACTCCTCGTGGATGAGAAGCGGTGGCTGATCGCCTTCGGCGAGCAGCATCCAGCGCTCGTCCACTTCTTCGAGAGTGCGTCGCCGGTGATCGGAGCCGATGGGGAGTCGCGGCCCTTCCCGACGATCGTCGCCAATGCGCGCCGGCGATTCCCGGCTGGCCTTACGGGTGTGGGTGTCGTCGACATCGCCCATCTCGGGGCCGCTCTCGAGTTCGTGCAGTTCCCGTTCTTCGCCATCGGCGAGCCGGCGATCGAACTCGACTCGCCCTTCGGGTCACCCGCAGAAGTCGAGTCGCTCGAGGCTGCTCTGCGCGACCGCGGTCTCGATCGCGCAGTGATCGCCACGGGGAGGCAGGCGCTCGAGTTCCGATTGCGTGCCTTGTGGTGAAGTGACGCGGAGGACCAGGATTCGGTGAGCACCAAGGTAGTTGGCGCGCGAAATGGAGATCGACGTTCCGCGAATCGCACGTCACGGTTCGCAGATGTTGCGCGCCGGACATCATTGCGCGATACACTCGGGCGAGCCTGCTTCGGTCGTTCGTGGCCTTCTTGGGTACAGGGTGCGAGAGCGAGAATCTCGAGCACTTCCCCTCCCCAGACGGCAGATTCTCAAACTCGTGAGAAGGTTCTGGACGACGCTGGTTGGCCGTCAATCGAGTGGTGGTTGAGACATCATGAGCAAGCGTTCTAATCGGGAGCATCTAGACCGCGTGCGTGCCGCGCTGCGTGAGATGCAGCATCGCAGCCAGTCGTTCAAGGCCGCTGGAGAGGATTTCATGTTTCTCTTTGATCTTGCTGGAAGGTGCACTGGACAAGTTGCTGGTAGTGCTGAAGTGTACACCTGCCAACTACGTCTCGGAGATCAAGAAGTGCTGGGCCGATGCGGTTGTGGAGGAGAGAGTGACAAGCGTTCTCGATGCCGCAGATGCGTATATGGAGCCATGCTTGTTCGACACACTTCCGGGCGCATGCGCCGAAGCGGGGTGGGAATGGTGGGGGTTCGATTCTGATGAGGCAGGCCAGACCACACTGGACAGCGTCATGGACGTCATCAAGAAGCTCGAGCAAGACATGATTGATTACCCGGACTTCGCATCTTCACTGCGAGGGTCCTTAGACGCCCTATGGGGACTTGTCGAGGGTCGATGACTGGCAACTACGCTAGGTTTACCGATGTGAGTTCGGCGGACGCCGAAGATGTGGTGGCCCTTGGATCCGAGCAAGGGCCAGACGGCTACCATGGCCCACCTACGGTAGGCGTATGGTCTACAGCGGACGGTTCGCTTGTAGCTCGCATGAGTGATCCTGAGTACTCGATAGGAGATCGATTGGCGATATCAGCCAGTGGGAAGCTGCTGGCATGCTCGAGCTGGTCTGGCGGGCTGACTATGCACGAAGTATCCACGGGCCGGAGATTGTGGCACGTTCGCAAGCTGAATCATTGCATGGGACTCGTCTTCAGTCTAGCGGATGACGAGCTCTTCTTGATCCGAGTGACCGCAGCGCCCAGCTATCGCGCTCTTGCAATCGAGGCCCACGCGGGTGAGCGAATGCGCTCGCTCGGTGCCTGCGATCATGTGAGTGTCTTTCCTCGGTCTGAGACTTGGTTGCGCTGGACGCGAGAGAACAATGCCGTGCTGTTGACAAGCGATGAAGTAGAGCTATGGCGGACTGCGACCGCCACATTCAAGTGTATTGAAAGTGCGTCGTCTCCCGGCGTGATCGTCTTATCGGAAGCCAAAATAGGCTTACGTGCGTTCTCGGTCAAGAGCGGTAAAATGATATGGCATGTCAAGTTCGCTGAGTCGATCCACGTCTCGAAAATGAGTTATGTCGAGAATCTCGGGCAGTTTGCGTGCTGGACGTTTGGCGGACCGAAGGGATCGAATCGACTGCTGCTCGTTGACAGTTTGACTGGCGCCATCGTGAGTGAGAGGGACACCGGTTCGCTCAGCATAATTGGATTTTGCAGAAGGGGCGAACTATTCGTTGACTCCAAGGGGTCGGCGTGGGGCACACGAACCGGCGAGAAGATGTTCGAGTTCCAGTGGCCCATTTAGATCCATATCCTGAGCCTTGACAAGGAGTAGTCCAGCCAGCTGAGCGTCCCTGCGTCATACAGTCCTGTTGTCGCGGAACCTGCACGTCGAGACAGGGTCGCCATCGAGGAGTGTCGGCTCGACACATCGGACCTTGCATGCTTTGGACGACGGCTGTCGACCCGAGTGGATCGCGGACGGAAACTCCATGCAGCGCCGGTTGGGCCTGAGCGCTCGGTGCTCCACGCGCAGCGTGGCACGAGAGATCGATGTGGCGCTGCTGGCGACGACGGAGTCTCTCGGGTTCGATCCCTTGGGGTTGAGCGGCTCGTATGCGTGAGAGCCCGATGCACACACACCATCCGTCTCCGCTTGCCGCCCGGCCGCGATCGGCGGCATGACCAAAACGAACGAATCAAGATGGCGACAGACTTGCCGCGAGCAGGCGACCGGCGAAGAGTTCGTGGGATAGTTCGGCGGTCAGCGGTCAGCGTCGGGGATTGCCGGATTCCACGGCCTGGGCGTGGCGTCGGGAGCTGTCTCGTGAAGAGTCGACTACGACAGAGCATTCGTCCCCCTCCTTCTGGTGACCGAGTTCGACGAGCCTGCCGGCAATCTGCCAGGGCCAATGCGAGTGCGAAAGTTCTGCGCAGAGCCTGGCCGCGCGGACGCCTGCCTTCAGGGTGCCGGATTTTCCGAACCCCGCAGGCGTCCCCGCCTCGATCTCAGCGATACGTCGCAGCCATCGTCGGAGATCAGGAATGGCTGACCCCGGTTCGACCCACTCCGACCTCGGAGTGAGTGTGTCGGCAACGAGCGCCGCAATGGATGGGGACGAGATGAAGAAGGGCGACGCGCGGATGCGGGGCGTGAGTGAGAACTCTCGCGAGCCCACACCCGGCCTAACCCAACTCCATCTCCGTGCCGGGCCAGGTCGGCCCCGGCTCGTAATGCACCGGGGGGGGAGGCGGCGCAGCCTTCTCGAGGATCGCTTCGATCCAGCCGGCGAGTCCGGCGAGGCCGTTGGGGTCGGGGCGGAAGCGATCGCACCAGAGATGCTCGTCGCGCAGGATGTGGGTGAGCTCCAAATGACGCTCCACCCGCGACCTGGTCGCGAACGCCAGTTCGACAGCGGTTCGCAGGTCTCGGTCGTCCGCGCGAACGCCGAGCCGGTCGTCGGCGAAGCGCGATCTGCCCAAGCAGAGGACTGGCGTGCCGGCGAGCACACCGGCAAACGCAGCCTCGTGATTGACCGTGACGACGATCGCGGCGGTCGCCGCCAGGCTTGGTGCGCAGTGCGGTGGAGCAACCTCGAGTTCCGTGTCGCCGGCGACTTCACGCGCGAGCTGCGCGTTGAAACGGCTCGGAACGACTACCAGGTGCGGCGGTAGATCGAGCAGACCAATCGCTGCACGCGCCACTTCAAGCAGTCGGCGCGCGCTCGGCGGCCTCGGCGCGGCATCCAGCAGGAGCCGCGCGTCCGCAGGGTCCTGCAAGAGGACGACCGCGTGCGGCAGCTTGCTCGGTGCGAAGCGCGTTGCCGGCACCTCCTCGCTTCCGCCGTGCACGAGCGCTTCCCAAGTCGCCAGACTCCGCTTCATCCGCGAGCGAACGGCGCGGGGCTGCGCAATGGCCGTGCGCAGCGACATGAGCCACGGCGGCGGCAACACTGCGCGAGCGGGCGGCCCACACTGCGGGGGCGCACCGGCCAGCGCGATCGCGAGACCGGCATCGAGGAAGGCGCGATCCACTTCGCCGCTTCGGTGCTCCGACTCGGACTGCCAGGCGCGCCCGCTGCGATCGCCGTCGATGCCGTCGAGGTCGCGCTGCAGCGTGCCCGCGATCAAGCCGTCACCGAGGTGAATGGTGGCCACCCCGAACATCCGCGCGGTGTCGTGCAGCAGGCGATCGAGCCCGGTTCGTCCATTGATGGTGATCACGAGGTCGGGCGCCAGGGTCTCGAAGGTTCGCAACACACCATCCGCGAAGCCGGCCAGGACTCGCTCGGCATCGCGGATCGCGCGCGAGTCACCGGCGCGACCCTGAAGCCGCGCATCGCGCTCGGCGTGCGGACGGATGGCTGGGTCACCCAGGCGCCGCGCGCGCTGCATTCCCACCCGCAGCACCTGCTGGCCGTGTTCCGCAAAGAACCTGGCCTGCACCGCATCCGTCGCCAGCAGCGTCACCCGCTTGCCGCGGCGCAGCAGGACGCGCGCGAGACTGTCCCATAGCGCGAAGTCCGAGATGCGCGGGTTGGCGAGCAAGACGTGAGCCATGCAGAACAGCCCTGCATCGGCGTTTCCTGACCACCGGCTCTCGCTCGAGGCGTCAGTTTGATCGAATTCGCGACACCCGGCCGTCTGCGCCTGCCGCATAGACGACCGCGCTACCGTCGCGAGCTGCGGCCAGCGCGTGGTGCCCGCGGTCGAATAGTCGGTACCAATGGCGACCGCCGTCGCTCGACAAGTCGACCCCGTTGGGTCCGGCGGCCAGGCGCACGCCGGGATCGAAGGCGGTCGCGGCGAGCACCGCGGACCGATAGCCGCTCGGCATCCGCTCGGCCGGCAGCCACGTGCGGCCACCATCGAGCGTGAACGCCGCCGTCTGGCTTCGCTCCTCGGCTTCGGTGTAATCGCCGCCGACGGCGCAGCCGATCCCGTCCGTCGCGAACGCGAGGGAGAACACGCCACGGGCAGGCGTGCCGCTGGCGATCGGAACGCGGCTCCACTGCCACTGGGCGAGCTGGCGGTCACCTCGCAGGATGCGCGCGGAGTGACTGGTGCCGAGCAGTAGTCCCTCGCGGGTCAGCGCGATCGCCGTGTTACTCGCCGCGAAGGCCGCCTCGTCGCGTTCGGCGGCCGGTGCGCGGGGGGATCGCCGCCAGCGGCGACCATGATCGTCGCTCTCTAACACGACGAAGCGACCATCGATCGGATCGCCGACCAGCACCCCGCGGCCGGTGTCGTCGAAGGCCATCGCATCGAGGAAGATCGCTGCTCGGTCGTCAGAGTGAACGAGCTCCCAGTCGCGCCCGCCGTTCTCGGTTCGGAAGACTCGTGCAGGCGAGCCCGCCGAGGCCACGATCGCTGTGTCGGAGTCGAAGACCCACAGCGATCGGAAGTCCAGTGACTGGGCGCCGATCGGGCCGACGAGGTCCCATGACTCGCCGCCGTCGATCGTGCGCGCGACGGTGCCGCCGCTGCCGCTGACCCAGACCGTGTCGGCGGACGGCGCGGCGATCCCGCGGAGGCTTGCGGCGACCGGCAGGTCGATCGCGGTCAGCGTGAGTCGTCCACTCGCCGAGCCGGAACCAGCACACGCGGTGAGGATGGCCAGGCTGGACAGGGCGAGCAGGCGGCCGGCGACTCTGGCGGCGCGGCCACGCAATCGAGTGGAGGAGACGACCATGAAATCGCGACAGTCTCGGATCGGGACTCCGATGCAAGTGCCTGGTTCGGTGGCTCCGTCGAAATGTCGATGCGGTCGGCACGGAGAGAACCCTGGCACAACGAGGCTTCACACTGATCGAGCTGATGATCGTGGTGTCGATCATCGCCATCATGGCCAGCATGGCGGTGCCGAACCTCTTGGCGAGCGGCACCGTGGCCAACGAAGCGGCAACCGCGGCGACGATGCGAACGCTTGCGACGGCCCAGTTTCGGTTCAGGGGGATGGCGTTCGTCGATGCCAACAACAACGGCGTGTTCGAGTTCGGAACCCTGCCGGAACTCGCGGGGACGGCCATGGTGCGCGGCCTCACCGAGACCGTGCAACCGCCACTGATCTCCTCGTCGATGGGGCATGTCGACACCAACGGAATCGCCGCCAGACAGGGCTACTTCTATCGCTTGTTCCTGCCCGACGCCGCGGGCGTCGGTCTCCCGGCCGTCGGCGGCGCACTTGCCGGCGTCGATGCGCGAAGTGCGGAGTCGAGTTGGGCGTTGCTCGCGTGGCCGTCCTCCTATGGCAGAACCGGTCGTGCGGCGTTCTTCGTGAACCAGCAGGGCGAGATCTTGAAGACGGTGACCGCCCGCTATTCGGGCCATGACTCGATTCCGACCCCCGGCGCAGCTCTCACCGGAGTCGCTCCGAACCAGATCGTCGGGGGTTCACTCGCCGCGGGAGTGACCGGGAACGACGGCAATCTCTGGTTGCCGCTGCATTGAGTCGGCCGGAGTGCGTGCCGCTCAGCGCACGCGACGCGCGACCACGTTCGATTTACGCCCGATCTCCATCGACTGCACCCACAGCGTGCGCCGCGACATGATCGCGGGCATCGTGATCTCGAAGTCGATCACGCCGTTGGGGCCGCAAACACCCCAGGACAGGATGACCGGGTTCGCCAGATCGAAGGTGGTGCCGAGTCCCGTCGGGTACGGCGCGGTGACTCCCGCTGCAGTGATCCAGCAGACCACGATCGAGTTCGGGATGCAGTTGGTGACGCGGAAAGGCGTGTTGACCTCGGGCGTCAACGAGGGAACCGTCAGGATCTCCTCCGTCGCCGGCGTGCGATTGATCCATGCACGAAGCGGCGGATTACCGGTCCAATTCGCGCCGAGGAGTTCGAAGTCGCCGTCAGCCCCGATGTCGGCGATCACGCCGTTGTGCACTCCGTTCGTCGAGTCGACGACCTGGGTTTGCCAGTTCGTTCCGAGTCCGTCTCGGTTGTAGAACGCCCGCACCCCGGGTGTGTTGGACGTGTGCATGAAACCGACGATCACGTCGGTGTCGCCGTCGCCGTCCAGATCCGCGGCCTGAAGAGTGTGCGCGCGATTCGCGCTCGCGAGGATGGTGTGGGGAGTCCAGGTTCCGCGGGGATCACCCGCGTGGGAGTACCACAGCACTTCGGCGGTGTTCTCTGAACTCGAGTAGAGCACGTCGGGGCGCGCGTCGCCGTCGATGTCTGCAACCAATGCCTTGAATGCAGGGTCGACCTGATTCGTGTCGATGCGATAGGTCGTCCAGTTGCTCGTAGTTCGTGCCGACGCACCGCCCGGGTTGCGGAACCACACGCCGTGCGCGACTACGTCGACATGGCCGTCGACATCGATGTCGCCGATCGCCAGACCTTCTTGACCGAGCGAGTTGCGCGACACTTCTACGCGCGTCCAAACGTCGCCGGCGTCCTGAAACCACGCGTAGCAGATCGACGAAGAGCGAGCGATCACATCGAGCAGGCCGTTGCGATCCAAGTCGGCGAGGTGCACGTCCTTCCCCCAGGAGCCGATGGTGCCGAGCGCATGGCGGCGCCACTGCGCGGCGCTGAATGGGTTGCCGTTCTGAGCCCCGTGGTTGCGCGCCGGGTTCTCGAACCAGAGGAGGTTGGTTCCGCTGGCGCCGTCGGGGATGACGACGTCGAGGTCGCCGTCGCCGTCGACATCACCGATCGCGCCGTCCGTCGTGAACTCCACGGTCGGGGTCGCGATGCGCGTGCCGGTCCAGCTCGGATAGTGGTACCAGTTCAACCCCTCGTTCCGCGAACCACCGAGAACGACGTCAACCGTCCCGTCGAGATCGATGTCGCCGACGAGCTTGACGTCGCCGGCGTTGTTGGCGAGGTCGACGCGCTGGTAGGTGACCTGGGCGCGGACGAGCGGGCCGCCCAGGAGAAGGGCGAGTGCGCAGGTGGCGATCCTGGACATGGGAAGTGAGGAGGGGGATGGACTCGTCGGGCGACGAGCGGACTCCGTTGCGCTACTGGGGCTTGCGCGCGAGGAGCTGAGGGCGGGTGAGTATAGCTCACCGTTCCCTCCCTCGGGCATCCCCCCTCAGCGGATGGTGCGCGACTCGGCAGGGGAGGTCCTGCCCAGTTCCAGCGACTGCAGCCAGATCGTGAGCCCGGCAAGTCCCGGCGGGAGCGCCATTTCGAAGCTGGCGGCGCCGTTTGCGCCCGCGACGGCGACTCCCAGCAGCAGCGGATCGAGCAGCGCGAACTGCACTCCGAGTCCTGGAACCGGATAGGGCGTCGTGACGCCCCTCGCGGTGAGGCAGAGCGCAACCGGCGACTGCGGAGTGGCGTGCGTCACGAAGAGCGCGTGCGTCGATCCCGCCACCAAGTCCGGCACGCTGAGCACGTGGTCGGACTGCGGTGTCCGGTTCTCCCAGAACTGCAGCGGGGGGTTGCCGGTCCAGTTGCTGCCGACGATCTCCACATCGCCGTCACCACCGAGGTCGGCGACGACGCCGTTGTGGATACCGAACTGCTGGTCGACGACCTGAATGGCCCAAGCAGTGCCGAGGCCGTTCTGATTGAAGTGGATACGAACGCCCGGTGACGTCGACGTGTGCATGCGCCCGCTCACGACGTCCGCATCGCCGTCGCTGTCGACGTCGGCGACCTGCAGGGTGTGCGCGCGGTTCACGTTCGCCTCGATCACGTGCCGTGACCAAGTCGCGGTGGGATCGCCGCCGTGACGGTACCACGCGATGTCGGCGGTGTTCTCGGAGCTGGAGAACAGCACGTCGGGGAACTGATCGCCGTCGATGTCGGCGACGCAGGCCTTGAAGTCGACATCGACGCGACTGGGATCGATGACGTGTTCGCTCCACGCGGCGGGCATGCGCGCGCTCGTCGATCCGGGATTGCGCAGCCAGCGACCACGCACGACGAAGTCGAGGTTGCCGTCCCGATCGAGATCGCCGGTGGCCAGGCCTTCTCGACCGAGCGCGCTGGTCACCATGTCGACTGAAGTCCAGGCACCGCCGGCCTGGAAGAACACTCGAAGGACCGTGTTGCTGCGCGCCGCGACGTCGACCTCACCGTCGCCGTCGTAATCGGCGATCTCGACGTCCTTGCACCAGGAGCCCATGCTGCCGATGACGAAGCGCTGCCAGGCACTCGATGAGAACGGGTTGCCCGGTGCGCCGCCGGCATCGATCGTCGGGTTGCGGAACCAAACCAGATTGTTCGTCCCCGAACCATCGGGAACGACGAGGTCGAGATCGCCATCGCCGTCGAGATCGCCGATGTCGCCGTCGGTCGTGAACTCGACTGTGGGCACCGCGATGCGCGTGCGAGTCCAGTCGGGGTAGTGGTACCAGTTCAGGTCTTCGCCGCGACTTCCGCCGAGGATGACGTCCGCGGTGCCGTCTAGATCCAAGTCGCCGACCAGCTTGACATCGCCGGCATTGACGCTGATCTCCACGCGTTGGAATGGGACCTGTGCGGTCATGCGTGCGGCCGTCGATCCGACAGAGAGCAGCACGGCCACGAACAGCACGGCTGTTCGCACGAAGGATCGTTGAGTCATCGGAGCTGCGGGGCTGGGTGCGAACACCTCGCCGTGGCTAGGCGGCGATCCCTACGCAGCGCTCTCGCCGCAGTGGCCTGTCGAGTTCCTCAGAATCACGCGATTCGTCGATTCGCCGCTGCGAATCAACTCGAAGACGGCCCCGTCCCACGGGCGCGCTGCGCAAGCGTCGCGTTCGCCAGCGCGATCCAGGTCATCGCCTCCAACACCGGGATGACCCGTGGAACGATGCAGGGATCATGACGACCGCGCTTGCTCACGTCGGCCACCGACGAGGTCGGCTTGATCGCCGCGAGCAGTCGCAGGTCCTCACCGGTGGTGACGCCGCCGAGCATGCCGCCGAAGTTCTGCGAGTCCTTGATGTAGTCCTGACCTCGCATCACGGAAGCGTCGAAGCCGGCGCCGTAGGCGAATCCTTGCACGGCACCGACCGAGAGAAACGCCGCTGCCAACGTCGCTTTCAGCTTCTGAAACACCGGATCGCCGAGTCCCGCGGGTGGATCGATCACGCGAATCTCGACCGTTCCGCCGATCGAATCGCCCTGCTCGCGACACCGCAACACGAAGTGCTCCATCGCGGCGGCGGCCTCGGCGTCGGCGCAACGCATCGGATTGGCTTCGATGATCGCGGGGTCGAACCGTTGTGCCGAGATCGGACCGACGCGAAGGGCATGACCGATCACGCGCGTGGAACTCGGCAGGAGCTTGCGCGCGACGACCCCGCCGATGACTCGCGCGAGGGTCTCGCGGCCGGAACTGCGACCGCCGCCGCGATGATCGCGATGGCCGTACTTCTGCTCGTAAGCGGCGTCGGCGTGGCCCGGTCGATGCGTTGCGCGAAGCGAGTCGTAATCGCTGGATCGCTGATCCGAGTTGTGGACGAGCACGCAGATCGGTGCCCCGGTCGTCTTGCCTTCGAAGAGCCCTGACACGAGGTGCGGTTCGTCGGCTTCGTTGCGCGAGGTGGTGACGGCGCTCTGGCCCGGTCGTCGTCGTGCGAGCTCGCGGGTGAAGTCGGCGGCTTCGAGTGAGATCCCCGCGGGACAACCGTCGATCACCGCACCCAGTGCCGGGCCGTGCGACTCGCCGAAGGTGGTGACGGTCAGGTACTCGCCGAAGCTGTTGGCAGGCATCGTGCGCGCATCATGCCATGCGCGGCGTGCGGCACAGCGTGGTGGTCGCCAGCGCACGGCGAATCCGTCCGACGCGCTGCGCCACGTCGCCGCCGTGGATCACCAGCCGCGCCACCTCGCGATACCACCCCGCGCGTCGGGCCGCGATCTCGCGCACCTCATCGCGCAGCGGCATGTCGGTGAGGCGGGGGCGGGACGAATCGCCGAGCCTTGCCTCCAGGGTCGCGAGGTCGTCATCGAGCTGGATCACGAAGGCGCGTTCGCGGAGCAGCGCTCGATTGGCGGGCGTTTCCACTGCGCCGCCGCCGATCGCGACCACGCGTCCAGGCGCGAGGATCTGAGTGAGCAAGTGCGCCTCATGCTCGCGAAACGCCGGCATTCCCGCGCGTTCGACGAAGTCGCGGATGGGGCCGTGCCGACCTTCGAACTCCAGATCGAGATCGAAGGCCCGCATGCGCAGCGCGGCGGCCAGTGGCGGCGCGAGCGTCGACTTGCCCGTTCCGCGCATGCCGACGAGCGCGATGCATCGCGGTGATTCGTGGGCGCTCGCGAGTTCGGCGAAGAAGTGCGGATAGCTCTTGCTCACACAGTCCGGGCCCTCGAGCACGACGCCATCGATCCGCGAGCCGAGCATCGCGAAAGCCATGGCGAGTCGGTGATCGTGGTGACAGCGAAGCGTCGCGCCGTGCAGTGGACGACCGCCGACGACTCGGAAGCCGTCGGAGGTCTCCTCGACCTCGGCGCCGAGCCTTCGCAGTTCCGCGCACAGCGTCCCGATTCGATCGCTCTCCTTGTCACGCAGGTGGGGTGCGCCGAAGAACCGCGTCCGGCCGTCGCGAAACAAGGCCGCGCTCACCAGGTTCGGTGCCTGGTCGGGGGTCGCACCGAGATCGAGTTCGAGGTCGCCGTCGCCGGCGAGCGCCGCGAGGAGGTCGACGACGGCGGCATCGGCTTGCGCCGACGGCTGCTGCAGGTTGGTGCCGATGAAGCGACCACCGGTCAGTTGGGCCAGCGTCAGAAAGCTTCCGGCCGCGCTCCAATCCCCTTCGACGCGAAGATCACGTGGACTCACCAGCCGCGAGGGAGCCACCCGCCAGGATTCGCCGCGATCCTCGATCGTCGCGCCGAACAGTTCGCATTCACGCCGGGTCATCGTCGCGTAGCGCCTGGAGGCCAGTTCGCCGCGCAAGGTCACTTCTAGGCCATGTTGGAGTCGACTGCCGACCAACATGAGCGCGGACAGGTGTTGGCTCGAGCGCGTCGCGTCGAGGTCGACGACACCCCCGGTCATCCTGCCGCCACGGATGCGAACCGGGGCGCGACCCGATCGACTCTCGAGCGGCACGCCGAGAGCGGCGAGAGCGTCGAGCAAGGGACCGAGCGGGCGCTCCAACAAGCGCGGTTCGCCGGTCAGGATCCAGTCGCCCGGAACGAGCGCGGCCAGCGCACACAGAAATCGCAGCGGAGCGCCGCCGAGACCACAGTCGATCGTGCCGCCGGCATCGGTCTTGGTCGGCAGGCCCCCGCGGATGCGAAGGGTACCGGCCGAGTGGTCGGTCCACTCGAGGTCGAACCCCAGGGTCGTCAATCCGCCGGCGAGTCGCACCACGTCGTCGCAAGGTGTGGCGCCCTGCAGCACCGTCGTACCCTCGGCGAGACCGGCGAGCACCATTGCGCGCATCGCCATCGACTTCGAGCCGGGCAGGGCGAGTGTCAGATCGAAGGGACGTTCGAGCCGCGGGATGAGCATTGTCGGCCGGCATCAGACCACGCGCGATCGACTCCGGCGAGGTCCGACCCTACTGTCCCGCGCGACCTTGAACGAACTACCTCTCGAACAACGGCCACAATGGGCCGCTCTGCGGCAGCTCGCCGACCGCTCGCGATCGACCACGCTCCGCGATCGATTCGCAGCCGATCCCACGCGCGCGGCAAAGTGGTCGTTCGAAGCGGCGGGTTGGTGGGTCGACGCCTCCAAGCAGAAGATCGACGGCGAGGTCGTGGCGGCGCTCGCTGCGCTCGCGAAGGCGACCGATGTGGAAGGGCGGATGCGCGCCATGCGGGCCGGCGCGCACGTGAACGCGACCGAAGATCGCGCGGTGCTGCACACCGCGCTGCGCCTGCCGCGGAGCACGTCGCTCGTGGTCGACGGCCGCGACGTGGTGCGCGACGTGCACGCCGTACTCGACGCTGCCGGCGCCTTCGCGCGATCGGTGCGCGATGGTCGCTGGAGCGGCTTCGACGGCAAGCGCATCCGCCGGGTCGTCAACCTCGGAATCGGCGGTTCAGACCTCGGTCCGGCGATGGCGACGCGCGCGCTCGCGCATTACTCGGATCCTGCGATCGAGTTCGTGTTCGTGTCGAACGTCGACGGGGCGCAGATCGCCGAGGCTTTGGCTCGCAGCGTTCCCGGCGAGACCTTGTTCATCGTCTGTTCGAAGACGTTCACGACGCTCGAGACCCTGCTGAATGCAAAGACGGCGCGCGATTGGTTGCTACGCGCGTTCGGCGGGGACGAGCGCGCCGTGGCTCGGCATTTCGTCGCGGTGTCGACCAACCGCAAGGCCGTCGAGGAGTTCGGAATCGACGCG
Source organism: Planctomycetota bacterium (assembly GCA_050181465.1). Classification (GTDB taxonomy): domain Bacteria; phylum Planctomycetota; class UBA1135; order UBA1135; family UBA2386; genus JACRLW01. The sequence goes on from JBFXDD010000006.1 coordinate 115,768, forward strand.
AACAACATGTTCGGCTTCTGGGACTGGGTCGGTGGGCGATACAGCGTCGGATCCGCGATCGGCCTGTCGCTGATGATCGCGATCGGACCCGAGCGATTCGCGGAGTTCCTCGCCGGCATGCACGCGATGGATGAGCACTTCGCCGCAGCTCCGTTCGCGACCAACGCGCCCATGCTGCTCGGCATGATCGCGGTGTGGAACCGCGCGCTGCTCGGGTACGCGACGCGGGCGGTCCTGCCGTATGAGCAGTATCTCGAGCGCTTCCCGGCGTATCTCCAACAACTGGACATGGAGAGCAACGGCAAGCGTGTGACGGCGGATGGACAATCCTTCTCACATGCGAGCGGCCCGATCGTCTGGGGGGAGCCCGGCACGAACGGCCAGCACGCCTTCTTCCAGTTGCTGCACCAAGGAACCGAGATCGTGCCCTGCGACTTCATCGCGTTCTGCCGCAGCTTGGCACCGATCGGCGAGCATCACGATCAGTTGATCGCCAACTGCCTCGCGCAGACCGAGGCACTGGCATTCGGCAAGACTCCTGCGGAAGTGCGCGCGGAAGGAGTCGCGGAGGCTCTGGTTCCCCACAAGACCTTCCCAGGTGATCGGCCATCGACCACCCTTCTCGCCGACGAGCTCACCCCGCATGCGCTCGGCGCCTTGATCGCGCTCTACGAGCATCAGGTGTTCGTGCAGGGCGTGGTCTACGGGATCAACTCCTTCGACCAATGGGGTGTCGAGCTCGGCAAAGTGCTCGCGAAGCGGATTGCCGGTGAACTCGTCATCGACACGCCGCTTGCGCATGACTCGTCCACGAACACACTGATCGCGCGCTATCGTGCGCGGAGGAGGAACTGACGATGCAGATCGGAATGGTTGGACTCGGTCGGATGGGCGCGAACATGGTGCGACGGCTGATGCGCGCCGGACATTCGTGTGTCGTTCACGACAAGAGCGAGACGGCGATGGCGACGATGGCCGCCGAGGGTGCGACCGCCAAGGCTTCGATGGTGGAGCTGCTGGCTGCCCTGGAAGGCCCGCGTGTCGTCTGGTTGATGATTCCCGCCGGACTCGTCGACGACGCGCTGAAGGAACTCGATCCACACCTGCGCGCGGGTGACATCGTCATCGACGGTGGGAACACGCACTATGTGCACGACATCGCGCGGAGCCGGAGCTTGGAGGCGCGCGGGGTTCACTACGTCGACGTCGGCACGAGCGGTGGTGTATTCGGTCTGGAACGCGGTTACTGCCTGATGGTGGGCGGCGAGGCGGCGACGGTCGAAGTGCTCACACCGATCTTCGAGGCGCTGTGTCCGGGGGTCGACGCGGCGCCGCGACTGCCGGGGGCTGAGCGCAACGGCACCGCGGAGCACGGCTGGTTGCACTGTGGTCCGGCAGGTGCGGGCCACTTCGTGAAGATGGTCCACAACGGGATCGAATACGGAATGATGGCAGCCTACGCGGAGGGGCTGAATCTCCTCGCGCATGCGAATCGCGGTGCGACTTCACGTGTCGTCGATGCGGAGACCTCGCCGCTGGAGCACCCGGAGCACTTCCGCTATCCCCTCGATCTGGCGGCGATCACGGAGCTGTGGCGTCGCGGCAGCGTGGTCGGCTCCTGGTTGCTCGATCTCACCGCCGCCAAACTCGCAGAAGATCCACGGCTCGAGTTGTTCGACAGCAAGGTCAAGGATTCCGGTGAGGGGCGATGGACCATCGAAGCCGCGGTGCAGGTCGGCGTGCCTGTGCACGTCTTGAGCGCATCGCTGTTCGATCGCTTCCAGTCGCGCGGTGAGGGTGACTTCGCCGGCAAGGTACTTTCCGCCATGCGTCGGGCCTTCGGCGGACACTGATTCACCGTGGCGATCCGCGCGAGTCAGCGACGCGTCGCCGGCTCGTCGCCCTCCTCTTCGTCTTCCGCGTCGGTTCCCGCTGCCCACTCCGGATACGGGATCGCACTGCCTTTCATCGCTCGCCAGAGGATCCGGTTGAAGACGTCCTCCGGCGCTTTGTCGACCTCGCTCAGGTCGAGGCGCGCGGACTCGACCGCATCCGCTCGAAGCATCGCGTCGGCGATCTCCTCCGAGCTTGGGTTCATCTCGTCGAGAGGTACGTTGGCGGCGAGCGCCCTGAACGGCGTGAAGTCGGGCGTGTCCGTGAAGCATTCGCGCATCGGCGTAGCGCTGGCATCGAACTGGTTCATGGGAGGAACCCCGAGAATCTGCTCGATCGTGCGCAGCACGCTCGTGGTGTTGTACTGCGCACTCACGACCGCGCCACGCTTGGCCCACGGGCTTGCGACGTAGCAGGTGGTGCGATACCCGGAGACGTGATCCCAACCCGCTTGAGGATCGTCCTCGATGCCGAAGATCGCGAGCTTGCTCCAGAACCTGGAGCGGCTGAAGGCTTCGACGATGCGGCCGAAGGCCAGGTCGTTGTCGGCCATGCATGCGGCCGGGGTAGGTGAGCCCTTCGCAGTGCCGCTCGTGTGGTCGTTGGGAAGACACAAGATGATCAGGCGCGGTAGCTCGCCGCGAGCTTCGTAGTCGCGCAGCTCGGCGATCACGACGTCCGCGCGGTACTGATCGGGGACGTTCATGTCCCAGCCCACGTAGTGCGCAGCCGAGTGCGGCACGAGCGAAGGCACTACCGGCTCGCAACCGAACACGACGTCCGCGTTCTCTCCGAGCCAGGTCGCGTGACACGCTGCGAAGTCGATCGTGTCGGTGCGCGCGGCATCGCGCCAGCGAACGCGCGGCTGGCAGAACTCGCCGTAGTTGCGGAGGGTGAGTCCGCTTGCCAGCACGTGGTCCCACAGAAAGCCGCTGGGCGCATAGGCCAGCGCATCCTTGTCGTCTTCGTCCATCCCATCGGGATACGACCGTGGGAACCCGGCGAAGCTCTTCTCCAGATAGTCGGTCGCGAAAGCCGAGGTGGACCACTCGTGGCCGTCGGCCGAAAGGATGCCGCTGCAATAGGTGTTGTCGAGAAGCACGAACTGCCTGGCGAGCGCATGTTGGTTCGGCGTGATGCGTTCACCGAAGATGCACAGATCCGGATCGCCGTCGCCGTGCGGCAGGTCGCCGAGAACTTGGTCGTAGGTGCGGTTCTCCTTGATGACGTAGACCACGTGTTCGATCGTGCTCGGTTCGCCGATGCGTTCGGGGATCGGCTGCGGCGCGCGGCCGGCGCGCGGTGGCAGCAAGGCGGCTTCGATGGCCGGCAGTCGCAGGTTCGTGTCGACGACGGCGGAGTGCTTCGCGAGTTCGTCGGGTGTGGGGATCGGGACGAGCGACACCGAACCGTGATACTGATGCGAATTGAACTCGGGTGAACCGTCGCTCTTGCGCGGGCGACCGAAGCCGATCCCTTTGATGTTGGCAGCGAGGAGCCGACCGCGCGCGGCGTCGTACGCGAGCGCACCCGGATACCAACCGACCGGAATCGCTCCGAGCAGGCGACTGTCGCCGCGTTCGTGCGGTTCGAAACGCAGCACGCCGATCGCATTCCAGGTGCCGTTGGCGACGAACAGGTGCTCGCCGTCGGGGGCGAAGCACAACGCATTGGGACTCGCGCCGAGCAGGTCGGCTGCATTGCGACGTGCCCAGAGGGTCTCGATCCAATTGCCGTCGCTCGCGTCGAGCACACTGATGGTGTCGCTGCCGGCACTTGCGCATGCCACGTATCTGCCGTTCGGCGACACGGCGAGGGCGCCGGCGTGCAGGCCGGTCACCACCTCGCGAACGACGTCACCGCTGCGAAGGTCGATGACGCTCACCGAGCCTTCGTCGGCGATGTGTCGCACGGGATCGACGCGGACCACCGTGCCGCGACCGGCCGGGCCGACGAGGTCCTGCGCTCCCGGGCGTCGACCGCCGAGGTTGCTCACGAAGGCGAGCGTGCCGACCAGTGCGACGTCGTAGGGCGCGACCCCGACGTCGATCGTGCGGACCAGCTCGCCGCTCGGCCACTCCAGCTCGAGGAGTCGATTCGAGAGGTTGCCGCACACGAAGAGGCGATCGCCGGTGTGATTCTGCGCGAGACCGGTCGGGATCTCCGCTTCACGCCGTGGTGCATTCGCGGGCGGCAGTCGCAGCGCGCGCAGCGGTGTGAGTCGATCGTCCTCGCCGATCGCAAACACCTTCACGGAACCGCGCACGTTGCTCAGGAGAAGGTTGCGGCCGTCGCGCGACACCAGGAGCCCGGTGTAGCTGAGTTGGCCGTCGCGATCGGGCTTCAGTTGATGGTCGGCAGCGTCGACGCTCTCGACCGCCGGCCAGTCATCGCCCGGGAGTGCGACTCGATCTGCGACGACTCCCGAGTCCGCGTCCAAGAGGACGACCTCACTCGTCTTGCCGGAGACGTAGACGAAGCGGCCTCGCGGCGACAGCGCGATGGCTTGCGGTCGCAGGCCGGGCAGGTCCACGAACACCCCGGCGGGGGAGAGACGCTGATTCACCGGTGTCACCGCTGCCGCGCCGTCGCCGCGCGCGACGCGATCGCGAGGGGCTGGCGGCTCGACCGGTTCGGTCCGGCAGGCGGACAGCCACGCGGCGGAGCCGAGGACGAGGCAGGCGATGGCGGTGGTGCGATCCATGCGCGGAGGTCTAGCCGCAGTGCGGCACGGTCGCACGTGAAGATCTCGGTGGTCTGCAGGATCGATTGGGCGCGCTATCCTCGACGGACTCCCCGTAGCAAACCCTGCATGCTCGCACGTCTGATCCGATTCTCGTTCGTCGCCTTCGTGCTCGCTGCGATCGCCGTCGCACAGGGCCCCGATCCCGCATCGGCGGGCTTCGATCTCGCGCTACCGGGCGGTCTGCCGGCGCGGTTCCAGGTCGAGTTGGTGCTCGACGGGCACGTGGTCCCCGTCGTTCTTGACCGGCACAGCGTGCGGAGCGCCGACGCCACGCTCCGTATCGCCGACGGGTCGCGCGACGGGTCGCCCGATGGTCGTTCGACGATCCTGCCGCCTTCGCGTACGTATCGCGGAACGATCGCGCTCGGTGATCGACTGGTCAGCGCGAGCCTCGAGCACGATGGCCTCTATGCGCGCGTCTATTCGCACGCGGAGGACGACTGGTTCATCACGCCGCTTCCTGGCCAGCGTGTTCCCGGCGCAGCCGTCCGTCATGTCGCCAAGCGCGCGACCGGCTTTCCGATCGCGCAGTGCGGTGTGCTGGAAGCGGCACCGGCGGGCGTGCCCGGTGCGTCGGCGACCGCATCGAACGTGACCCTGCCGCTGATCGCCGAGATCGCGTTCGACTGCGACGTCGAATACTTCACCGCTCGCGGCAGCTCGGTGCCGAACGTGGTCGCGGAGATCGAGCGGACCATGGACGCGGTCAATCTCTTCTACGAGCGCGACGTCCAGCTCACGCATCGCATCACGCACATCATCGTCCGCACTGCCGAGCCCGATCCCTACTCGGGCAACGACTCCGGCGACATACTCGGCAATCAGTTCCGCGGCGAGTGGATCAACAACCAGGGCGCGGTGCGTCGCGACATCGCGCACTTCGTGACCTGGCGCTCGATGGGCAACATCCTCGGACTCGCCTACGTGGGTGTCGTGTGCGATCCGAACTGGAGCTACGGCCTGTCGCGATTCGGCGGCGACTTCAACACCAACGCATCCGTGCTCGGTCATGAGCTGGGCCACAACTGGAGTTGCCCGCATTGCCTCGATGCGTGCGACGTGATGTGCGGCTGCGGCGCCGCCGCGGGACTAGGGCCCAACAACCGCGCGCAGGTTGCGGCGTTCGTGGCGAGCCGAAGCTGCCTCGATCGCGCCATGCCGGAGCTGCTGGCGCACTGGACCTTCGAAGAGAGCTCGGGCAACCAGTTCGCCGACGTCGGGCCGCTGGGCTGGAACGCGACGACCAACGGCTCTCCGACTCTGGCGCTGCCCGGCGCGCCCGCAACGGCCACGCTCGCGGCAGGCTTCGACGGTGTCGACGATCATGCGCACGTCTCGGCGACGGCGCCGGGCGGCAGCGCCTTGCGCGGCCTCAGCGTGTCGGCGTGGCTGCGCTATCAACCCCACACCGGTTTCGCTCGCGTAGTGGGCAACGCGGCGAGCTGGTACGCGGGGATCGTCAACGGACGCTTCTCACTGACGATCCTGGGCTCGCGCCACTACGTCTCCGGCGTGTCGATTCCCACCGGACAGTGGCTACACCTGGTTGCGACGTTCTCGCCCGAGGGCCGCGTGCGCTTCTACGTCGACGGCGTGTTGGTCGACACGCAGACCGGCAGCGCGTCGCTGCCGCCGGTGGGGTCCGATTGGTATCTCGGCAGTACTGCGGGCGTCCGCGAGTTCTTCCGCGGCGATCTCGACGACGTGCAGATCTATGACGGCATTCTCACGGACCAGCACGTCGCGACTCTGTTCTTCCGCGCCGGTCGTGCCATCGAGTCGCCGAGCATCGTGAACTTCGGTGTCGGGTTCCCCGGCTCGACCGGCGTCCCGAGCCTCACGGCCACCGGTCTGCCGCTGCTCGGTCGCAGCCTCGAGGTCGTGATCGGCGGCTCCGGCAACTTCGTCATTCCGGGCGTGCTCCTCATCGGCGTGCAGGAGGCTGCGATCCCGCTCGCCGGCGGCACGCTCCTCACCGATCCGGCGAGTGCGATCGCACAGGTGCGCTTCCTTCTGCCCGGCAACCTCAATCGGGTCCCGCTCGCGATCCCCATGGATCCCGTGCTCTCCGGGGTACCGATCTACCTCCAGGTCGTCGAAGTCGATGGCGGCGCGGCTTTCGGGTTGTCTTTCACGCCCGGATTGCGGATCACTGCCGGCGGCTGAACGCCGTCGTTCGTAGATCCGCACATGCACTCACGTCCACCAGCCCGTAGCGCGCGGGCTCTCGTCGCTTCTCTGCTCGCTGCCGTCACGATCGCTTCGCTGTCCTCCGCGCAGGAACGGGCGGCGGAGCGCGATCGCCTCGACGCCACGATCGCCGCTCTGCACTGGCGCGAGGTCGGGCCGTATCGCGGCGGGCGAGTCAGCGGCGTCGCCGGCATTCCCGGTGATCCCGACACCTTCTGGATGGCGACCTGCGGTGGCGGCGTCTGGCGCACCGAGGATGCCGGACGAAGCTGGAAGAACGTCTCCGACGGTTCCTTCGGCGGCTCGATCGGTGCCGTCGACGTGTGCGCCGGCGACCCCAACGTGGTTTGGGTTGGGACCGGCGAGCAGACGCTTCGCGGCAACGTCAGCGCCGGTGACGGTGTGTGGCGTTCCACCGACGGCGGGCGCACCTGGAAGCACGTCGGGCTCAGCGACACTCAGCAGATCGGTCGATTGCGCGCTCATCCCACCGATCCGGACACCGCGTGGGTCGCGGCGATCGGACATCTCCACGGTCCCAACGCCGAACGCGGCGTGTTCAAGACCATCGATGGCGGGAAGACCTGGCGCAAGGTGCACTTCGTCGACGACAACGTCGGCGCCGTCGATCTGTGCGTCGATCCGAACAACCCTCGCATCCTCTATGCGACGACCTGGCGGGTGCGTCGCACGCCTTGGATCCTCGAGAGCGGCGGGGCCGGCAGCGGCCTGTGGAAGTCGCTCGACGGCGGCGAGACCTGGCAGGACCTGACTCAGAACGAAGGACTGCCGCGCGGAACGCTCGGGATCTGTGGAGTCGCCGTCAGCGCTGCGGATTCCGACAACGTCTACGCGATCGTCGAAGCGGAGGACGGCGGGCTGTTCCGTTCGCGGGATGCCGGCAAGACCTGGACTCTGGTCGACAGCGATCGTGAGCGTCGACAGCGCGCGTGGTACTACAACCGCATCACCGCAGATCCACACGACGCCGACGGCATCTGGGTGCTCAACGTGCGGCTCTGGCACAGCAAGGACGGCGGCAAGACTTTCCGTGCCGTGTCGACACCACACGGCGACAACCACGATCTCTGGATCGACCCGACCGATCCGCGACGCATGGTGGAAGGTAACGACGGCGGAGCCAACGTCTCCTTGGACGGCGGTCGCACGTGGTCGCCGCAGGACAACCAGCCCACATCGCAGATGTACCGCGTCTCGCTCGACGATGACTTCCCGTATCGGCTGCTGGGCGGTCAGCAGGACAACTCGGCACTTCGCATCCGCTCGCGCAACGTCCAAGGCGGCTCGATCGGCTGGCGCGAATTCGAACCGACCGCCGGCGGCGAGTCGGGTCACGTCGTGGCGCAGCCCGGCAATCCGGATCTCGTGTTCGGCGGCAGCTACGGCGGCTACTTGACATGGTTCGACCACGCGACCGGTGAGTCGCGAAGGGTGAATCCGTGGCCGGACTCGGTCATCGGCTGGGGTGCCGGCGGTGCGCGTTGGCGATTCCAGTGGAACTTCCCGCTGTTCTTCTCACCGCACCAGAAGGGCAGGTTGTATGCGGCCGCGCAGTCGCTGTTCGTCAGCGATGACTTCGGACAGTCGTGGCGACTCGTCAGCCCGGATCTGACCTACAACGCGCCCGACAAGCTGCTCGCCTCGGGTGGTCCGATCACGAAGGACAACACCGGTGTCGAGTACTACTGCACGATCTTCGCCGCGTGCGAGTCACCGGCGCAGAAGGATCTGTTGTGGTGCGGGACCGACGACGGGCGCTTGCACGTCTCGAAGAGCGGCGGCGGCGACTGGACGGAGGTGACGCCTTCGGGCTTGCCGAAGTTCTCGCGCATCAACTGCATCGATCCGCATCCGCGCGACGCCGGCACGCTGTACGTCGCCGCGACTCGGTATCAGCTCGACGACCCGCGACCGATGCTCTACCGCACGAAGGACTTCGGTGCGACGTGGACCGAGATCGTCGGCGAGGGCATCGCGCCGGATCACTTCACCCGCGCGATTCGAGTGGATCCCGCGCGTGACGGCCTGCTGTATGTCGGAACCGAACGGGGTCCCTACGTCTCGCTGGACGACGGCGCGCACTGGCGATCGCTCCGCTCCGACCTGCCGATCACGCCGATCACGGATCTCGCCGTCCGCGAGGATGAGCTCGTCGCCGCGACCCAAGGTCGTGGTTACTGGATCCTCAACGGATTGAACGTGCTGCGCGGCGCCAACCCTGCGATCGAGCCGCCGCGGCTCTTCGCGCCCGCACCGGCCTATCGCACTCGCATGGGGCGGTCGCAACCCGACGGTGAGGGCGGTGAGAATCCGTATTCCGGCATGGAGATTCGCTACGAACTCCCCGCGGGCCTGAGCGCCGAGACACCGATCGAGCTGACGATTCGCGACGGATCAGGAGGCATCGTTCAGTCTTTCTCGCGGAAGTCACACAAGCCGAAGGACAGCGACGACGAGCGGGACAACGAGCGCTTCGTCCTCGAGCCGAAGCCTGGAGTGCAGCGATTCACATGGAACCTGCGCTGGCCGGGCGCGCGGCGCGTGCCGGGATTGGCGATGTGGAACGGCAACTTGACCGGTCCGCTCGCGGTGCCGGGTCGCTACGAGATCACGCTGAAGGTCGGTGATGTCGAAGTGCGCACGCTGGGTGAAGTACTGCCCGATCCACGGAGCAAGACGCAACTCAGCGACTACCGTGCGCAGTTCGATCATCTGTCCGGCATCGTCGCGATGTTGGACCGCATCCACGAAGCGCTGCTGCATGGGAGGAAGGTCCGCAGCGAGCTCGCGGAGTTGGAGAAGCTCGCGCCCGAGAGCGTCGGCGGTGAGGAGTGGAGGACGTCCAGCAAGGAACTGCGGGCTCGCATCGACGAACTCGAGAAGGCTTTGTGCCAGCCGCAGAGCAAGAGCGCGCAGGATCCGCTGAACTTCCCCGTGGGCCTGAACGACCGCTATGCCGCATTGAACTCCGCATCGGGCGGCTTTGGCCCGACCGAACAGGAGTTGCAGTTGCGTGCCGAGCACGAGGCCGCGATCGCAGTGCCGCTCGACGCGCTCACGCAGTTGCTGGAGCGGGACGTGCCGCAACTGATCGACCGCGGCCGTGAGGTCGGGATCGGGCTCCTGCGTTCGCGCTGATTTGCCCGGTCCGATGGTGCGGTCGGGCACTTCGTTCTCGGCGCTCACGCCGGGCGGACGGCGGCGCGGCGGCTGCGCTCGTTCCACGGACCGTCTCGATCCTGGCGGCGACCCAATGCCAACGACGCCGACTCGGGGGAGCAGGGCTGGCCCGGACTATTCGTAGACGTCTGCCTGCGATCGCCACAGTTCGCGCCCGGCGGCGTGGCTGAGTCGAATCCTCCCTGGCAGCGTAGCTACAGCAACGCCTCGGTCGTCCACCGTCGCAGCTCATTCCTGGGCTTCGACCTGTAGCGATCTCGCGACGACGTTCACGAATCATCCGGGCTAGACTCCAAACGTGGTCGACGACCCTCCCGATCAGACTCTCGTGCTCTTGCGCGAATGGCATCGCGGGAATGCCGGTGCGCTTGCCGAGCTCGTGCAGCGAGAGTTGCCGTGGGTCGAGGCTCGGGTGCGCGCGAGGCTGGGGCCGCTCCTGCGTCAGCGCCACGACACCCAGGACATCGTGCAGGAGGCCGTCATCGGCACTCTCAGTGACGGCCCCCGATTCGTGGTCGCCGACCGTCGAAGTTTCCGCGGCCTGCTCGTGAGGATCGTCGAGAACGTCATTCGTCGCAAGCACACTCATATGACGGCGAAGCGTCGCGACGGTCGTCGCGAGGCGCCGCTCCCGAGCTCGGACACCGTGCTCGACCTGAGCGGTGTCCACGCGCCGGAACCCAGCCCGAGCGAGGCGGCTCATGCCAACGAGATGCGCGGTTGGGTTCGCCTCGCGCTCGAGTTGCTCTCGGTCGACGACCGGGAGATCGTGGTGCTGCGAGAATACGAGGGCCTGCCCTTCGAGGCGATCGGCGCGCAGTTGAGCATCAGCGACAATGCCGCGCGCATGCGGTTTCAACGCGCCCTGGCCCGGCTCGGCGTGGTGCTCGACCGGCTGCGAACCGGTCGGCTCGCGGACTTCCTCGACGACATCGAAGCGGGGCGATGCACGACACCGGGGACCTGAATCGTCTGGAGCGGGCGATGGCCGCGTTCCTCGAGTTTCGCACGCAAGAGATCGCGAGCGATGAGTTCCTGGACAAGCATGCGGACTTGCGCGACTTGCTCGAACCTATGCTTGGGTCCGCTTCCGCAGACGAGGGTCTCACGGATACTTCGATCGGTGAGACCTTCGTCATCGAACGCGAACTCGGTCGGGGCGGAATGGGGGTGGTGTATGCGGCCAGGCACATTCAGCTCGGCCGCCGCGTCGCCGTGAAAGTGCTCCCGAAGGACCTCACCTTGCAGCCGGCGTCGATCGCGCGCTTTCGTCGCGAAGCGAAGACCATCGCCACCCTGGATCACCCGGGGATCGTGAAGGTTCTCGCGATCGGAGAGGACGACGACAAGCACTGGTTCGCGATGGAGCTGATCGACGGCTCCACGCTCGAGCAGCACATCGGCGAGCTTCGTGGCCGCCACGAGTCGCCGTCGCGGTCGACGGCAAGCATGCTCGACCTCGCGATCGAAGTCGCGGACGCTCTCCATCACGCCCACGGGTTCGGCATCGTGCATCGCGACGTCAAGCCGTCGAACGTGATGCTCAAGCGAGACAGCGGCGCGGTGCTGACCGACTTCGGTCTCGCCCGCGACGCGCGCGACCCCGGCCTCACCGCGCCGGGCGGGCGAGCCGGCACTCCGTGCTATATGGCACCCGAGCAGATTCGCGGCCATGCCAGTGCTGGCGATGTGCGCAGCGACGTGTTCGCTCTGGGTGTCACGCTCTATGAGATGCTGACGTTTCGGCGTGCATTCGATGCGTCGACCACTGATCTCGTCATCGCTCGAGTTCTGCGCGAGGAGCCCGAAGACCCACGGCGCGCGAACCCTTCGGTCTCAGGGGATCTGGCTGCGGTCGTCGCGAAGTCGATCGAGAAGGACCCTGCCCGCCGCTACGCGACGGCCGGCGAGTTCGCTGAAGAGCTGCGCGCATGCCGCGCGAATCGGCCGGTGCGCGCACGCAAGCAGACCGTCTTCCTGCGTGCGACGCGCTGGTCGCGCCGTCATCCGGCACGCGCCGGTCTCGCGTTGGCGCTCGCGCTCGGCGTGCCGCTTCTGGCTGGCGGCATCGGCTACATCATCGCGAGCGTCCCGCTCGTTCGAGCCGGGGAGCAGCGTGAACTCGACGAATTGATCGAGCAAGGCTTGCATCTCGTGTTCCACAGCGATCGCGACCAGGACCGCGCGAGGCAAGTGATCGAAGAGGCGATGGCACGTGCGCCGGAACACCCTGAGGTCCGAATCGCTGCGGCCGTCATGCGATCGCGTTGGGTGAACCACGCTGCCGCGCTGGCCCTGCTCGAAGAGCGTCCGGATCTGCTCGACGCCCATCGCGAACTGCAGCGGGCCCGCGCGCTCTATCTGTGGGCCGCGGGTCGGGTAGCCGAGGCAGATGCCGTCGAGACGCAGCTCGGCGAACCGCGCAGCGCCTTCGAGTTCTTCTTCGCCGGGTTCGTTGCATGGCGGCGATCCCAGGCCGTCGGCGGCGATGCCGGCCCCGCCCTGCGACTGTTGTCCCTCGCGTCGCGGACTTCCGATCGACCGCGGTTGGGCTTCGTTCTCACGCTCGCCGAGGTGGCGGACGCCGTCGGCAGCGCGGCAGTACGCGAGGAGGCGGTGACCACACTCGTGACGGTGTGGCCGGACTCGTCACGCGCCTGGGGAATGGCTGCCTGGGTGCTGCGCGACGCCGATCCCAAGCGAGCCCTGCATGCCGTCGATCGGGCCCTGGCGCTCTATCCCGACGAGCCCGGACTCCTGCGCTACCGCAGCCGGATCCTCCGAAACCTCGGTGAGATCGACGCGGCGATGGCAGAACTCGAGCGCGCACTGGCGCGCAAGCCTGAGTTCCTCGAGGCGCGCACGGAACTCGAGGAGCTGCGACGGCGACCGCGCTGACCGAGAACGGCTCGGGCATTTTTCCGCAGGTGCTCCTGTGCGATCGAGGACCGGATCGGTTCTTCCCAGTCCGTCATGCGCGCCTTCTCGCTTCTCTCTTTGGTCGCCGTCCTCGGGCTGACGACTTCGCTTCGGTTGCAGACCCAGGTCCAGGCTGGTCCGCCTTTTTCTTCGTTCCTGGCCGGTCCGGTGCTCGGTGCACCCGTTCCCCTGCCGCCCAGGGCCAAGCCCGCGTCGACCGCACCCCAGGCGCCCAATCACAAGCGGGTCGTGATTCCGCCGGCGGTCGGCCAGAGCTTGCCGTTGCCGACTTCTCCGCCGACCACTCTCGGCCGGCTGCTCGATGCGCCGGGCGACTTCGCGCTCTGGTATTCGCGCGGCGCCTTGCCCGCCGGGTCGCTGAGCACGTGGCCGCCGGAACCACAGGCACTGGTCGAGCACGACATGGTGCTGTCGACCCACAACTCGAGCGCGGCGCTGTCGAGCGACTCCGGCGTCACTTGGTCGCTGCTCGCACCACCGAACCGATTCCCGAACTCCGATGGTGGGTTCAGCGGTGATCAGCGGCTCGTCCGCACCCACACGAATCCGCAGTTGGATCTGTGGATCCTTCAGTACAACTACTCGCCGGTCACCATGACCGGCCGTCATCGCATTGCCGTCGCCCGAGGTCGCGATGCGCTTCGTGACGAAACGCTGGGGCTGCAACGGTTTTACACGTACGACTTCTCGCCCACCGATTTCGGCTTTCCGGCCGGACTCTGGATGGACTTCCCGGATCTCGCCTGCTCGAACAGCTTCCTCTACGGGACGTCCGCTATCTTTCGCGACGCGAATACAGGTGTCGGTTTCGTGTGGTGGCGCATTCCGCTGGCTGATCTCGCCGCCGGTGGAGTGATCTCCTATGAGTGGTACACCGACGTCGCGTTGGGTGCCTCGCTTGTTCGGCTCACGCAGAATGCGGCCGACACCATGTACGGGGCAGCGCGCAGGAGTGCGAACACACTCCGCTTGTTCTGGTGGCCCGACGGCGGGCAGTTGTCGTTCTCGGACCACACGACGGCCATCACGTCGACCGTTGCAGCCTCAGCGCCCGGCCCCGATCTTCGCAACTGGGCAGGATTCACGGACCACCGGATCACCGGCGCCTACATGGCGGGAACGGAGGCCGGATTCGCTTACTCCTCGGCCCCGGTTCCTGGTCGACCCCGGCCCTTCGTGCGAGTCTCGGTATTCGATACGACGACACGCACGCTCACACACGAGGAAGACATCTGGAGTAATGACGTCGCATTTCTCTACCCGGCAGTCTCGAAGAACGCCTTCAATCACAAGGCGGTCGTGATGGCTGCCGGAGGGCCGTCTCTGTTTCCGTCGACAGTCGTGGTTCTCAACGACCCTGACGAGCCCGGCTTTGGCGGAGGCACCTATCAGTTCCTTTCGCAGGGCACGAGCGGGCCGAACATCGATCGTTGGGGTGACTACAACGGGGTTACCTACCACCCTCTCCACCCTGCGACCTTCGTCGCTCCGGCCTTCTCGCTCCAGGGTGGCCCGACTCCAGCCAGTCTGGATTGTCGGTTCACCTGGTTCGGTCGTGAGCGCTACACACCGGTGTGGGTCGATGTCGACGTGACTGCGACGGCCGGTGGTCAGCCGATCCCGGTGCCGATGACGATCACGCAATCCGATCGTCGTGTCCTGTCGAACGGCGTGACTCCGTTCCAACGCAGCTATCCGCCGCGGCAAGCCCTCACCGTCTTCGCGCCGTCGTCCACCGGCGTCGCCGGCATCTCCCACCGCTTCGTTCAATGGATCGTCGCGGGTCAGCCACAGCCGATGTGGCAGACTCGACTCGATCTGGGCGACATCGGTGCAGCACCATTCTCGATCCAAGCTCGCTATGAGCCCATCTACTCGCTGCGGGTCGATTCGGTCCCTGCGGGGGTCACGGTGTTCGTCGATACCAATGACTTCCTGGGGCGCAACTCGGGGACGACGCCGTTCGAGCGCTTCTATCCGGTGGGAACGCGAGTGACTCTCATCGCGCCCGCGTCGTCAGGGAGTCGCTTCCTCACCCGATGGCTGCTCGACGATTCCGCACAAGCACCGAGTCAGCGGACACTGATCGTCGAGATGACCGGGGATCGTCGTGCCACCGCCGACTACAGCGGGCTGATCGGGAACGGTGTGGACTGGACGCCGCTCACCGGGCGCTCGCCGACCTGGCCCAGCCCTCGACGCGATCACGCGATGGTGTTCGATCGCAACAACTCGAACGTCGTACTCTTCGGCGGCGAGTCGACTCTCGCCGCGCTTCGCAACGACACGTGGCTACTGACCGGCGATCAGTGGACCCAGGCCAGTCCGGCCAACTCACCGTCGCCACGATTCGGGCCGGCGGCGGCATACCACGCATCACTCGGCCTCACGGTCCTGTTCGGTGGTGCACAGTACCTGGGAGTTCGCTTCGACGACACTTGGACCTGGGACGGAGCGGACTGGACCTTGCTCAATCCGCCGGTCCGTCCGCCGGCCCGCTTCAGTGCGGCGGCCACCTACGATTGGCTGAGCAACCGCGTACTGCTGTTTGGCGGCGTTGGAACGAACACGACTCGACTCAACGACATGTGGGCCTTCGACGGCACCACGTGGACGGAGCTGACTCCACCGAGACTCCCGCCTGCGCTCGAGCGTCCGACGATGTGTTACGACGCGACGACGGGCCATGTGTTGCTCACCGGTCGCGACGTCTCGTCGACGAGCTATCAGAAGTGGGAATTCGATCAGGTTACTTGGCGGCCGCTGCCGGTGAACTCAGTCATCTCGGCACGCAGCTCGACGCCGATCGTTCAGGACCCGCATCGAAATCGGATCGTCTCGTTCGGCGGGATGGTGTCCGGCACCAGCGTGGCGATCGGCGGCACGAACGAGTGGGAGGACTCCTACGTGAACGAGCGCCTGACCGAACTCACACCGGCGGCGCGTGGTCGTCATGGCTTCGTTTGGGACGAGTGGAGGGCTCGCTTCGTCATGTTCGGCGGTCAATCGGCGAGTGGAACCCTGCTCGACGACACCTGGGAGTACACCTTCGACTGTGACGCCATCGCGCCCGGGTCACCCGGCGGTGGAATCGACCTGCGATGCACGTCGCGACCGCGGCTGGGAAACAACTTCTGCATCGAGTTCGACAGCCCCACCGCCACGGGGCTGGTGATGATCGGCCTGAGCGGCCTGCAAATTCCGGCGACCGCCCTGGGGGCACCGCTGTTCTGCACTCAGAGCTTCTTGAACGTCACACCGGACGTGGTGGAAGCCGCCTCGGGATCGCCGGCGAGTTTCTGCATCGCGATTCCGAACGACCCGGCGCTGGCCTACGCGATCCTCGCGGTGCAGGGCGTGCCCCTGCACTCGACCGGCTGCCTGTTCCTCACCAAGGGTGCCGTCGTCGCACTGCGACCCTGAGTCGGTCCGAGGACCTTGTCGGGGTTCGCGCGGTGCGCCGGGTGTCGCGGCGCACTCGCCGATCGCTCCTCAGCGGTCGAAGTGCAGCTTCATCGGTGCGCTCAGCAGATACGGGCCAAAGCGAAGCTCGAGCGTCGCCTTGCCGTTCTCTTTGCCGGTGACGAAGCGGAAGTCGAGAGCTTCGGCCGTGTCCTCGCCCTCACCGAGGGTCATGGGCACCGCGATGCCGCCGGTCACCAGGTGGGCGACGTAGGCGTCGAGCTTGCGCTTGCGGATCGGAGCGGGGTCGTTGAACCAGAGCACAATGCTGTTCGCATCGGTGCGCTCGAGGGTGAGGTAATAGTTGCCCGCGGGGATCTCGGTGCCGGCGATGGACAGGTCGATGTTGGTGTCGAAGGTCGTCCAGAAGTCGAGGCCGCAACGCCAGCGCCTGCCCACATTCGAGTCGCTCTTCACCTGCTCGGCGTACTCCGCCTTCCATACCGGTTGACCGAAGTCGATCGCAACCTGCCCGGGCGAACCGCCGGCGCTGAAGTAGGCGAGACGCGCGCCGGAGCGCTTGCCGTTGTAGGCGTACGGCTTCGCCGCTCGCGCGCTCGGTGCGTCAGGTAGCGACTCGACCAGCTTCTGGAAGCGGGCATCGCCGTGCAGCGCCTCGAAGTCGGTGTCGCCCAGCAACTGCTGGCGATCACCGAAGCCACCGGCGACGCTCTGTTCGAGCGCCTCGATGGCCTGTTCCTTGCGTCCCTTCAGCGCGTGCACGCACGCGGCGTTGTACCAACCGATCGCGCCGTAGCGGGCGTCTTTGGTCGCTTCGAGATGAGCGATCAGCGCCTCATCGAGCTGCTGGGTCATGTGCAATGCGTAGCCGAGGTGATGCCACGCCTCGCCGTCCTTCGGCGACAGCTTGACGACTTCGCGATAGGCCACGATCGCGGCATCCCAGTTCTTGGCATCCCAGGCGGCGGTCGCTTTGGAATGCACTGCTTTCAGAAGCGCTTTGTCGGTACTCGCTTCGGTGACGGACTGGGCTCCGAGTTGCAGTACCAGGAGAGTGCAAGAGAGAACGCTGGCGAGTTTCTTCATGACTGGATCGGTTGGGGTGGGCTGCGATTTCCAGGATCGGTCGCAGCACCATGCGGGAGACGACGTGCGGTCGCGATCCAGCCGCGGCAATTCACCCGATGCCGATACCTGGCTCGGGATCGCCGCCGCGACGCCGTTGCCCGGTGCTCAGGGCTCCGCTCAGCCGTCGAAACGATCCAGGGTCGCGAGCAGTCGCCGCGCGTCTTCTCGCGCGACCTTCAGGTAGGCGCGGACTGCCTTGGCCGTCATCTCCTTGGACCGCCCATCCAGTGCGGAAAGGAGCTTCTCGTGATCCCTGGACGAGTCTGCGGCGAGCCCCGCGACCGCTGCATGAGTGAAGGCCGCCATGGCCACGTTGCGTGTCGTTTGCACGGAGATCCCGCCGAGTCGCTTGCCGGCTTCGCTGAGACGCTGCTCGAACTCCGGGCCAAGCGCGTCTTCCATGGCGTCGGAAGCGATCTCTTCGGCGACGAATCGACCACGAGATCGCGCGAGCGCGCTGCGGATCTGTTCGCCGATTTGCGCCAGCAGGATCGGGTCGGGATCCGGCAACGGCGGGAGCGGGAAGGGACGTAGTTCCTCGAAGAGCGGATATGCGATCAGTTCGCGAACCAGGAGTGGATAGCGCAGGCAGCGCCGCCGACGTTTGGGCATCAACCAGGTGGCGAGATTCGAGTAGTACTGCTTGATGTCGCGCAGATCGCGCTCTGCGAGCGGTGCCTTTGCCGGTTGCACATTGATGTTGACGAAGTGGTGCCAGGTCGCGTCCGTCACGACCCGGCCTACCCCGCCGCGGTGACCGTCGTAGGCGGCGATGGCGATGAAGGAGCGCGGCGTGACCGGCGCTTTCGAGAATGCCGGGATCGCGCGGCCGGCAGACATGGTCAGCGCGACGAGCTCGGGCGTGGGCTTTGCGCCGCCGTCGATCGCGGCCGGCCACTCGTCGGCGCGGGTCGAGTCGATCTTCGTACCGAGGTCCAGAGGCAGGACGCACTCGCCTTCGTGCGGGTGATCCGGAAACACTTCGATCGCCCGGTTCGTGCTCGGAATCTGCAACAGGGGATGCGCGAAGTCGATGCCTCCCGCGAGGCTTCGATAGTTCACGAACAAGCGCTGCGGGTGGCGATCCTGCTGGTCGTTGAAGTCGTAGACGTCGTTGTCGCCGGGGAGGGTCGTCGTGAGTCGCGTTGCGTCGCTGCCCTCGGGAACGTCGACGGTCCACTTCCGCATTCGGTTGACTCGCGGGATGTCCTTGCACAGTGCGGCCCCCAGGTCCTCGTGATCGCCGGTGGCAAACAGCCCACCGCCCTGCTGCATGAACTCGATGACGGCGGCCAGCCCGCCGATTTCGTCTTTCAGGCCGCTCGCCCCGGCAGTTCGCGACCCGAGCAGGAAGCAGACGTCGTAGCCACCGCTGCGCAACCCCCGTTGCGGGTCGCTGAACCTGAAGCTCGAGAAGTGCTTGGTCGCCTCGTCGAAAGCCACCGTGCCGGTGGGTGAGTAGATCGCGGTGTGGATCTCCGGCGTCATTCCGGCGATCCTGGTCGCGCGAAGCGTGTCGACGAATTCCGTGAGGCCGAAGCTGTCCGTCGCACTGTAGTTGAGTCCGTCGGTGACGACGAGAATGCGCGGCGTGCACTCTTTGAAGAGCGCCACGATACGGTCGATCGAGAAGTTGGGTACGAATTCGAATGGGGGCATGGAGTGGCTCCGTGCGGCCGGCTGACTTGCGGTTGAGTGACTTGCGACTGAGTGCCACGCGATATGCGTTCGCAATGTGCCTTTCGTCGGCGCACGATCAGTCAGCGGCCCGTGAGCTCGAAACCCGTCGCCAATTCCCGCGCAATGTCACGACGAAGCTGCCACAGCCGAGCGAGCGGTCACCCGAATCGCACGCAGTACACCGGCGGCAAGTGCTCGCTCACCGTTTGCCACGAGTCGCCCTGGTCGCGCGTGCTCCAGACGCTGCCGGTGGTGGACCCGAAGGCGAGTTGGTTGCCGTCGCTCGCGATGTCCAGGCAGTGCCGATAGACGAGGTCGTAGGCCGCTTCACCCGGCAGGCCCCGGCTCAGCACTTCGAAGCTCTTGCCGCCGTCGCGCGTGCGCGTGACCACGACCTTCGCGTCGACCGGCACGCGGTACTCGTCCTTCTGTGCCGGCACGAACCAGGCGGTGTCGGGATCACGCGGGTGCACCGCGACGGGGAAACCGAAGGTCGACGGTCCGGCTTGATGGATCTCGGACCAGCGCCGTCCGCCGTCGTCGGAACGAAAGATGCCGTTGTGGTGCTGCACCCAGACCCGATCGGGCGCCGCGGGGCAGCGGACCATGCGATGCGGATCCTGACCGTCGGGATCCTCTTCCTGCCCGGGCGGTGCGTAGGCGGCGCGCATTCCCTCGCAGCCGCTCACCCAGTGCTCGCCGTCGTCCTCGCTGTGCCAGACACCGCCGGACGACACCGCGACCGCAAGCCGCCGCGAATCGCGCGGGTCGACGCAGACCGAGTGGATGCCCGGCGCGTCGGCACCGCCCCCAAGCCAATTCTTGCGCCGCGGTTCGTTCCACAGCGACTCGATCAACTGCCAGGTCGCGCCGCGATCCTCGGAACGGAACAAGCCGCCTGGGATGGTGCCTGCCCACAATCGGCCGGGCCGGTCCGCACCGCCGGGCTCGAGGGCCCAGATCTCTCGCAAGTTCGCCGGCAGGATCCGACCGAACATGTCTTTCTCGTCGGGCGCGCCCTCTGGGCGCGGGGGGTAGGCCGGCACGCCGACTTCGCTCCAGGTGTTCCCGCCGTCCTCCGAGCGGTGCAGCTTCACCCCGAAGTGGCCGAGACTGACGACCGCGTACAGCGTCCCGTCCCTGCGGTCGGGCAACACCATGCTGATCGGTGTGCCGAGAAAGGCGGTGTGGGCGATTCGCCAGCCGCGGTGTTGGTCGGGTTCGAGTCGGAACAGACCCTTTCGGGTCCCGAGGAACAGGCGGTCGGACATGGGGTCGATGGAATCGAACGGACTCCCGGGCGAACGGACTAGCCCGGATGATTCGTGAACGTCGTCGCGAGATCGACGCAGGTCGATGTCCGGCAAGGAGCTGCGTCGGTCGACGACCGAAGCGTAGCTGTAGCTACGCTGCCACGGAGGAGCCGACGTAGCGACGCTGCCGGGCGCGACTTGCGGCGATCGCAGCAGACGTTCACGAATCATCCGGGCTAGCGTGCAGACTGGCTGTCGAGCCGGTGGCGTGGAACGCCGCGCCGGGCGGGTGGTCACCGGTTCAGCCGCCGGAGAGCGCTTGGACTACGAAGATCCGCGCCGATGCGGGCACCTCGGTCCGCAGCAGTCGATCGCTGACGGCCTTGCCATCGACAAAGACGGCGACGTGAAAGCGCAGCCGGTCGTGCTCGTCGAGGATGTAGCCGCGCAGCCGCGGAACCTGGGCGAACACGGCATCCAGCGCTTCTCGAACCGTCGTCCCGTCGACTTCCGACGGGGGGACCGGAACGTGGGTCTGGATGGCCTGGGCGAATTCGACGTGCGGCACGCGAGCGGGAGCCTACGGACCGCTTCGGCGGGGCCAAGCGGCCGGGCGAGGTTCCCTGGATCCGTCGTCCGCCATCGACAATCCTTCCCACGTCCGGCTTGACCGCCCGGCTCTCGATCCCGAGAATCCTCGCCCCTTTTTCGCCGACTGCGGCGAAGCCTCATGTCCCGCCCGCTCGCCGTCATCGTCCTCGCCGCCGGCCTCGGCAAGCGCACCAAGGTCCGCCTCCCGAAGGTGCTGCTACCGATCTGCGGTCGCACGCTGCTCGGGACCGTGCTGGATGAAGTCGCGGGCCTGGCGCCGGCTCGGACGGTGGTGGTGTTGCATCACGGTAAGGAGCAAGTCGAGGCGACGCTCAGCGAGCGGCAAGGCCTGACGATCGTCGATCAAGGCGCACCGCGCGGCACCGGCCACGCCGTGCAGGTGGCGATGACCGCGCTCGAAGGGTTCACCGGCGACGTGTTGGTCTGCTACGGCGACATGCCGCTTCTGAGCGGTGAGACCTACGCCGCGCTCGCGAGCGCTCGGGGCGACTGTGCAGCCGTGATCCTCACGGCCATCGCCGACGACCCGACCGGACTCGGACGCATCCTGCGCGACGAAGACGGTGCGGTGCTCGGCATCCGGGAAGAGCGCGACTGCAGCGACGACGAGCGCGCGATCGACGAGATCAACGTCGGCGTCTACTGCTACGACGCCGATGCGCTGCGGCGCTCGCTGAGGGGCCTGACGACCGACAATGCGCAGGGTGAGCTCTACCTCACCGACACCATCGCCGGGCTCTTGGCGGAGGGGGCCGCGATCGAAACGCTGGAACTCGACGACGCGATCGAGTCGCTCGGCGTCAACTCCCTGCATCAATTGGCGATCGCGCGCGCGGTGATGCAGGAACGCATCCTCAACGAGCACCTGGGCAACGGCGTGCTGATCGAAGATCCGGCGTCGGTGTGGATCGATCACGGTGTCGCCATCGGTCGCAACACGCGCATCCTGCCGTGCACCGTCCTGCGCAGCGGCGTCGTGATCGGCGAAGACTGCGAGGTCGGGCCCTTCGCGCACCTTCGGCAGAGCGCCGTGCTCGAGGACGGCGCGGAGATCGGCAACTTCGTCGAGGTCAAGAAGTCGCGGCTGGGTCGCGGCAGCAAGGCCAAGCATCTCGCGTATCTCGGCGACGCCGAACTCGGCGAGAAGGTCAACGTCGGCGCCGGGACGATCACGGCGAACTACGACGGCAAGCACAAGCACAAGACGCGCATCGGCGCGCGTGCGTTCGTGGGCAGCGGAACGGTACTCGTCGCCCCGGTCGAGATCGGCGAGGGCGCAACCCTCGGTGCCGGCGCGGTCGTGCGCCGCAACAGCTCCGTCGGCGCCGGTGAGACTTGGATCGGAGTGCCAGCGCGCAAGCTGGAGAAGCCGGTCAACGAGGGGAAGCGATGAAGCGCGGTGAACGCCTGCGCGTCTTCTCCGGCCGCGCCCACCCGCAACTCGCGCGCGACATGTGCACGCACATGGGCATTCCGCTCGGCGAGGCCGCGATCTCCGACTTCCCCGACGGCGAGATCAACCTGAAGGTCGAGGTCGACGTGCGGGGTGCCGACGTGTTCGTCGTGCAGCCCACTTCGCCGCCGGTTCACGACAGCCTGTTCGAGCTGCTGTCGTTCATCGATTGCTTGCGACGCGCTTCCGCCGGCACGATCACCGCGGTGATCCCGTACTTCGGCTACGCCCGCAAGGACCGCAAGGACGAGGGACGCGTCCCGATCAACGCCAAGCTGGTCGCGAACCTGATCACGACTGCCGGCGCCCATCGGGTGGTCGCGATCGACCTGCACGCGGCGCAGATCCAGGGCTTCTTCGACATCCCCGTCGACCATCTCTACGCCCGGCCGGTGCTCATGGAGAAGGTGCGGGAGCTGGGAGCAGATCGTCCGGTCATCGTGTCGCCCGACGTCGGCGGCACGAAGCTCGCGCGCGCCTATGCCAAGGACCTGCGCGCCGAGTTCGCGATCGTCGACAAGCGCCGGATCAGCGGCAGTGAGACGGTGGCGGAGAACGTCGTCGGTGACGTCGACGGTCGCGACGTCGTGTTGGTGGACGACATGATCTCGACCGGTGGCTCGATCTCGGATGCCGCCCGCATCGTCAAGGAGCGCGGCGCGAAGCGCGTGTTCATCGTCGCAACCCACGCGGTGTTGTGCGGCGATGCCGTCAAGAAGCTCGACGCGTGCCCGGCCGAAGTCGTGCTCTGCACCGACACCATTCCGATGCGCGGCCCGCGTCCCGCACGACTCATTCAAGCCTCGGTCGCACCGCTGCTCGCGCGCGCGATCGATCGCATTCACCGCAGCGAGAGCGTGAGTTCGTTGTTCGAGCCCGCGCATCGCGACTTCGAGACGCGTTGAGCCCGACCATCGTTCTCACGGGCACACTGCGACACCCCGACATTCACCCACCAAGTTCCGAGGATCCAAGATGGAAGTGACGACTCTGAAGGCGCAATCGCGCACGGCCACCGGCAAGAACGCGATGCGTCACCTGCGTGACGAAGGCTACGTGCCGGCCGTTCTCTACGGACAAGACAAGGATGCTGTGCACCTCAGCGTCGACCTGCACACTCTGCAGATGGAGCTGAGCAAGCGGCGCAAGGTGTTCCACCTGAGCACCGGCAGCGGCACCGAGCCGGTGTTTCTGCAGGACGTTCACTGGGATCCGCTCTTCGACTTCCCGCTGCACGTCGACTTCCGTCGCATCGACATGAACGTGCCGCTCCCGCTCGTGGTCGAGTTGGCCTTCATCGGCACTCCCGAGGGCGTCAGCCGCGGCGGTGTGTTCGTGAAGGACACCACCACCTTGGCGGTCCGCGCGATGCCCGACTCGGTCCCGCTCAACATCGAGGTCAAGGTCGGCGCCCTGGGCGTCGGCGATGCGATCACGGCGGCCAACCTCGAGTTGCCCGCGGGCGTGGAGCTCGCGGTTGCACCCACGACGCGCGTCTGCCGCGTCACCGCCTGACGGGAATCCGGGTCGACCCGACGGCCGGCACTGGGCTTGGCCGCGGTGAGGCCCGTCGCTAGACTTCTCGCCCCTTCCTCGCGTCGACCCCGAACGTGGAACCACGTCGCGTCGTGATCGGCATCGGCAATCCCGGTCCCGACTACGTCGATACCCGCCACAACGCGGGCTTCATGGTCCTCGATCGACTCGCCGCGAAGCTGGGGCTCGACTTTCGTCGTCTGGACCGCCGCGACTCCCACTTGGGGCACGGCTTCAGCGGCAAGGTCAAAGCCCAGGTTGCACGGATCGAAGGTGGTGGCACGTGCGGACCCGATGCGGTCTTGCTCGTGAAACCGCTGACCTACGTCAACCTCTCCGGCGATGTCGCAGCACCGCTCTTGCGGGCGCTGGCGCTGTCCCCGGAGTCGCTCTTTGTCGTCGTCGACGATCTGAACCTACCGCTGGGCCGGATTAGAGTCCGGCCGTCGGGGAGTTCGGGTGGTCACAACGGTTTGAAGTCGATCGAGCGTTCGCTCCTCGGCTTCGGACCCGAAGGATCTCTCGCCTATCCCCGTCTCCGTCTCGGTATCGGGCAACCCGCCGAACGCGACCGCAGTGTCTCCGCCTCAGGCGGCGACACCGACGTCGCGGACTTCGTGTTGGCTCGCTTCCTTCCCGAGGAACGGGAGGTTCTCCGATCGGTCGTCGAGCGTTGTGCCGACGTCATCACTGAGTGGTGCGCCGGTTCTTCCCTCGAAACCCTGATGGAGCGCCACAACGGTTTCGTCGCGAGTGCGGCGGGATCGTGATCGCTCCGGAGATCAACAGTTGAAGCGAACCTACGAATCGATGCTCCTCCTGGACAACCGGGAAGTGCGCAAGGGCTGGCAGCCGCTCAAGGAGCAGGTCTGCACCCTTTTCACCAAGCACGGCGCTGCCATCAAGAGCGCCAAGCGCTGGGATGAGCGGCGTCTCGCCTATCCCATCCAACGCCAACTCCGCGGCACCTACATGCTCGTCTTCTTCGAAGCCGAGACGCCCGCGCTCGCCGGCATCCGCCGCGACCTCGAGTTCTCCGAGCCGGTGCTGCGTCACCTCACGCTGGTGGCCGAAGCGATTCCGGAATCGGCGTTCGAGCCGGAAGCAGCATTCGACGAGAGCCAAGTGCGCGTCGAAGACGTAACCACCGTTCCGGTGCCGGAAGCGGTCGCCGAGGACAACGCGATCGAAGTCGAGGACGGCCCCGCCGATGCTGGCGACGCGCCGAAGAACCAAAGCGGGGGAGAGGAGTGATCTGACATGAGCGAATACCAATCCAACGGTGGTCAGAGCGGCGAGGGTTCGTCGGACGGCGGATCGCGCGGCTACGGTGGTGGCGAAGGCGGTCGGCGCGGCGGTGGTCGCGGCGGCAAGTTCGCGCGCTTCGGTCGGCCGAAGAAGCTGGTCGAGCCGGAAGAGCCGCTCGACTACAAGAACATCGCCTACCTTCAGAAGTTCATCGGCTCGACGGGCAAGATCGTCTCGCGCCGCCGCTCGGGCTTCTCGGGTCAGAACCAGCGCAAGCTCGCCGAGGCGATCAAGCATGCGCGTCATATGGGCTTCTTGCCCTTCGTCGGGAGGATCTGAGCCATGCAAGTCCTGCTCAAGCGCAACGTCGACAAGCTCGGTCGCATCGGCGACCTGGTCGAAGTCAAGCCGGGCTATGCCCGCAACTACCTCCTGCCGCTCGGCCTGGCGGTCCACGTCAACAAGGGCAATCTCGCCCAGATCGAGAAGGAGCGGGCTCGTTACGAGGCCGCCGAGCGCGCGCGCGCTGACTCCATGAGGCAGCTCGCCGCGACCATCGAAGCGACCTCGATCACCATCGAGGGTCGCGCGAACGAGGAGGGTCACCTCTTCGGCTCCGTGAACGCTGCGGCGATCGCCGAGGCACTTGCGGCGCGCGGGGTCGCGATCGATGTCCGGGCGATCCGTTTGGATCAGCCATTCAAGGAGATCGGCGTCTACGACGTTCCGGTCCACCTCCACGCCGACGTGAACGCCACGGTCAAGGTGTGGGTCGTGCAGTCCAAGCCGGCGTGAGAACGTCGGCACAATCATCGGCCGGGCCGCTCAACGCGGCCGCGGCCGACGGTAGGCGAACGTGAACGAAGCGATCCGGGTCTGCCTCATCAGTCTGGGCTGCGCACGCAACCTGGTGGATTCCGAAGTGCTGCTCGGGCACGTCGCCGAAGAGGGGCTGTCGATCGTGCGGGAGCCGGAGGCTGCGGACGTCGTCGTGGTCAACACCTGCGGCTTCATCGAAGAAGCCAAGCAGGAGTCGATCGACACGATCCTCGAAGCTTGCCGACTCAAGGACGAGGGGTCCGTCAAGGGCGTCGTCGCCGTAGGCTGCCTCGCCCAGCGCTACGCCGAGGACCTGCGTCAGTCCATTCCCGAACTCGATGCCGTGATGGGCATCTCGGACTACTCGGGCGTGCCGGCGGTGGTGCGGCGTCTGGTGAACGGGACCGACAAGCGGATGATCGCGACGGTGGACGGCGGGCGACCGAAGTCGGCGCGCTCCGACGTAGGTCGCATGTTGCTCACCCCGAAGAGCTACGCCTATCTGCGGATCTCGGAGGGCTGCGATCACACTTGTTCCTTCTGCGCCATCCCGTCCATGCGCGGCCGCAATCGCAGCAAGCCGCTGGACGTCCTCGAAGAGGAGGCGCGGCGCATCGCGGCCAGCGGGCAGAAGGAGATCGTGCTGGTCGCCGAAGACACGACCGCCTACGGCCTGGATCTCGACCGCAAGCGTTCGATCCACACTCTGCTCGAGCGTGTCGCGGACACCCCCGGCATCGAATGGGTGCGGTTGATGTACGCGTATCCGCACACCGTCCTTCCGGAACTGACACGGGTAATGCGTGAGCATCCGAAGGTCGTGCCGTACCTCGACATCCCCGTGCAGCACATCAGCAGTTCGATGCTGCGCGCGATGCGTCGTGGGGTCAGTAGCGAGCAAGTGCGCACGATCCTCACGCGACTGCGCGACGAGGTTCCTGGGATCGCCATCCGCACGACCTTCATCGTGGGTTTCCCAGGCGAGACGGCCGAGGACCAGCGCGAGTTGCGGGACTACGTCGCCGAGTTCGGCTTCGAACGTCTCGGTGTGTTCACCTATTCGCACGAAGAGGGCACGACGGCCTACGAGCGAACCGACCTCGTTCCCCACGAGATCGCCGAAGAGCGGCGTGCCGAGATCATGGCCCTGCAGAAGGGGATCCACCTCCGACGCAATCGCGCACTGGTCGGGAAGACCATGCGGGTTCTGGTCGATGGACTGGATCCGGCGGCGTCCGGCAGCATCGTCCTGGCCCGCACCACTGCGGATGCGCCGGAAGTCGACGCCGTCGTGCGCATCCCGGCCGACGGACTTGCCGCCGGCGACATGCTCGACGTGCTCATCACCGGTGCCGACGACTACGACCTGATCGCGCGACCCGCCGCGGGAGTCGCCCGGTGAACTTGCCCAACGCGATCACGCTGGCACGACTCGTGCTGACGATCGCGTGCGTGGCCGTGCTCGAGTGTGCGGGTCCCGACCACGCGCCCGATCGCACTCTGGCATGGGTCGCCTTCACGGTCTTCGTGGTCGCGGCTGCTACCGACTTCGTCGACGGCTGGCTCGCGCGTCGCTACGGACAGGTCACGCCCTTTGGCCGCGTTGCCGACCCCTTTGTCGACAAGGTGCTCGTCAGCGGCACGCTGATCGCGCTCTTGCGCTTTCACGCTGCGCAGCCGTACCTCGCTGCCTGGATGGTGGTGCTCATCGTCGGTCGTGAGTTCCTCGTCACCGCGGTGCGTGGATTCGCCGAAGCGCAGGGCATGGAGTTCGGCGCCGATCGCCTGGGCAAGATCAAGATGGTCGCGCAGGCCTGTACGGCCGGTGCACTGCTCACGCTGGTATCCGGCGCCGAGTTCTGGCGACCGGTCGCCGCGATCGGAATCTGGGTCACCCTTGCACTGACCCTGTGGTCCGGAACGAACTACCTGTGGAAGGTCCGACATCTGCTCCGCGCAAGCTGAGGCTGCGCGACCTGCCGCTTCGCGACCGGCTCTCGGCCCTCCTGTTGACCGCCGGAGGCTTGGGGATGGTCGCCGTCGCACCGGGGACTTTCGGCACGCTCGGCGGAGTGGTCCCGGCCATCGTGCTGGGAGCGATGTTCGACCCACCCACGCTCACGTGGTTGCTCGCTGGTCTAGCGCTCGCGCTCTTCTCGATCGGCACGTGCCAGACGCGAGCGATCGGTCGGATCTTCGGGGTGAGCGACCCGGGTGCCGTGGTGCTCGACGAGGTGGTCGGCTACCTCGTCGTGGTGGCGATCGACAGTTGGCTCCACGGTCGGCCGCTGCCGACCACGCACGCCGTCGCGTTCCTGCTCTTCCGGATCTTCGACATCCTCAAGCCGCCGCCGATTCGCCGCTTCGAAGAGATGCCGGGCGCGCTCGGTGTGATGGCCGACGACGTGATGGCAGGGGTCTATGCCGCGCTGGTCCTGCTCGGCGTGCACGCGCTGGGATTGCCGTGAGCGCGACTCCCGCGACTGCCGAACCCAGACCGTTCGCGAACGTCGTCGCGAGATCGGCGCAGGTCGATGTCCGGCAAGGAGCTGCGATTGGCGACGACCGAAGCGTAGCCGTCGCTACGCTGCCAGGGAGGAGGCAACGTAGCGACGTGGACGGGCGCGAGTTGCGGCGATCGCAGCAGACGTTCAGGAAGAGTCCGGGATAGCCCGGGTTCTTTGAGAACGTCGTCGCGAGATCGGCGCAGGTCGATGTCCGGCAAGGAGCTGCGTTTGGCGACGACCGAAGCGTAGCCGTCGCTACGCTGCCAGGGAGGAGGCAACGTAGCGACGTGGACGGGCGCGAGTTGCGGCGATCGCAGCAGACGTTCACGAAGAGTCCGGGATAGCCCGGGTTCTTTGAGAACGTCGTCGCGAGATCGGCGCAGGTCGATGTCCGGCAAGGAGCTGCGTTTGGCGACGACCGAAGCGTAGCCGTCGCTACGCTGCCAGGGAGGAGGCAACGTAGCGACGTGGACGGGCGCGAGTTGCGGCGATCGCAGCAGACGTTCA
>JBFXDD010000006.1:145003-189367 GCA_050181465.1 Planctomycetota bacterium
CAGGTCGATGTCCGGCAAGGAGCTGCGTTTGGCGACGACCGAAGCGTAGCCGTCGCTACGCTGCCAGGGAGGAGGCAACGTAGCGACGTGGACGGGCGCGAGTTGCGGCGATCGCAGCAGACGTTCAGGAAGAGTCCGGGATAGCCCGGGTTCTTTGAGAACGTCGTCGCGAGATCGGCGCAGGTCGATGTCCGGCAAGGAGCTGCGTTTGGCGACGACCGAAGCGTAGCCGTCGCTACGCTGCCAGGGAGGAGGCAACGTAGCGACGTGGACGGGCGCGAGTTGCGGCGATCGCAGCAGACGTTCACGAAGAGTCCGGGCTAGACTCTCGCGGACTCACGGACTCACGATGGCCAAACGCGGCGGACGCAGCACAGGAAAGTTGGCGCTCAAGGTCGCCCTCGGCACCGGACTGTCGGCGGCGCTGGGCGGCATCTTGATCGTCGTGATGATGGGGCCGAGCGATCAACGACAGTGGCTCTTCGGTGCCCTGATGTCGGTGGTCGTGGGAGCGGTCGTGGCGATTGCCGGCTGGGTGATGTCCAGCGGGATCGCGAGTCGCCTCACGGACCTGGGGCTCGCGGTTAGCAAGCTCGGTCGCGGCGGCACCGAAGTGCGAGTGCGAGTCGCTGGGAACGACGAGGTGACCGCACTCGGTCGCGCCGTGCAGTACCTGGCCAACGATCTCACGGCGATGATCGCCGAAATGGACAAGGGTCGCGGCGCCAGTGCCTCGATGGATCCGGCGGTGCGCGAGCTACGCGACAAGGCGCTGACCGATCCGGCCGCGGTCGACGGCTTCGAAGCCGATGGTGCGATTCTCGCCGGTTCGCGCGGCGGGCTCGACTACTTCGGCGTCGCCAAGAGCGGTGTGGTCTGGACCGTGAGCGCCGAAGGTGCGAGCGCGCTCTCAGTGCTCGCGGTGCGGCTGGCGCGCGACGAATTGGTGCGCGCGCTCGATACCGGCGTCAATGCGCGCAAGGCGCTCGCGCACACCAACAAGGTGATGTTCCAGCGACTGCCGCGTGGGATCTGCGCCAAGGCAAGTCTTGTCGAGCTGACCGAGCAGGGCGCCAAGCTGTATCAGGCGGGCTACCGCGCGCCGCTGTGGATCTGCCGCGCCGGAGAGGTGCTCGAACTGGCCGCGGAAGGGATCGCGCTCGGACTCGACGACGGTCCGGTGTTCGAGAAGGCGCTGCGCTCCGAGAAGCTCGACGTGCAGCCCGGAGTGCGCTTCGTGCAGACCAACGAGGCCGGGATTCGCATGCAGGAGCTGCTCGACCTCGTGCGCAGCCATTCCCCCAAGCACACGTCCCCGTTCATGAACCTCGTGATGGGCTCGCTCGAGTCCGAAGCCGGCAGCGACGGCCTGCGCGAGGATGTGCTGCTCTTGACGTGCAAGCGGGTCGGCTGAGGAACTCCATGGAGCAACCCCGGAGCTTTCAGGCGCTCATCGAGGCGATCTATCTGGAGCGAGACTCGGCGCGCGGCGTGCAGGGTACGTTGTTGTGGTTCGTCGAGGAGGTCGGCGAACTCGTCCGAGCGATCCGGCGCGGCGAGGCGAAGAATCTGCGTGAGGAGTTTGCCGATGTCTACGCGTGGCTGGCGACGCTCGCCTCGCTGCACGGCCTCGATCTCGAAGACGTCGGCCGCGAGAAGTACGCATCGGGCTGTCCGAAGTGTCGGACCAGCCCCTGCGCGTGCTGATCGCTGCACGCTCGCGCGTGGCAGTCAGCGGCCGCGGCGTTCGCGCTGGCGCTGTCGCGCGCGTTGGGCGTCCGGGCTCGGGCTGCCGCCCTGGGAGTCCCGTTCATAGGCCGGTGGCTCGAGCAGCCTTGGATCCAGGGAATCGAGGACTCCCTGAAGCTTCGCGGCGAGTTCCTCCGACTTCTCCGCGCGCAGTCGCGCGACCAGTGCCTTCGCAGTGTCGATCGTCGAGAGGTTGAGTCCGTCGAGCGCATTACTCGCGTCGGGCTTGCGCACGATCGCAGCGAGGACACGATCCACCGCGAGCCGGTTGTCACCCGCTTCGAATGCGAGCCGCGCGAGTCCGCCGATTGCGATCGCGACGTAGTGATCGGCAGTGTCGCGCGAGTCAGGGTTGTTCTCGATCCAACGGTCGTAGTGACCGACCGCGCGCAGGTACGCCTGCTCGGCCGCCGCCGGATCGCCCTTGCGCCGATGGAACTCGGCCTGCACCAACCCGGCGTAGCCCGCGAACCAACGCAGGTTGAGCGAAGCGTCCTTGCGCTCCAACATCGCAGCGTAGGCGGCATCGAGTCCCTCCACGCCGCTGTCGGTGAGCACCTGGCTGCGGAAGCGGTCGTGCAGATCCCAACTGTCGGGGAAACGCGCGAGACCCAGCTCGAGCGTCTGTGCGGCCGGACCGTAGGCACCCATGTAGATGAGGAAGTCATGGTGCGAAGCGATCTGCCGATCGTTGCCGAGCGGATGCCGCGCGAGCACCGCGTAGGCCGAGTGGACGTCGCTCATCCATTCCTTCGGCCACTCCTGGCCCGCTCGGACCGCCGTGCGAATCGCCCGCTGGCGTCCCTCGGCGAACAGGGAGACGACCGCCATCGCCGTCCAACTCGTCGGATCGGAGGGCAACGACTTCATCGCCGCCTCCGCGCGCCGCATCGCCTCGTCGGTCTCGCCCTTGCGCTGCGCGATCAGCGCAAGCGTGGCATCGACGTTCCAGCCCTTGGCGCCGAGCTGTTCGGCTTCGCGAGCGGTGCGCTCGGTGTCTTCGAGCACGAGCTGTTCCATGCGGCGCGCGCGCGGACCGACGACGGTGCGCGGCTGCGCCGTCGTGGGATCGAAGACCTGTGCGAGCATCGCGGCGGCGAGCTCCGCCTTCGTGTTCGGGTCGGCCGGCTTCTCCCGCGCCGCGGCCGCGGAGCGCTCGACGCGGGCGAGCGCATCGCCGTCATCGGCGGCGGCAGCGTATGAGGCACCGCCTTCCAAGGCCTTGGCCCAGCCGTCGACGTCCACGGCACCAGCCCGAGCATCGAGGCCGCGGTGTACGACCGCGAGGGTACGCGCGCGCGGGGACGTCTTGCCGATCCGTTCCAGTGCGCCGACGAGCTGGTCACGTTCGCTCGAATCCAGCGGCACGCGCATCGCTTCGAGGATCACGTCGAGCGAGGATTCCGAAGTCGACTTCGCCAGTCCCTCGCGGGCTGCTTTGCTCAGTTCCGGATCGAGTCCGAAGATCGCCTGACGCCATAGACCGTCCGGTGCTGCGTCCGGAGACTTCAGTGCGGCGGCCAACAGCGACCGCTTCATCGCCTCGTCGCCGTCGCGGTAAGCCTTCTCGACGGCATCGCGATCGACGATGTCGCGACTCGCGACGCGCTCCACGATCGGCTTGTCGCCGCGCACGATCGGCGGAGTCGGCAGAGCTCGGTCGGCGATGCCGTCGCCGATGGCCTGGAACACCGACGCGGTGTCCATGGCGTAATAGATGTCGTAGACCTCCTTGCCGTCGAGCTCGACCATGATGTGGCGCGGCGCGATGCGGCGACCTTCCATGAACCTCTCGAACAGGAAGGGTTCGATCGCGATGTGCTCGCCGCAGGTCACGCTGCCGAATCGAGGGCACGGGATGCGATGGCCGTGCTCGTCGTAGTCGCGCGCGTTGTGGCGA
This sequence comes from Planctomycetota bacterium, assembly GCA_050181465.1. Lineage (GTDB taxonomy): Bacteria > Planctomycetota > UBA1135 > UBA1135 > UBA2386 > JACRLW01. The sequence continues at coordinate 148,653 of JBFXDD010000006.1, forward strand.
TACACCGAGGCGATCACGCATACATAGGGTTCGTACAACTTCGCGATCTGCGGCATGCGATAGCGAACACCGGCGTAGTGTTCGCTCGCCGGTTCGCCGTCCATGTTCACGCAAACCAGGATCGGATGCCCGGTCTCCTTCGACACCGCAACCGCGTCCTCCCACGTGCGTTGAAACGTGATCAGCACCGGCTTTGCCCAGTCGTCCGCGGTTGGCGGCCACCACATCTGGTTGCGGGTGTCGCCCGCGGGGGGCGTGGCGGGATCCTGCGCTGGCAGGATCGGGAGCGAGGCACCGAGCAATAGTCCGAGAATGACGTGTCGAGGCCGCACGCCGAGCATCGCTGCGTTCATGATCTCTCAGCGTAGCGCGCGCGGCAGTGCCCAGCGATCACGAGCGAGTGGCTGGCCCGGACGATTCCTGAACGTCGTCGCGAGATCGCCGCAGGCATTCACGAACCGTTCGGACTGGTGACAAACTCGTCTCAAGCGCCAGGTGACGCGCCTTGTCGTGGGGTTCGCGTAACGCGGGCCATCGCACGGGCGCATGGGAGTCGACGACCGGGCGGAGGCACCGAGGGCGCTTGCATCCCACATGCACAACGATCGGAGACCGACCTTGCGGGCGGTCTTGGGCTTCCGTCTACTCGCGCCCCGTTCGTCCTCCCCGCAGGGACTCGACCGATCCGATCCTCGCGAGCCCTCGGGTTCGTGACCACTCCGACTCACGCAAACGAGCGAGAACCCGTCTTGACCGAAGTCCACGAGATCGCAGCCCGCATCGAGCGCGAATGCGCGTTTCTTCCGGAGGTCATCGCGGCGGTCGAGAGCGTGATCGTCGGCCAACGGGATCTGATCGAGGGCCTCTTGATCGGGTTGCTTGCCGATGGGCATGTGCTGCTCGAGGGCCTGCCCGGGCTGGCGAAGTCGCTCGCGGTGCAGTCGCTCGCCGGTGCGCTCGGCGGCAGCTTTCGGCGCATCCAGTTCACACCCGACCTGTTGCCGTCCGACGTCGTCGGCACCCAGGTCTACAACCCCGGGAGCGGGACCTGGAGCGTGCGCGAGGGACCGGTCTTCGGCAACTTCGTGCTCGCCGACGAGATCAATCGCGCGCCCGCGAAGGTGCAGAGCGCACTGCTCGAAGCGATGGCCGAACGACAGGTCAGCCTGGCCGGCGAGACACGGGCGCTGCCCGACCCGTTCCTGGTTCTCGCGACGCAGAATCCAGTCGAACACGAGGGCACCTATGCGCTTCCGGAGGCTCAACTCGACCGCTTCATGCTCAAGATCGTCGTCGGGTATCCATCGCGTGACGACGAACTGCGCATCGTCGAGCGCATGGCACGACACCGTCCGAAGGTCGCACTGAAGCCGGTCGCGAGCCTCGACCAGATTCGCGCGGCGCGCTCCCTGATGGATGCGGTCTATGTCGATCCCAAGGTCCAGCGCTACGTCGTCGACGTCGTGCATGCGACGCGCGATCCGGCCGCCGCGGGACTACCGAAGCTGCGGCCCTTGATCCTCTACGGTGCGTCGCCGCGCGCGTCGATCGCGCTGGTACAGGCGGCACGAGCGCGTGCGTTCCTCGATCGCCGCGCCTACGTGACTCCGCAGGATGTGAAGTCGGTCGGCATGGCGGTACTGCGCCACCGCGTGCTCACCACCTACGAGGCGGAAGCGGAAGGCATCGACTCCGGCGCGGTCGTTCGGCAGGTGTTCGATTCGGTCCCCGTGCCCTGAACATGCACGAATCGGATCCGAACGACGACGAGCTCGCCGAAGTCCTCGCCGAAGTGCGACGGATTCAGGTGCAGGCCGATCGCCTCGTGCGCGAGGTGATGTCCGGCGGCTACACCTCGGTGTTTCGCGGCAGCGGGCTGGAGTTCGAATCAGTTCGGGAATACGAGCCTGGTGACGATCCGCGCGCCGTCGATTGGAACGTGACCGCGCGCGTCGGGCGGCCGTACGTGAAGAAGTACGTCGACGAGCGCGAGCTGACCCTCCTGTTCTTGTTCGACGTCTCACCGTCGATGGACGGCGGGTTCGGCGCATGGTCACTTCGACAGACCGCGGCGCGGGTCTGTGCATGCCTCGCATTGGCGGCTGTTCGCAACGATGACCGCATCGGGCTGTTGACCTTTGCCGCGGACGCGCTGCGGTTCGTGCCGCCGAAGAAGGGGCAGCCGCACGCGCTGCGCGTCATCCGTGACATGCTGGTCGTCCGCCAGGGAGGCGCGAGAACCGGACTTGCAGCCGGCATCGAGCGACTCATGCGGCAGGTTCGCAAGCGCGCGATCGTGTTCGTGGTCTCCGACTTTCTCGCTGACGATTGGCAGATGCCGTTGCGACACCTGGCACGACGGCACGATGTGACCGCGATCCGCTTGTTGCCGCCGGAGTTCGCCGTTCCGAGTTCGCCGGTGGGTCTGATCGATTGCGTCGATCCGGAGAGCGGCGCGACTCGCCGCATCGACTTCGCCGACGCCCGCGTCCGGGACCGACTGACACGGCTCGCGGACGACTTCGGCGCCGAAGTGATCGATTCCCTGCGGCGTGCGGGAGTCGACCGGATCGACGTCGGCGTGCCGAGCACGCCTCGCATCGAAGCGATCGTGACTCCCATCCTCGACTACTTCCGCATGCGCGAGCTGCGCGGAGAGAAGGGTTGACGCGCGCACGACGGAGCGGAACGGCGTCCACGCCGTGCGCCCGCGTGCTCGCCGGCGGGCTTGCTGGTGTGCTCGCGTGTGGGGCCATCGCGCGAGCGCAGTCCGACCCCGGTGCGAGTGCGGGCGACGTGGTCACCAGTCTGCGCGCCGGTACCGCGACGCCGCAGTTCGGCGAGCGCTTCGAACTGACGGTCGAGCGGAGCTGGCCGCGAGCGCTCTCGATCGCCGCCTTCGACCCGGCCTGGCTCGCGCCGCTACATCTCGAAGCGATCGACGACGAGCGTTCCCAACGCGACGGGCGCACGGTGGAGACGCGCCGCTATCGTGCGTGCGTCTTCGCGCTCGGCGCCGTGGTGGTTCCCGCGAGTCGCACGCCGGGGCTCGGTGACGTGACGCCCATCACGCTCGACGTGCGAGGTCGTCTCGATCCGATGAACCCGGGAGCTGTCGAGCTCTCCTCCGAGCTGATCGGCGAGACCGAGGAGTCTTCGCGCGGAGTCTGGATCGGTGTGATCGCCGCGATGGCGGCTGTGCTCGGGACGGCTTGGTGGCGATCGCGACGGCGGCCGCTGCCCGCGGCACCGTCGGTCGTTGCTCCTCCGCCGCCATCGCCGCACGCGGTGGCGCGCGAGCGGCTCGTCGCGCTGCGCGGACGCGCCGTCGTGGATGCTCGCGATACCGATGCTTTCCATGTCGATGCGGCGCACCTCGTGCGCGAGTTCCTCGCCGCGACCGAGCTGCCGTCGGCGATGGAGTGGACGACGGAGGAGATCGCCCGCTCCCTCCGTGGACTGCCGGCCACCGCGCCTTCGCGAATCGCGGAAGCAATCCCGGTTCTGCGCGCTGCCGATCTCGTGATGTTCGCACGCGGCGGATCGACGTCGACCGATCGCACGCGCCTGCTCGAGCGCATCGAAGCGTTGCTCGGCGATAGGGCGACCGGCGAAGGAGCGTCCACGTGATCGGCTTCCTCGGCTCGCTTCTCTCTCTCGAACGGCTCGAACAACCAGCGTGGTTGTTCGCGTTGCCACTTCTGCTGGTCGTGTTCCTGCTGCGTCGACGTCGAGCTCGTGAGCAGATTGCGTGGGTGCCGCTGTCGTTGCGAGGGATGCACGCGCTGCCGCGATCGCGTCGGCAGCGAATGGATGCGCTGCCCGCGATCCTGGAGGCTGTCGCTGCGGCGGCGTTGATCGTCGCGCTTGCCGGGCCGCGGGAGCGCGTCGCAGTGCCGCGCGTGCGCGAAGGGATCGAGATCGTGCTCTGTCTCGACATCTCGTCGTCGATGGCGGCGACCGACATGGCGGCGGGGGCGGACCGTCTGGGGGTCGCCAAGACCGCGATGGCGAGCTTCATCGCGGCGCGACCCGACGACCGCATCGCGCTGTTGACCTTCGCGCGATACCCGGATCTCCGTTGCCCGTCCACGCTCGATCACGCAGCGTTGCTGGAGATCCTCGATGACGTCGAGCGGGTGGCCGAAGACGACGACGAAGATGCGACCGGCATCGGCCTCGCCGTCGCGCGAGCGGCCGCCATCCTCGAGTCGCGCGGCACGCGATCGCGCGTGGTTGTGCTGGTCACCGACGGCGAGGAGAACCTCGCGCGCGATGCGACCGCCGGCGAGATCAGTCCAGCGGAGGCTGCTGCTGCAAGTCGACGCGCGGGTGTGCGGGTGCACACGATCGTCGCCGGCACCGGCTCGCGCGCGTCGGACGGCAGTTTCCTTCCGCTCGATACCACCCTCGTGGAGAAGCTGGCGCGGGACACCAAGGGCCAGTTCTTTCCCGCTCGAGACGCCGTTGCGATCCAAGCCGTTTATGAACACATCGATCGGCTCGAGAAGGCGGCCTTCGAAGAGCCGCGCTTTCGCTTCGACGATCGTTGGTTGCCGTTCGCGCTGACGGCCTCGCTCGCGTGGCTGCTCGCGAGACTGCTTCGGTTGGCGGCGATGGGAGGGGCGGCATGAGCGACTGGTTTCAACGGCCCATGCTGCTGATCGGCGTTGTGCTGGTCGCGGTACTGGCGCTGGCTCACATCGCTCGACGCAGTCGTGATCGCGCTCGCATTGCGTCGTGGGTGGGTCGCCGGGTCGCGCGACTGCGCCGCGGCGCGAGCGCGCGCGCGATCGAGCGCGGCATGTACGCATCGTTGGTCGGGTTGGCACTCGTGTGGGTGGGCATCGCCACGCCGACCTACGGCGAGCGTGCGCGCACGGCGGAGTCCGCCGGCAGCGATCTCGCGATCTGTGTCGACGTCTCGCGTTCGATGCTCGCGCGTGATGTCGCGCCCGATCGACTGCGTCGGGTGATCGCCGAGATCGAGGCGCTCCTCGAACGAAGCGCCGGTGATCGCATCGCGCTCATCGCATTCGCCGGTGAAGCGCGCCGCATGGCGCCGCTGACCGACGACCCGACCGCCTTGCGCGAACTCGCGAGGACGCTCTCGCCGGCTACCGTGTCGCTCGGCGGCACCGATCTCGCCGCCGCGATCACGATGGGCCGAGCGGCGCTGGCGACCGATCGCGAGCGCGCGCGATCGATCGTGCTCCTGACCGACGGTGAGGATCGCAACGATCGCGGGCGCGACGCTGCCGTCGCTGCCGCGAAGGACGGGATCGTGGTTCACTCGATCGGGTTCGGATCGGCGGAAGGCAGCAAGATCCCGATCGAGGTGGACGGCATCGAGACCTTCCTGCGCGACTCGCAGGGTGCCGATGTCGTCACCGCACTCGACCCTTCGAGTCTGCGTGCGATCGCCGATGCGGGCGGTGGCGTCTACGTCGACGGCAATGCCCGTGACCTCGCTCTCGTCGACCTGCACGCTCGGCGGATCGGACCGCTCGCCCGCGCTCGCGCGGCAGAGACGATCGGCAGCGATCTCATTCCTCGGCAGCGTTGGTGTCTCGTTCCGGCGTTGCTGCTGCTGTGCTTCGCGCTGTCGGGGCCACGCGAGGCTCGCGGACGGTCCAACCCAGCAGACGGGTGAGAGCGGCCGGGAGGTTCCGCACACTGGGCTCCACCGTGAGGGACAGCAACGCTCTCGCCGCGCCGCGCGGCGCGCGGGCCGCACGGCGCCAGATCGGCACGGGCCAGCTCCGCAACGGTGCTTCGATCGTGGTGCGCTCGACGTCGAGACCGATCCGACGGTGATTCGTGAAACCGCGACCGGACGCAAAGGCGCTGCCGCGCGAGGAATGCACTCCGCCCCACGGTGATGCGGCGAAGGCGTAGCCGAGAGCTGCCCAACAGTTGGTTGCGAGGGTGCCGTACTCGAGGCGCGAGGCAGCGCGCTGCAAGGTGTCTCGGTCCGACCGGTGGATGCGCTTGGGGACGAACAACTGCGCGGCGAGCGTCCCGAACAACTCCTGATTGCAGAAGTCCACGGCATCGTCGAGGTAGCTTGCGAGGTCGTCGGCCTCGAGTGCGAGTTGCCACGCGACCGGCGCGAAGCACTCTTCGCCGAACTCGACGGGCGGCTCGCGACGCTGCGCGTCGAGCAGGCGAGAGTGCACGGGTCGATCGGGGTCGAAACTCGCACCGACCGCGCGATGCAGGCTGTCGAGCGCACCGGGATACCAGAGCGTGCGTGGCGTCGCTGCCGCGAGCGCGCTGCGGAGTCGAGCGAGGAACTCGGCACGCTGCGACCAGCGTCGCGCGGTCACGATCACCCGCGGTGTCACGCAGTTGAACCCGCCGTGATGGGTGAGCATCGCAGCGACCTCGTCGACCATCACGCTGAGTTCACGAGGGCGGTACGCCAGCGGCACGATGACGAGCGGCGTCACGTTGCCGAGTTCTGCGGTGAGGCGAGGTGGCGACGACCGTGCGGTCAACGTCCGTTCCAGTGCGGCAAGCGTTCGGCCGGCACCGGTCAGGTGGATCGCAGTGAAGGACTCATCGAGGGCCAGCGTTCGCGCGAGCGCGGCATCGCCCACGAGGACTTCGACCGTGTCGACCCCCAGCGGAACGAACACCTCGCGAAGGATCGGCGCCAGCGCCGCGAGGCCGGGCGGCAGCTTCACGGTCACGCGCGGTGACTTTGAACACAGAAGTTGCAGGCAATCGGTGACCGCGAGTGCCGAGACGTTGCCCGCTGCGAGGACGAGTCCGCGACCGCCGCGCATCGCCGGCCGTGAGTTGCCTGCGGCGTCGGCGCGGTAGTGCGTTCGGAGACGATAGTCGCGAAACAGCAACGCATCGAAGGGGAGGGCTGGAAGACCGTCGACGCTCGCCGCCTGCGGTCTTGAGGGTCCGCCGCGTTCGCGCTCGGCAAGCGTGCGCTCCCAGAGCGCGAGCGAGCGCGCGGCGACGAGGGGGCCGTGCGTCCACTCCTCGAAGGCGAGGGCGGAGGCAGGATCGAGATCCTTGCGTCGGCATTCGACCTCCACCCAATCCGCCGCGACGGCGCAGAGTCGCGCACGACATTCGGCGAGTGTTGCCGCCGGGGGCTGCGCCGGCGCAGTTCGAGACGCCATCACTGCATCGGTGCCGACCATCGAGCTATCATCCGACCCGGCATCCGTCCGCGAATCCATGCTTCCACCGCTCAGCCGCGCTCGCCCTACTTTGGCTGCATCGCTGGCGGCACTGGTTCTCGGTGTCGTGGCGCCCCAGTCGCCGGCGGCGGCGACACAAGAGCCGCTGCCAGGAGCGGCCCAGGAGCCGTCGCCCCGAGTCGAGCCGGTGCGGATCGGCGAAGTGGTGGACGACGTCGCCGTGGTCGACGTGCGCGGTCAACGTCGTCGGCTCGCGGACCTCGGGGATGCGAGCGCGTTCGTGCTCTTGTTCGTCACCTGCGACTGCCCGATGGTCGGTCGGGTGTTCCCGGCCTTCGAGTCGCTCGCTCAGCGATTCCGCGATCGCGGTGTGCGCTTCGTCGCCGTGAACTGTTCGCGCAGCGACTCGATCCGCGCGATGGCCGATCAGGCGCTGGAGTACCGACAGAGCGCGTTCTTCGTGCGCGATCCTGGACTGACGCTGACGCGGGCGCTCGGGGTCGACCGCACGACTACCGCAGTCGTCCTCGACGGGGATCGTCATCTTCGCTACCGCGGGCGCATCGACGATCGCGTGCGTTACGCCAATGTCCGCGACGATGCGTCGCGCGAGGACTTGCGGCTCGCGATCGAGGCCGTTCTCGACGGGAAGGCCGTCGAAGTCGCCGTGACCGACGCGGAAGGCTGCAAGGTCGGTCTCGGTGAGAGGGTGCCGGTCGCCGATGCGCCGACCTGGAATGGCTTGGTACATTCGATCGTGCAACGACGCTGCGTGCCGTGTCATCGCGACGGGGGAGCAGCGCCGTTTCCGCTCGAAGATCACGAGGATGTGCTCGATCAGCTCGAGATGATCGGTGAGGTCGTCGAGCGGCAGCGTATGCCGCCGTGGCATGCCAGCGATGCCTACGGCGAGTTCATCAACCGTCGCGAACTCGGTGACGATGAGCGTCGCGCCCTGCTCGACTTCGTCCGCGCCGGCGCGCCGCGCGGAGACGGTGAAGCGCTCACGGCAACACCCGACTCGCAACTGCCCAAGTGGCGCATCGGCGAACCCGACCTGGTCCTGCGGTCGGTCGGACCGATGCGACTGCCTGCGGACGGCGTGATTCCGTATGCCTACATCGTGTTGCCGCACGACTTCCGCGTCGACACCTGGATCGAGGCGGTGGAGATCCGGCCGTCGAACAAGCGTGTTCTGCATCACGCAAACCTCGCGGCGTTTCGGCCGCAGGACGGCTTCTCGCAGGACGGCTTCATCACCGGCTTCGTGCCGGGCGGCGATGCGATGATCCTCGATCCGGGTACCGCGATGCGGATCCCGGCCGGCTCGCGACTCGGACTCCAGGCGCACTACGTGACGACCGGCAAGCCGGAGACCGACCGGATCGAGGTCGGCCTTCGGTTCCCCCGCGGGCGGGTCGAGCGTGTCGCCGAAGTGCATGTGATCTCGAACCGGCGCTTCCGCATTCCTCCCGGTGTGCACGACCACGAGGTGCGCGCGCGACGCACGCTCGCTCACGACATCACGGTGATCGGCTACTTCGCGCACATGCATCTTCGCGGTCGCGACATGACCTTCGCTGCGGTCGATCCAGCCGGTGCCGAGTCGATCCTGCTGCGCATACCCAACTACGACTTCGAGTGGCAGTCGTCGTACCGGTGCAAGCCTGGTGCAGTGCGGTTGGCGGCCGGCACGCGCTTGACCGTCGTTGCTCACTTCGACAACAGCGCGTTCAACCCGTTCAATCCCGATCCGAGCGCTGAAGTGCGTTTCGGTGAGCAGACCTTCGACGAGATGATGTACGGGTTCGTGTATGCGACGCGGGATGGTTCGGCGGCGAACCTCGACATCGATCCGGCCACCGGCGCGGTGCGCACGGAGGCGCGGTGAAGATCGCCCTCGTCGTCGTCGTCATCGCGCTCACGCAGGCGAGTTCGAGCGATGCGGTTCGCGCCTATCGCGAAGGTCGCTGGCGAGACGCGCACCTGCAGTTCCAGGCCGTCTTGGCATCGGCCGGTGAGGACGCTTCGGCAGCTCTCTGTCACGACGCCGCGATCGCCGCCTGGCGTTCCGGCGAGCTGCGTGCGGCCGAGATCTCGATCGAGCGCGCCGCGAAGCTCGATGCAGAACGCTTCGCCGGTCTGCGCGACGCGTTGCTCGGCAACCTTGCGTTCGGCCGCGCCGAGATCGCAGCGGCGCAGGCGGCGGCGGTCGAGTCGGAGCCCTTCGCGCTCGATCTCGCGATCGGCTACGCGGAGTCGGCGCAGCGCTTGTGGAGTGCACGCGCACTCGCGGAGCCGAGCGACGCTGCGGCACTTCGGAACGCGGAACGCGCGACGATCCTCCTGAGCAAGCTGCGCGCCGATCGCGCGGCTCGTGAGGAGAAGGCCAAACAGGGCGGCAAGGCCAAGGAGAACCTCGTGCCGCCGGACCAGCCGCAGCCCAAGCCGGATGCACGCAACGAGGGTTCCTCGCAGCCGGAGGCTGCGCCGGTCGACCCGGCGCGAATCGCGGAGCTGCTGTTGAACAAGGAACGCGAACGGGATCGTCGACGGGCCGTTCGCCGGGACACCAAGAGCAGGTCGGTGGAGCAGGATTGGTGAGCGGATTGCGACGGCCGGTTCGCCGCGGCTTGATGTTCGGCTGGTTGGGACTCGCGACCGCGGCCGTGCACGCCCAGGAGACTGTCGATCCGTCGATCGCGTTCGTCGAACTCGAGTCGAGCCGCTCGCAACTCGTGATCGGGGAGCGCTTCGAGTTGATCCTGAGATTCGGCGTGGATCGCGCGCGCTTGGAGGATCTGCTGCAGCCGGTTCGCCGGCGACTCGAGGTTCCCGTCGTGTTGTCGTGCCGTTGGTTGCGGGAGCCGCGCGGGGTCGTCGCATCGGCGCGACCGGCTGGTCCCGGAACCTTGCGCACCCTGTTGGACGCGGAGATTGCACAGTCCCACGCGGAGCCGGATCGGGAGCGCGACGGGCGGCGCTTCGCGGTGTTCGCGGTGCATCGTGCCTATGTCGCGCAGGCGGTGGGCGAGTTCACCGTGGATGGCCCCGAACTCCGCGCCGAGTTCGCGACGGGCTATCGCAACGATTTGCTCGCCGGTCGAATTCCGACCGGAAAGGAGCCGATCGCGATCCAAGGTGCGAGTTTGGAGTTGTCGATCGCGGCATTGCCGATCGAAGGTCGTCCCCCCGAGTTCCGCGGCGCGGTCGGCGACTTCTCGCTCCACGCGGAGTTCGCGACGTCGACCGCGACTGGCCCGGATGTCGTGACGCTGCTGCTCGATATTTCCGGCGACGGCGAATGGCACGGTTTCGACGCGCCGCGCATCGGGTCGCAGCTCGGCGTGCATGAACTCGGCGCCGTCGAGGTGCCGATGTCCGATCGTCGTCGGATCGCCTACGACCTTCGCGTCGGTGCTAGTCCGCCGCGTGGACCCGCGTCGATTCGATTGAGTACCTTCGTGCCGGGGCCGGTCGGCGGATGGCGCGAGGTCGCGACCGAAGCGATCGAGTGGCCGGCGTCGTTCCGCGGCAGCGTTTCGCCGACGAACGCAAGGCCGCCGCTGCGCGACGTCACCGAGTTTCGAATCGGGAGTGGCGACCGGTCCGCGGTGCTCGCTGTGGTCGCCGTGCTCGGTCTCGCGGTCCTGCCGACGTTGGTGTTCGTGGGTTGGTCGAGCCTGCGGCGGGCGCGGGAGCGTCGTAACGCGGATCCACTCGGCCGGCGCGCGCGAGCTGCCCACGCCCAGTTCCGTGCGACGGTCGATCGGGACACGACAGCCGTCGTCGAGTATCTCGCTGCCCGGCTGCGCACCTCCACCGCTGCGGTGATCGCTCCCGATCTCGCGGATCGTTTGGTTGCAGCCGGAATCGTCGAGTCGCTCGCGCGTAGCACCGCGGAGTTCGTGTTTGCGGGTACGGCGGCACGCTACGGCGCTGCGGCTGTCGATCGCGAGAATGCGGACGATCTCGTCGAGCGACTCGAGGCAGAGTTCCGCCATTCGGAGGGTTCCTCGTGAAGCGCAGGGTCGTGCTCATGATCGCGATCGCATGGCTCGCCTGCTCGGGGGTGCGGTTAGGTGCGCAGTCGTCGATCCCGGCTCGATTCGAGGCTGCGATGTCGGCCTATGAAGAGGGGCGCTTCGCCGTCGCGCGCGACGAGTTCCGCGCTCTGTTTCGGGAGCGGGCGGGCGCGTCCGTGCCGTTGTTGGAGGCCGTCGCACGTTGTTCTTCGGAACTCGGAGAGCATGCGCAGGCGATCGCGGCCTACCGATCGGCACTGCTGCGTGCGGGGGGGGACGCGGCGATCCTCGCTTCGCTCCGGCAGGCCGAGCGCAAGCTCGGGATGGATCCGTCGGCGTTGACTCGCCGGGAGCGCGGGTTGCCGATCTGGATCGCGGTCCTGGGTGCCGTCGTGCAATTGCTGGGAGTCGTGCTGTGTATGCGCGGACGGCGAGTGCTCGGCGGAGTGCTGTGGGCGATCGGAATCGGAGGGAGCGCGCTCGCAGTGCACGATGTGCTCGGAAGTTCCGGCGGTCGCGCGGTCGTCGTTGCCCCGGAGGTTGCGTTGGCAGCCGAGCCCGGCGGGGCGGTCGACGCAGCGGCACCGCGGCTGCGAGCCGGCGAAGTGGTCGAGGTGCGTGAGGATGAGGGCGGCCTCGTTCGGATCGAGCATCCACGCGGTGCCGGGTGGGTTCCGAGTGGATCCCTGGCTCCGATCCAGTGAGGATTCCCGGCGAGACCATGATCCTTCCCAACACCACGATCTACGCGATGCGCGCGCTCTCCGTGTTGGCGAATCTCGCGCCCGGCGAATCGATCCGTGCGCCGGAACTCGCCGAGGCAGCGGATGTGCCGACCTACTACGTCTCGAAAGTGATGCGGCGATTGGTCGTGGCAGGATTGGTCGACTCGCAGAAAGGGCATCACGGCGGCTTCAAGCTGGCGCGCGCGCCCGAGCGGATCAGCTTCGAGGCGATCCTGCGCGCTACGGACGTCGAGCTTGAAGCGGGCCGGTGCGTGTTCCATTTCACCGCCTGTGACGCGCGCAAGCCCTGCCCGCTGCACGACACCTGGTCGCAGTTGCAGGACGCGCTCGGTCGTTGGGCGCGCGACACGACCCTGGCCACCGCGCGAGGCAAGTCGAAGCCACGCTGACTCCGAACGAACGAGCGATATCCCCATGCGAATCACCAAGGTCTACACGCGGACGGGCGATCGCGGCACGACGCGGCTGGTCGGCGGCCAGGAGGTTCGCAAGGACGACCTCCGCATCGAGAGTTACGGCACTGTCGACGAACTCAACGCCGTGCTCGGGCTCGCCCGCACGTTCAATCGCACGAGCGGTGCGGCGCCCGCTGCAGTGACGGCCATCGACGACGTCCTGCGCGGAGTGCAGAACGATCTCTTCAACGTCGGGGCGGATCTCGCGACGCGTCCGGGCGATCGCTGGGCCGGCTTCTACGTCATCGGCCCTGCCGACACGAAGCGACTCGAGGACTGGTGCGATCGCTTCAACGGCGAACTCGGTCCCCTGGTCGACTTCGTCCTGCCTGGCGGCGGTCCCGTCGGGGCCTTCTTGCATCAGGCCCGCACCGTCTGTCGTCGCGCCGAGCGTGTGCTCGTCGCGTTGATCGCCCGTGAGCCCGACATCGGCGACGGCTGCTTGATCTATCTCAACCGGCTCTCGGATCTGCTGTTCGTGCTCGCGCGTTGGGCGGCCAAAGCCCTGGGCGAGCCGGAATACCTGTGGCAGAAGCCGCAGGCGGAGTGAGGGGTGCCAAGGTCGTCGATTCGGCGATCACGCGCGCAGACTGGCGGTTGCATCGGTGGGCCACTGTTGCCTCCTCTCGACCGCGGCCGAGCTCTGTCGGATTGGTGTCACCGTGACTCGGTTCGGTCGCGACTTGCGGCCATCGCAGCAGACGTTCACGAATGGTTCGGGCTGGTCAGAGGAATCGCGTCGCTCGCGCGGATCGCCCGGCGGGGCGTTGCCGTATCGGCGGGGTGTGTCGTGGTCGGTGATGCACGGGGGATGGTGACGTGACCTCGCAGTCTCGTTGGGATCTCTTCCGTCGTCGGGTCGCCGCCTACGTCGTGGACATCGCTGTCCTGTTTCTCGTGCTCGGCCCCATCGGTTGGTTCATCCAACGTGCGCTCGGCATCGTGCCTTCGTCCGGACTCCAGATCTGGACAGCGCTGATCGTGAACTTCTCGGTGCCGGCATGGACGTACTTCGCGCTTGCGGATGCTTCTGAATCCGGAGCGACGATCGGCAAGCGCTGGCTACGGCTCCGCGTCGTTCGATACCCGATCGGACGGATCGCTTGGTCGCGGGCGCTGGTCAGGACCACGTTCAAGCTCATGCCGTGGGAACTCGTGCACGTCTCGGTGTTCGCGCTGGAGGAGACGCCTGAAACGTTCTGCCTCGCTCAGGGGATAGGGCTGTCGGCCGCGAACGCACTGGTTCTCATCTATCTTGGGTGCGCGACGATCACGAAGGGGCGGCGAAGTGTCCATGACTACGCTGCCGGAACAACCATTCAGCCAGCGTGAAACGCGCTCGGCGCCAGCGGAGCTTGCGCGCGTTCGTCGTCGCTCCGTCTTCCCAACGAGCCTGGCGGTCGGCGTCTTGGGTCAGGTCTCCGATCCAATGGCGACCGCCAAGCCAGTGGTCACCGAATCTGCGTGGTGACCACGTTCGACAGCCGAGGCCCACCTGGACTCGAAGTCGCCGCATTGATCGATTGCAACCAGAGGCTCAGACCAACCAGAGCCGGGTCGTTGGGCAATGCCAAACTCAGCGTCGCTTGGGGATCGGGTTCGGCATTGGTCGCGATCGAAGTGCCCAGCAGAAGCGCTAGCGCAGGATCGATGCCCAGGGTGCCGAGCGGCGGCAGCGGAAGGTTCGCGCTCGCGGTCGATGCGAAGAATGCGACGGTATCACCGGGCACCGTCGCAACTTCGAGCGTGTAGGTCGTGCCGGTCTGCGGCGGGAGTGTTTCACGCAACGCCGGCAGTGAGAGCGTGAGAGGCGTCGGCGTGATCGTTGCGCTGGGGGCGACCGCGGGGGCGTCGCCATAGCCGTCCAGCCGGATGAAACCGTCGCCCGAGTAGGTGATTCCGAGTGGATGTCTGCCGCCGGCGGCATCGATCAGCCCGATGCTTCCAACAGTGAGCGCGTTGATCGCTCGCAGCATGATGCTGCCGCCTGCGCCAAGCCCTGAGATATTGGTGGTGTGGGAACCGCGCGAGGTAACCAAGCCCGTCACGTCGATGGTCGCATCAGAGAGCACGACGAGGACGCCGCCTCCGCCGGCGCCGCCCGAACCCCAGGGATATCCGTAGGAGAGAGGCCAGGTACCGCCGCCCTGCCCGCTGCCGCCTCGCATGTCGAACACCCAGTCCGAGCCGTAGGTGCCCGTCGGGGACCCCAGATAGACGTAGCCGGGGGTGGCATGACCGCCCGGCGTCCCGGACGAGATTCCGAAAGGTGAGTAAGAACCTCCAGGACCGCCGGCCGGTCCGGCTCCGCTGGCGCCCACGTTGCCGCCCGCGAAGCCACCCGGGCCCCCTGCGCCACCGGTGCCCGTGGTGGCGTCTGGCGGGAAGCCATCCGCGTTCAGGTGGCCGGCGACGAGCACGGCACCCTGAGAGCGAAGGATGGCTGGGTTGGTGCCCACGACTCGCACGGTCACGCCCGCTGGGATCGTGATGGAACTGAAGTTCCAACCACCGGGTCGCGGGGTTGTGTCCAGCGTGATGTCGCTGGTGGGTTGGAAGATCCCGTCGGCTCCCGTGCCCCCGATCTGGGCGATCGACCGAGGAGCGAGGAAGAGGGCGATGAACAGCGCCAAGCGAACGGACTTTGCTTTCATGGCGTGACTCCAAACGGTTGCAGAAGTCGATCGTCGGCGGGGCACCCGAATCTTCGATCGACCCTTGGGGAGCATAGCGCTAGGTGAGTGTCGCGAGGTCGTTGGTCATCACGCGCTCGAGGCACAGTTCTTGCGCAAAGCCAGTCCCGCCGCTCGTCCGGTGTCGATGTTGGTGCTTGCGGCCCGACCCCGGTCGGAAACTCGGCCGCGATGCATCGCCGTATGTTCCACTCGATGACCGACGCGATCGAACAGGCCTTTCTTTCTGGAAGTGGCGCCGTGATCGACGCGAGTGTCGCATCCTCGCCGGCCGCGCTCACGGTCGATTGGCGGACCCCAGCCGCAGAGATCGCTGGGGACATCGAGGCGATCGTCGCCGAGCATGGTGTCGCAATCGAGCTCGACGACTCGGCGGAGGCTGGACGAGGCTCGGTCATCGATATGCTGTCAGCTTGGAACGCTGCATTACTGCCCCGGATCGAGATCCGCGTTCTGCGCTCGACGATCGCGAGTGATACGCAGGTCGTGCTCATCGAATCTGCCGATTGGTGGAGCAGGATCACGAAGAGTCACCCCGAACTGTCCGCCTCCGTATTCGAACCGTTGCCGCCGTCGCCGACTGTGTCCCGCAAGCCGAGACAAGAGCGGCGATCTCGGTCGAGTCGCTGCGCGCAGATGTTGCGATTCCCCGGCGAGTGGATCGCGGACGCGCGATGCGGTCCTGAAGTCTTGGAGCGTGCGCTGGCTGGGCTCCAGAGCGCGTTTGGGTCACCGCATCTCGTTGGTCAAGCAGTCGTGTCTTTGCGGCAACTCGGCACGTTCCACCAACTTGCCGGTCAGGCCGCGATCCTCTCCGGTGATGAGGCCGGCTGGCAGAGTGTCCGGCTCGGCTATCGATTCGCCTCGATCGCCGTTCATTTGAGTGATCGCCTGTTCGCCGCGGATTCGCGACCGGACAAGCCGCCGCGGACCGACGAATGGGAGATCGGCCGAGTCGTTGCTCTCGGGCTTGCATTGGACGCGCCTCATTCCGACAAAGCGTTCGAGATCTTTCGTCGCCGAATGACGGCGGGCACACTCGGTCAAGATCGGGGGCCGTTCGCGCGATACATCAACGCATTGTGCCAGGTGCGCGATGATCACAAGGCCGCGAGTGACGTATCGAATGTCGATCTCGGCCCCTGGCGTGGCCTGTTCATTGCATGGGATTCGAACGAACGATTCGCCGTCGCGATGCTCGCCGCGCTGGAGTACCACGTCGAGCGATCCAAGCCGTCGAGTCGCTTCCTCGGCGAGTTCGAGGGCGGTCCTGAGCAGGCCTTCGTGTCGGAACTCGTCGGACTGGTGCGCATCCGCGAATCACAGGGTGTTTCGACACCTCAGATCGATCATCCGCTGTGGCAGACCCCACTTGTGACGACTCACCCGAGCGGTCCGTTCCCAGAGGATGCGCTGCTGTCGCGCTGCGCCGCGTTCGCCGACGAGGTCGAACTGCTTCCTGTCGAGGAACTCATGGCTCGGAACAGGCCGCCGAGCTCAGCGAAAGGGATCGGCAACTGGATCCGGCGCCTACTCGGCCGCCGAGGCAGTTAGCGCGGAGACGAGTCGCGCCGTCACCTGCCGGTGGGGCGTCGGCTCTCGTGGATCCGCGACCCGGCTGAGAGTTTGGCCGTCGAGTCGATGGCCCTCCGGCTCGAGCAGGCTCACATCGCGTCTTCGGCGAGGGTCGCGCCGATCACGGCGAGTGCGTTCTTCAGCGCCTTCTCGATCGCACCCACGCGGGCCTCGACGGCGCGATCGATCGCGTCGCGAATCTGGCGCGCGAGCGCGTCGCCCTGGTCGCCGACCAGGAGATCGACATCGCCGACCGGTGCTCGCGACGCACTCGAGGCGGTCGGGGCGATCGCGGCAAAGGGATTGGCCGCTCTTGGACGTTCCGGCTCCCAGCGCGAGCGTGTGCCAAGACCGAACTCGGCCTCGATGTTCAGGAGATCCTCGGCGTCGTCCTCCTCGGGCTTCTGGCGCTTCTTGCGCGGCGCGGACGGCCGCGGCGCCTCCAGACCGAGCAGCACCTTGGCCTGATGCATGCTGCGACCGCTCAGGGGAATGTTGCGCAGCAGAGCCTCGCCCTGAACGGTCTTGAACTCGATGTCCGGATCGATCTGGATCTTGTAGATGCAGAAGAGCGTGCCGATCTTCACGTTCGTGAAGCGCGACATGAGTATGGGAATGGAAGATTCCCAGTCATCCAATCGCATCGGGGGCAGTGGCTTCTTGGTCATCGGGCTCGCCGGGGTGGCCGGGTTGTCGGCGCGCTCTTGTCGGGCCGGAGCGAATGCGTCGTCGGAGAGATCGGACATCATCAAGGGAAGCTGGAAAGAAAGTTTCGCGGCGGGCGAACTCCGCGCCTGACCCTCGATCAGTGCGAGGTCGGCCGCTGGAAGATATGGACGGCCATTCCGTGAACGGCTTCGCTCGCTTCCATCATGGCCTCCGGGAGCGTCGGATGCGCGTGGATCGTTGCCGCGAGGTCGCTGACCGTGGCGCCGAGTTCGATGGCAAGGGCAGCTTCCGCGATCAGTTCGGTCACTTCGGGACCGATCATGTGCACGCCCAGGACCTTGTCGGTCTTCTTGTCGCCGATCACCTTGACCCAGCCGTCCGGCTCGTTGATCGAGAGGGCGCGACCCGAAGCGCCGAAGGGAAACTTTCCTTCGGTCGGTTCGAAGCCCTTCGCGCGAGCTTCCTCGGCGGAGAGTCCGACGCTCGCGATCTCAGGGTCGGTGAAGATGACCGCCGGAATGCAGGCCGGGTCATAGGCCGCACCGGCCTTGCCGGCGATCGCGGCTGCAGCCACGAGACCTTCGTGCGAGCCCTTGTGCGCGAGCATCGGTTGACCCGCACAATCGCCGATCGCCCAGATGCCGGCGACGTTGGTGCGCCGTTGCGCGTCGACCGTGACGAAGCCCTTGGCGTCGATCTTCACGCCGACTTCCTCGAGACCGAAGCCCTTGCTGTTCGGGCGCCGACCAACGGTCGACAGGATGACGTCGCACTCGAAGTCGCGCAACTTACCGTCCACTTCCACCGCGACCGTGAGCCCGTTCTTGCCGGCACTGTACGACTTCGCCTTGGCGCCGAGATGTACCTCGATCTTCTTCTTCTTCAGGAAGCGACCCATCTCCTTGCTGAGTTCCGTTTCCATGCCCGGCAATACACGATCCATGAACTCGACCACGACGATCTCAGTGCCGAGGTTGTGGTACACGAGGCCGAGTTCGAGGCCGATGTAGCCGCCGCCGATCACGAGCATGCGCTTCGGTAGCTTCGTCGGCGCCAACGCTTCGGTCGAACTCCACACGTGCTTGCCGTCGAAGGCGAAGCCCGGGATCTCGATCGGGGTCGACCCGGTCGCAACCACGATGTTCTTCGCGGTGAGCGACTGCTTCTTGCCGTCGGTGCCGGTGACCTCGACCTTGCCGGCGCCGGTCACTCGTGCGGTGCCCGAGATCGAGTCGATCTTGTGATTCTTCAGCAGCCCAGCCACGCCGCCGGTGAGCTTGCCGACGATGCCCTGCTTCCAAGCGACCATCTTGCCGAGGTCGAGGCGTGGTTCAGCGACCTCGATCCCCATCAAGTCGGCTTCCTTGATCTTCTTGAAGGTCTTGCCGGCACTGATGAGCGCCTTGCTCGGGATACAGCCGACGTTCAAGCACACGCCGCCGACATACTGCTTCTCGATGCAGGCGACTTTGAGGCCGTATTGGGCGCAGCGAATGGCGCACACGTAGCCCGCAGGGCCGGCGCCGATGACGATGACGTCGTAGTTCATGAGTCGTTGAGTGGAATGTCGCGAGCGGCGAGCGCTTCCTCGAGCTGCTCGCGCAGTTGCGCGTGAGGTTCGGCGAAGACGTCGAGGATCAGGCTGTCGGGAGGGAGTCCGCCCGCAGCTTCTGCATCGCGAATCGCTTCGTTCACTTCGCGGGCGATGCGATCCGACAGGTCCTGTTCACGATCCTTGGTCCAGAGTCCCTCGGCCTCGAGGTGTCGTCGCATGCGTTCGATCGGGTCGCGCTTCTCCCAGACCGCGACCTCCTGGTCGTCGCGATAGCGTGACGGATCATCCGAGGACGAGTGCCCCAGGCGGCGATAGGTGACCAGTTCGAGGAAGGTCGGACCTTCGCCGGCGCGCGCGCGCTCGGCCGCCAAGGAGGTTGCGGCGAAGACGGCGAGCACGTCGTTCCCGTCGACTCGCATCGCCGGCATGCCGTAGGCGTCCGCTTTCATCGCGAGCGTCTCGGACGCGCTTTGCTGGCTGATGGGGACCGAGATCGCCCATTGATTGTTCTGGCAGATCAGCACGACCGGCGCCCGAAACACCGCGGCGAAATTCATCCCGGCGTGAAAGTCGTTCGAACTCGTCGCGCCGTCGCCGAGATAACCGGCGATCACGACGTCGTCGCCGCGGATCTTGGCGGCCATGGCCGCACCGACCGCGTGACTGATCTGCGTGCCGATCACGGACGACATCGCGTGGTAGTTCCCCTGCTTCCAGGTGTAATGGCAGGGCATCTGGCGCCCACGGCAAAGGTCGAGATCGTTGCCGATCAGTTGCGCGATCGCCAGATGCATCGGCAACCCGCGCATCATCGCCGCAGCGCCTTCACGCAACGCGGGGAAGATCCAATCGCGATCCGCGAGCGCGGCCACCGACCCGACGGTCGCGGCTTCCTGTCCGAGGATGGGGCCGTAGAAACCGATGCGACCTTGCCGTTGCAAGACGAGCATGCGGCGGTCGAACTCGCGCACCGAGACCATCGTCTCGTAGAGATGCAGCTTCAGCTCCGCGCTCAGCTTCGGGTCGTGCGTCGCGAGGATGGAACCATCCTCGCGCAGCACGCTCAAGAGGCCGAAGCGTCCGCCGGTCGCGATCTCGGTTCGCACCTTCGGTTGGACTTTCGGTCGCGGAGCGGGCTTCGTCGCCGGTTTCGCGGTGGGCTTGCGCGCACTCGGCGACGTCTTGCGCTGCTTGCCGACCTTCGCCTTCGGCTTCGCCTTGGCACCGGTGGTCTTCTTTGCCACCGGCTTGGCGGCGGGCTTCTTCGGCCTCTTGGTCATCGCGGAAGGGCAGCGGTCAGATCGAACCGAGCAGCAGACGCTGCGGGTTCTCGAGGAGATCCTTGATGACGTTCATCCAGCGCGCGCCGGTCGCACCATCGACGATGCGGTGGTCGATCGAGACGCTGAGATACATGACGTCGCCTGCGACGATGGAGCCGTCCGCCGCGATGACCGGCGTCTTCTTGATCGCGTGCACACCGAGGATCGCGACCTCCGGGAAGTTGATGACCGGTGTCGCGAACAGCCCGCCGATGTTGCCGGCGTTCGTGATCGTGAAGGTGCCGCCCTGCAAGTCGTCGACGCCGACCTTGCCGTCGCGCGTGCGTGCGGCGAGGTCCTGCAACTCCCAGGCGAGCTGCGCGATCGACTTGCGATCGACGTCCTTGATGACCGGAACGATCAGGCCCTGCTCGGTGTCGGTCGCGATGCCGAAGTTGTAGTAGTGCTTGACCACCAACTCCTGCGTCGACTCGTCGAGAGCGCAGTTCATCATCGGAA
The DNA here is from genome assembly GCA_050181465.1 of Planctomycetota bacterium. GTDB lineage: Bacteria > Planctomycetota > UBA1135 > UBA1135 > UBA2386 > JACRLW01. The sequence continues at coordinate 169,315 of JBFXDD010000006.1, forward strand.
AGCGACGGTGCGCTTCGACGATCGCCTTCATGATGAACGGCAGGTAGGTGATGTTGACACCGGACTCCGCGAAGGCTGCCTTGGCCTCCTTGCGAAGCGCGACGAGCTGCGTGACGTTGATGTCGTCGACGTAAGTGAAGTGCGCCGCGGTGTGCTTGGCGCGCGTCATCGCTTCGGCGATCTTGCGGCGCAATCCGCGGAACGGGATGCGCTCTTCGCGGGCACCGCCGGCAGCGGGCGGGATCGCGATCGGCGCGCGCGGCGGGGCCTTCGGCGCGCTGGGAGCGGCGGCGGGAGTGGGAGCGCTCTGCGGACGTGAGGCTGGGGTCGCAGGTGCGGCATCGGCAAGGACCACGTGACGTGAGAGATCCTCATTGGTCACGCGACCGCTTGGCCCGGTGCCTTGCACCGCGTGCAGGTCGATGCCGAGCTCGCGCGCGCGAAGGCGAGTCGCCGGCGCGGCCAGCACCTTGCCCGGCTCGGCTTGCTCGAATGCCGGTGCGGAGGGTGCCGCAGTTCGGGGTGCTGGGGTCAACACGGCCGGCGATGGTGCTGGTGCCGCGGGTGCTGCTGCTGCTGCTGGCGGCGTTGGCGCCGTGGCGGCCGGAGCCGAGTGGCTCGACGCGGGGGCGGGTGCGGCGGACGCGCCGGCACCGGTCTCGAAGACCGCGATCACCGACTCGACCGGGACGACGTCGCCTTCCTTGTAGCGCAGTTCCTTCACCACGCCGTCGAAGGGAGCGGTGATCATGACCGTCGCCTTGTCGGTCATCACCTCGACGAACTCGTCCTCTTCCTTCACCGACTGGCCGACCTTGACCTTCCAGGCCACGATCTCACCTTCGGCAATGCCTTCGCCGATGTCGGGAAGCTTGAATTCCTTGATTGTCATGTTCGGTTCCTCGTGTCGGTAGTCGGGTTCACCACTGGAAGGTCGCTTCGATGCCGCGCAACACGCGCCGCACGTCGGGCATGTAGAGATGTTCGAGCGAGTAGGGGAACGGCGTGTCGAAGCCGCCCACGCGGATCACCGGCCCCTGCAGGCTGCCGATCGCCTTCTCGGCGACGATCGCCGCGATCTCGCTGCCGAAACTGCAGGTCTTGGGCGCTTCGAAGACGACGACACAGCGGCCGGTCTTGCGCACCGAATCCAGGATCATCTGCTCGTCCAGCGGCACCAGTGTGCGCGGGTCGATGATCTCGACGCTGCGTCCGCGCTTCTGCGCTTCCTCGGCCGCCTTCTCGCAGATCCCGACCATCGCTCCGTACGCGACGACGGTCACGTCCGTGCCTTCGCGGACCACTCGGCCCTTGCCGAGCTGCACGATGTGCTCACCCTCGGGCACATCACCCTTTGCCGAGCGATAGATGCGCTTGGGCTCGAGGAAGATCACGGGGTCTTCATCGCGAATGGCAGCGATCAGCAGACCCTTCGTGTCAGCCGGCGTCGATGGAATGACGACCTTCAGTCCGGGCGTGTGGCAGAAGTAGGCCTCGCTCGATTGACTGTGGTAGTGGCCCCCGCGGATGCCGCCGCCGTACGGCGATCGGATCACCAAGGGGCAGGTGTACTCGCCGCCGCTGCGGTATCGCATCTTCGCCGCTTCGGACACGATCTGGTCGAAGGCGGGATAGATGAAGTCGAGGAACTGGATCTCGGCGACCGGTCGCATGCCGTAGGTCGCCATCCCGATCGCGGTGCCGATGATGCCGCACTCGCTCAAAGGTGTGTCGAAGCAGCGCTCCTTGCCGAACTCGTCTTGCAAGCCGGCGGTCGCGAGGAACACGCCGCCTTTCTTGCCGACGTCTTCGCCGAAGACCAGAACGCGGTCGTCATTGCGCATCTCGGTGCGAAGCGCATCCGTGACCGCTTCGATCAAGGTCATCTGTGCCATGCTGGGATTTCGTCGGGCGCGAGGGAGTGGGCTTGCGAAAGGAAAAGCGTGATCGGTTCGAGCGGGAGGGCGACGGTTGACCGTCACGCCGCCCAGGCGGGGTTGTCCCCCGCGGGACTATTCAGGTGGCTCAGAGCGGGAACTCGCCGCGATCGGCGGACTCCGGGCCCTCGAGCGCTCGCAACTCGGCGCGTTGCTCGAGCAGTTGCGGTGTGAGGTTCATGAACACGTCGTCGAACAGGGAATCGTCCGGCGGTCGCTTGCGCACGTCGGCGCGCTTGATCGATTCGTTGAGTTCGCCGCGGATGCGCTCGGTGAGCTCGGTTTCCCAAGCCTCGCTCCAGAGCTTCTTCTTCTGCAGGTACTTCTGGAAGCGCTGGATCGGATCGCGCTGCTTCCACCGTTCGAACTCCGCGGCGTCACGGTAGCGAGCGGCATCGTCCGACGAGGAGTGCGAGGCGATGCGGTAGGTCACCGACTCGACGAGGGTCGGCCCTTCACCCTTGCGAGCGCGCTCGATGGCCTCGCGACACACGCGGTAGACGGCGAGGACATCGTTGCCGTCCACGCGGATGCCGGGCATTCCGTACGCCGCGGCCTTCTGAGCGATCGTCTCGCTGGCTGTCTGCCCCGAGAGAGGGACCGAGATCGCCCATTGGTTGTTCTCGCAGATGAACACGACCGGGGCTTTGTAGACGCCAGCGAAGTTCAATCCGCAGTGGAAGTCGTTCGAACTGGTGCCGCCGTCGCCGAAGAAGGTCATGAAGACGGTGTCGTCGCCGCGGATTCGTGCGGCCATCGCCGCACCGGCTGCCTGGCTGATCTGCGTGCCGATCGGGGAGCTGATCGACACGAAGTTGGCTTGCCGAAAGCTGTAGTGCACCGGCATCTGGCGACCCTTGCAGATGTCGCCGTCGTTGCCGTACCACTCGTTGACGATGTCGTCGAAGGGCACGCCGCGCAGGATCGGGATCCCAGGCTGGCGATACGCAGGGAACAGCCAGTCCGAACTGCGCAGCGGAGCTGCCGCACCGACGTGGCTGCCTTCCTGCCCCAGCGCTTGCAGGTAGAACCCGATGCGACCCTGGCGCTGGAGCGCGAGGGCGCGCTCGTCCATGAGCCGCGCCGACAGCATCACCTCGTAGAGGCGGCGGAGCTCGTCGGCGGACAGATTCGGATCCTTGTCTTTCGACGCCTTGCCGTCTTTCTCGATGACGGAGAACGGCGGTTCCGAATGCCTGGTGGTCGTCGTGGTCATGCGGTCTTCGGATCTGCGGCAGCTTGCCGCTTCAACATCCCTGAGATGAAGAACTCCGCTGCCTTGTACGAGGAGCGGACCAAGGGGCCGGCGGCCACGTAGAGGAAGCCCTTGCGCAGCGCACGTTGCTCGTGCGCTTTGAACTGGGCCGGAGTCACGTGATCGCGCACCGGTAGGTGACGGAGCGTTGGGCGGAGGTACTGGCCGAGCGTCACGACGTCGACGTCGTGTTCGCGCAGGTCATCCAGGGCCGAGTCGATCTCGCGCTCGGACTCGCCGAGCCCGAGCATGATCGAACTCTTGGTGACGATTCCCGGCGACAGCCGCTTCGCCGCGCGCAGCACCGCGAGACTGCGGACGTAACTGCAGCGCCGATCGCGGACGCGCGGCGTCAGTCGCAGCACGGTCTCGACGTTGTGCGCGAAGACGTCGGGCTTCCCGGCAAGTACCAGGCCGATCTGTTCCTCGCTCCCGCCGAAGTCCCCGACCAGTGCCTCCACCAGGATCGCGGGGTCGCGCTCCTTGATCGCGGCGATCGTCTTCGCCACGTGGGTCGCGCCGCCGTCGGGCAGGTCGTCGCGGTCGACCATGGTGAGGACCACGTAGCGCAATCCCATCGCGACGGCTGCGTCTGCGACCTTCTGCGGTTCCTCGGAGTCGACCGGGTTTCCCTGCGCGTGCGTCTTCACTGCGCAGAACCGGCAGCCGCGAGTGCAGGTATCGCCCAGCACCATGAAGGTGGCGGTCCCATCGGCCCAGCACTCGCCTTGATTCGGGCAGCGCGCCTCCTCGCAGACCGTGTGCAGACCGCGGGCTCGCAAGCCGGCCTCGAGGCGGTGGACGGTTTCGCCGGCGGGCACCGGAACCTTCAGCCAGCTCGGCTTGGGACCGGGATTGATGCGAGCGAAGGTGCCGGAGACGGTGCGCGCCATGGCGTCTGGACGCGGGTGGGGCCCGCGTCGCAAGGGGGCAAGGATGCTAGGTTCCACGGGCCTCGGACGGAAGCCGAAAATGCCCATGAGATACCGATGGGTATGGAATCTTCAGATACCTGTCGGTATGCAATGGCCGACCCCGCGTCGCCGGACACTCATGGCCAGGACTGCCGACCCAAAGCTTCGATCGCGCCTGCTTGCGGCTGCCGTGAGGAGTTTCGCGCGACATGGCTTCCACGCGACCAGCCTCGACTCGATCGCCAGCGCGGCGGGCGTGACCAAGGGTGCGGTCTACGCTCACTTCTCGGCGAAGGAGTCGCTGTTCTTCGCGGCGCTCGATGACGCCCGGCAGGGACTGCGGGCTGCCCTGGCCCGTGCGGCGGGGGGCCAGGCGACCGGTGCCCTGGAACTGCTCGCCTACCTGACCACTTGGTTTCGGAGCCAGTTCGCCAATCGCGACGCGGCGCGGCTCATCTGGCTCACCAGCCTCGAAGTCGCGGAATTGCCGACGGCGCGACTGCGTGCGGACGGGCGGGAGGACCAGCGCGCGCTCCGGGCGGACCTGCGCCGTGTCCTCACGCGCGGTGTCGGTGACGGGACCTTGGACGTCCAGGATCCGCCGCGCACAGCGTTCCTGCTGGCGGCTCAGATCCTCGGTAGCCTGCTCCAGGCCATCGCGGCGCCCGACGAACTGGCCGACGTCGCGGATCCGACCGGGCTTGCCGACCTGCTGGTCCAGCCGCTCGCGACGGGTCGGCCCCCGAGTGACGGCGACGCGCCTTCCGGCTTCCTTCCGCCGGTGGCAGAGGATGACTCCTGAAGTGATCGGCTGCAGTCGGCCATGCCATCGACTCGAGCGAGCGATTCTCGAGACCGATCGGGGGTGGGGGATTGCCGATAGGAGATCTGTGCCGAACACTGTCCGACCACCGGCGGCCACCACCGCCTCGACCCTCGTGCTCCACCAGATCCTGCCACGCAAGGTTTCCGTGAAGGCCCAGGCGCCGCAACGGACGGACAACGACATCGCCGCGGAAGCCTGGCCTTCATTGAGCGTGGTGATCCCGGTCTACAACGAAGCCGGCACGCTGCGCGCATTGGTCGCGCGGGTGCTGTCGTGTGAGATCGTCACCGAAGTGCTGCTGGTCGACGACGGTTCGACGGACGGCAGTTCTGCGATCCTCTCCGAACTCGAGGATCCACCGCGCGTGCGCGTGTTGCGGCACGCCAAGAATCAGGGCAAGGGTGCTGCGCTTCGTACCGGCTTCAAGGAAGCGACGGGGGACGTCGTCGTCGTGCAGGACGCCGACTTGGAGTACGACCCGCGCGACTTTCCCGGCCTTCTTCGCCCGTTCGTCGATTCACGCGCCGACGCGGTCTTCGGCTCACGATTCCTCGGACGCAAGGGGGTCCGCGTGCCGCTGTTGCGTCACTGGCTGGGGAATCGTGTGCTGACCTGGTTCAGCAACCGTTTCACCGGTCTCGATCTCACCGACATGGAGACCTGCTACAAGGCCATCCGTCGCGAGATCCTGCAGTCCCTGGATCTCTGCGAAGATCGCTTTGCGATCGAGCCGGAGTTGACTGCCAAACTCGCTCGTGTTCCTGACATCCGCCTCTTCGAGGTGCCGATCGACTACAACGGTCGACTCCATGCCGACGGCAAGAAGATCGGCTGGCGCGATGGCGTCGAGGCCTTGCGGGCGATTTGGCGTTACCGCAAGCGGCGTTGATCGGGCGCGCGGCCCCAAGCGCGTGAACTCAGCAGTCGGTACCGAAGCGCTTCTCGACGCAGTCCATCAGGCTCCGAAGTCCGGCCTCTGCGACCCGGTAGTAGATGCAGCGCCCGCGACGCTCGAAATCGAGCAGCCCGCGGTCTTTCATCAATCGCAGGTGCTCGGAGGCGACGTGGCTCTGGATACCGCAGGCCTCGGCGAGTTCGCCGACGGTGTACTCCGCGTTGAGTAGCAACTGCACCATCAGAAGACGGTGTGGATGCGCGAGGGTCTTGAGGCATTCTGACGCGGCTTCGAGAGCCTGCAGCGACAGACGCTTCGATTGGGAAGTGGCAGTCATGAGAGAGAGTCGGACGCGCCGCGGCATTCGGTGTCGGCCGAGGTGCCGTGGCATTCCAGCACCATTCTGCCCGAGATCGTGCGCAGGTGGGTGCCGTCGCCGCAATCGACCACCGTTCCGTCCGGGGGGAGTCGGCCGTCGGCCAGGGCGATCACCTTGCGCCCGGCGCGGTCGACGAGGCCGACGAGGCGGGCAGGATTTCCGACCACCAGACCGTGAGCCGGGACGTCGCGCGTGACCACGCTTCCCATCCCCACCAGGCAGTATTCGCCGAGTTCGAGGCCGGGTCCGATCGTGGCGTTGGCGCCGACGCTCGCTCCTCGTCGCACGATCGTGTGCAGCGTCGCCGCGGTGGGTGTCGATGCGAGCAGGCGACCCTGATCTAGATCGGCGGCGCGCGGGGACGCGTCGTTCGTGAAGACCACGTGCGCGGCGATCATGCAGCCGTCTTCGATGGTCACCCCGAAGCAGAGGTAGGCGTTGGCGTTGATCTTGACGAGATCTCCCACCTGCACACCAGGTCCGAGGTAGCTCTTGCCCCCGACGATGCACGAGCGACCGATACGGACCCCGGCCCGCAGATGTACGTGATCCCAGATCGCGGTGCCGGCACCGATGACCACGCTCTCCTCGACGATCGCGGTGGGGTGGATCTTCACTGTCTCGATCGGCTCACCGCTCATGTTCAGTCCCCATCGCGGTCGGATGATCCATGCAAGTCGACGAAGCCCAAAGTGACCAACGATCGTTGCGCGGCTTCGATGAAACGCACGGAGTCGAGCGCATCCTGGTCGCTCGGTCGCTGTGGGACACCGTCGCGGATCGAATCGACGAACTGGCGGAGTTGGCTGGTGAACGCCGCGCGTTTGTCGTAGCCGCTGCCGAACGGTGTGAAACCCTCGTGGCCTTTGCGGTGGATGCGAGCTCCGGACCAGCACAGCTCGATCGAACCGTCGCTGCCGTGAATGCGCGCATACGCCGGATCGCCGGTCGTGACTGACCACGACAAGGTGGCGACGCCGATGCAGCCGCCTTCGGATTCGAAGACGATCCGCGCCGAGTCCTCGACGACCAAGGGCTGGATCCGCCGACACGCAACGGAGAGTACGCGCCGCAGGGGCCCGATCAGCACCCGCGCGAGATCGGCGGCGTGTGCGCCATTGTCGACGAGGACGCCGCCGCCGGAGATCGCTGGGTTGGAGTTCCACCGCTCGGCCATCGGGACGCGGCCGGCGAACACGTTCTCGTAGAGCACCGGCGTGCCGATGTCGCCGCGCGCGATCTGCTCCGCGGCGAGGGCGACATCGGCGACGAAGCGGAACTTGCTCGCCATCACGACGCAGCGCCCGCGAGCCCGGGCCGTCGACAGCATCCGCACGGCCTCGTCGGATCGGATCGCGAGCGGCTTCTCGCACAGCACGTGTGCGCCGCGTGCCGTAGCGGCATCGACGCATTCGACGTGAGTCGAAGGCGGCGTGGCCACGATCGCGGCCTCGAACTCGCAGCTGCGAGGGATGTCGTCGATCGACCGCACGATCACCAGCTTCCCACCGCGGCCCTTCGTGGTGACGTGGTCGGAGGATTCGCTCGGGTGCGCTGGATCGACTGCGGCGACGAGTTCCACATCGGGCAAGGCGGCGATCGCATCACGCCAATCGCGCGCGATGCGACCCGCCGCACCGATCAGCGCGATCCTCGTGCGTTCAACCATCCGCGCCGACCTCGTTCTCGCGGTCCGTTTGGATCTCCCTGACACACTCTCGTATCGCCCGCGCGATCGCATCGACGTGCTCGTCCGTGTAGTGCTCGTTCCACGGCAGGACCAGCATCGCGTCGAGTGCGGCGTAGGTGCCCGGATGGGACGTGCGGTCGCCGAGCGGTCCATGGAGGTTGGAACCGAAGGCGTTCCGCATCACCAGGAACTTCGCGCGATCGACGAACACCGCGCACTCGAAGGCCGGCTGCCGAATGTAGTGCGGCGCGTTACCGATCCCGCGATTCGACAGGCGCACGCCCAAGGCAGTCGCGCCGCCGGGGATGCGGCGCGGGTCGATGCGCAGTGCGAAACGCCAGTAGGAGTGCTCCGTGCCGGGGCTTGGAGTCGGCAGTCCGATCCCCGAGAGGTCGCGCAGGGCGTGCAGCAATCGTGCTGCGGTGCGCCGACGTCGCGTGACGACGGCGTCGAGCTTCGCGAGTTGGGCCACGCCGACCGCGGCTTGCAACTCGGTCATGCGCGCGTTGATTCCCGGTCGATCGTGATCGGGAAGCGCATCGCCGTAGCCGAAGCCCTTGTTGACGAATCGGCGCATGGCATCGGCGAGCGACGGGTCGTCGGTCATCACCATTCCGCCTTCGCCGGTCGTGAGGTGCTTGCCTTGCTGGAAGCTGAAGCAGGCGACGTCGCCGAACGTGCCGCACAAGACTCCCCCGGCGGTCGCGAGAAATGCCTGCGCGGCGTCTTCGATCAGGGCGATGCCGCGCGCGCGACACAGTTCGACGATCGGCGGCATGTCGCACGATTGCCCGAACAGGTGGGTGACGATCACCGCGCGCGTGCGGTCCGACATCGCTCCCGCGAGGGTGTTCGCCGTCACGTTGCCGCTAGTCGGATCGACGTCCGCGAAGACCGGCCGCGCACCCTCGTGGCAAATCGGCATCACCGCTCCCATGTCGGTGATGGGAGTCGTCACGACCTCGTCGCCCTCGTTCAGTTGCAGTGCGGCGATCGCCGCGTGGACTGCGGTGCTCCCCGAACTGAGGGCGACGGCGAACCTTCGACCGTGACGCGCCGCGAACTCGGTCTCGAAGCGGCGGCAAAACGGCCCGTTGGTTGCGATCAGGTGACCCGAGCGGATCACCTGCTCGAGATTCGCGAGCTCAGCCGCACCGAGGTCTCGACCGGAGGAGTTGCGGTCGGACGGGAGGACGAGTTTCGCGTGCGAATCCGGTGCGGTGCTCAAGACCGCGCAGGATAGCCGCGCGGCATCGCCAGATCAGCCCGGCGCGTCCGATGAGGCCTCAGGCCTGGATCAGCACGCCGCGGATCGGCGTGAAGGGCGCCATCATGTTGCGCGTGTCGACCACCAGGTTGGCGTGCTCGGCGATGGTCTTCCAGTCGACCGCCTTGTGATGCGTCACGATCAGCACACAATCGGCGGCGCGCAGGTTCTCCGGCGTCAGCGGTTGTGATTCGAGATCGGCCAGGTCGTAGGCGCGCATGCGGGGGAAGACCGGGCAATGCGGGTCGTGATACGTGACCACAGCGCCGGCGTGCTGGAGTTCGGTGATGATCTCCGCGGCGGGGGTCTCACGGATGTCGTCTACGTCCGGCTTGTAGGCGATTCCGATGACGAACACCTTGCTGCCCCGCATCGGCTTGCCGACCTCATTCAGTCCCTCCGCGGTGCGGCGCACCACGTAGCGCGGCATCGCACTGTTGATCTCGCCGGCGAGCTCGATGAACTTCGTGTGCAAGCCGACTTCCTTGGCCTTCCACGTCAGGTAGAAGGGATCGATCGGAATGCAGTGACCACCGAGGCCGGGGCCTGGATAGAAGGCCTGGAAGCCGAAGGGTTTGGTGGCGGCCGCCGCGACCACTTTCCAGATGTCGATGCCCATGGCGTGGAGCACGGGCTTCAGCTCGTTGACGAGTGCGATGTTCACCGCGCGGTAGATGTTCTCGAGGAGCTTCGCCGACTCGGCGATCTCGGCGCTGTCGACCGGCACCACGCTCTGCACTGCGGCGGCGTAGACGGCACAGGCCAGTTTCGTGCTGGCTTCGTCCAGACCACCCACGAGCTTTGGAATCGTGCGCGTGTTGTGCGAGGTGCGACCCGGATCCTCGCGTTCGGGGCTGAACGCGAGGAAGAAGTCTTGCCCGCACACCAAGCCGCTGCGCTCGAGGATCGGCATGCAGTCGCCGCGGGTCGTTCCCGGATACGTCGTCGATTCGAGCACGACGAGCCGGCCGGGGCGCAATCGAGCTGCGAGCATCTCCGTGGAGCGCTCGATGTACGACATGTCGGGCTCGTGGTGCTTTCCGAGCGGCGTCGGCACGCACAGGATGATGACGTCGGCCTCCGCGAGCTCGTCGGGGTTGGCGGTCGGATGGAAGCGATCGCTGCCCGCCAACGTGGTGACCATCTCCGTGCCGAGGTGATGCAGGTAGGTCTCCCCGCGCAGCAGCATGTCGACTTTGCGCTGATCCACGTCGTAGCCGATGGTTCGGAAGCCACCGAGATGCATGGCGTGGAGCAGGGGCAGACCGACGTAACCGAGTCCGACGATGCCGATGGTTGCGGTTCGTGCCTCGATCTTTGCCAGGAGGCTCTGGGCGTGGGGGGGCATGGGCGACGCGTTCATGGTGCGTGGAGCCGGGCTTCCGGCCTGGGTCGGGACGGTCGCGGACGCGGAGGAATGGTCCATCGACACGGATTTCGGCGCGCGGAGGGCTTCCGATTGAGTCCGCCGCGAGTTCGAGGGGCAAGCAGGTTAGCGTTCCGGACTCCGGAGTCGACGGGCAGCGCGGCTCGGAGTTCGTCGGCGCACCACCCGTTGCCCGGCATCGTGTCTGGTATCCGCGGCGGCGCTGCTCCTCGAATCGACCTTGGCAGCGGCGTCCCACCTCACCGCCTCTCGCCGATTGCCGCATGAATTCTCCGCTTCGCGCGTGGCTCGTCCTCGGGTTCCTCGGCGCTATCTTCGGGTGGTGGTGGTGGTCGAGGTCGACGGATCAGGCGCCGCCCACGATCGAGTCCGCCGCCGTCGAATCGCCGGAGAGCGCGACCGTCGATTCGCGGGGGGCGGCGATGGCAGGGTTGTCCGGGCCGGCCGCGGACCTTCCGCGACGAGGTCACGAACTGGTCGATACTTCGCCGGTGCTGCTCCGAGGAGTCGTCACTTGGGCAGACGGGGTCGCCGCCCGCAACGCCAGCATTTCCGCTCGCATCGACGATCGCGAGCTCACCCGGGTCACTCCCTTTCCGAACCTCGTGACCAGTGGCGACGGCACCTTTGAAGGGTTGGTCCCCCGTTCCGTGCACCGGGTCTTCGCGACCTCGGGGGACTGCGTCAGCAGCCTCGTCGAAGTCGACACTCGTCGCGGGGAGCCGGCCGAGGTGGGAATCGGCATGGGCCGCTTGCCGCGGCTGCGCGGCGTCTTGCTCGACGGCTTGAGCCGACCGGTCAACGGCCAAGTTCGCGTCATCAGTCGCGGCGAGACGGCGGGTCGGAAGGTCGAGCGCCAGCAGTACCTCGGTGCCGACCGACGCGGAGATTTTCGGCGCGACTATCCGCTCGACGTCGAACTGGAGGTCCAGGCGGAAGTCGACGGTGCGATCTCCACCCCCGCGGCGATCGTTCCGGCGGGCGCGGTGGCCCACGACTTGGTCTTGCGAGCGGTCGACGTGCAGCCGCGTGAATTCCTGGTGCTCGACGCTGCGGGAATACCCATCACCGGTGTGATGCTCGGTGTGGCTGACTCGCGGATCGATGCGGCCGACTCCGGAGCGATCACCTGGCAGGTGAGCGCGAAGACGGACCTCGCCGGTCGGGTTCACGTGGCGCGCACGCCCATCGAGTCTGCGACGGTCATCCGCACTACCCTCGGCGACGGGGATGGACACTACTACGAGACGACGGTCGACACTGCGCCGAATCCGGTGGAGCTCCGCTTGCCCGAACATGCCCTCGAGGCCGCTAGGCTCTCGATCCGCTTGGTCGGTGAGCTGCCCTTCGAGCCGCACTCGATGATGCTCGTCGCGGCAGACGCGGGGCGGCACAGCCGGGTGCGAAACCGTCAGTTCGAAGCGGGTGAGAGATCGGTCGAGTTGGATGACCTCCGGGTGGGGGTGGAGTACCTCTTACGCGTGGATGTGAGGGGCGAGCACGACCATGTGCCGGTCGATGTGGGCAGACGGTCTTCTGCCTCGCTCGACTCGCTGCGACGAGCTGTGTCGGCCACGGGCGGGCGAGCGCACCGCGTGGTCGCCTTCGGCCGGGTGACGCCGGTGCGCGGTTCGCACACGGTCGATTTGCGGATCGAGGAACCGCACACACTCTCGGTGCGAGTGCTGTTTCCCTCCGTATCGAGACCGAGGGGACGTCTGGAACTACGTCTCCTCGGTCCGTCGTCCATCGGACGAGGCGCGCACGTCAGCGGGAGTGAGAACACCCGCGAGAACACGTGGCTCTTCTCGGACTTGGTCTCAGGTGAGCACCGTGTCGAGGTGCACGCCGCCGGGCGCAAGCTTCTCGAGCGCGCCGTCGAGGTCGGTCATCCGAGCCAGAGCGTGTTGGTGCTCCAACTGCCTTGACCAACGTCTCGCGCGACCACCAGTGTGGTCGCGCGCACGACTAACCCGCGATCACGGGGTGAGCGTGATCTTGCAGACGTTCGAGGTCTGCAACGGGATACCAAGCGCGCAAGGGACGATGGAGTTCAAGAGGCCGAGCGCGTCGGGCGACACCGCCTGGAAGTGGATCTCACCGGTGCCGAGGCCGGGCGGCAGCTGCAGCGAGAGCGGAATCCCGATCTGAACCAAGGGGATGTTGACGCCCAGGTTGTTGAGGCGGAACTCCCACAGCTCCTTGAAGACACCGAACACCGGGCCGACCGGGCGTGCGGTCAGCGAGCCGAACTCGAGGAACATGACGGACTGCGTTCCGATCGGGCCGAGGACTTCGAACTCGATCGAGCTGTTCGTTGCGATGCTGAAGTTCTTGTTGTTGATGTTGCGCGCACCATTGTCGATGCCGGTCACCAGGTTCCACTCCGCGGTCGCGGACGAGAAGTTGTTCCACAGGTCGAGCCGGTGGTAGGTGACGGTGTCCGGGGCGCCCTGCGTGAGGACTGCCAGGTCATAGCCGCAGCTGCGACCGTCGACGCCGCCGGGGATCACGCACAGGCCGCCTTGCACGACCGTCGCCAGCGGGCGGAACTTCCGACCGGTCGAAATCAGTTGCTGGTTGGTGCGGTCGATCTGGAACTCCATCACCTCGCCGGCATTGGGCACCGAGTTGACCCAGATGGTCTGCCCGCTCGGATCGAGCTCGAGCCCGTAGGTCGACCAGTTGTTCGGGGCGAGCGGCAGCGGGAAGGTGTTGAGGACCACACCGTTGAGGTCGGTCTCCCAGATCGAGGTGCCGAAGTTGCCGGTGAAGAACGAACCGTTGCCGCCGTTGCCGTTGCGATCGAAGGCGAGGCCGCGCCACAAGTTCGTGGCAGGGGTCGAGACCGGAGTGTTGACGGTCTGCGGGCCGTTCGCCGCGAGGATGGTGGTGACCGGGTTGCCGTTGATGTCGACGACCTCGAGTCCGCCTTCGGAACCGAAGATCAGGTTGACGCCGTCGGTGGTGCCGTCGCGGAAGCCCCACGCCGATGCGGACGTGCTGGCAGGCTGCTGCCAGGTGCGGATCAGCGCGCCCGTGACCGGGTTGAACACGCCGACCGTGTGTGGCGCGACGGTGCCGCCGTTGTTGCCGCGGGCGGACACGAAGAGCTCGCCGTTGAGGTAGGCGACACCAAGATTGCCGTTGAGGCCGGTACCTGCGTCGCAGTTCAACGCGGTGTTGGTCTCACGGCCGACGCCGGTGAGGATCTGAGCGGAGACGGGCACGCTCAAGGCAAGTCCACTGAGGACCAGGGTGTGGAGACGATTCATCGAGAGAGAAACCTCTGGGGTTGGTCTGGAAGCAAGCCGCCATCGAGCGGCGACGAAAGAATAGACGCCCCATAGACGTTTCGCCCAGTTGTCCGGTGCCATTTTGGGACGCTTTTCCCGGTGGAAGGTCGCTTCGCACGCACGTGCGCACTTGGCTTACTCTCTGCCGCACTTGCCAAGTCTCAAGCGGCCGCCGACGTCGAGTTCTCCCGATCTATCCGACCGTTGCTCGGACGCGGCGGTCTCTTCCTGGCGGCTCAGGGCAGGAAGCGCTTGGGGTCCTTCAGCTTGCGCGGCAGATACTCGCGCGCCACGAAGTCGAGTCCCCACTTCGCGAGGGCCTGCTGTTCGGCGCGCACGCCCATCTTGAGCAACTGCTCGATCGCCTTCTGCCACTCCTTGTGGGCCTGGAAGAAGGGATCGTTCTTCAAGGCATCCTTCGCGCGCTTGATGTCGACCTCCTGGAGCTTGTGCGTCGCGTCTTCGAGTTCGAAGTCGAGGATGTCCTGCGGTGTGACGCCGAGGAAAGTCGCTTGCGGGACACAGAAGAACTGGTTGAGGTGAGCGGCGTTGCCCGAGCCGACCTTCAGCGTTCGGTAGATGTTGCCCATGCCGTAGGGATCGCAGTCGACGAAGGCGTAGACCGGCAACTTCTTCTCGTCGGCGAGCTTACGGATGAAGCGGCGCGTTGCGCGGGTCGGGACACCCTGCATCGAGATCAGGATGCAGTTGTGGTTCCGCCAGAACTTCTCGCTGTTGAGGCGCTGCCACATGCCGCCGGTCTCGATGGCCAGCACGAACTCGGCCTTGGTCTCGAACCGCAGGTGCTCGACCGAGGACGGGATCGTGTAGGCGCCCGCGCCAAAGGTCGTGCAGTCGATCCGGAGGTCCCCGCCGGTGTCTTGGTTGCGATCGATGACGACCAACTCGCCCGCCAGTGCGCCGCCGTGCTCTTCGGGATAGAAGCGCAGGTTCTCGCGCAACACGCCGCGCAGCGAGAAGAGCGCTTCGATGTCGTCCATGCAGGCGTCGGACTCGGGCTGGTCGTCGAACTTGCACTCACCCCAGTTCTTGCTGACGTAGTACGCTTCTCGCTTCGTGGCGAAGTCGTTGGTCAGGACCATGTCCTTGCTCATCGCCATGAGCTTCAGGGTTTGTGCGAAGGACTTGACCGTGTTGACGGTCAAGGTGCGCTCCTTGCGGCCACGGCCGAGTTTGAAATGCCCGATCCGCTTGTCGTAGGTCACGTTCGCCAGCGAGCGCTGCGGGAAGCTCAGCTCGGGTTTGGCGCGCTTCTCGATCGAGTCGAAGACCTTCTGTGCGGTCTCGTCGATGCTCTCGACGGTGACCGCTTCCAGCTTCTGCAACTCCTTGGGGTTGCGTCGCCGCGCGGTCTTGGGCTCGGGTCGCAGCTTTTTCTGGGACGGTTTCGAATCCGCCTTCGGAGCGGAGGATTTCTTGCTGCTGCGCTTCTGTGCCATCGATGGGTCGGAGGCGGTGCCGGGCTTGGTACACGACGGCCCGGCGGGGCTCGCGGTCGACGTCGACCCGGCCCTCCCGAACCGCGGCGCAGCATAATTCATCGTCGGTCGCTGCCAAGCTCGCGATCGACGCATGCGTCGGGTTGTGCTCACCGTTAGCGTGGTCGAAGAGGTCGATCTTGAACCAGACCGGTAACCGAACACCTTCCGAAACCAAGGGGCAGAACCGCGAGCCCGAGCGTCGCACCGGCCGACCGCCGGTCAGTTGGTCGCGCGTCTTCCTGTTCGTCGTGCTGCTCGTGTTCGTGTGGTCCCTGCTGCAGCGCGCTGCGGCAGGCACGGAGATCTCCTACGCGGAGTTCCGCAACTTCCTCGCCGCCGGCCAAGTCAAGAGCGTGCAGGTCGCGAGCGATCGGATCACCGGCGAGATCGAGCGCGACGTCGCGCCGCCCGACGACTCGCGCGGCAGCAAGTTCGCGTTCCAGGCCGTCCGGATCGACGACAAGGAACTCGTCGCGGAACTGCAGAAGGCCAAGGTCGATTTCCGGGGTGTCGCGGAGAGTCCGCTCGGCGGCCTGTTCTTCCTCTGGATCCTGCCGCTCTTGCTGTTTCCGTTGCTGCTCCTTCTGATGCTGCGCGGTCGCGGTGGTGCAGGCGGCGGTGGGCCGATGGGTTCGCCCTTCGGGTTCGGTCGCAGTCGCGCGCGGTTGGTCGCGGACAAGGACACCGGGGTGACCTTCGCGGACGTGGCGGGCTGTGAGGAGGCGAAGACCGATCTCTCGGAGGTCGTCGAGTTCCTCAAGAACTCCGAACGCTTCGTGCGACTCGGCGCCAAGATCCCGAAGGGCGTGCTGCTGTTGGGTCCGCCAGGCACCGGCAAGACCCTGCTGGCGCGCGCCGTCGCCGGCGAAGCGGGTGTGCCGTTCTTCTCGATCAGCGGCAGCGAGTTCGTGGAGATGTTCGTCGGCGTCGGTGCGGCGCGCGTGCGCGATCTCTTCGAGCAGGCCAAGAAGACTGCGCCGTGCATCGTGTTCATCGACGAGATCGATGCCATCGGTCGGGCGCGCGGTGTGCAGATCGGTGCGGTCAACGACGAGCGGGAGCAGACGCTCAACCAGCTCCTGGTGGAACTCGACGGCTTCGAGCCGAACAGCGGCGTCATCCTGCTCGCGGCCACGAATCGCCCGGACGTGCTCGATCGAGCGCTGTTGCGTCCCGGCCGCTTCGATCGCCAGGTCGTTCTCGACGCGCCCGACTACGAAGGGCGGAAGGCCATTCTCGCCGTCCACGCACGCAACAAGCCGCTCGCGCCGGACGCCGACCTCGGCAAGCTCGCGCGCGGAACGCCGGGCTTCTCGGGAGCGGACCTCGCGAACGCACTCAACGAGGCTGCTCTGCTGGCATCGCGGCGCGGCGCGAGCCAGATCCACCAGCAGGATCTCGAAGAAGCGATCGAGAAGATCGTCGCCGGGCCCGAGCGACAGACGCGGCGCTTGCGCGAGCACGAACGCCGCCGTGTCGCATTCCACGAGTCCGGCCACGCGCTGGTCGCGCATTCGAGCAAGCACGCCGATCCGGTGCACAAGATCAGCATCGTTCCGCGCGGGCGTGCTGCGCTGGGTTACACCATGCAGTTGCCGCTCGAAGATCAGTTCCTCATGACCAAGGACGAGCTGCTCGATCGCATCGCGGTGCTGCTCGGCGGGCGTGCCGCGGAGCAGGTAGTCTTCGGCGACACCAGCACCGGCGCAGCGGACGATCTCGATCGTGCGACTGCGATCGCGCGCCAGATGGTGTGCGTCTACGGAATGGGAAAGGCGGCAGGCCTGATGCGCTGCGCGCGCGACGTCGACAGTCCCTATCTTCGCGGTCCGGGTGTACGCCTCGAGCGCGATTGCAGCGAGGAGACCGCGCAGGCCATCGACGCCGAGGTCAGGCAGATCCTCGACGACGCGTTCGCGCGCGTGGTCGATGTCCTAGAGCGCCGGCGCGACGTGCTCGATCGGGTCGCGAGCGCCCTGCTCGAACGGGAGCGGCTCGACCGTGCCGAGTTCGAGGCGATTGCCGGCTCGGTCGATGCGGCCTGAGCGCGCGGCGTCGACTCAGATCTTGCGGCTGCGCTCGAGCACGTCGGTCAGCTTCTCGACACAGTCGGTGACCTGAGCGTCGTTCAAGGTGAGGATCTCGCGCAACGCCTCACCGATGTGCGGGATGTAGGTCGTGATGTAGTTGCGCTTCTGATACTCGCTCGCGAGCTTCTTGCCCTTGCGCACGTGCGTCCCGAGCTTGCGGCCGCACTCCTGCAGAGCGAGCCTGAGTTCCTTGATGATCTCGTCGTAGCTCGCGATGGCTTCCTTCGACTCGGACGTGAAGGGCACCCAGACCGATGCGATGTGCACGAAAATCACCATCGCCCCGATCGGCAAGGCGCCGCGCGGCTGAGTGAGGCCGTAGGAGCGCCAGTTGGTCTGGATCACGGCTTTTGTGATCGCGCAAGCGGACTGCTGGAACAGCAAGGGTACGCGGTTCGCGTAACGGATGAGGCGTGCGGGCTCGTCGGCCTGTGCGAGCAGGTCTTCCTCGGCGAGAGCCTTGCGACGCTTCTGCTTCTCGGAATCGGCGTAGATCTTGCCCGCATCGGTCACTTCCAACGTGTCGCCGGGTCGGCCGTAGGCGAGCCCTACTTCGATCTGGAAGGGGTGACCACGATAGACCACCGGCGAGCGCGTGGAGGCCACGTAGAAGTCGGCTTCGACCTCCTTCTTCAGCCCGTCGAGGATGCCCTTCTCGCCGATCGGCGCGATGCACGATGTCGGCGGCGCCATGATCTTGGTGGCGTCGATCGCCTTCTTCAGGGCGACCGACTGTTCGCGCGCGACCTTCTTCGGGTGCGTCTTCGGCCCGATCTTCGCCGTGGCGCAGATCTGCTCGGCGACCTTCGGGCCGACGCGGCTGAAGTCGCGCTGAAGACACATGTTGAGCTGCTTCTCCTCGGACTCCTGCAGCATCTTCATCAGGATGCCGAGTTCGACGCCGTGCGGGTGCGGTTTGATCTCGTCGGTCTCCTTCGGGAGTTCCTTGGTAGCCGCGGCGAACTCGACGAGCTGGCCTTCCGGATCGAGGAAGGTCATCTTCACGTGGGGGTTGGCGACGGCGACCAACTTGAGGAACTCGCCGACGCTGCGTTGTCCGCGCCGGAACTCGCCCTCCATGTCGATCTCGACTCGGGTGCCGTGGTCCTTGCCTTCCCATGCGATCTCTTCATCGGTGAACACGGGCGCGTTCTTCGCCGTGTCGATGCGGATCGTGAACGCGAAGGCCTTGCTGCGCTTGCTGGTCCGCGAGCGCACGCGCACCGGCCGACCGGTGGTGAGCTGGCCGTACATGCCGGCCGCCGAGATGCCGATGCCCTGCTGCCCGCGACTCTGTCGCAGTCGATGGAACTTCGAGCCGTAGAGCAGCTTGCCGAACACGTTCGGCACGTTCGCCTTCACGATGCCCGGGCCGTTGTCTTCGACCACGACGGTGAACGCGTCGTCGCGGCCGTCGAGCTTGTGGATCTCGACACGGATCTCCGGCAGGATCCTCGCCTCCTCGCAGGCATCGAGGCTGTTGTCGACGGCCTCCTTGACCGCGGTCAGGAGTGCCTTGCGCGGCGAGTCGAAGCCCAGCAGGTGCCGATTCTTGGTGAAGAACTCCGAGACCGAGATCTCGCGTTGCTTCTTCGCCATCCGCTCGGCGGCGTTGCCGCTCTCCTTGGGGCGACTGTCCTTCGCGCCGCTGTCTTTCGCGCCGCCGGCCTTGCCGTTGCTCTCGATGGCTTCGTCCGTCTCGACCGATCCGTTGGCGATCGTGCTGCCCTGACCGGCGCCGTCGCGATCCGTGCTGTGCGTCATGTCGATTCACCCCGCCGCCTGCGGGTTGGTCGGGGAGCGTAGCGCGTCGGATGGTCGGTGCACGTACGATCCCGTGGCGCACGCCGCGTGAGGTGCATCATCATGCTTCGACTCAATCTTCTCGATCTATGGCGGCCTCCTCAGCCGTCCGGTGACGGCGACCCGAACGAGTCGCCGTCGATCGTCGTTGTTCTCACCGAGGCCGACGGCGGGGCGCGACTCGCTGCCGCGATCGCCTCCGCCCTGCACCGCTGTGGAATCGCGGTGCTGCGCGCGACGGCGGAGCGATCGGGTGCGGCGATCGAGTCCTGCTTGCTCGTGCCGGTCAGACGGGTCGTCGTCGGCAGCGATGTCCACGAGGACGGTAGCCGTATCGACGACTTCCGACGTGGGTTTCTGTGCGGCTTCGCCGAGTTGTTGTCGCGACTCGGCGTGACAAAGCCGCGCGATCTCGTGTTGCGCGAGTTTCTCTCGTGTTGCGGAGGTTTGGTCGCCGGCGCGGCGGCCTCGCCCTCTGCGAGCTTGCTGCAGCGATTGGGTGAGCGCGAAGCGTCGCAGGCCAGAATCGTCGGCCACTCGATCGATGCGCTCGTCGGTGCGAGCCCCGGTTCGGGAAGCTTCGACAAGTGGCTCGGCAACACGACCCGCGATGCTGTCGGGCATTGCATTCTCGAGCGGGCCAACGAGTTCTTCGCGAGCACCAAGTCGCTGCCGGCGGATTGGCCGTGGCAGTTGTGTGACGTCCTCTTCGATGCCGTGGACGCCTTCGTGCATCGCTTCGGCTTCGCCGAGCATCGCGGCATGGGCGGCGAGATCCGCTCGACGCTGGCTGAAGTGTTCGCGGAGTGTCG
>JBFXDD010000007.1:0-63133 GCA_050181465.1 Planctomycetota bacterium
ACCCGCGCGCGATGGAGCCGGTCGCCCGGAGGGGCCGGAGGGCAGGCGACAGCGTGGAGGCGGTCGCCCGGATGCCTGGAGTGGTGGCCGCGGCTTGGACGGTCAGGGGACGCTGGAGCTCGAATCGCCGACGTGCTAGTGGAGCCATCCCCCCGCGAGCGCGATCTCGATCGCGTTCAGGGCGGCGCCTTTGCGGAGTTGGTCTCCGAGGACCCAGAGCTGCCAGGCGTCCGAGCCAGTCGACGGCGAGAGAGCGGCTGCCGAGGGTCCTCGGGTTCGCAGACTCGAGGGTCGAAGCCGACTGACCAGAACGTGGTCTCGGCCGGCGGCATCACTCGCGGCAAAGGGCCGCTCGGCTGCGCTTCGGAATCGGATGGATGGATCGGTCCGAAACGCATTCTCGAGCTTGGCGAGCTCGACTGGCTGAGAGAGTTCGACGCTCACTGCCAAGGCATGGACTCGGAGCACCGGCACTCGCACGCAGGTCGTCTCCATGGGGATGGGCTCTGCCAGCAGCTTCTGGGTCTCACGGAGCAGTTTGTCTTCTTCGCCATTCCTGCCCGACTCGGGATCGAGTGTCGATTCGTGGGGGAACACGTTGAACGCACAGGACACCGGGAACACGGCGGGTTGGAAGTCCGCTGCGACGAGCGCTGCGCGGGTGCTCTCCAGCAACTCCTCGATTCCCGCGCGACCCGCACCTGACACGGACTGGTACGTAGCCACTCGAAGCTCGGTGATCCGAGATCCGTTGGACTCGGCCACGTGAACCAGCGGGGCGAGTGCCGTTACCAAGATCGCCGCACAGCAGTTCGGACTGGCGACCAAGCGGGGATCCTCGTCGAGGAGGTGGCCGTTGATCTGCGGTACGACGAGCGGCACGTCGGGATCCTCGCGATGTGCGGCAGACAGATCGATCACGCGAGCGCCGGCCCCGACGGCGACTTCTGCGAAGCGGCGCGCAGCACTCGAGTCCACGGCAAGAAAGACGAGCTGATCTGCCTGCGGTCGAAACGTGTCGATTTCGGCGACTCGCAGGTGGCTCGGACCCATGTGGAGTAGTTGGCCGGTGGATCTGGCCGAGGCGTAGGCCGTGACCCTACTCGAGTCGATTCCATGATCCGCGAGGATCGCCAGGAGTTCGTTGCCTACCGCTCCGGTCGCACCGAGGACCGCGATGGGCCGCGCCCTATCAAGTGGCTCAGACCGCATGGCTCACTCCTCGACTTCGTCTTGCGGCAGTGATCGGACCCTCCACGCGGTTCCGCCGGAAGAGAATGTCTTCCAAGTCACCGAGGATCGCGGTCACAGTCGGACGCGGTCCGGCACCTCGACCGTCGATCACGTGGATCGAACCGTCGTCCAACTGAAGGACGAATCGATTGCGATCGTCCTCGACGCCGTGCAGCGGATCGTCCGTCGCTAGTGCTTCCAGGCTCACTCGTCCGGTCACTCGGGCATCGTCGCACAGAAGAACCGCAACCTGGCGCAGGCGTTGTCCTCGCGCGCGAAGCTCGGATGCGATTCCGCAGGTCGATGACGTGACGCGCGCGCTCGCCACATCGATGCGGTCGCGTTCGATCGACGTCGTCCCAGAGCCGGATTCGGCCATGACCAGCGCGAGGACCGCGAGCTTGTCGGCCGCATCGCTTCCGTCGAGATCACGA
This sequence comes from Planctomycetota bacterium, assembly GCA_050181465.1. Lineage (GTDB taxonomy): Bacteria > Planctomycetota > UBA1135 > UBA1135 > UBA2386 > JACRLW01. The sequence goes on from JBFXDD010000007.1 coordinate 1,668, forward strand.
GACGCATCGGACTCGGCCAGACCCCGCAGTCGCGCGTGCTCGAGCGCATTCTCGAACGAGGTTCCTTGCCCCATTGCGTCCAAGACGACGTTCGTTGTCGTATTGGTGACCGCTCGGATGGAGCGCACGATGCGCCCTTTCGTCGCGAGACTGGCGATGGTCTCCAACACCGGGACGGCTCCGCCCACGGCCGCGGAGAATCGGATCGTTCGCCCAAGTCGCCGCGCGAGTCCAGTCCATTCCGTTCCGGATCGCGCGAGCCAACCCTTGTTGGCTGTCACCACATCCGCACCCGACTGAAGAGCGCAATGCACTGCGTCGGCAACTCCCGGGACCAAACCCAGGAGTTCGATGACGACCTCCGGGCGTCGGGTCAACGCGGCGGCCGTCGTGCACAACAGCTCGCTGGGAATCCAACTTGCTCGACCCCGCTCGGGATTCCTGACTGCGATCCCGACGAGTTCGTATTTCGCCGTTTGCGTGAGCAGCGCCCGAGCGAGCTCAGAGCCGATGGTTCCGCAGCCGAGCAACGCGATTCGTGTCGGTCTCGAGGCCCCTGGCTGTGAACTCACCGCCGCGAACTTGCTCGTCCGGCCGATTTGTGTCGCCTCCGCACGCCCGCACGCGCCGACCTCGAACTCCAAAGCATGGTCCTGGGCAAAGTGGACCGCCTTGTGCTGCAGGATGCTCCCGTCGGTCGCTAGTGCATCTGTGAAGGACGCACTCTCATAGCGACGCGGGCGCGGTATCGTCGCTAACGCGGGATTGGACTCGTAGAGGCCGTCGACATCTTTCAGCAGTCGGCAGCGCGCACTCAGCCGTTGGGCGAGAAAGAGTGCCGTGAGGTCCGAGCCGCCGCGCCCGAGCAACACCGTCCGCCCATCGTCGTTCACTGCAACGAATCCCGGAACGACGACCACTCTGTCCTCCGTGAGAGCGCGAGAGATCGCCGCGGGATGGATGGAGACCGGCGAGGAGTCGAGCGGGGGGCCGCTCGCCAACAGCGCGATCTCCGCCGGTGTAAGCACTTTCGCGCCGATCCCCGCTTCCCACAGCCGGTCGGCAAGCAGCCGCGCGCTCTCGTGCTCACCACGCGCGACAACGCCGGCAAGCGTGAACGGATCGGTGATTCCTGCGGAGTCTGCGTCGGCGATCAACGCATCGGTTCGTCCCGCGAGTGCCGAAACCACGGCGATCACGTGCGATCCGCGCCGGCGCCAGCGATGGATCTCCAGAACGGCTTCCAAAACGCCTTCGATGTCCGTCAGCACCGAGCCACCGAACTTGAGGACGACCAAGTCCCGGCACACCGCTGAGGTCTCCGACGTCATGCGCACACCTCCTCCGCCTTCGCGAAGTGCGAGCCGGCGCTTCGACGGATCGCGCGCTCCAAGTCTGCGAGGACATCGCTGGGATCCTCCAATCCGACGGAGAGTCGGAGCAATTCTTCGCTCACTCCGATCGCTGCACGATCACTCGCCGGAATGCTGCCATGGGTCATCGTCGCCGGATGGGTGAGCAGGCTCTCGACGGAGCCGACGTGCTCCGCCAGCCGACAGAGCTCGATCTCGGCGAGGAATCTGCGGGTGCGCGCAACACCACCACGTAGTTCGAAGCTCACGACGGCACCATGCAGACCGATGTGCTGGCGATCCGCCAGGTCACGCTGGGAGAACGAATCCAAGCTCGGGTGGTTCACGATCGCAACCTCTGGCGAAGCCGCGAGCCACTTCGCAACAGAATCAGCCGAACGGGATTGGTGCCGGATTCGCAGCGGCAGCGTCTTCAGACCGTTCTGGGTCAACCACGCCTGGAACGGGGCTTGGATCCCGCCGGTGCACTTGCGAAGGAACCACAGCCGGTCCGCGAGCGCTTCGTTTCGCGTGACGAGGGCTCCGCCGAGCGCCACGGAGTGGCCGTCGATGAACTTGGTAGTGGAGTAGATCGAGATGTCGGCACCGAGATCGAGCGGTTGCTGCAGAACCGCCGTCAGGAACGTGTTGTCGACGGCGAGCAGGGCCTCCGAGCCGACAAGCAGTTTCGCGATCGCCGCGATGTCGGTCAGCACGAGGGTCGGATTCGCCGGAGTCTCCACGATGACGAGCTTCGTCCGACTGCACAGCGACTCGGCGACCAACTGTGGGTTTGTCGTATCGACGAAGCTCACCGCCACACCCAGATCGCGAAACACGTCGCGGAGGAGGCGGAACGTGCCGCCATAGACCGATCGGGAGCACACCACGTGGTCGCCGGACTTGACGGTTGCGAGGAGCAACGCCGTCTCGGCTGCGAGGCCGCTGGCGAAGGCGATTGCGCGAGCACTCTCGAGCCGCCCGACGGCCGCTTCGAGGCCGGCGACGGTCGGGTTCGACTCACGCGAGTAGCGGTGCTCGGCCTGGCTGTCGATTCCGTCGCGACAGTAGCTCGTGGACTGCACGATGGCCGGGACCAAGGGCTGGCCGTCCGCCGTGCTCGCGATGGGGGACACGCAGAGTGTCGAAAAGCGGTGCTCCGCGACTGCGGGCTCTTCGTGGATGGACATGGTTTGATCAGGTGCACGCGCATCGCGAGGACCGGCAGCCGCTCGGGCCGCAGTGACCATCACCACGTTTTTTGGCGAAACCGTTCGAACGGCACGCCCGCATCGACACCCACGCTGTGGGCCAGTCTCGGCACCGCGGTCGCGACGCGACTCGGTTGCCGCCTGGGACCGAAGGCCATCCCAGGTCTCTTGATGCTGTGCAGGCCGGAGGTTTAGCGAGCGAGGCGCTTCGCTGTCAAGCCCGCTTTCGTCGCGCGGCCGAACCCTTGCGCCGCGATCGCGCCGACGAGGTCGATTCGCCCGTCGCGGCCAGGAGTTCGTTCGCCACGCCCGCGAGCAACGCCACTCCGTAGCCGGTCCCGCGTTGATCGCGATACGACGGACCCGCCAGGTCGACGTGGGCCCAGCGCACCCCGGTGCCCTCGAGATGCGCGTGGATGAAGATTGCAGCGCAACTCGACTGAGCGTTGTTGCGATCCTTCACCGAGTTCCGCATGTCGGCGAGCGGACTCTTGAACTCGGGCATGTAGAACTCCGGCGCGAAGGGAAGTGGGTGCACGAGATCGCCGCTCGAGCGACCACATCGCACGAACAGCGACTCGAGCGCGTCATCGTTGCTGATGACCGCCGCGTGATTCAGTCCGGTCGCAACCATCTGGGCACCGGTCAGCGTCGCCGCGTCGAGAATGATGTCCGCTCCCAGCACGCGTCGAGCGTAGCTCACACCATCCGCGAGCACGATTCTGCCCTCGGCATCGGTGTTGTTGATCTCCACTGTCTTTCCCGAGTGCAGTTCGATCACGTCGTCGGGCTTGTACGCATTCGGCCCGATCGCGTTCTCGGCGATGCAGAGGAGCATGGTGACTCGAGCGGTCGGTAACTGCTCGGCGATCACGCGGAAGGCGCCGAGGACCGCCGCCGCGCCACCCATGTCGCCCTTCATGGTCTCCATGCTGCCGCGGGCTTTGATGTGCAACCCGCCGGTGTCGTACGTCAATCCTTTGCCCACCAGAGCGATGTGTGGACCACGACTCGACGCGGAGCCAATCGAGGCGATGAGCAGTCGCGGTTCGGACGAGGCGCAACGTCCTACGGCATGGATCCCGCGCAGTCCTTTGGTGAGCAGTGCCTTACCCTTGATCTCGCGAATCTCGACGCCTCGCAGACCGCGAAGCGAGGCGCGGGCTTCGCGCGCCAGCGCTTCGGGATCCAGGTCGGACGGCGGCATGTCGACCAACCGGGCCGCGTTGCGGGTCGCGGCCACCGTCGTCGCAACGAACTTGGATGGCGCGATCGGCCTACCCTGAGGATCCGTCACGAGAGCGCGCACGCGGCGATTGCGCTTGGATCGCGACGTGGACTTCAAGTTCAGCATCGGAAATGCGCGACCGACGGCATTCAGCGCCGGGAGTGCGTGAGCCGGGTCTTCGCTGACGATCACGATGTAGTCGGCCGAGGCTGAGCTCGTCAGGGTCGCACGACGAATCGCCTCGCATCGCGATGGTGCGTTGTATCTCGATACCGAGTCCGGGAGAGTGGCGAACTCGATCGTGTGTCCGTCCGCGGTCCGATGCGAGAATCGAGCGTCGAGCTTGCGATCCGTCTCACGATTCGAACGGAGGAGATCCCTCAGCACGGCCGCGGACCCGTACGTGGGCGCCGCTGCGAGGAAGTCCTTCGACTGGCTGATGCCGGCCGGAGCGAGGACGAGAAGGTGTTGCGGCGCCTGCGACTTGGGATGCCAGTCTGAAACGAGTTCGAAGTCGATCACGACGGAAGCATGCATTCCCGCGCGCTCCTCGCCAAGCGCTCGGTCGACCGGCGGGTGTCACCACTTCGCGCGACGAATACGAACCGTCCGTTCCAACTCGTCCAGCGACTGCAGGACCTTGCTCCGGATGTCCCGGTCCAGATCCGCTCGAGATGCCAGCCACTTCTGAACGATCTCCAGAGCCTCCGCGCTGGAGTGACCGTTCACGAAGGCGTCGATCCATGCCGGCATGAAGAAGATCTTGCGCGTTTTCTTCACCGTCTCGATGCTCTCCAGCGCGCGCCGAAGAAACGGCAGAGTCAACTCAGACTGCCCGGGCCAGTGGAAGTTGCCGAGACTGTCCTGGACCCACTGCTCCGGCGGGCCATCGACCATCAGGTAGTCGTCGAAGTAGCGACTCTTGGTGGTGGTATCCGCACGTGCCGCGCCGGCCAAGAACGCCCATCGACCGACGTCGCTTCCGGACGAGGTCTCGCGGCGCTCGCGCTCCACGGCATCGACGTCGCCCGCCGCCAGCAGTGCGGCCGCGAGTCGAAACCGATCGCGCGGCGCAAGCGACAGCTTCCAGTCGGCGTGTGCTCCGTCGAGGACCTCGCGAAGCAACCGTTGGACCCGCTCACCCGAAGACAGGCCGGCGAGGAAGTCCAGGAGGATCCACCGCGATCGGCTCCCGGGGCTCTCCAGTTGTGCGAACGAGAGGTCGATGGCCCGCTCGATCAGCTCGCCGGCGACCTCTGGATCGCCGACGTATCGCAGGAGACAAGTCGACAGTCGTGCGAGCAGCCACTCATGCGTATCCGCATCCTCCTCGAGCTGGGCGGCGGTGAGTAGGGTGCGTGCCATGTCGGCCGGATTCATCTCCACTTCGCGCACTGCCTGCCAGAGTTGCGAGATCGCCGCGACCCGGGCGAGCGGATCGACGATCTCCCACGCATTGCGCTGCAGCCACTCACGGGACCGAGGATCGGGAACGAATACGCCGTAGGCTACATCGTCGGCGTTCATCAAGACGGCGAGCGGGGCCGGTCGGCCTACCAATGCATCGAACGGCTCGTCTCGTGCATCGAGGCTCGCTCGAATCGTGCTCGTGGTTCCGTCGCGGTCGAAGACTTGCACCGCAAACGACAGCGGCCAAGGCTTGTCCTCGGGACTACGACCGCGCTGCGACAGTCGACAACTTCGCACGGTGCCGAACTCGTCGAGACTCCACTCCATTCGGACAGTGGGCAGCCCTCTGCCGAGGATCCAGCGTTCCGACCAGCGCGCATCACTCAATCCGCCTGCTGATCGGAACGAAGCCACGAGATCCTGCCAGGTCGCGTTGTCGAACGCGTGCTCGGCGACGAAGCGACGCGAGGCTGCACGGAACGCATCGGCTCCCAATCGAGCCTCCAACTCGCGTAGCACGGCCGGCGCCTTGTTGTAGACGATCGGGCCGTACGCCGACTTCGCCTCCGCGAGATTGGCGAGCTCTTGCCAGATCGGCGTCGTTCCGCTCGTCTCGTCGATCGCGTAGGCGCGTTGCTTCACGCGTTGGAGGAAGCGCAGCCAGGATTGACGTTCGGGCTCGATCTCCGCGAGCAGTCGATACGAGAGGAACGTTGCAAACCCCTCCTTCAGCCACAGGTCGTCGAACCACCGCATCGTCACGAGGTTGCCGAACCATTGGTGCGCCACCTCGTGGTAGATCAGGGTGCTTCGCCGCACCTGTTCCGGCTCGGTCGGCTCGCGTTCGAAGACCAAGGCCGACTCGCGATAGAAGATCGCGCCGGCGTGCTCCATGCCACCGTAGGGAAAACCGGGGAGGAGCACGAACTCCAACTTGCCGAAGGGATATGGAATGCCAAACCACTCATCGAGCCGAGCAAGCGCGCTGCGGTGCATCGCGAACAGAGGTTCGATCTCCGCAAAGCGCCGCTGCGAGCGACGCATCGACATACGCAACGGTCGCGTCTCGAGCGGCCGGATGCCCGCAGGTTGCGAGTCGTCGATCTGTTCGAACGGTCCCGCCGCGAACGCGAACAGATATGTCGGCAGTGGCTTCGTCGGAGCGAAGCAGACCGCTCGACGATCCGTGCCGATGAGTTCGCTCGCTCGGACCAACCCGTCCTCCTGTGGTTCACGATCGCCGTCGGTGTTCCCGATCGCGATCCAGTCGGGGGGAATGGTCAACGTGAGCCGAAATTCGGCCCGCAAGTCCGGTTGGTCGAAGCACGGAAACAGCCCGTGTGCATCGGCCGGGACCAAGAGGGTGTAGAGGTACTCCGCACCGTCGCTGGAATCGGTGTATCGCGTGAGCGGCGTGCCCGTTGCGGCGACCCGAGAACGAAATCTCGCTTCGATCCGGTTCTCGAGCGGGACGAGCATGTCGCCCGGTAGCACGACGTGATCGGCGACGACGCGGGCACGATCACCGATCGGCCGACCGTTCAGAGTCTCGAGACTCAGCCACTCGCCGGCGAAGTCGAGCACGAGGTCGGCGAGCGCCTCGCTCTGCCCGTCGGCTGCCGCCGGAAGTTGGAAACGGATGTCCGCAGTTCCTTCGACGGACTCCGACGCAGCGTGCAAGTCGAATCGCAGCCGATAGACGACGTCGGCGATTCGCGCCTTGCGCGCGACGGCGAGTTCGCGAGAGATTCCCAAGGTCGGTTCCTGCGCCGAGGAGATGGAAGTCAAGGCCGTGCACGCCAGCCACGGCAACCAGCGCAGAGCCGTCACTTGTCGCGCCTCCTGCGCGCGCTCCGTCGGTGTGGACGATAGCCGGCGGTCTTCTGCTTCTGCCCGGTCTCGATGGCGTGGACCGGTCGCCCCTCCGCCAGCGACGCCTCCGCCTCGCGGCGTCGCGCCTCCAGTGCTTCCGCTGGCGGGTTCGCCGGAATGAGGCACTCGCGACCATCACCGATCAAGTCGGCGCGGCCGGCATCGATGAGCGCGCGACGAACGACGAACCAGTTGCGGGGTTCGAAGAACTGCATGAGCGCACGTTGGACGACTCGATCTTCGAGCTTTCGAGCCGTGTCGACCGGCTTCATGGTCGTCGGGTCGAGCCCTGTGTGGTACATGCACGTGGCGATGTCCATGGGCGCAGGAATGAAGTCCTGTACCTGGCGAGGTCGGTAGCCGCGCTGCTTGAGGAACACCGCGAGCTCGATCATCTCGGCGACTCCCGAGCCGGGGTGGCTCGCGATGAAGTAGGGCACGAGGTATTGCTCCTTACCGGCCTTGCGCGAAGCCTTCGCAAAGCCCTCGGCGAACGTGTCGAAAGACGCGCTGACCGGCTTCTTCATCAAGCCCAACACCTTCTCGCTCACGTGTTCGGGCGCGACTTTGAGATGCCCACCGACATGGTGGGCGGCGAGTTCGTCGAGGTACTCCTCTGAACGAGCTGCCAGATCCATGCGAATGCCGGAGGAGATGCGAATCGATCGGATTCCCTCGATGGCGCGCGCTTCCTTCATCAACTCCACCAGCGGAGCGTGGTCGGTGCCGAGCAGCTTGCAGATGGTCGGGTGGACGCAGGAGAGCCGGCGGCAGATCTTCTCGACCTCGGGTTTGGTGCAGCGCATCCGATACATGTTTGCGGTCGGGCCGCCGATGTCGCTGACGTGGCCGCGAAACTCCGGATCCTCCGTCATCGAGCGAATCTCGCGGAGGATCGAGTCCTTGCTGCGACTCTGGATGATTCGGCCCTGGTGCATCGTGATCGAACAGAACGTGCAGCCGCCGAAGCAGCCACGCATGATCGTCACGGAATCCTTGATCATGGCGTGCGCGGGTATCGGTTCGCCATACGAAGGGTGAGCTCGGCGCGTGAATGGGAGGTCGTAGATCGCATCCATCTGCGCCTCGGCGAGCGGCATCGCCGGAGGATTGATCACGACCAAGCGTTCGCCGTGGCGCTGCACGAGACGGCGCCCGTTCATCGGGTTGGTCTCGTCGTGAAGGAGTTTCGTCATCCGAGCGAACGCCGGCTTGTCGCCGCGCACGATCTCGAAGCCTGGCAGTTCGATGGTCGCGATCGTTGTCCCGTCGGTATCGCAGAGGGGTTCCGGTGCTTCCCGTGCGCCCGCAAGCCAAGCCACACCGCGCAGATTGCGCAGCGCCTTCACGTTCTCGCCCGCGGCGAGTCGGCGAGCGATGGTGAGGATGGTGTCTTCACCCATGCCGAACGCGACGAGATCCGCCTTCGACGTCACGAGCACGCTCGGTCGCACGATGTCGGACCAATAGTCGTAATGGGCAATCCGACGCAGCGATGCCTCCACACCGCCGGCGATCACCGGAACACCCGGAAACGCCTCGCGGCACCGCTGGGCGTACACGTTTGTCGCGCGATCGGGCCGCAGTCCGATTCGACCACCCGGCGAATACGCGTCGTCATTGCGACGCTTCCGATTCGCGGTGTAGTGGTTGATCATCGAATCCATGTTGCCGGCGCTGACTGCGAAGAAGAGTCGCGGGCGTCCGAAGCGCCGGAACGCGCCGGCGTCTTGCCAAGGGGGTTGCGATAGCACGGCAACGCGGAAGCCGTTCGCCTCGAGGACTCGACCGAGCAGCGCCATGGCGAAGCTCGGATGGTCTACGTAGGCGTCACCGGTGACGAAGACGATGTCCACGCTGTCCCAGCCGCGTGCGTCGACTTCGCCCGGGGTCATCGGCAGGAAACGGAGAGAGTCCGATGCGGCGCAGTGCTCGGCCATGGTGGCGGTTGGGCTCGCTTCTGAGTGCGCGAGCGAACCATGAGGTGTACGGCGCAGGTATGGCGACGCCAAGACGGGGCGTGGTCAGCGCACCGGAATCACGACGCGAAGCGGAAGTCGGGCCAGGCTTGTCGGATCGCCGGCGGGATCGCTCCCGACGAGGTTGACGGCCAATCGCGCTTCCCCGATCGCATTGAGGTTTCGCTCGCGGAGAAATGCGCCGAGTACGGCAGTCGACCGCTGGATTCGCTCCTCCCACGGCCCCGGTTCGGCGTCGACCGTCGCCACCCGCTCTCGAGCGCATTCGACCAGGCGCTCCGATTCGGCGATGACGACGGGTCTGGGCTCGGCTTCGACCGCAACGAAGGGGATCACGAACCACGCACGGTTCGCATCTTGGACGAGCATCGGGTCACCACCGTTGCCGTAGCCGAGCGGTCCGAGTCGGGCTCCGACGCCGTGAAAGATGGCCATTCGACCGGGCCAATCCCCGGGGTCTGGGTGCATGAGCCAGCGCACCGCCTCGGTGCGTGCCAGTCTGGGCACCAACGTCGGTCGCGGGCCGCCGACGACCAGCTCAGGGCCGCGACTTTGGACCGGTGACTTCGGGCTCGCGAAGCTGTCGTTCGCGAAGGCGAGTCCGGTATCCAGGAATCGAACATGGCGTTCGCCGAGTTCGGACCAGAGGACGCGGACGAAGACGCGGGCGATCCCGGCGCGGTCGAGGTCTTCGAGAATGCGAAGTTCCATCGATCCGCTGCGCAGCGCGACGACGGCCGCGGTCGAGGGGTCGTAATCCAACTCGTGGCGGGCACCGCTGCGCTCGACGATCCGCAGGGTGTCGTGATCCAACCGCTCGGCGCTCGCTGCGCGAGTCAGTGGTCCCAGACACAGCGAGTCGATCGCACTTCGCAGAGTCAGCGTGGTGGCGCGCAGTGCTTCATCCGCCGGTCGGTCGTCGTCGGCGCTCGTTCCACCACGAACTTCCTCGTCGCGAGCGATCGCCCAACTGCCGTCCGGCCAGGTCACCTTCATGAGGGACGGCAAGCTCGCGCGGATGCTGACCGGCGGACCTGCCTGACTCTCGCGCAACTCGAGCGCGACGCGATCGAATCCACCCGCGCGTGGTCCGTGAGTGCGCCGCACGATCGCCGCGACGACCTCGATCGGCGTGCCCTCGATTGCGGGACTCGGCGCCGGTTCGGGCCGCTTCTCGACTTCTGAGCTTCGTTCGTTCCCGGTCTCGAAGTCACAGCCGGCGAGAGCGCAGGACGCAATGCCCAGACCGAGTCGCAGCGCGAGGTCTCGCGGCGCGGCCATCACCGATCGCGCTGGAAGGCGCGCTTCCATTCTTCGACGTCGTAGCCGTGGTCTTCACCGCCGGCGAGCGCTTGCAGTGCCTTGCGCGACGCGAGTCGTACGTTCTGGTTGCTCTCCGCAGGCCCGATCAGCGCGATCAGCGCCGGCAGCGCTTCCCGATCCCGGAAGCGACCGAGCGCAACCGCTGCCGCCGCACGGACGAGCGGGGTCGGGTGGGAGACGAAGGGCTCGACGAAGCTTCGATACCTCGGCTCTCGCGACAACCCGAGTCCGCGAACGGCACTCACCAGCACTTCCGGCGGGTTCGCTTCGAGGCCGCTGCCGAGGACTCGTGCCCAGATCGCATGGAACGGCTCCGCGTCGGCGACGGTCTCCTGGATCTGCAGCATCGACCAGGCCGCGCCACCGCGAATCTCGCTCGGATGGCTACCCGACTCGATGACTCGGGCGAGCAACTGCGGCGGCGTGCGCGCGTCGGCGAGGATGCCGAGGCCGAACGCAGCGTTCGAGAGCACGTCGGGTTCGGTCGCATTCAGGGCATTGAGAAGCGGATCGAGAGCGAGCGGGTTCTTGCTGAAGCCGATCGCGCCGGCGGCGATCGCGCGGTTCCGCGGGAACTCGGGACGATCGAGTTCATGCGCCAGGGTCTCGAAGTGCTCGGTCGCCGTCTTCTCGAGAAAACTGCGCAGCTTGCTCGCGTTCTTCCCCTCGCCCGCAGGATCACCGACCAGCATGTATTGCAGGTAGCGATCGAGGACCTGGTCGAGCGAGATCAGGAGTCGGCCCGGGTCCGCCAGGCGGTTCTCCGCCTCGGCCATCCGCGCCTGCCGATCCTTCTCCTCCTGGATCAGGGCAGGATCGGCGGGGTCCTTCTTCTGGTCGGGTGCCGAGGAACAGCCGGACAGAGCGGCCAGCCAGGCGAAGAGAGCGACGGCGAGGATCGTGGAGGACTTCATGCGCGAGGCGCTTGGATGCTGCCTCGCGCCGAATCTTCCCGCCGCCCGGCCTCGTTGTCATGGCCCGACCCGACTAGCCCGGACTATTCGTGAACGTCGTCGCGAGATCGCCGCAGGTCGATGACCGGCAAGGAGCTGCGTCGGTCGACGACCGAAGCGTAGCTGTAGCTACGCTGCCAGGGAGGAGCCGACGGAGCGACGCCGCCGGGCGCGACTTGCGGCGATCGCAGTAGACGGTCACGAGTAGTCCGGGCGAGCCCGGACTATTCGTGAACGTCGTCGCGAGATCGCCGCAGGTCGATGACCGGCAAGGAGCTGCGTCGGTCGACGACCGAAGCGTAGCTGTAGCTACGCTGCCAGGGAGGAGCCGACGGAGCGACGCCGCCGGGCGCGACTTGCGGCGATCGCAGTAGACGTTCACGAAGAATCCGGACTCGCCGCGCCGGCCGGGCTCAGAACGCGATCGTGCTGCAGTCCGAGACGCGGCTGACGCGATTCAGGAAGGGCACGCCGCCCGGTTCCGCGATCTCCAGCGAAACCGCTTCCACCGTGATGGCTGCCGAGCAGCTCGTCGGCAGGGTCCACTGGTAGATTCCGTTGCTGTCCGCGAAGACATGGAAGGGTTGGAAGCCCGGCGGGAGGAAGAGCTGGCTCAGGGCGTCGCCGCCGATGCCGAACAGCGGCCCTGCCCCGTTCGTGCACTGAGCCGAGATCAGGTTGAACAGGCGAATGCCCGGCAGGGCTCCGACGACGTCGATCGTGATCGGGCCGCAATGGACGAGGTCCTGCGACACGTTGATCTGGAAGGCCGGGTCCACGAAAGCGAGCACGCCCTCGCCGCGAACCGCGAGCTGCTGGATGAACAGGTCGCTCGCCACTGCGGTCTCGGCGGTCGCGAACGGGGTGGTCGAGTGGTTGGCCAGGAAGAACTCGGCGAGGGCGTCTTGCTCGGTGCCGGCGGCCGCGAAGGTGGCGCCTCCGGCCGGCAAGCCGGCGTTGCGCAGGTCGACCCGATTCGCGAAGGTCGGATTCGCGTTGATGAAGCTCGGGTAGGGGTAGCTGTCGCCACCGTTGGCGAGGAAGTCGAGGGTCACGACTCGGATGGGATCCGCACCGATCACCTGACCTTCCGCCACGACCACCGGCGATCGCGCGAGCGGATCCGTGAGCGCAGCGAAGCGCACTCGATCACCGACGGCGCGGGCGGAGTCGAAGCTGAACGACATCCCGCCGATCTGCCCGAACTGGCCGGGGGTGGCGCCGGGGCCGGTCGCGGCGACCGCGTGTTCGAGAACCTGCTTCAACTGCGCCCGAGTCAGGGTGAGCATCGCGAGCCCGTTGTTGAAGCGGAGGCTGTCTTCGATGTCGAGCTGGGAGATCTGGCCGGCCAGTTTGCCGGAAAGGGGATTGGCTCGGGTGGGCAGGAGCGCACCGGTCACGCCGTCGATCGAACCGATGGGATTGCGGATGCCGCCGCCGTTCTTCAGGGAGACCTGCACCGTCGGATCGAGCGAGCGCGCCGCGGCCAAGTTCGCCTCGGCGGTAAGCGTGCCGAGGTTGGTTTCTTCGGTGCGGACGAAGGCGCGACGACCTTCGAGGAAGACGGAGGCATTGCCGACGATGTTGCCGTCCTTCTGGATGACGACTTGCTGCACCGCATTGGTCAGGTCGCGCACGGTGCCGCCCTTGGTGCCCGGGGCGAAGGGCGCACTCAGGTCGCCCCACAGGTCCAGGACGCCTTGGCTGTCGGTGGCGAACGCACCGCTCTCCGCGGCGACTACGGTGTTCGGCTGCACGACTCCTTGCGCGTCGAAGTCGATCACGAGCCGGCCGACGTAGGAATACTGACCGTCCGTGCTCACGATGACGGCAGGCTGGCCGTCGGCGTTGGTTGCGATCAGCGGGTAGTTGCCGGCGGCGACGTCACCGACCCGCAGGCGATCGGTCGCGTCGGCGAGCAGCGTGTCGGAACCACCGGCGATCGCGATGTCGACGCCGCGCAGCAGCGGAACGAGTTGCTGCTCGAGTGCGATTTGCTGGAGGTGGGTGACGAGCACGATCTTGTCGATCCCGAGGTTCTGGAGTTGGTCGATGGTCGGCTGCAGGATCAGGGCCAGCGCAGCCATGTCGTTGGTTCCGGCGCCGGGATTGCGAACCGTGACGCCTCCCGTCGAGGAGATCGACGCGACCAGGGGCGTCGTGGCGCCGACCACACCGAAAGACTGTCCACCCTGGTTCACGATCGTGGCGGGCGCGAGCTTCGGCGCGAGCACTGCTTGGGGCAGGTTGCTCAGCGGCGACTCGAAGTCGGTGCTCGGCCGGATGTTGGGGGTGTACAGACCGGACAGCGGGGCATCGCCGGAGAAGTCCAGGTTGGCGCTGAGGTAGGGGAACTGCGCACCAAGCCAGCGAGCATCGCTCAGGACGCCGCCGACGACGCGAACATCGGTCCCGATCAGGTCGCGGAAGGCCTGCGTGCCGGCGTCGAATTCGTGATTACCGACAGCGGATGCGTCGACACCGAGGATGTTCATGATCGCGACGTCGACTCGGCCTTCGAGTTCGCGCGCGAACGGGTTGGCGAGTGCGGTGCGCAAAGGTCCGCGGAGCGAGCCATCCCCCGCGGCGGAGAAGAACGGGCCGGGCAGGTAGTTGTCGCCGGCGGACAGCAGCAGCGAAGGGATACCGGCCGTGCCGGCGATGGCTTCGAGCCGATCGACGACCGCTGCGAAGTTCGGTGCGTTGACGACCGCGTCGACGTCGCCTTCCAGATCGGAAGCGTGCAGGATCTGCACGCGAGTCTGTGCGGTGGCGAGCGTCGCGAGACAGAGACCACCGAATGCGGCGGCCAGGCGACGGGATGCTGCGAGGGAATTCATGGAGTCGGACTCGTTCGGGAGTGGGATGGCAGATATCGACCGAGAGAGCGCGCGCGGCGATGCCCACGGATCGGACTCCGTATGGAAGACCGAGAGATCAAGCGCGCGTGGTGGCTTCCAAAAAATGGTGGACGCATCGTTGCGCCATGCTTGATCGGCCCGTGCTGTTCTCGTTGAACTCCGGATCCCTGTCATGCACGTGCTCGCCCTTCCCGCGCTCTTCGCGTTCTTCGCAGTGATGTCGACGCCGCTCGCGGCGTGGAACGGCTGCTCGCCCGAGGCGAATCCCAGAACTCAGGACCCGGGCGCTTCGCGTCCGCCGGCGAAGAACGCGATCTTCTTCGTTGCCGACGGCATGGGCGTGTCGACGGTGACCGCGACTCGCGTGTTCTCCGTCGGCGTCGGCGGCAAGCTCGTGCTCGATCGCATGCCCTTCACCGCGGTTTCACGAACCTTCACGACCGACTCCATCACCGCCGACAGCGCGGGCACGATGAGCGCGATGATCACCGGTGTGAACACGAACACCGGCGTCATCAGTCTGGGCCCCAAGACCGAACGCAACGACTTCCACGGCGACGGTGACGACTTCGCTCCGATGACCTTGCTCGAACTGGCAAAGGCCGCGGGCAAGCGCATCGGAATCGTGAGCACGGCGCGCGTCACGCATGCCACCCCTGCGGCGTGTTTCGCGCACGTGAACGACCGCGACAAGGAGGCGGAGATCGCCGCGCAAGGCACGCCCGGCGAGCCGGAGTTCAACGCACGCTTGCGGAACGGAATCGATCTCCTGGTCGGCGGCGGCAGGCGCTTCTTCCTCCCGAGCGGGGTCGTCGACGAGGAGGGCGAAGCCGGAGGTCGCGAGGACGGGCGGAATCTGATCGATCGGTTCAGGGGGCACGGCTACCGCTACGTCTGGCGCGAGGAAGAATGGTCTGCGCTGCGGTCGGCGGATCTCCCGGTGCTGGCGCTCTTCGAGAGCAGTCACATGGAGTACGAGTATGACCGCAAGACGGACGTCGGCGGCGAGCCGTCGCTGTCGAGCATGGTCGAGCGAGCGATCGATCTGCTCGACGATGCTCCGGGAGGTTTCGTGTTGGTCGTCGAGGGTGGGCGAGTCGATCACGCGCACCATGCGGGGAACGCATTCCGTGCCCTCGTGGATGCCGAGGAGTTCGATCGCGCCGTGGGGGTGGCGATCGACCGCGTGGACCTGCGGGATACCGTCATTCTCGCGACGGCAGACCACAGCCACACACTGAGCATCGCCGGTTATCCGCTGCGACCGCTCGCCGAACTGCCCTATGCCACGAAGGGCCATCCCGACGGCTACGCCGCAATGGCCCACGGCGGGATTCTGGACGCCGCCTACGGCATCGATCCCAAGTCCGGCATCGTGCGACGCACGCTCGGTGCCGATCGACTTCCGTATACGCCGCTCTCCTACGCCAACGGACCCGGCGCGCGCGGAGCTCCACGCAGCGACCCGCGCTCGGATCGCTCGGCTGGATTCAACGGCACGGTCCCGACCGGCCCGACCCATCCCGACTATCTACAGGCCGCGACCGTCCCCCTCGGCTCCGAGACTCACGGCGGCGAGGACGTCCTGATCTGGGGGATCGGTTCGGGTTCCAGCGCGCTGCGCGGAGTGGTTCCGAATACGGCGTGTTTCGACGTCCTTCGCGCCGCGCTCGGTCTCTGATCCCATGAATCATCCCATGCATTCGATGGCGAACTCCTCGTCCAAGTCCCGCCTGCCAGGACCGGCGATCTCGTGGCTGCTCCTCGCCGCCGTGGGCTGCACGGCGAACTCCCGTCTTGCGGTTGAAGCAGAGCGACTGCATGAACTCGAAGTCACCAGGATCGACACGCAATTCGAGCGCAAGAACGACTGGCGAAAGGTCTTGCCGGCGCCGACAGCGGATCCTCGGCGGGAGATTCCGGTCGCGGTCGTGCGGCGGGTCGTCGAACTGCACGACGCGGACGGCAACCTCGTGGCGCGCTCGGCACCGCAACGCATCGAGCGCAGCGATGACTTGGTGCGTCTGCGCGGCAACGCCGCGGGCGAAGAGTGGGTCATCGCGCGCAACCCCGTCGCGACCGACCGCGTGCTCGCGTCGTCGGTCGACCATGCCGCGCGGCTGATTCTCGATCTCGCCGAATCGGAGCTGGGCAGTGTCGGGCTCCCTGCCGCATTCTCGACCTTCGCGACGTGCCTCGTCGATCCGGCGCTCCTGGCGATCGCACGCCCCATGGGGGAGGAAGTCGAAGCAGCGTTCGGTCTGGAGTTCCGGCGATTGGCGGTCGGAGTGCCCGGTGCTCCCGGTTCGGTCGAACTCTGGTGGAACGCGGATTGGAGCCTGCCGCTTCGCGTGATCGAGCACGGCGTCGACGGCGGGTCTCGAACGACACGGTTCGCGGTTCTCGATCGCGGCGGGGCGCAGCCGAGCGATCCGCGACCGGTTCTCGAGCGTCGCTACGTCCGGCTCGACCTGTGTGATTGGCGGGAGCGAATCTGCGCGTGTGCCGACAGCGTCGTGCGCTCGCGTTGAGTCGCCCGGCGCGCTCGCCCCGCCGCTGCGTGAACGTCGTCGCGAGATCGCCGCAAGTCGATGCCCGGCATGGAGCTGCGTCGGGCGACGACCGAAGCGTAGCCACCGCTACGCCGCCAAGGAGGAGCCGGCGTAGCGGCGCGGACGGGCGCGATTTGCGGCAATCGCAGCAGGCGTTCTCGAATCGTTCGGGCTAGCGTCCGCGGGGAATGGATTCCGCGGTCCTCGCGCACGCGAGCTTCGAACAACTTCAGATCCTGCGTGACGAGCGTGCCGGGGTCACCGCCATCCTGGCGATCCACGACACCCGCCTCGGTCCAGCGTTCGGCGGGATCCGTCGCCACGAGTATCGACGACTCGATGAGGCCATCGAGGATGCCCTGCGGCTCGCGGAAGCCATGACTCACAAGTGCGCTGCCGCCGAGATCCCGGCGGGCGGCGGTAAGGTCGTGATTCTCGATGCGCCGGATCTCGATCGTGAGGCGGCGTATCGGCTGGTCGGTCGGCACGTGGAGGAGATGGGCGGTCGCTATTTCACGGGACCGGACGTCGGCACCGACTCGCAAGATCTCGCGCTCGTCGCCGAGCACACGCAGTTCGTCGCGCGCCCCGATCGAGTCGGCAATCTGGCGGAGCCGACGGCGATCGGGGTGGCTGCCGGGATTCGCGCGCTCGCGTCTCGTCTCGGCTTCTCGTCGCTGGCAGGTGTGCGGATCCTGGTCCAGGGACTCGGCGAAGTCGGCTCCCGGCTGTGTCGCCTGCTGGCCGATGCCGACGCCGAAGTGCTGATCACCGACATTCGCAAGGACGCGCGCGACGAGATGGGCGCGGAACTCGACATTCGCAGCTTCGATCCGGGTGACATCCACGACATCCCGGCCGACATCTGGGCACCGTGTGCGATGGGTGGACTCGTCCACGACGTCACGCTGCAGCAGCTTCGCGTGCGCGGGATCGCCGGCTCCGCGAACAACGTTCTCAGTTCCGCCGAGCACGGCGCCATGTTGTTCGAGCGCGATGTGCTCTATGTGCCCGACTTCGTCATCAATGCGGGAGCACTCATCCACGGTGCATCCTTCCATCTCGAGGGCGCGGTGCCGCCTCGCGAACGCATCGAGGCGATCGGCGAGCGCGTCGGCGAGATCCTCGACATCGCGCTCCGCGATCGCATTCCCCCCGAGCAGGTCGCTCTGCTCATGGCGCGAGGTCGCCTCGATGTGACGCCACACGAGCCGTACTTCCCGCCCAGACGTGGGGGGAACCAGGGCGCGCGATGATCATCGACCTCGATCGCAGTCTGCCGCTCCGTCTACCGTTCCTCCATTCGCTCGCAGTTCGTTACTGCGAGACCGATCGCATGGGGGTGGCGCACCATGGCAGCTACGTCGACTGGTTGGAAGCTGCTCGCACCGAGTGGCTCAAGGCGAACGGTGCGAGCTACCGTGCGCTCGAGGACGACGGTCATCTCCTCTTGGTCGTCGAAGTCGCGATCCGATACGTGGCATCCGTGACCTACGACGACGCGATCAGCGTGCGCACCGGTCTACTCGACAGTTCACGCGCGACGATCACCGTCGGTTACGAAGTCCATCGCGTCGAAGACTCGCGCTTGGTCGCGCGTGGCTACACGACACTCGCCGCGGCGAATCGCAGCGGGCGACCGCAACGCTTGCCGACGGTTGTCCAGGAGTTGATCGCTCGAAGCTGAGCAGCGCGCGTGCCGACTTCCGTGCTGATGTTCGTGCCCGGTCGGTCTCGCAGTGCCTTCGAGTCAGCGCCCGACCAGCGAGCTCGCTGCTGCCGATGAGCTGATCGCCGTGCCGTTGGCTGCATGATCGAGGACGAGGAACTGCCAATGGAATTCGCGGCCGATCACGAGGCCCGTCGACGGCACGCGAACCTCGACGCAACCGATTCCCGTGGATTGCACGAGGGTCGAGACCACGCTGTCGGGTCGTACGAGGATCGCGCAACCGGGAGCGGCGATCGGATCCCACGCGTACGGCAGGCTCGCGGATCCCCAGGTCGTGGCATCGAGTCCGCATAGCAACGCCGCGATGGTTCCGGGCGGCGCATTCCGGACGGCGAGCGCTACGAGATCTCCACTCCGCGGCGGGCGGTCGATACTGAGCGCCGGGGTGATGCGGCCACGCGCGTCGCTCATCAGGGACACGCTGAGGCCGATCGGATCCAGCTGCCCCAGGACGGCGTTCGGATCGCCGATCGCGGCGAGCATCACGGTCCCGTTGCCCAGTTCCGCATCGAACTCGAGGCCGAACGATTGGTTGCCCATCGAGTGACCGTGAACACGGAAGTCGAGCAACGGCTTGCGACCGTTCGTGGCGTCGACGATGAAGGGCTGATCGAGTGCGAGCATGACGTCGAAGTCGCGCGGCGAATCGGGTGCACGAAACGTGCCGATCACCCGATGCGTTCGGCGTGCGAACACCACCACGGGCTGATCGTCGTACATCAGATCGAATCGTTGCGTGAGGTTGCTGCCACCTCGAATCGTGTGCCCCATGTGGATTTCGAGGTCGACATCGAAGCTCGTCAGCGCCGTGCTCGTCTCATCGCGGCGAAGCGCGATGTGATCGATGCGAGTGCCGCTGGGCAGATTCAACCCATCGAGAACCTGGAGCACTCGACATGGTCTGCTGCCAAATGGCAGCGAGGTATGACTGTTTCCGAATCGCTGGCCAGTACCCGCGGGGTAGATCGTCCCCCGTGCCGGATCGACGCCATCGCCGCTGCAACCGGTCCCGAACTCGACCCATGTTCCGTCCTGACGCAGCTCGCCGCGTCCGACATGGCAAGCCAACGCCCAATCGACGCCGTCGACATGGAGTGCCCTCCCGCGGACCGACAGCACGTGAACGCCGGGTTGAGTCGGTGTGAAGATCACTCGCTCGTAGTGATTGCGCGGCGATCGCGAGACGGCGATCTCGCGTCCCAGAGGATCCAGCACGATCAGGTCCAGGTCGTCGAAGTCGTTCGATGCCGTGTCCTGGCGATGCCACACCAACGTCGCCACGTGCGGTGAGCCCGCGATCGGATTCTCGATCACGACGTTGCGATCCGGCGCCGCGAATGTCGCCCGGCCGCGAACCCGCTGTGCGTGGTGCATCGCTTCGACTGCGAGATCGGTGCGCAGGAGACCCATTCCGTAGCGGTAGCGGGATCCGCTGGGGTTGCTCGACTCCAGTGACTGCGCGCTCCCCAAGAGCAGCGCTGCGGTCTCGAGCGCGGTGAGCGATGGGTCTTGCCCGCGTAGCACCAGGGCGGTGCCGGCGACCATCGGTGCGGCGAAGC
This sequence comes from Planctomycetota bacterium, assembly GCA_050181465.1. Lineage (GTDB taxonomy): Bacteria > Planctomycetota > UBA1135 > UBA1135 > UBA2386 > JACRLW01. The sequence continues at coordinate 21,700 of JBFXDD010000007.1, forward strand.
TGGTGCCGGTCTGCGGCGCGTCACCGAGTGGGAATGCGAAGAGCGGCGCGCGGACTCCGACGCCGACTGCCGCCAGATCCGGCCACGTGCGCGCCGGATCGCCCGGTAAGGGCCCAAAGGTCGACGGACTCCAGACCAGGTGCGAATCGGCGTGCACGGCGGTCACGCTGATCGCGTTGGTGCAACCGTTCGACGCCGCGGCCGGGTTGGGGGTGTGGCCGAGATTTCCGGCCGCAGTCACAACCAAGCAATCGAAGTCGACGGCCAGTCGATCGAGAGCCTGCTGCACCGGGTGCGTGGGATCAGGGTGGCCTTGCCAACTGAGGTTCGCGACGGTCAGGCGATGACTGAGCCGGCGCTGTGCGACGGCGTCGAGCGCCATCAGCAGGTCGCTGTCTCGATACGTGGAAGCACTGCCGCGTGTGATCTTCACGCTCACGAACTCGGCATGCGGAGCGAATGCGTCGTCGCCGACGCTGCTCTGGTCCCAATCTCTCGCGAGTGCGATTCCCGCCACTGCGGTGCCGTGTCCGAAGGTGTCGCGGATGTCGTTGGGATCGGGTGATCCCGAGAGCGCGAGCAGCAGGCGTGTTCCGTGTGCGCCCGGCGGCCGATCGAAGGCCGGATGCGGCAGGCCGGCGGAACCGTTGGGGAACGCCGCGCCCGAGTCGAGCAGTGCGAGCGCGGTGCCTGCACCGCGATGGTCGGCGCGGGTCGACTGCACGAAGTCGACTCGGTGGTTGAGATTGTTGGTCGCGATGCCGATCGCGCCGGCATGTTCGGCATCCCGATGCAGGGCGAGAACCGCCTCGTCCTCGAGCAGGTCCGCAGCCGCGGCATCGGTCAGCTCGACGACCAGAGTGCCGAAGACTTCGCTCGTTCGCGTCACGCGCCCACCGCGCGCGACGACTGCAGCGCGCGCGCGCGACAGCGACTCCGCGTGGTAGTCGCACAGCTCGCTCAGGTGACGTTCGAATGCCGCTTCGTCGCGCCTGAGGCACGCGGCACGCATGGCTTGTCTGATCGGGTCCCCGAAGCGATCGCGACCGCCGCCGACTACCAACCACGTCCGATCATTGGGCGCCTCATGGCGTGGCACCGCCTTCGAGTCTTGGCCGGTGGCATCCTGCGGCGAGAGCCCGAGCCCGAGAATGCAGGCAAGGACCGAGCGGAGGGGCGGAGCGACCGACACGGAGCGATCATAGTCGTCACCGCACGGCTGGTTGCGGCGACGCATCGGGCACCCATCCCGGATTGGGAATGCGCGCGGGCCTGGTCCGTAGGGCGGCCGACTCCATGGCGCGACTCGGATGCGGTGCGCCGAGGGCGAGAAGCATGACCGACCTCGTGATATCCTCCACGTCGCGCGCGGCCGTCGGCGTCGGCCGTGCGCGCCTTGCCCTCATGTCTCTCTCTCCCGAGGTCGCCTTCGAGCGTTATCGAGAGCGTCTGCTGTCCGTCATCTACCTGCGGATGGGGCCGGATCTCCGGGCGCGCATGGACCCCGAGGACGTGCTGCAGGAAGTCGCCATCGAAGCAATCAACTCGTGGCACACCCTCTCCGATCCCGCCAACGCCGGGGCTTGGCTCGTGACTCTCGCCCGGCGCAAGGTGGCGCGGATCCTTCGTGATCAGGTCGGGGTCGCGGCGCGTGACCCGCGTCGCGAGCGCGACATCAAGACCGATTTCCCCATCGCCGACCGTCGCTCCGGTCCGGTCACGATCGCCGACCGCAAGGATCGTCTGGGATTGCTCGAAGACGCGCTCACGAGGCTTTCCGACGATCATCGGGAGGTCATCATCCTCGCGCGGATCGAGAGCCTGTCCGCCAAGGAGATCGGGGAGCGAATGGGTCGCAGTGAGAACGCGGTGCACCTCCTGCTGAGCCGCGCGTTGAAGCGACTGGCGCAGGAACTCAACCTGTGAGTGGCCCCGAGGACAAGAACGCATCCCTGCGCGATCCGGACGACGGCGATCGCCCGTCGCGCGCCGATCTCAGCATGGCGGAGCTTCTCGCCGAAGACCACGTCACTCCGCGCGCGATTCGCGATCGCGTCGCGAGCCGCGTTCTCGACAGCGCCGATGAATTGCTCGCTCGAGCCAACGCGCTGGAGTTCATCGACCAAGTGGTCGGCGACTTCGCGTCCGGACTCCCTGAACAACTCGGCAGTTACCGCATCGTGGGCGTGCTCGGACGCGGCGGCATGGGCACGGTGTACGAGGCGATCGACGAGACGCTCGATCGACTGATCGCGCTCAAGGTCCTCGCGCCGGGCCTGGGCGCTGATCCGCGGATGCGCAAGCGATTTCGCACGGAGGCCCGAGCGAGCGCGAATCTCCATCACGAGAACATCGTGCCGATCTACGGCTACGGCGAGTCGGACGGCAACCTGTACTTCGCGATGGAGCGGGTCGACGGCATCAGCCTCGACAAGCACATCGCCGCGGCGCGGCGCATGTCGAAGGCCGCACTCGAGCCGGTGGATGCTGCGCGGCGCTTCGCCGGTATCGCGAACGCCCTCGCCCACGCACACAAGCGCGGCGTCCTCCATCGCGACGTGAAGCCGGGCAACATCCTCGTGCACCCCGACGGCTCGTTCGCACTCGCGGACTTTGGGTTGTCGAAGCTCGCCGGCGAACAGTCGCTGAGCCTCTCGCAAGCCGGCGGCTTCCTGGGCACGCTCCAATACGCGGCCCCCGAGCAGGCGCGCGCGCGACCGGTGAGCGAGGCCAGCGACCTCTACAGTCTCGGCGTGACGATCTTCGAGACGGTCACCGGCCGGCTTCCGTTCGAGGCGAAGACCACCGAGGCCATCCTGCACGCGCTGATCCACGAGGAGCCGAGGCCGCTGCGAAAGGTGCTCCCCAAGGCCCCTCGCGACTTTGAGCTGGTCCTCGAGCGGCTCATGGCGAAGGAGCCGGAGGATCGTTATCGGGACGGTGAGCAGCTCGCGCGCGACCTGTTGCGAATCAGCGAAGACGAGCCGATCACTTTGCGCCGCCGCTCGACGATTTCGCGTGCCTGGCGGTGGGCACGCAAGCACCGAGCGATCGTCGGCACCAGCATCGTCACGCTGCTGCTCTTGGCGGTCATCGGCTTCCAGTGGTGGCGCAATCGCGAGAACGAGGCAGCGGCTCGGATCAGTCGGCACGATGTGCTGGTCTCTCGGGCGATCGGTGAAGCCGAGCGGGAAGCGGGTTCGGTTTGCGGGCCGTCGGATCTCGCCGCCGTGCTGATCGGCAGTGTGGTGCCCTCTTCCGACGCGCAGCAGGCGATCGCGACCCTCGACGAGGCAGAGTCTGAGAACCCGAAGTCCGAGGTGGTGGCTCAGTTGCGATCTGCGCTGCGAGACGACCCGCTGCCGTCGGCAACTGCAGCGCTTCGCGAGGGTCGCGGCTACGCAGCTCTGCGTCTTCTCGATCCGCTCATCGAAGAGATGGAGAACGGCAACAGCTTCTCGAGTCGCGAGACGGCGGTCGGGCTTCAGCTCTACCGTCTCTACTTCGCACGGGCGATCGCCGCGATGACGGCATCGGTCGGTGATCTCGATGCTGCTGCACGTGACCTCTTGCGTGCAACGATGTTGCGACGCGGGGCGATCGCGCCGGCGGTGCTGCGCGAGTTCGTCGATTGGGAGCCGACGCGAGGCGTGAGCGTCCTCGCACAGCGGCTCGAGGCCTTGTTGGCGCGCTACGACCGCCCAGCCGCCGCGGAACTCGCGGTGGCGTTGTTGCGCGCGGCTGCGGCGCCGGCGCGGCCGCGTGACGCTCACTTGTGGGTCGAGGGATTGGATGCGCCGACGCGCCGCGAACTGCTCGCCCTGGCGCAACGGCTCCATGTCGACAAGTCGGTCGCGAACTTGGTGGGCGAATCCGTCTCGACAGACCGCCTGACCGATCGCGCCGGTGGCTTGGACGCGACGTTCGCAGAGGCCGCTCGGCAGGCCGCCAGCGAGCTGAGCGACGAGACCAGTCGCAGCCGTGCACTCGCCACGATGGCTGCCGCTCTGGAGTCCGAGATCGACCCACGGTCGCCTCTACAGTCGTGGCGGGTGGTCCTGGAACTCCTGAGTGAGCCGGATGTCGGGCGCTTCGCCGCGCGCATCACCAACCTCGCGTTGCCGTTGCCGGTCGTGGCTCGCGGACTCGCGGATCTCGCCGAACTCGATCTTCCGGTCGATCTCTTCGGACGGTTGATGGGATACGCGACGAACGCTCTGGCGCCGATGCATCCGTCGGCGACGACTCACGCGATCTTCGCGCGCTTCGCGGAACGTGCCGGCCAGGCAGAAGCGGCGACTACCTTCGCCAACGAGTGGGTTCGCTTGGACTCGGCGAACGCCGACGCCTATCTGTGCCTTCTCCGTTGCCGGTTGGCCAGTGAGCGTGACCTCGACTGGGTCCCGATCGATGGTGCGCGCGTGGTCCAACTGGCGCTCGACCGGTCCCAAGCCTTGCGGGCGGTGCGGGGCGTGATCGAGGCCGCGGCGCGAGCGTCGAGCGATCTCCAGCGCCGAACGGTCCTCGACAGCCTGGCTCAGCGTTTCGCCCCTGCCGGGCCTTGACTGACATTCACCACCCCGACTCCGGCCACATCGAACCTCGCCCATGCGCTACTTCGCTGCCCTGGTTCTGCTCGCCATCCTGGCAGGCCTCGCCGTGCACTACTTGGGCGAGAATCCGGCGTCGGTTTCCAGCTCGCCATCGCAACAGACGTCGTCGACCACGATCCCGTCGGAACGGAGGGTGACGACCGTTGCCGACGACGCCGACAAGATCGCCTTGCTCCAACGGCTCGGCGGCAACCGCTCCACCGACTCCGGCGCCGAGCGGGTGCAGGGCGTCGTCCTCGACCCACGCGGCACCGCCTTGGCCGGCGCCACCGTCGTCCTTCTGCGGCTCCGCAGCCCATGGCCGGAGCAGCGATCGGAGGAGGTCGCCCGCGTTCTGACCGGGAACGGGGGCGAGTTTCGTTTCGCCGCGGCACGCGACGTCGACTTGGCACTCGAGGTGATCGCGCCGGGTGTGGCGCGGGAGCGATTTGCAGCTCCGGCTGCCCTCAACAACATCACGGTTCGAACCTCGTTCGGCTTCGACGTGCAGGGTGTGGTCCGGTTGGCGGCGCAACCGGTGGGCAAGGAACTCGTGCGCGTGGTCCTCGAGCCCGGTGCCGGCGGCGTCCGACGGGCGATCTCGACGCAACCGGACGAGAACGGCCGATTCCGCTTCGAGCACGTCGCGGCAGGACCGGCGCGCGTCACGGCGCACTTCCTCCACTTCCTCCCGAGCACCGTGAACACGGTGAGCGTCGGTGGGGACCCCATCAGCGTGACCCTCATGACGACTCTCGGCACCACGCTGTCGGGACGAGTTCGATCGTTCGACGATCAACCGGTCGCCGATGCCGAGGTGAAGGTGTACCCGAGCACCGCCTGGAACCTGCTGCTGTACGAGCCGCTGATCGCCACGACGGATGCGCAGGGCGAGTTCCACGTCACTGGGCTGGGCAACTCGGCGGTGATGGTGAAGATCTCTCATCCTGACCATTCCTCGGTCTCGCGGCCGGTGTCTCTGGCGAGCGGAAGCTCCAGTCAGGACTTCGAGTTGCCCCGGCGTGCGCGCCTCGCGCTGCGGTTGACGGGCGTGACGCGGCCTCTCATGCAGTTCCGAATCGTCACCGACAGCGGTGCGATCCATCGTGCCAAACTCGGTGAAAGCAACCGAGTCGAGTTCCCGGAGTCGATGACCGCCGGATCGGCGAAGTTGGAGATTCTCGATGGTGCCTGCGCGTTCTCCGAGTCCGGGAGTCGAGAGACCGATCTGGATCTCCGCGAGGGAGTCCTCAACGAATTCGACTTCGAACTCATCGAGCCGGCACGTATCCGCGGGCGGGTGGTGGACGACCAAGGGGCTCCGCTCGCAGATGTTCTCGTCGACGCGCCCCGGGCTCGCTTCGATCGTCGCAATCCTGAGAGTTGGTCGACGGCAACCGATTCCGACGGTCGATTCGAACTCCGTGGGCTCGCGTCCATGTCGACGGTGTTGCGATTCTCGCTGGATGGTTGGACCGCCGAGGACCTGCCGATCGAGGTGGGCGCCGAGCAACCGACCGTCGACCTCGGTGAGGTTCGTATGGGCCGCCCGGGCATGGTCACCGGCACGGTGATTCGCGATGGCGCACCGCTCGGCGGCGTCAACCTGTTTGCCACGCGAGGCGGCGAGACCGGCAGCCTCGGCGTCTCCGGTCCCGACGGCCGTTACGTCCTGCATGGCCTGACCCCCGGCCGCTATCGCGTGATGGCGCGCTTCGGCTCGATGCCCATTCAGATCCATGACGCCCAGGTCAACGTCGAGGCGGGTCGAACCACCGAGGCGATCGATATCGATGTGCCCGTCGGCCGACGTGTTCGCGGCCGTGTCATGACTCGAGCCGGCGCACCGGTTGCGGACGCGTTGGTGTTCGTCGTCGGCGCGAACACGGCGGTGACTGCGACCGATCAGAACGGCAACTTCGAAATGGAGGTGCCCGAGGGTCCACTCGACATCCAGGCCTTCTCGCCCGACTTCTTGGTGAACGAGACGGAGCCGTTGTCCGAGAATGGGTCGCAGATCAACATTCGGCTGCCGTGGTTCGATCAGGGTGTGGTCGAGGGTTCCATCGCAACCGCGGTGCGTGGTGCGCAACCGCAGCGGGTGTTGCTGTCACTGCGTCCTTTGGACGAGGGTCTCTCTTCCGAAGACCGCGCGCTCCGCACCCGGGTGACGACCGTGGATGTCGAACCCGGTGGTGCAATTCATGTCGAGCAGATCCCCGCCGGACGTGCGGAGCTGCGTGTGATCGCCCCCGGCTTTGGGGCGTGGTCGCAGTCGGTCGACGTGACGCCAGCGGCGCGTGGTGTCACGACTCTGCCGAAGGTCTTGCTCGAGACCGGTGCTTCGATCGCCGGTGTGGTGGTGGATGGAGAGGGTAAGCCCATCGTCGGTGCTGCGGTTCACCTCGGCGAGGTCGAAGATCTCAGCTCGCCCCTGGCCTACGTGAACCAGACCGATCGTGATGGCCGCTTCTCGATCAGCGGAGTGACCCCTCGATCGCATCGGCTCGTCGTCGCAGCAGAGGGTTACATGACACAGTCGCGCGAGATCGTGCTCCCCGACGACCTGCTCCGGGTCGACCCGCTCGTCATCAAGATGGGACCAAATTCGCGGATCCGCGTGCAGTTGACCCGCAATGGTCAGCCGGTGAGTGAGCTGCGAATGGTCTCGATCCGCCGGGACGAAGTGTTCCTGTTCGCTCGGATGAGCGACGTCGACGGTGCGATCGCGTTCGTGGCTGATCGACCAGGTACCTATCGCATCGGCCTCTTCGGCGAGCCGGATCACGAAGGCGCGCGAGTCGAAGTTGGCGCGGATTCCAAACCGGCTGCGGTCGAGCTGCCGATCGATTGAGTTGCCCAATCATGAATCGATCTCACGTCGCCGGGCTGGTCGAGTCGCTCCTTCGGGACGTCCCCATCGTCGATGTCCACACCCACGTGTTCGACCCGGCGATGGAGTCACTCCTGCTGGCCGGCATCGACGAACTCCTCAACTATCATTATCACGTTGCGGAGTTCTTCCGCGCTCGACCGGAGATCGCGGCCAGCGACTTCTATGCGCTCTCGCCGCAGCGCCGTGCTGAGCTGGTTTGGCAGGCGCTGTTTCTCGATCAAAGTCCGCTCTCCGAGGTCGGGCGTGGGCTCGTCACGTTCCTTCGCGACTTCGGCCTCGATCCCGCCTCGACCACACTCGCGCCGATCCGCGAATGGTTCGCGCAGCGGATGCGCGACCCGCGAGCGCACGTCGACGACGTGTTGCGACGCGCCAACGTGGTCCAAGTCGCGATGACGAACGATCCGCTCGACGATGTCGAGCGCGGCTATTGGGAGCGTGGCTTCGTGCGCGATTCGCGGTTCCCGGCGACGCTGCGACTCGACTCCGCGATCATGGACTGGCCTCGTGCCGTCCCGGCGCTGCGCGCGCTGGGCTACGCGGTCGACACCGATCTCGGTCCGCGAACACACGACGAGCTTCGGCGCTACCTGACGACGTGGTACGAGCGGTTCGATGCGGGTTACATGGCAGTGAGTCTTCCGCCGACCTTCGCCGACTCGGCGGGTGGGGCTCCGACCTGGCGTCGAATCCTGGAGGATGTCGTCATTCCGACCGCGAGTGAGTTGCGGGCGCCGCTCGCGCTGATGGTCGGGGTGCGTCGTCAGGTGAACCCGGCGATGAAGCTGGCCGGCGACAGCGTGGGAGTCGCGGACGTGACTGCTATCGAGAGGTTGGCGGCCGACCACCCCTCGCAGCGGTTCCTCGTCACCTTGCTGTCGCGCGAGAGTCAGCATTCACTGTGTATCGCTGCACGGAAGTTTGCCAACGTCGAGCCGTTCGGCTGTTGGTGGTTCGTGAACGTGCCCTCGGTCGCGAAAGAGATCACGGCCATGCGTCTCGATCTGCTCGGGCCGAGCTTCGTGCCTCAGCACTCGGATGCGCGCGTGATAGAGCAGGTCTACTTCAAGTGGCAGCGGTCGCGGCGTTGGCTGGGCGAGGTCCTCACCGATCACTATGTCGACCTCGCGGATGCCGGCGGACGGGTGGATCGGGAGTCGATCGGACGGGACCTGCGGCGAATGCTCGGTACCGGGTTCGCTCAGCGGAAGTCCGACTTGTCGAGCGCGTAGCGACGCATCTTGGAGAAGAGCGTTCGCTCGCTGATTCCGGCGCGCGCGGCGGCTTCGCCGATTCGGCCTCGGCAGGTGCGGAGAAGCGTGCTGAGGTAGTTGCGCTCGAACTGCGACACCAGACGCTCGACCGCTGCGGTCATGGGGAGTTGCTCCAGGGACTCGGTTCGGAGCGTGTTCGTCGGGTCGGATCCGTCGACATTGAGCCGGCTGCGCCCGCTGATCTCCTCGGGTAGTTGTTGTTCTGCGATCTCTTCGCCATCCGTGAGCAGAGCGGCGCGCTCCAGGACGTTGAGTAGTTCCCGCACATTGCCGGGCCACGAGTACGCCAGCAGCCGCTCGAGCGCGCCGGGCGAGATGCTGAGCGATCGCTTGTTCGTGCGCGCAGCGATGCGCAGCAGGTGGCTCTTGACGATCGTCGAGATGTCGCCGGCACGTTCGCGAAGAGGGGGAATCGTGAGAGTGACCACGCCGATTCGGTAGTACAGATCGGCACGGAAGGACCCCCGCTGCATTTCGCCGACGAGATCGCGATGAGTGGCCGCGATGACGCGAACATCGACTTCGATCTCTCGCTCACCACCGACCCGCATCACCTTCCGCTCCTGCAGAGCCCGAAGCACGCGCACCTGCAGCGAGGGGGACATCTCGCCGATCTCGTCCAACAGGAGGGTGCCGCCGTGCGCGAGCTCGAAGAAGCCGCGTCGCGGTCGCGACGCACCGGTGAAGGCGCCCTCTTCGTGACCGAACAGCTCACTCTCGAGGAGGGTTTCGGTCATCGCTCCACAGTTCACCGCGACGAAGGGGCCCGCGTGTCGTGGTCCCTCGTCGTGCAGTGCCCGCGCGAACCGCTCTTTCCCGACCCCCGTTTCGCCCAGGATCAGCAGCGACGTATCGACTTCGACCACGCGTCGGGCCATGTTCAGGAGCCGCTGCATCGCGGGGCTCTCGGACGCGAAGTCATCGAGACTCGCCCGGCGATCGCCGCGATCGGCGCGCAACCGATGCAGGGAGGCATCACGGCGTCGCGCGAGCAGCGCGTCCAGCGTGGCTCGCACGGTGGCCTCCGGTAGGTCGACGTTCACGATCGCGAGTGCTCCGGCAGCGAGGAGGTCGGCGCGATCCGGCGCATCCTCCTGGTGTGTGAGAACGATCGCGTCGATCGGGGGGTTGGCCCCGCGGAGCTGCGCCAGGCGCGATCGCGCGCTCCGGCCGAGGGCAGTTCGCTCGATCAGCAGGACGTCGCATTCCGATCGGGCTGCTGACTCGAATTCCCCGCGTGCCGGCAGGGTGTCGATCAGTGCGTCCGTGTTCGCGAGGATGCGGAGCATTCGCTCGCGCACTTCGAACGGCGCCAGGATCGTCAGTCGGAGGAGCATGCCCCAAGAATGGATCGGAAGCGGGATGCCGAATCCAACGAAATTCGGAAGTCCAGATCCGAGAGGTTCGGAACGTTGATGCCGAAACGTCAGGTTGTCGACGCCGAGAGCGGGCGCCGAAGGCGCGGCACACCACTTGCCCCGGGTGCATCGTGCTCTGCCTCGGCGTGGTGTCGTGGCACGTGCATCGAAGGCAACCATGTCCAAGCCCGCATCGAATCCGAATCCGTCGAACCAACCCCAGCGCCCCGCCGCGGCCCCGTCCAAGCCCGCGCCGACGAACCCCGGCCAGGCCAAGCCGAACCCCGCGCCGGCGACTCCGCCGAAGCCCGCTCCCAAGCGCTGAATCGACGCTGAGTCGGCTCAGCGTCCCTGCGGATGGCAGCGATAGCAGTCTGGCGAAGACCAGACGTAACCGGACACACGCCGGTGCTCGTTGCCCATCTCCGTCTGGTTGTGATCGTGGCAATGCGTGCACGAGAAGTTCACGAAGCTGCTCGGTTGCAGGTGGCAGTCCGTGCAACGTAGTCCGCGGTGGTCGCCGGTGGTGATGGGGAACCGGTGGGTGAAGCGCGCCCCGCTCCAAGCCGTCGTGCCGTGGCAATGCGTGCAGTCGAGCGGATAGCCCAGCGAGATGTGGTTGGGATTCTGCGCGCGGTTGTAGTCGTCGCGGTGGCAACTCGCACAAGCGGTGGAGAGTCCGCCGTAGTTGCCGGTCGTCCCGTGGCAATCGGAGCATCGTCGGCCCGCGTGGGCGTTCGTGAGTGCGAAGCCGGCTGGGTGGTTGAACGTGGCACCGCTCCATTGCGCTGTTCCATGGCATTGGGTGCAGTCGAGGCTGAAGTTGGCTCCCCGATGGTTGGGGTCCGTGGTCGCGTCGTAGTCGTCGCGATGACAGCTCACGCAGGACGTTGCCAGGCCTGTGTAGACGCCGGAGGTTCCATGGCACTCGGAGCATCGGCGTCCGGCATGGCCGGCGGTCAGCGCGAAACCGCTCGGATGTTGATATCGAGCACCGCCCCAGCCGGTCGTGGTGTGGCATTCGGTGCAGTCCTGACTGAACCCGGCGCCCCGGTGGTGTGGATCCGTCGTCGCATCGAAGTCGCCGCGGTGACAACTGATGCATACCGTGGAGAGTCCGGAGAACACCCCACTGGTTCCGTGGCACTGCGAGCAACGTCGTCCGGAATGTCCAGCGGACAAGGGGAAGCTACCGGGGTGATCGAACTGTCCACCCTGCCAAGTACTGAGCGTGTGACAGCGCGTGCAGTCGAGCGGGAACCCGAGCTGTCGGTGGTTGGGATCGGTGACGGCGTCGTAGTCGTCGCGGTGGCATGACGCACACTCGGTCGATAGGCCGGAGAACACTCCGCTCGTGCCGTGGCATTCCGAGCATCGCCGTCCAGAGTGCCCGCCGACGAGGCTGAAGCTCTGGGGATGATCGAATCGACCGGACTCCCACGAGGCGGTGGTGTGGCAGCGAGTGCAATCGAGAGGAAATCCCAGTTGCGCGTGATTCGGGTCCGACGTGCGGTCGAAGTCATCGCGATGGCACGACGCGCAGTCGGTGGAGAGCCCGCCGAAGGATCCTGAAGTGCCGTGGCAGGCCGAGCAGCGCTGGCCGGCGTGGCCGCCGCCAAGGCCGAAGCTCTGCGGATGATCGAACCGCGAGTTGTCCCAGGATGTCGCGGTGTGACACTGAGCGCAGTCCGTCGAGAATCCAGCAGCGCGATGGTTCGGATCGTTCGTTCGGTCGTACTCCTCGCGGTGACACGTGACGCAGTCGGCAGACAGCCCACCGAAGTTGCCGCGGTTGACGTGACATCTCGCGCAGTCCAATCCACCGTGTGCCGACGCCAGGGGGAAGCTCGGCGGATGGTCGAATCGCGCGCGTTGCCAGTCGATCGGCGTGTGACAGCGCTGACAGTCCTGTGTGAGCCCTAGACTGACGTGATCGAGCGACGAGGATCGGCCGATCTCACGCACGTGACATGTCTCGCAACGCGTGTCGAGTCCCGCGAAGTTGCCTACCTCCGCGCCTGGATGACACGCGAAGCAGCCGACCGCGACGTGCGCTCCGACCAATGGGAAGCGGGTGCTGTCGTGACGGCTGACCGGACCCTCGGGTACCCAGTTCGACTGCCCATGGCAGGTATCGCAGCTCATCCCGAGCTGACCCTTGTGGATGTCCAGGTGGCACCCGGCACAGCCGCGATCCGCGAACATCGCGACGGGTCCGCGATCGTTGTGACAGCGAAGGCACTCTGCCTGCGCATGCGCGCCGTCCAATGGAACTCCGGTCTCCTTCGCGTGATCGAACTCGAAGTCCTCGCGAATCTCGTTCCAGCCCTCGCCAGTATGGCAGAGCCGACAATCGGCAGGAAACGTGTCGTGTGGAACGACCGGACCGCGGCCTTGATCCCAGTTCTGCGGAGCGATCAGAGCTCCGCACGCGACCCAAGTCGCAAAGCCGCAGAGCAAGAACAGCAGCGTGCGAAGCCGAGGGCGAGCACGGGACTTGTTGTCGACGTTCACGTCAGAGCCGGTATTGAATGAAGAATCCGGCGAACCAGCCATCCTGTCGATCGCCGGAGATCAGTTCGCCATCGAGAGAGAGGTTGAGTCGATCACCGAGCGGGACGTCCAGATCGAAGCCGGCGCGAACTTGTTCGATGGTCGACTCGCCACCGATGAGATCGTTCGACTCGAATCGGGCCCAATCGCCGCGGATCCCGAGTGCAGCGCTGCCGATGCGCCGGGACAAGCGTGCACGCACACCCGGTCCGCTTTGGAAGCTGCCCTCACTCGACCAACCGCCGAGGAACAGATCGAAGCCGGTACCAACCACGTCGCGAATGTCGGCGCCGAGATCGAAACTGGTTCCGGAGCGAGTCTGATCGCGCCAGTGACTTGCTCGCGCGCTCAGCCGAAGTTCGCGGCCGATGTCGATCGACACGCGGGGGCTGAGCCGCTCCACGTGACCGTCGCGTATCAGGTCGTTCGGGAGGAACGCGAAGTCCGCGCGCCGAAGTTGTGGCCAGCGCCAAGTCGATGCATCCAAGCCGACGTTGATCGTCTCGAATGGTCGCGTCGAGACGGCCAGCCACGCCTCTGAGACTTCCATGGAACCAGACTCGAGACTGTCACTGCCATCGAAGAAGTCGACCTTGAGGGCGCCGTCCAGTCGAAACGCTCCAGTCGGCGACCAGTCGAAGCGGGTGAAGAACAGATCTCGATCGGCACTGCCGAGATGCCAGGTCTTCTGCAGGCCGGCAGTGAATGACGCTGCGCGCTCGCGACCGCGCCACTGCAAGAACGCATGCATCCCAAGATCGTCGCCAGTCATGCGGTCGCGAAACGGGAGCGGTGTCAGACCGATGCCGAAGCCCAAGGACCATTCGCGATCGATGCGCCGAACGGCCTCCACTCCGTCGAGCATGCCGAGCTGAGGCACGCTCAGCGACACGAACCGACCGACCTGGATGCGCCAGTTCGCGAGCTCATCGTCGCCGATGGTGTAGCTCAACTGATCGAGTCGTCCGCGATCATCGGTTCGTTCGCCGTCGAACGGTGACTCCAGTGAACGGCGAGTGAGCTCCGCGTCGAATTCGAGTCGGCCGCCGTGCCCGAACGGATTCTCGACGTCCAGTCGAGTTCCCAATCGTCCGCGAAAGGAATCGTCCGCGCCGCCGGTGCGGTCGTGAGTCATGAGCAGCTGCGAGAAGACGCGCCCCGACCAACGCGTGGGGCGCTCGGCAGGCGTTCGTCCGAATGCCGGTGCGAGCAGCGGCGTGTCCGGGGCGACTCCTGGGTCGACACCGGCGGTCCATGGCGGATGTGCCGGAGCCTGTGCGCGCCGCGGCTCGACCGATCTCTCGGTGTCCCGTGTGACGTCGACGTCGATTCGGCCGGGAGTGCCGATCGAGGGAAGCTCGAAGCCGAGCGGGACTTCGGCTCGTGCGCTGTTCGCAGCTACATCGCGGATGGTCAAGGTCAGCGGAGGCAGCCCGGGAAGGTCGAGTTCGAGGTCCAGACCCGGGCGCACGCCCTGCGCACGACCGGCGTCGACGAACACGCTACGTCCGGCTACGGAGTTGACCTGCACGCGCAACGTGACTCGCTCTTGCGCGCTGAGTCGGGCTGTCAGAGCCAATCCGATCGCGATCCATCGCATCGATCGATTCATCGGCGCCCTCGCCATGTGCCGTGGCAATCCCGGCAGTCCGTGCCGAGTGGCCGGTACCGGGTGACCGAAGCGCCGTCGGCGGTGCGAGTCTTCGTATGGCACGCGCTGCACTCGAGCTGCCGGTGCTCACCGTCCAGGGGGAAGCGAGAATCGCGGTCGTGATCGAAAGTGGGCGTGCCAAAAGTCGACTGCGCCGTGTGACATCGTGCGCAGTCCGTGGCCGTCCGGCCGTCTCGCGCGAACTGTCCAGCGTGCGGGTCTTGGTGACAGTCGGCGCAGGCGGTCGGCGCCTTGCCGAGCGACCGACTGCCTGGCGGCGCGTCGGCCGATCGTCCGTGGCAGTCAGTGCACGCAGCAGACCGATGCGCCGGCGCTAGCTCGTAGCCGGTCCAACGAGCGTGGTCGAACTCGCTTCGAAGTGCACGGAAGCCGCTCTCGTCGTGACAGCGGGCACAGTCATGGCGACCGTCGAGCACGAGAGCGTCACCTTCGCCGTCGAACTGTCCGTGGTGGATGTCGGAATGGCACGCAACGCAGTTGCTCGAGGTTCCTCGGAAGCCACGAGTGCCCTCGGGAGTCTCGACGTGACAATCATTGCACGCAACTCCGCGATGCGCCCCGCGCAGCGGGAATGCAGTCGACGCGTGCGCCTCGCCGTCGAAGGCAGGGGGGACGAATCGTAGTGGAGCATGACAGCGTCGGCAGTCGGCCGGCATCGCTGCGATGTCGAACTGCCCTGCATGCGGATCGCGGTGACAGTGGTCGCATCGCTCGGCTCGGCGATCCGCGAATCTCTGCGAGTACTCGTGCGACGGGTCGTGGCAGTGCGCGCAAGTCAGCGCCTCGTGCGGCGGCTCGAGTGCCATGCCGAACTCGGCGTGTTGAGCGACGGAGAGTCGTGCAGCCGGCAGGCGGAAGTCCTGCGCCTCGGGCGAATGGCAAGCGGAGCAATCGCCGGTCGAGTCGATTCTCACGTGTGGCGAGTCATGACAGATCGTGCATTTCGACATGTCGCGCCTCACCGAGGCGCTCGGCGATTCCGCGGCACCAGTGCGGATCCCGTCACCGTGGCAATGACGGCAATCCGTGGTCGCGTGCCTTCCGGCGAGGGCTACGCCGATCGCCGCGTGTTCGGGCGCCCCGAAGTCGACGTCGCGGAAGTCGCTTGTGGAATGGCAGCGTGAGCAGTCGCGACTATCGGTGAGTCGGAGTGTCGTGTCTGGGCCGGAGTGTGGGTCTCGATGGCAGTCGCTGCACGATCGAGGTGATGCCGGCACGTGAAGCAGCGCCGCGATCGAACGTGGGCCCTCGGCATCGTGACACTGTGTGCAGGAGAGCGCGGCGTGACGGCCGTCTTGCTGGAACTCAGCGTGTCGGAAGTCGGCGATCGCCGAGAAGGACCGCGTCTGTCCGTGACAGTCGGCGCATGCGGCGCCGTACTCGCCGCGATGAACGTCCTCGTGACAGCTCGCACATCGCTGCGACAACCCGAGGAAGCGAGACTCTTCCGCGGAGATGCTGTCGGCGGCGGCGAGTGCATGGCAGGTCTTGCAATCGAGGCTCTGGTGTGCGCCCACCAGTTCGAAGTGGTCGACCTCTGCGTGCCGATACGCCGTCGGATCGGCGATCCCTGCGAGTGCGAACTGCCGCGCGAGCGCGACAGCCGTCGGGATCGAGACATGTTCGGTATGACACCGCTCGCAACGATCGCTGTCGGAGAGCTTGCCGTGCAATCCGCGACCGGCACTCCGAGCGCTCGCGATCTCGGTGTGACAGGCCTCGCAACTCGAGGTGAACGAAGCCGAGCCGTCGACGTGGCACTTCTCACAGCCGATCGCACCATCGAGCGAATCGATGCGCGCATGGGAAGCGCTCAGCGGGCCAGGACTGATTCGCGCTCCGGATTCCCAGAACACGATCACCAGAATGATGCTCAGGGAGAGGAGACTGACGACGACTCGAAGGAGTGCAGTCATCGACCCTCCAGGGGAAGGTCACTCTCGATTCCGCCGATCCAGCCAAGGGCCCGAAGTGCACCCGTCCAGTCGAGTCCTCCGTAGCGGACCGCCACCCGCACGTGCAGCCCGACGAGCAAGATCATCAGCAAGGCCAGCCAGCGATGCAGGTAGCGCCAACTCCCGAGGACCGCGCGCACTTCCTCGAAGTGCGCGTAGGACATCAGGAGCTGGTGGGCACGTCGCGAGAGTAAGAGCATTCGGCGGGCTTCGGCGGGCGGCATGCCCTGGGCGATTCCCTGCCGCAGCAGGCCGTTGAGTGATCGCCGAAGCTCCGCCCGACTTCGCTCGATCGCGATGATCCTGGCGACGAACCCTCGCTTCCAACGCGCTCGATCCTGTTGCACGAGCGACTCGACGCGGCGCCGAATCTCGTTGCCGAATCCCTGGCCGTCTCGGTCCCACTCGGTGGCGATCGCGGAGACCTGCCTCTGGAGTTCATGGATCGCGAGTTCCCTGCCGTTGGTTGCGCGGGGTACAAACGCATACAGCCA
Source organism: Planctomycetota bacterium (assembly GCA_050181465.1). Lineage (GTDB taxonomy): Bacteria > Planctomycetota > UBA1135 > UBA1135 > UBA2386 > JACRLW01. Next base: position 38,494 of record JBFXDD010000007.1, read on the forward strand.
GCGACCGATCGCACCGGTGCACACGACGATGGCCAGTGCGAGCAAGGCATGGCCGCCGCTGGTGTCCTTCGGCACGAAACCGGCGTGAGCGATCACGAGCAGCAACGCCGCGATGCCGGTCACGACATGGACGTTCATCCAGGTTCGAAGAGATCCCGGCAGCCGCAGGCCGAGTCGCGGGTTGCGGCGGATCAGGTAGGCCAGGTTCGTTGCGATCAGACCCGCTGCAACCACGCCGAACCACAGGCCGAATCCGCCTCGCGCACTCAGTAGTGAATGCGCCGGATGGTCGAGGCGATGCACGGAGTCGAGCGCGAAGTAGTCCGCGAAGCCGACTCGCAGGCCGAGCAACCCTGCCGACAGCATCAGCGCGACGGACAGCGCGACCGCAAGACCGCGGCTGCTTCCGGAGTCCGCTGTTGGGGCTGCAGGGCGATCGACGGGGTCGAACGAGACGCCCGCGTTCTCGAGCAGTCGAAACGGTGGGACACCGCCGGCGAAGATCAGCACGCGATCGTTGGCGAGCGTGTGCGAGTCCGAGGCGACTTGGAGCGACACGCTGGCGACGTCGATTCGGGTCGGTTCACTCTCGAAGATCACCCGCACCGCTCCCGACCGCATCGCGAGTCGGATCGCGGAATCGTTCTTGGCCTTGAGCCGGAAGAACGCCGACTTCCGATAACTGAGCGTGACTTCGGTGCCCGGTTGCTCGGCCAACTGCAACGCCGCTTCGATCGCGCTGTCGCCGCCGCCGACCACCAGGACTCGCTCGCCGGCCAACTCAGCCGCATCGAGCAGCGAGTACTGCACCTTGGTCAGTTCTTCGCCCGGGATTCCGAGCTTTCGCGGGGTGCCGCGACGACCGAGCGCGAGACAGACGTTCTTCGCCCGGAAGTTCCCGCGCTTGGTCGTCACCAACCACGCGTCGCCGTCAGCGGTCACCGCCTCGACGCGCGTGTTCGTTCGAACATCGAGAGCATGCTGGTCGACGACTCTGGAGAACACTTCGATGAGTTCCTCCTTCGAGTAGCTCAGCCGAGGCAGCCGACCGTGCAGCGGAAGGACCACGGGCTGTGTCATGACCAGCTTTCGACGCGGGTACGACGCGATCGCACCGCCGATCCGTTCCTCCTGCTCGAGCACGACGCTGCTTCGGCCCAACTCCTGCGCGCGCAGGGCGCATGCCAGGCCGGCGGGCCCGGCGCCGATCACGATGAGCTCGGTCGCTTCGTTCGGCACGGGTGCTGTCTCGACCATGACCGCCGCGCCGCCGCCCTGCTGTTCCCCGCGCCGCTCTCTCACCGCCGCGCTCATCGCAACTCGGATTCCGGCCGATCGACGACTGACAGCCTCAGCCACCTTCGTGCCTTGTTCGATCGCGGTTCGGACCAGCGCGAAGCCCGAGAGTTCGCCGGCGATGAAGAGACCGTCCGCGCGAACGGCCTGAAGATCCGCATCGAGGGCGGGAAGGTCGCGGCGATGGGAGGTATCTCCGAGGGTCAGCGTGACCGCTCCCACCGGACACGCGGCGGCGCACAAACCGTGGCCGACACATCTCGCGCCGTGCACGACCTGAGCCTGGCCGTGCACGAGCGCCAGCACCCCTTCCTCAGGGCAGGCGGAGACGCAAGTCCCGCAGCCGATGCAGGCGTCCAGATCGATGTGCGGATGGCGGAGCCTCGCCTCATGGGAGCCCGTGGCCCGCGCGTCCGACCGCTCGTGGATGCGGTCCGCGTTGAGGCCGAGTTCGCGACGGCGCAGTGCGAGCGTCGCGATCGCCAATCCCAGCAAGGCCAAAGGGCCCAGGGCGAGCAGCCAGGAATAATCGACGAGCATGGAGCGGGGGCGGTCCGGGGACGCCGGAGTCGAACCGGTGCTGCCTGAACCAAGTCTTGGGCCAGGCAGTCCGATCCACCGCCGTGTCCGCCGGGCGAACGAGTGGAGTTTGGAACCCGGTCACACGCTGGTTGCCGGAGGCTCTCTGCACCTCATCGGGGAGCGCGAGTTGTGCGTGGTTCCGGAGCCGCGCAACGAGAACCGAACCCATCGTCGCCTCCTCGTTCTCCCCCGAACCGCTCGGCTACTCAGACATCTCAGCCGCTCGGCCGCGCACTCCGCTCTCGCGCGAGCAAGCCGTAGATCAACTCGTCTCGCCATGCGCCGTCGAGAAACACCGCGTCGCGAATACGGGCTTCTCGAACCATGCCGAGCCGCTCCATCAGTCGCCAGGACGCTTCGTTTTCCGGCACGCAAACGGCGCTGATGCGGCGGGCGCCGAATACGTCGAACAGCCAGTCCAGCATGGCGCCGACTGCCTCGCGGCCGATGCCCTGGCGATGCACGCCGGCCTCGAGGCGGTAACCGATCTCCATCGCCGTGTCGTCCACTCGACTGAGCTTCGCACAGACCAGTCCGACGGCGCGATCGACCGGCGGAATCGTGATCCCGACCGCGAGCCACTCGCCGACCGCGCCGGTGTAGTCGCCGACCAGCTTGCCGACCCGCTCCCGCCGGGCGGTCTCCGACTCCGGATCGCGAATCCACCGCATGATCCGCCGGTCGGCTTCGTGCGAGAGCAGGGTCGGCCCGTCGCCCGGGCCTAGCCGGCGAAGGAGCAGGCGTCGGGTCGGAATGCGGAAGTCGGCGAACAGCGCCGACGCGCGCGCGGGGTCCATTCTTGGAGGTTAGCGCCCGGTCCGCAGCTCACCATTCGGGGACCGACACCCCGCCCAAGTCAGGTGTTCGGCTTCCGGGCAACCTCCAGTTCGGCGCCGCTTGGCACAGCCCTTGCGCTTGGGTCGCTCGCCCGGTTGCGGAGCGTTTCCGCGAACCGCCACCACCACCTCGAACGAAACGCCGGCTCGACCGGCCGCAAGGACAACGACGTCATGAAAATCTTCCAAGCCCTGCTGACCCTGTCCCTCGTATCGCTGCCGGCGGTCGCTCAGACCCAACTGGTCCGGGGCGAAGTCGACGGCATCCAGAACACCGCGAACCTGTTCCAGCTGAAGTGCACGACCGTGCGACTGACCAGCGCTACCTTGAACCTCCAGGGTCTTCACGACGCGACCCGCCAGAACAACATGAGCCTGGAGATGCAGGTCATCGACACCTTCGGCAACGGAACCTCGCTCGAGGTGGTGTCGGCCGTCGTCGTGCCGAGGCAGCTCGACATGGGTAATCTCCGGTTTGGCCGTGCGGAGACCTGGGAGATCTTCGCCGCCCCCGGCAGCCTGATCTGGAGTTTCGTCGGCGCGGGGAACGACACTCGTTACCTTCCGCTCGGCGATGCCGGCACTTGGATCCTCGGTCCCAGCGCCGTTCCGTTCGTATCCGGTACCGCCAGCGCGGTCGGCAGCCTGCGGTTCAACATCACCATGCCCACGATCCCGGCCCTGACCGGTGCGGTGTTCGCATCGCAGGCGGTCATCCAGGAGAATGGCGTCCTCCGAATCACCAACCCGGAATGCAAGGAAGTCCGCTCCAACTGACGGTGCATCCAACACGGTCGCTGGGGCGAACAAGCTCATGAGACCGACAGCGGTCTCGTGAGAGCCCTGAGAGAGAGATAGCAGAGAGAGTGAGCGAGCGTTCGACCCCTCCGGGGTCGAGCGCTCGTTCTTTTTCTGCAGCCGTCGTGGGGATCCCTCCCGCTGCGGCGGCCGATCGTCTGGTCTGGTCGGCGATCGAGGTGCGATCGCAGGGCAGGTCTAGCCCGGATGATTCGTGAACGTCGTCGCGAGATCGACACAGGTCGATGCCCGGCCAGGAGCTACGACGGTCGACGACCGAAGCGTAGCTGTAGCTACGCTGCCAGGGAGGAGCCGTCGTAGCGACGCCGCTGGGCGCGACTTGTGGCGATCGCAGCAGACGTTCACGAATCATCCGGGCTAGAGCGCGGCCAACACTGCGTCGGTCAGCTCGACGGTCCCGGCAGCGCCGCCCAGGTCCCGCGTCAGGCGCTCGCCGCGGCGGAGCACCGTGAGGACCGCCTGCTCGATCCTCAGCGCGGCCTCGAGTTGGCCGAGGTGCTTCAGCATCATTGCGCCGGCGAGTATGAGCGCACAGGGATTCGCAACCCCCTTGCCCGCGATGTCCGGCGCCGAACCATGCACCGCCTCGAACATCGAGTAGCGGTCACCGATGTTTGCGCTCGGTGCGAGACCGAGTCCGCCGGTCAGCCCGGCGGTCAGGTCGGACACGATGTCGCCGAACAGGTTCTCCATCACCAGCACGTCGAAGCGCTGCGGATCGATCACCAAGTTCATCGCCGTCGCATCCACGATGGCCTCGTCGAACTGGATGTCTGGGTACTCGCGGGCGACTCGGCGAGCGCATTCCAGGAACAGACCATCGCTGAGTTTGAGGATGTTCGCCTTGTGCACGGCGGTCACGCGTCGGCGTTTCTGTTGCCGCGCGAGCGTGAAGGCGTAGCGCACGATGCGCTCAGAGCACTTCTCGGTGATGATCCGAATGCTCTCCACCACACCGGGGACCACGATGTGCTCCAGGCCGCTGTAGAGTCCCTCGGTGTTCTCCCGCACGACGATCAGGTCGACATCTTCGTAACGCGACCGAACCCCTGGCAATGTCCGCGCGGGGCGAATGTTCGCATAGAGGTCGAGCCGCTTGCGCAACTCGACGTTGACGGATCGGAATCCGGATCCGACGGGCGTGGTGATCGGGCCTTTGAGCGCAACGCCGGTGCGTTGCACCGATTCGAGGGTGGTGTCCGGCAGCGGCTTCCCGTAGCGACCGATCACGTCGCCACCGGCTTCGTGGACTTCCCAGTCGATCGCCCCATCCATGGCGTGATCCAGGACTCGGCGCGCCGCTGCGCTGACTTCGGGGCCGATACCGTCGCCGGGGATGAGGGTGACCGAAAGGCTCATGGTGGGGTGGTGTAGGCGAGAACGCGCCGACGACGCGAATATGCCACGCCGCGACCACACTTTCATCGGACGCGGGGATCACGCGAATCCAGCGTCGTCGGTGCTGGCGGCGGGAGCGTGCGGTCTCTTGAATGCTCGTCGCGATGGGTCTCTTCGACCGACTTCGCCGACGGTTGCGTCCCACAATCGACATCGGCCCCAGCGAGTGGAATGCGTGCTTCGAGACGCAGCCGGTGCTGTTGAACCTCGAGCCGAGTGAGGTCTCGCGGGTGATTGCGATCGCCGAGCGACTCCTCGCCCGCTGGGACTTCGAGCCCTGCCGTGGCGCGACGGTGGATGTGCCGCTTCGCTGCGCCATCACCGCGCAGGCGGCCTTGCTCGTTCTCGAGCTCGGGATGGAGTGGCTCGATGCGGTGCCAGGTGTCCTGGTCTACCCGTCGGGTTATCGCGCGCGTCGACGTGAGGTCGATGAGCTCGGCATCGTGCGAGAGGGCTACGAGGATCTACTCGGGGAAGCGGCACCCGAGGGTCCGGTCGTGCTCTCGGCGAGTGAGGTGCTCAGCGCCGTGGATGGCGAAGCATTCAATCTCGTGATTCACGAGTTCGCGCATCAGCTCGACGCGCGCAGCGGCGAAGCCGATGGCCTGCCCCCGCTGCATGCTGGAATGGACCCGGTGGCTTGGCGGAGTGACTTCCTCGCGGCCGCCGCAGATCTGGAACGCCGAGAGAGTGACGGAGAGGACACCGTGCTCGATCCCTACGCCGCCGAGAGTCCTGCGGAATCGTTCGCGGTCTTCAGCGAGGCGTTCTTCACCGTGCCGATCGAGCTGCATGTCGAGTATCCCCGCGTCTTCGAGCACCTCCGCGAATTCTACCGGCAAGACCCGCGCCTGCGCTGGTGAGGTCCGCTACGCGCGAGTCGCGCCGTGTTCTCAAGCATCGAAGTCCGCAGTGACCGGCGCATGGTCGCTCGCGCCGGGGCCGCCTGCGGCGGCGCGATCGACCTCGACCGCGGTGCACTGCGACATCGCGGCCGTGCCGAGGAGCACATGGTCGATGCGGAGGCCGTCGTCGCGCGAATAGGCGCGTCGTCGTTGGTCCCACCAGGTGTAGATCCCACCCTCCTCGTGAAATCGCCGGAGGGCGTCCGTGAGCCCGAACTCGATCAAGCTCTCGAGCAGCTCTCGCTCGGGGACCGAGCACAAGATCTTGTCGCGCCAGGCGTCCGGGTCGTGCACGTCGCGGTCGTCGAAGGTGATGTTGAAGTCGCCACAGACGATCAGCGAATCCGCGGGATCGAAGCTCGACTGGAGATAGCTTCGCAGTCGCTCGAGCCAAGCGAGTTTGTAGTGATACTTCTCGTGCCCGACGGTGTCGCCGTTCGGCACATAGAGGTTCAGGATCCGAAAGCCGCCGACCGTGGCAGCGATTGCGCGGGCCTGCGCTTCGGGAGGGTCGTCGGGGAAGCCTTTGACGACGTCTTCGAGCCGGTGCTTCGCGAGAATGGCCACGCCGTTGTAGGACTTCTGGCCGTGCATCACGACGTCGTAGCCTGCATCCTCGATGTATTCGCGAGGGAACGACTCGTCGATGACCTTCGTCTCCTGGAGGCAGACGACGTCGGGGCGATGTGTGCCGAGCCATTCCAGCAGACGTGGCAGGCGAGCCCGAACCGAGTTCACGTTCCAGGTGACGATTCGCATCTTCTCAGTGTGCATGGCGGGTTGACGGCTCGCAACGAGCTGATGCGGATCGGTGATCACGCCGTTCCAGCCCGGATGATTCGTGAACGTCTGCTGCGATGGCCGCAAGTCGCGCCCGGCGGCGTCGCTACGTCGGCTCCCCCCGGGCAGCGAAGCTACAGCTACGCTTCGGTCGTCGACGCGAGCGTCTTTCGGTGCGGTCTCGAGCGTCCGTTGGTGCTAGTCTTCGCGCCGATGATTCGATCGGCTTCTCTGCTGCTTCTCCTGCCATGTCTGCTGCTGGGTGCTTGCCAGTCCGCGCCCCTGGAATATGGCGAAGTGGTCGATGACCTCGCTGAGTACGACGTTGTGTTTCTTGGCGAGAAGCACGACAGCGCAGCGGGGCATGCCATACAGCGTCGGCTCCTCGAGCGCCTTCACGCGAAGCGAGCCGACATCGTGCTGGCGATGGAGATGTTCGAGCGCGACGTCCAGTCGATGCTCGACGATTATCTCGGCGGAAAGATCGACGAGACGGCGTTCCTGGCTGCGTCTCGACCGTGGGGCGACTACTCGACGGACTACCGACCGATGGTCGAGTTCGCGAAGCAGCACGGGCTGCGGGTCATCGCAGCGAATGCGCCGCGAAGTGAAGCGCGGCGCGTGGTTGGTGAGGGACTCGCGCGTGTGGTCGGTTCACCGCACGTCGCCGTGGAAGCTTCGGCACCGAAGGATCGCTACTACGAACTCTTCGTTGCCGAGATGGGCGACCATCAGGGGGTATCACCCGAGATGATGTCTCGCTTCTACGAAGCGCAGTGTCTGAAGGACGACACGATGGCGGAGTCCATCGTGCGGCAGTTCGACGCCGGCGCGAGACCGCTCGTAGTCCACGTGGTCGGCAGCTTTCACGTGGATGGACACCTCGGGACCGTCGCCCGTGTTCGGCAGCGACGTCCCGATCTGCGGCTCGCGGTGCTCACGATGCGCGAAGTCGGCAATGTCGTTGCGAAGGGAGCCGATGCCTGGGAAGTGCTCGTAGCAAAAGAGCCGGAGCGGTCGGAAAGTGTGCGAGTCCCGGCGAAGCCCGTCGGCGAGAAGGCGGCGGATAACGCAACTGGTACGACGGCCACTCGTACGAACACCACCGAGCCAGCTCCACAGCCGAGCCGACCGCGTGGTCGTCCCGCTCTGGGATTCATGCCCGACTACGAGGCAGGGGTGGAGGGGGTGCTCGTCTCTGCGCTCCGCGAGGGTGGCCCAGCTGCGACGGCGGGTATCCAAGAGCGCGACGTCATCGTGCAGATCGGTCCGGTGCCGATCGCCGACGTCGCCGAGTACATGGAAGAGCTCGGCAACCTCGACGTCGATTCCACCGTCGCGGTGACGGTGAAGCGCGACGGCAAGCTTCTAACCTTCTCCGTCAAGGTCGGCGAACGCATTCAGTGATCGATGCCGCGGTGCCGATAGCCGAGTCGTGCCGTCGCAAATTGCCTCACCGATCTCTGAATCCGTCGTCGAGTCTTGCATCACGACGTTGTGTGCGCATCCCGGGATCGCGGACGCGCACGTGGAAGTCGACTCCGCCGGCCGTTTGGAGGTCTGGATCGTGCCACCCAGACACCGAGGTCGAATCCCGGCTCGCGGGACATGTCTGATCATCGATGAGAACGGGCGCGAGACCGTCGCGGATCTCTGTGACGTCTCCTTCGACGGCATTCGACTGCACTGCCGCTCGACTCCGCCGGAAGTAGCGACGACGGTTCAGATGGTCATCGAGAGTCCGGCACTCGGCGGGATCGATGGCCGCTTCGGGGTGGTGCGTTGGTGTCACGGGACCGAGCTTGGCGTGGGATTCCAAGGCAACTTCGACGAAGCGGTTGACCTCGTCCGATTCGTTCAGGCCTTCGCCGATGCCGCGGAAGGAGTCTCGTTGGATGTCGAGTCGGCGATCGATCCGAGCACCCGAGCGTTGTGCGCCGTCACGTGTCGGGTTCACCTGGGTGCGCACGCCGAGACCATGGCTCGGACGGTCGATCTCTCGATGGAGGGGGCGCAGATCGAGCTTGAACTGGTGCCGACCGTGGATTGGCGGGACGAGGTCGTGACGCTTCGGCTCCGATCTCCGCAGGAAGCGACCATTCGCGGGCGAGTCGTTCGGCAGGCAGGTCGACGGCTCGGCGTGCTCTTCGATGCCGAGCAAAGTGACCGGCAGGTCATCGTCGATCTCGTGCGCGCCAGCGTCCTCGAAAGCTCGATCTCGACCGCGTCGATCCTCGAGTGGCTCGTCGCGCACGGATGTCCGACTCCACACCGCGTGACGGTGATCGAAGCGATTCCCCGTAGTCGCGACGGCGTGGTCGATCGGACGGAGCTCCGGCACCGCTGATTTGGCCCGGACTCAGCGCCCCGTCCGCTCAAGAGTTGGTGAGTTTGCGGATCGAGTCCTGGACGAGCTTGCCGTCCGCGACACCCTTGTAGCGCGTCATCCATTCCTTCATGAAGCGGCCGGTGTCCTTGCCACCGGTGAAACCGATCTCGCGTGCCAACTCACCGACTCGCGCGTCGATCTCCGCCGCGCTGAGCTGTCGCGGCAGGTACTCCGCGATCACGTCAATCTCCATTTGCTCTCGCTGAGCGATCTCAGTCCGACCGGCTGCGTTGGCTTGAGCGACAGTTTCGTTCCGTGACTTCACGGCCTTCTGCAGGACGGCCAGCTCGTCCTCGTCGGGCAGATCGTCTACCTGCGCGTCGATTGCGCGACGCTTGAGTTCGCTGATGAGCATGCGAAGCACTTCGAGGCGCGGCTTGTCGCCGGATTTGAGGGCGGTTCGCATGTCGGTGGTGATCCGGGACAGATAGGTAGCCATCCCCGCAAGGATACTGGTCCGTGGAATGTTGCCGCAGCCCCGAGTTCGCGCGTAACCGATCGATCCGCCGGCACACGTAGCAGTTGTGCGGCTCTCGCCGCGCGAAGCGCTCGGTGCCCATGTTCGAACCGCCGTTCTGTCCGAACCCATCCTGCCCCTATCACCTTCGACCGCCGCAACGCTTCTACAAGCTGCACGGCACCTTCTGGCCAAATTGGAGCAAGAAGCCGATCGCTCGGATGCGGTGCAAACGCTGCAACACGACGTTCTCCCGCCAGACCTTCCGCATGAGCCGATATGACCGTCGCCCTGAGGTCAATGCAGAGTTGTTCTCGCGACTGGCCTCCAGCGGCGGGTTGCGCCAGAGTGCGCGCGAGCTGGGACTGTCGCCGTCCGGGGTTCAGTGGAAGTTCCGCAAGATCGCGCGGCACCTCCTACAACTGCATCGCCATCGCATCCGCCCGGTGCACACCCCGCTCTGCTTCATTTTCGACGAAGCGGAGACTTTCGAAGGATCGCGCCTCGAGGCACCGTTGACGGTCCCATTCGTCGTGGAGCGCAACACGATGTTCCTCGTCGACGCGCGGTGCGGCACGCTTCCGCCACGGCCATCGGCGCCAAGCCGAAGATCCACCAAAGCGAATGCGGAGGGCCAACCTCGATCCCCAAGGACTCGAAAGAACGAGTCCAGGCGCGTGGTTGGCGAGTCCCTTGCGATGGCCGCGCAGCTCGTTGCTACCCAAGAGTCGATCGAGTTTCGATGCGACGAGAAGTCGACGTACCCTGGACTGATTCGATCGTCCTTCGCGAGGGTGTGTGTTGGGGGTGAGCGGGACATTCGCACGAGCTTCAGCATCAGAATCTGCCAGACCAACTCGCGTGAGCCCCGAACTCCGCTGAATCCACTCCATCGCATCAACCTGACCTTGGCCATGGCGCGGGATCAGATGGGTCGGATGCGGCGCCGATCATGGCTAGCGACGAAGAAGCGAGAGTATCTCGACCTACATCTCGGGCTGTTCCTGGCGTATCGAAACTACGTGCGCGCGCGCTTCAATGAGGAAGCGCGCACGCCGGCGGAACTCCTGGGTTTGATGCCGCGGCCCGCAAGCTGCGCCGAATTGCTGACCTGGCGGCAGGACTGGGCCAGGGAGCGGGTGCTGCATCCCTTCGAGAGTTGCGAGCACCGAGCCGCCGAGAGCGCCTGAACCAACTCCGGACCGCCAAGCGACCGAGCCCGCGGCGGCCGGCCGCGCCGACCAGCAACAGTCATTCGATCAGTATCCCAGGGCTCGATCGAGCGCTTCGGCGTCCGCGAGGCTGAGCCCACCCCGCAACTCCACATCCAACTCCAACACCTCACGCAATCCGCCCTTCTCGCCCCGAGCGATCGCCGTCGCAATCGCGGCGCGTAACGCGCGCCTCGAGAACTCGGCGGCTGCCGAAGCAGCGGTTCGAGAGAGTTCCGCGGGGAGTCCGCGTTGGAAGTCTTGGACTGCAGTCTTGACGTCTGCGTAGTGGCCTCTGCCGGCATCGATGCGATCCACGGCGTCGGCGACGGCTCTGGCTGCAGATGCGCTGCTCCGGTGCTGCAGGTCTTCGAGCACCGCGCTGAACTCTCGCAGGTATGCGACAGCGCGTGCCGAGTCGAACGCGATGCCGGAGTCCGCGCGCTCGATCGCCACCGGCGTTGCAAGGGCGGCTTGTAGCTCTGCCTGCGGCGATCGCTCGGCTCGACCGAACAACCACCAGGCGACGCCGGCGGCGATCAGCGCGATAGCGACACCGATCGTGACGAATGGCCATCGCGAGCCGCGAGTCACCTCGCCGGTTCGACGGCGCACGACGCCGCCGCTGGAATCGAGCCGCGTACTCCAGACCTCGAGGATGTCTCGCGCCTCAGTCGTGGGTTGGTCATGCGTCGAGTCGGGGAGCGCGTGAAGCAGTGCGTCGAAGGTCCGTTGTGCGACCAGACGGCGATCATCGTCGTTGCGTGCGGCCAAGAATCGCCGCTCCCCATCCTGGGCGGTCTCCAGCAGCAGCTCGCGCTTCACGTCGACGAGGTCTTCGGCGTACGGCTTGCCGCGTTCAGGGCCCAGCCACTCGGCAAGCTGGGTCAATGCGCTCTCGCGATCCCGCAGGACCGCAAGCCGCTCGTGCGGGGTCGCACCAGGTTCCCCGAGCAAGCGCCCGTAGCGAGCCGCCAACTCGTGATTGCGCTCGTGCAGCCGCTCCAACTCGCGCTTTCGCTCCCGTGCCCGCTCGTACTCAGCAGCCAGGCCGTCGTCCTCGTCAGGGTGGGCGTCCCCAAACCGATCGACCGCGCGTTCCATGTCGAAGATCGCCGTGGTGATGTGACCGCGATCCAGCGCATCGCGCGCACCGCTCGTCAGTCGATCTCGCTCGGCACGGGCTTGATCCAGCCGCGTGCGGACGATCTCGATGCTGTCGTAGAGCGCCGACCGTGTGCCGAGTGGGCCATCCACGAAGACGTCACTCTCGCGGAGCGAATCGACTCGATCCATGAGATCGGCCAGCGGACGGATGGGAATCGGCGGTGTCGAGAGCTTGCGCTCTGCGTCACGCACCAATCCCCATGCGGCTGCGGTGATCCCCGACAGAGCATCGTGCACCGCTTGCCGTGCGGGTCGTAGCCGGCTGGCGATGGCGGGAAACTCGCTCTCGATCTCCGTGAGCGCGCGCAAGAGTCCGCGCGGCGAAGCCGCTCGCTCGGTCGGGGCTGCGCGGTCGCGGAGCGATTCCACCGCGCTGAGGTCCGCGTGCGTCCCGAGCACATTCAGTAGCCTTGCGATGACTTCGGTCGCATGGGCCAGCGCACCGATTCTGGAGAGGTAGAACTCGAGACGATGCCGACGGTCGCGCATCGCAGCCGTGATCGTGCTGGATCCACCGTACATCGCAGAGAACTCGCCGATGGCGCCGTCGATCTCGTCGAGGTTTCCGGACGCGATCCCCTTGTCCATCCGGGCCAGCACGCGTCGGTGTGACTGGACCGCGGCCTCGAGGTCGAGCCGCTGACGTTCGAAGTAGGCGGCTGGATCACGCTGCAATAGCCGCTGACCGCCGCGATCGTCCGGCGGCAGCCCGCGCGGTGCGATGCGCGCGACGTCGAGTGCCGCCTCGCACAGTCGAGCTGCGGCGATCGGGTCGCCTGCGCGTCGACGTTCCGCGATCGCTGCCGGCACCTTCGGTAGCCACTCCACAGTCGTGTGCACGGCATCGGCTCGCCAAGCCGTGAGGCGCGGATCACGCGGCAGAATTCGGCAGTGCGCATGCAGCCTGCGTAGCGATCGCCGCAGCACCTCGACTCCGGCATCCAGGTCCCGCGGCAATACGAAGCTCGGCTCGGTCGCCGACGCCCGCACGCGGACTCGTCGGTCGTAGCGGCGACGGAGTTTGGCATCGCTCACTCGTTCCAGATTGCGTGGATCGAGTTCACCGGCGAGCGCGGCCTGCCTCACTCGTTCGCGATCCGAGTCGTCGTGGGCGGCGATTCGCTCGAGGTCTTCGGCGAGCTGGTGGGCGCTGGGCCGCGCCAGCGGCACCGGGGAGAGGCACGCTTCCAGTGCGACCAACCATCTCGGATTGCAGCCATCGAGCCGCCATCGCGCGGGCAACCGTCCGCTCTTGGCTCGACGAGCGATCGCGTCCGGATTGAGATCGAGAAACGGAGCCGTGCCGCAAACCATCGCCGCGAGCAGGCAACCGAGCGAGAAGATGTCGGCCGCCGCGCTCGGCGGTGCGCCGTCGTAGCACTCCGGTGCCGAGTAGCCGTGGGTGCCGCCGGCGAACCTCGCTGCGGCATGTCGTCGAGGCAGCGAGTCGCCGATCGGTCGCGCATGTTCGAAGTCGAGCAGCGTGACCGTGACCGTCGAGTCGATCGTGTGCGGCGATACCATCACGTTCGCAGGCTTCACGTCCCCGTGGGCGATCCGATGGACGTCGTGAAGTCGCGCGAGAACCCTGCACAGTGCGGCTCCGATCTTGGCCGCCAACGCGGACGTCAGCGCGCCGCCCTGGGTCAAGCGGGTCTGGAGGTCCTCGCCTTCGACCCACGCGGTACGCAGTTCGGGGCGTCCGCTGACCGGATCGACGGTCGTCGACAACATCTCCACCACGCCCGGGCCGGCGGCGACTCGGCCGAAATGGAACTCCTGCGTCGCGTCGTTCAGGCTGCCCGTCTCATAGCGTTTGACGCACTCGAAGCCGCCGTCGGCTCGGCGACACCGGAAGAGCGATCGGTCGGCGGACGCTGCGATGAGCTCCAGTTCGGGGCGATCGGGTTGATCGGGGGACATTGCCGCGGACGGGACCGCCCGCCGCCGCAAGCGCCGGGCTGCGCGCCCCCAGTCTAGCCCGGACTATTCGTGAACGTCTGCTGCGATCGCCACAAGTCGCGCCCGGCCACGTCGCTACGACGGCTCCTCCCTGGCAGCGTAGCTACAGCTACGCTTCGGTCGTCGACTGTCGTAGCTCCTTGCCGTGCATCGACCTGCGCCGATCTCGCGGCGACGTTCAGGTAGAGTCCGGGCAAGTCGATGGGCGCCCGCGTGCGCGCAGCCAGGAATGCCGGATCTCCGGCGATTTCACCCCGGGACTCGACCCGCGGCCGCACCGGAATGACGGGAAGCCGACGCGGAGCTTGCCGTTGCGAGCGTTGGCGGCGAGAATCCGACGCATGAGTGTGCGAGTGGAGATCACCGATGCCCTGGGTGCGAGGGGCCAGACCGTCGATGCCGAACAGTTCTGGATCGGCTGCGCGCCGGCTTGTTCGGTCCCCCTGGAGATCGCGGGTTGCCGAAGCCGCATTCTCGAGGTGCGCAGCGGCGGCGACGGCCGACTCGAAGTGCGTGCCGAGCCCGGCCTGCCCTTCCCGGTTCGCAGTTCTTCCGGCAACGTCGGGACGCGCTTCGAGCCCTGCCTCGAGGGTGACCCGCTGAGCGTGGGGCCGGCCTTGGTTCGGCTGTCTCGTGTCCGTGCGGTGACCGAGGGGGCCGTCGAGGAGATCGATCTCAGCCACGTGCGAGGTCCCGGTGCTCCCGTGGGAACCTGGTACGAGACCTTCATGACGGTGGCGGATCATCTCGAAGCGGTCCGTGACCCGGAGCGGAGCATCAGCGCCGCGATCGACGGCATCCTGGCCGCGACCAGCGCCGATCGGATCCATGTCCTTCTCGAAGCGGAGCATGCCGTCGGTGGTCGGACGGCCTTCTTTCGAACTCGAGATGGGGGCGCGGCGCCGTTCCGGCTCTCGAGTGGAATCGTCGAGAAGGTGCGCGAAGCAGGGCGAGTCGTGCACGTGCCGATCGCGTCAGCCGATCCGGTGGCTTCGCAATTCGTGTCCGTTCGCCGCGAAGGCATCAGCGCGGGAATCGCACTTCCGATGTCGGCGCTCGGTCGCACGATCGGGGTGTTGTACGCAGACTGTGTTCGCGAAGGCGCGGTGCTGTCCGCGGAGGACCTTCAGCGACTCGTGTTCATCGCGCGACTGCTCGCGCAGTCGCTGGGCAATCGCGACCTGGTGGCGGCGCTGGTGCATGCGCCGACTCATGGTGACGGCCCGCAGCACCAGGCGCTCCTGACGGCCTCCGACGCCTGTCGCGACATGGTCGAGCGAGTTCGGCTCTACGCGCCGACCGACTACACCGTACTCCTACGCGGTGAGACCGGCAGCGGCAAGGAGGTCCTCGCCCGAGCGATCCACGAACTCAGCAAGCGCAAAGACGGACCGTTCGTGCCGGTGAACTGTGCCGCCATCCCCGAGCAGTTGATGGAGAGCATGCTCTTCGGGCACGAGAAGGGCGCGTTCACCGGAGCCGTGCAGACGCGACGTGGCCACTTCGAAGAAGCGCACGGCGGCACGCTGTTTCTCGATGAGATCGGCGACATGCCGCATGACCTCCAGGCCAAGATCCTGCGCGTCCTGCAAGATCGGGTGGTGTCGCCGATCGGGAGTAGCCGCCAAGTTCGAGTCGACGTCCGAATCGTCGCGGCCACGCACCAGGACCTCGAGGCGATGGTCGACGAACGCCGCTTTCGGGAGGATCTCTACTATCGACTGCGCGAGCTCGAGATCACGCTCCCGCCGCTCAGACGTCGTCGCGAGGACATTCCGATGCTCGCGTCCACGTTTCTGCGCGAGGCCGCGACCGAGCTCGGCTTCGATCGCGTGCCGGATATCTCGCCGACGGCGCTCCATGCGCTACTCGCGCGGTCCTGGCGCGGCAACATCCGCGAACTTCGCCACGTCGTGAAGGCGGCGGCGCTGCGTGCGGGCGGTGCGACCCTGCTTCCGGAACACCTCGACAAGGTCGCCGCCGCCGAGCGCGACCGCGGGGCGGTGGATCTCGACTCCGCCGCGACTTGGAAGGAGCGCCTGGAGGCGCAGGAGAAGTCCGCGCTCCAGAAGACGCTCGAGGAATCGGGCGGGAACCTCACCAAGGCAGCGCGGCTCTTCGGTGTGCCGCGGACGACCTATCGTGAACGGCTCGTGAAGTTCGGCTTGCTCAAGGACGACGACGAGAGCTGAGCAGGCGTCGGACCGCATCGAATTGCGATTCCGACCGTGACTTTCCACCGCCGTGGTGTAGCCATGGCGCCTGACGTCCACCGATGGTCGACCGCCCAGACTCTTTCCGCATTCTGTTCATCGGCGATGTGCACGGCCACTGGACCGAGGTCGACTCCAGGTTCGTGGAGGATGGTGAACAAGACCTCGTCGTGTTCGTCGGCGATCTCGGTGACGAGGACGTGGCGATCGTGCGTCGCATCTCCGAACTCGACACCGAGTTGGTCGTCGTTCTCGGGAACCATGATGCGTGGCAGAGCTTCGGTCGTCGCGAGTCGACCCCCGAATTACGCGAGATGCTCGACCTCCTCGGCGAGGACCACATCGGTTACGCGCGCCGCGAGTTGCCCCGAGCGGGACTCACGATGATCGGTGCGCGCCCCTTCTCCTGGGGTGGCCGCGACCTTCGTAGCCCGGAACTCTATGGTGAGCTGTTCGGTGTGACCTCCCATGAAGAATCGGCGAATCGAATCGCGGAACTGGCTCGCGATGCCGAGCACGACGACTTGTTGATCGTCGCCCACAACGGGCCGCTCGGACTCAGCCAGGCCCCTGGCGACATCTGGGGCAAGGACTTCGGACGGCCGGGGGGTGACTGGGGTGACCGTGACTTGCGTCTCGCCGTCGATGCGATCGAGCAGAGCGATCGACGC
The DNA here is from genome assembly GCA_050181465.1 of Planctomycetota bacterium. Classification (GTDB taxonomy): domain Bacteria; phylum Planctomycetota; class UBA1135; order UBA1135; family UBA2386; genus JACRLW01. Next base: position 55,180 of record JBFXDD010000007.1, read on the forward strand.
CTTCGCGCGCTGGTCGCCGGTCACATGCACGACCGGCTGCTGTTCCCCAAGGGCGCTCAGCGGCGACGATTCGCGCGTCGCGAGGGCGTCGATTACATCAACCCCGCCGTCGTGCCGCGAATCCGTCGAGATCCGGAGTGGGGCGACCTGCACCACTTCGTCAAGACCGAGTGGCGCGCGGGGCAGCTGCTCGACATCGAAGAGATCTGGATAGACGAGCGCGGCGAGTTGCGGCGCAGTTCGCGACCGGACTTCTCCATCGACGACTGACCGATCGCTCGCGGTGTCCGCAGGCGCTCGCGGATCACTCGATCGCTCACTCGACAAAAAACGTGGCGATCGGCATCACGCGCGCGGCGAAGATCCCCGCCGCGACGGCCGGGTCGTTCTCGAGCAGCGAACGTGCTTCCTCGGCACTCCCCGCGCGGAGCACGAGGATGCCGAGCGGGCTCGGCAACTTCAGTTCCTTGGCATGTTCGCCCCGCGGTCCGAAGCCCGGCTGCGGACACGGGCCGACGACCAAGACGCGCGCGCGATCGGCAAGGGTTCGGATGTACTCCGGGTGCTGACTCAGAATCTCGCGTTCCTCGTCCGTCGGCGAGGTCAGGATCTCCGGTCGTGACGGCAGGATGCAGCCGAGCCAGAGTTGCGTCGGCGGCGCGGGGATCGGCTTCGTCTGCTCCGGCCAGAGTGGTCCGGACTCGAACCGCTTGGCGAGGTTGCTGAGCACGAACGGCCACGCCTTCGCGAAGTAGTCGCGGATCTTCTGATCGCCTTCGTCGGCCGAGTAGCCGCCGTCGATCACTTCGACTTCCGTTCGCCTGCCGTCGTCGACGTCACGCAGGCGAACGACCACGAAGTGGCGTCGTGCTCGGAGGTGCCCGAGGCTCGGCGGCGCATTCCAAGAGAACGACAACATCTCGTTCTCGAGAAAAGCGAGCACTTCGCAACCCTCCGAACCGCGAAGCCCAGCTTCGGCAGTGGGATCGAACCACACTTCGAAAGGTCCGCCGGCACGCAGTTCGACCCGTGCCTGCGGCGACAGGAAGCTCATCAAGCCCTCGCTCGTGGTCCATGCCTGCCAGACCTCGGCTCGTCCGGCATCGACCGTGATCTTGGCGACGTTGGGCGGCGGCGGCTCGGTCTCCGCTTCCTGCGACTGCGCGGCGACCGAGGTCGCGAGGATGGCTGCCGCCGCGAGGGAGCGAACGAGGCGCGAAGAGCGAAGACGAGGGAGGCGTTCGTAGGACATGGCTGCCGTCGAGATGCGCCGTGGATTGTGCCGGTTGGCCCGCTGTCTGCCGAGATCCGCCTTGCGGCGCGAACCCAGGATTTCCTCCACTGCCCGCGAGTCGCGCTCCGAGCCGACACGGCTGGTTGCTGCCGCCCCGAGCGCGGCGAGTGTCAAGGTGGTTGCCGCCTGGAAGCTCACGAATCATCCGGGCTAGGTCGCGAGTGCCGATCGAGTCGGCCGTCGCGCCGGACTGCTCGCTTACACTGACTCGCAACGTGCGTCGCAAGTTCACCCTCATCCTGATCGGGAGCCTTCTTGCGCTCATGGCTCTCGAAGCGGCACTCCAAGTCCTCGCCTTCCTGAACTGGCAGAGGCGCGGGCGGACGGAACTTGGATCGCCCAGGGACGCGCGCGAGACCGTTCTCTGTGTGGGCGACTCCTTCACCTTCGGCTTGGGCGCGACCGACTCCAACAACGCCTGGCCTGCTGCCGCAGAGCGCGCCTTCGCAGCGCTTCGACCAGAACGGCCGCTGCGCTTCTCCAACCTGGGCTGGCCGGGTAGCAACTCGGCTGCCGTGCTCGGTCGCCTGCCGCGACAACTCGAGGCCGAGCGGCCGAGATACGTCTGCATCCTGGTTGGCTACAACGACTTCTGGAGCGACGAACGGAGCGAGGAGTCGAGCGAGAGCTTTCCCATCGAGTTTCGCACGCTGCGACTGTTTCGAATGATCGGTGCTTGGTTGGCGGGTGGGCCGCCGTCGCGGGCATCCTCGTCGGAGTCGGAGGGCGCCACGCCCGTTTCCTCGCCGGTCTCGCTGCCGCGTCAGGATGCACCCTTCCGCGGCGCGTGGCATCACGGATCGGCATGGATCGACTTTCTCGACGACGGTCGAGTGGTGAGCAACGGCGGCGAGCTGCCGGTCGCATGGTTCCATGATGCTGGGGCGATCTGGCTGGAGATGCGCGACGGAACCCCGCGCCAGCGGATCGCCTGGCAACTGACGGACGATGCCCTCGATCTCGACAGTGCCGCGTTCGGCGGTCGGCTGCGATGGGAGCGCGGGCTTCCGCCCGGGGATCTGCTCGCGCGCGCGCGGCATGCCACGATGCGCGGCGACTTCGCGACCGCCGAGGCCGCCCTGCGCGATTCGCTCGCGGTGAACGCTCCAGACCGTGAGACTTCGCGCGCGATTCGCGCCGAACTCGGGCGGGTGCTCGTGCGTCGCGGCAAGGCGGCGGAGGCCGCGGGAGAACTGCCCGCCCTGGTGGAGGGATTCCGTGCGTCGCCCAGCTTGCCCGTCGCCGAGCAACTGGTCCCACTCGCGGCCGACCTCGCGAAAGGCGACGTGGCGACTGAGTTGATCGTCACGGTCTTGCGCGGATTGCCGGCCACCGCGGCCGCGCTGCACTTGGTCATGCGATATGCGCTGACTGCAGACGATCCGCTCGCGGTCGACTCCGCGGTGCAGCAGGTGCTGTCACGGGACGGTATTCCGATCGTGCTCCGACTCGGGTTGCTGGGTCTGCGGCCGGTATTGCATTCGCAAGATCTCGAAGTCACGCTCGACAGCCTCGTGCACGCCGCAGCAATCGTCGAGAATGACGACCAACGCGGCAGTCTCCTGCGCGCGGTGGCCTTCGACCGTGGGCGACTCTCGCGGGACGCTCTCCGCGCCGCGCTCGATCGCTCGAGCCTCGATGCCGCCGCCCGCGCCCGATCGCTCGCCGAATTCGAGCGCGCCTGGGCCATGCCGGATCGAACCGGCGTTGCGCTCGCGGCGAACCTCCGCCGTATCGTCGCGGTGAGTCGAGCTGCCGGTGCGGAGCCCATCTTGCTCGATTATCCGCTCGATCGACCCGACGTTCTCGAAGTCGTCGACCGGGTCGCGAGCGAGTCGAATGTGCCGCGGATCCGACTCGGAGCGCACTTCCAACGCATCGTCGCTCCGCGGTCTCGTAGCGACTGGTACATCGCCGATGGGCATTGCAACGATCGTGGCTACGTCGAGATGGGGCGGATGGTCGCCGAGTTCCTGGCAGACCTCCCGCGGTGATCGAATGCAGGTCGGCACCCGTCTCGTCTCGTGCGTCGCCGCGGCACTCGTCGGTTGCGTTCCCGCGCTCGGGCAGTGTCTGGTTCGGGTCGCAACGCCGGTCATGGTCCGCGCGAGCGATCGCGAACCGGTGGCTGCCGCGACGGTCACTCTGCTCGGTCGAACGGCGCTGTTCGGTGCACGCAGCGAGGTCGTCGATCGGGTGCAGGGATCGACCGACGGTCGGGGCCGGATCGTCGCCGAGTTGCGTGACGGCATCCACTACGTCGGCTGGGCCGAGAGCCGCACGACAGATGGTCGCGTCGTCGTCTCGCCGCTGAAGACGGTCCTGATCCCCGGAGTCGCGACGATCTTCGAACTCGACCCGGAGCTGACTCTGTCCCCACGACGAGTCGTCATCCGAGAACGCAAAGGCTGGTCCGATTCGATCGCTGCACGCCTCTCGATCGACGCCGAGCAGTCCCCGCTGGTGATCGATCTCGAGCCTGGCGCATCCGGCGAATTCCCCCTGCCGACGCTGCCGAGAACCGCGCTGCGCGTGCAGATCCAGGAGCGGAACGGCTTCGGAACGCGCAGCTTCCTTCGCGGGGAGCAGGCGCCGTTCGCAGACACCTGGTCCTGCGACTTGCCACGACTCGCGCCGGTCTCGCTGGAGGTTCGCGGCGGTCCAGCCGATCTTCCGATCGCGCACTCGCGGATCGGTCTGATCGAGAGTGGAGTGTGGCGAGAGATCGACGTCACCGCCGACACCGGCGCGATCTCCGCGCGGTTCACCACCGACGGTTCCATCGAACGTGTCTTCTCCGTGGGTCCGGACGCGATTGGTGCCGGACCCAGTGTCCGTTCTGCGGACGGCCGTCGTCTCGTGACCCGCACGCGCGCTGCCGACCTGGTCCGCGTTCGACTGATGCTTGGCGAACGGCCGTTTCCCAGCGCGAAGGCCATGATTCGACAACACGGCATCCACGTACAGACGGCGACGTCGCAAGCGATTGCGCAGCCATGGCGTGAGATTCGACCGGACGACGCCGGTGTGCTCAGGATCGAAGGTGTTCACACCCATCAGCCGAACCCTACGTTCCTCGAGTTGACCGATGCCGGTCTTGCGACTCTGCCTAGAGCACTCGCACCGCTCTGGCCGATCATTCCCGACACGCCGGGCATCTCTCGCTCTCGAAGTCGGCCCGAGGATCCACCGGTGGACGTCGATCTCGAGCGGATGGTCGCGGTCGAATGGCTCGTGAGACTCGCCGACGGGACACCCGCGGTCGGGGCCCGCATTGCAATCGTTGCGTTCACCGACCAAAAAAACGCGGTGGTGCCGTCGCGAGTCCTGCCGATCGCGATCGCCGGGCGCGAAGGATCACTGCGAATGTTGCTCCCGCCGCACGGCGATTACGCGCTCGCGGTCGTGCACGACTCCGGTGGCAAGTTGCTGGGTGTGCACACCGGGATCGGCGGTCTCGACGCCGTGCATTCTTTCCCGATCACGCTCGAACCCGCGATCACGGTGGTGGGCAAGGTCTTGGATCGGGCGGGGAGCACGGTGTCCGGAGCGATGGTCTTCTGTTCGCCGACCTTCGACCGAGAGGACGCTGCCGTCGAGGATCCGACCTCGATCGACTTCGACGCGCCGCTCTCGGACACGACCCGGCGTTTGCCTGCGATCGCTCGCCATGCGATTTTGGACCACGCCGCGCCCGTGCCGCGGCGAACGAACGAGAAGGGTGAGTTCACCGTGCGCTTTCCATTTCGCGGTGGGGGCTGGACCTTGTCGGCAGGCGGCGAGCCGCTCGCGATCGGAGTTGCGGCCCTCGGCAAGGAACCAGTCGAGTTGCGGACTGCGAAGTGAAGGGCAATCCGCGTTGCCACGGTCGGTTGCACGTTCGCGACGATCCGCAGCGCCGTTCCGACGCGGCTGCGCGAATTCGCGGGGTATCCTTGGCCATCCCGCATGGTCGTTCCTGCTCGCCGACTCATCTCGCTGGTGCCCAGTCTCACCGAAACGGTGTGCGACCTGGGCGTCGCCGGCCGTCTCGTAGCGGCCACTCGCTTCTGCGCGTCACCGGAGGACGAATTGCGGTTCGTTCCTCGCGTCGGCGGGACCAAGAATCCGGATCGCGAAAAGGTCGCGGCGTTCGAGCCGGACCTCGTGCTCATGAACACCGAGGAGAATCGGCGCGAGGACATCGAGTGGTTCTCGGCGCGCTTCGAGGTTCATGAGAGCATGCCGCGCTCGGTCAGCGATGCGGCCGAAGTCGTCAAGGACCTCGGCCGTCTGCTCGCCGTCGAGGACGCCGCCGAGGCGATCACACTGGATATCGAGGCACACTCGATGCGCGTGGAAGTCGAGAGCCTCGGCCTCGGGAACGTGCGCGTTTTCTACCCGATCTGGAAGCAACCGTGGATCGGTGTCAATCGCACGACGTACGTCCACGACGTGCTGTCGCGGGCCGGAGCGATCAACGTGTGTGCCGATCGCGAGTCCCGCTACCCGGTCGTGGCGGCGGGTGACCTGCGGTCGCTCGGTGCGGAACTGGTCCTACTTCCGTCCGAACCCTTCGCATTCTCTCGCGAGCACCGACGTGCTCTCATCGAAGAGCGCACGTTCGGTCGAGACGTCCCGATCCTCATGGTCGACGGTCGCAACTTCTGCTGGCACGGCTCGCGGAGCGGTCGAGGATTGGTCGCGGTCAGCGAACTGCTGGCGCGCTTCCGTCGCGTGGCCGCCTGAGCTACCGACATCCGATGTTCAGAGCAGCGGCGACAGCAGTCGTGCTGCTCCGGTGAGGAACTTCGCGAACAGCCCCTGGCGAGCGAGGTCCTCGGCTGTGAACTCGGCGGCTACGCGCAGGTCGTCGAGGAACGAGCGGGCCAAGATGCTCGCGAACTCCGGATCGATCACGAAGGCATTGAGTTCGAAGTTGAGTCGGAAGGATCGCATGTCCATGTTCGACGACCCGACGGTTCCAAGCCAATCGTCGATCACCATCGTCTTGGCGTGTACGAAACCGCGGCCGTAACGGAAGATCTTCGCACCGGCTTCCAGCATCGGCGGGAAATACGATCGAGCTGCGAGCTGTACGACGACGTTGTCGGACTTCAGCGGAACGAGCACACGGACGTCGACGCCACGGAGTGCCGCGGCAACCAACGCATTCTCGATCGCCGGCGATGGAATGAAGTACGGATTCGTGATCCAGACTCGATCGCGCGCGGCTGCGATGGCGAAGGCGTACGCGGTCTCGATGGAGGCCCATTCACGGTCAGGACCGGAGTCGATCACCTGCACGATCGCGTCGTCGGTGTGAACGGCGGGATCAGGGAAGTAGCAGGCGTCTTCGAGCGCTTCGAAGGTCGTCGCATACCAGTCTTCCGCGAAGGCGCTCTGCAAGCTCAACACGCATGGGCCACGCAACTCCACATGGGAATCGCGCCAATGTGCGATCTCCGGATCCAATCCTAGATACTCGCGGCCGATGTTGATCCCGCCGGTGAGACCGATCTTGCCGTCGACCACGACGATCTTGCGGTGGTTTCGAAAGTCCACCCGGTCGCGGCGCCGGAACCGAGTCAGTAAGCGACGCACCGGACTGAATGCCGCCGCCTTTCCGCCGGCCTCGATCAAGCCCGCCCAGAAGTCGGTAGGTAGGCGAGCGCTGCCCACGGCATCGAACAGCACGCGAACCATCACACCGCGCAGCTGCGCAGCTATCAGTCGATCGCGCAATCGTCGACCGGCCTCGTCGGGTTGAATGATGTAGAACTCGACGTGGACATGATCGTTCGCGCCCTCGATCGCTTTGGCGATCGCGCGATAGGTTGCACTCGCGTTCTCGAGCAACTCGGCGCGGTTGCCGTGACTTGCGGCGGTCGACGACAGCGCGGCACCCAACTTCAAGAACTCCACGGTCCGCGAGTCATCTTCGACGCGGGCGCGTTCCCGCAGCTTCTGCGCCACGCCGAGTCGATCGCGAACGTCCTCGATCCGCTTGGCCGCCATCTCCATGCGCCGACGTTTCGTCGCGGCGCGTGGTGCGCCGATCAGGAGGTACACCATGAGCCCGATGACCGGCAGGAAGACCAGCGTGAGCAGCCATGCGAGCGTGGCGGCAGGCTGGCGTCGCTCGAGGAGGATGACGACCGAGATCGCTGCGATGTGTGCAGCGAAGAGAACGATCGTGATTGCAGTCCACATGAGCGAACGTCAATCCTCGTGACGACGCCGCGGAGTCGCCCGCCGCTCGGCGAGCAGATCCGCGATCGGCTGCGTGTACCCCATCTCGACGAGAACGATCTTGATGGCGGATGTCATGGGAACAGCGAGCAAGACCCCGACCAGGCCCCACAGCATGCCCCAGAAGACCAGTCCCAGGAGCACGGCGACCGGATGCAGGTCGAGCGATCGCCCCATCAGCTTGGGCTCGAGGAGTTGGCCGATCAGCATCTGCACGGCTGCCGGGAGCGCGATCGCGAGGGCGGTGGTCGCGCCGGAGATCTGATCGGAACCGAGAAGGATCGGAATCGGCAGCACGGTCGCGATCATCGAACCGACGTTCGGAACGAAGTTGAGCACGAACACCAGGAAGGCGAAGGCCAGCGCCAGCGGAACTCCGAGGAAGAACAGGATGCTGCCGACGATGAGCGCAGTGAGGACGGAGATCGC
>JBFXDD010000007.1:63233-98113 GCA_050181465.1 Planctomycetota bacterium
CGATCATCGAACCGACGTTCGGAACGAAGTTGAGCACGAACACCAGGAAGGCGAAGGCCAGCGCCAGCGGAACTCCGAGGAAGAACAGGATGCTGCCGACGATGAGCGCAGTGAGGACGGAGATCGCAACCTTGAGCGAGATGTAGTGCGCGATGCTGCGACGGACTTTCGTCCACGTGCCGCTCACCACCACTGGCGGTTCCGAGTGGGTAGCGAGCAGGAAGAACAAGAACACCAAGACGATAGCGGCATTCGAGACCAACGATGCGGCCTCGCCGAGCAATCCCGTCATCAGCGACTGGAGTTCGGATGTCCCGATGCTCCACTCGGTGTGGGGCAGCCCGAAGCTCTCGAGCCAACTGTTCAGATCGACCTGGAGCTCTCTCAGTTGCTGCTCGTAGGTCGGCATTCCGTCCTTCAACTGGGCGAGCGCGGCCGCGACGATTCCGGTGACGACGATCACGACGCCGATTCCGAGCAGCAGAGTCGTCACGACGGCGACGCCGCGCGGTACGCGCAACCCCTTGATCTGCGCCAGCACGATCGGCTCTGCGACGATCGACAGGAACAATGCCAGGACGAAGGGCACCAGCACCGGGCGGAGCCAGTACAGCGAGCCACCGCACGCGATCGCGGTCAGAATCGTCAGGCAGACGGCGGTGATGCGGGGTGCTTGCCGATCCAGGTCCATGGCGGGCGGTGAGGATATCGCGACAGGAAGTGTCTCGACCGGTCGCATGCTAGCCCGGACTGGTCGCGAACGTCGTCGCGAGATCGCCGCAGGTCGATGTTCGGCAAGGCGCTGCGTTGTGCGACGACCGAAGCGTAGCCGTAGCTACGTTGCCAGGGAGGAGCCGACGTGGCGACGTGGCCGGGCGCGATTTGCGGCGATCGCAGCAGACGTTCACGATTAGTCTAGTCCGGGCTAGATTGCGTGGTGCCAGGCTCGACCATGACCAGAACCGCCTTCGCGGCCTTCGACTACCGGTCCGATCAAACGTTCCAGCGCGTCGACTACGTCTTCGACGGCGATGTCGACTCCGGCTGGGTAGTGCGTCGCGACGGCGAGGTCGCGCTGCGACTCGGCCCTGGCTACCGCCTGCTCGGCACGCGGGCATGCGGCGTGTGCTCCACCGATCTCGCTCGCCATTTCCTGCCCTTCCCGCTCCCGCAGGTCACCGGCCACGAGGTGATCGCGGTCGATGAGGCGGGCGAGCGCTACGTCGTCGAGATCAACGCGTCGCATGCCGCCCGGGGTCTTCGCGACGGCTGTCGATTCTGCTCGTTCGGGTTGCCTACGCACTGTCCAGAGCGATTGGTGCTGGGCATCCACGACCTGCCGGGCGGATTCGGCCGTCACATTCTCGCGCCCATCGAGGCGGCGATTCCGATCCCCGATTCGATTCCGGACTCCGCGGCGGTGCTCATCGAACCCTTCGCCGCCGCGCTGTGGGCAGTCGACTCGCTGTCCCTGCGGCACGGCGACCGTGTCGCGGTGCTCGGGCCGCGACGGCTCGGCATGCTCGTCGTCGCAGCGTTGGCCGGAGTGCGTCGCGAGCGGAATCTGCGCGGTGAGGACTTCGCGATCGTCGCTCTTGCGCGCGATGCGGCCCTGCTGCCCGTCGCGCGTTCGTTCGGCGCGACGGCCGCGGAATCGGTCGACGATCGCGCGAGCACCCTCGCGGACGGCAGCTTCGATGTCGTGATCGACACCACCGGGAACCCGAGCGCACTGACCACCGCGCTGCGCCTCGCTCGCCGCGAGGTGCACGTCAAGTCGACGCACGGCCAGAGCGCCGGCGGCATCTCGCATCTCACCGAACTGGTGGTCGACGAACTGGCGGTCGAGCCCTTTCCGGCGGAGGAGCCGCCGCCTGGCGCGGCGAGTTGGGACCGACTCAGGACCGGGCGTCGACCGAGGGTGGCGTGGCTGGCCCAGTCCGAGCCGCCGCATTGGCTGTGCGAGCGCGCGCGTGTGTTCGTGGGACCGCCGGCAGCGATTGCTGGTTTGTTGGAAGGTGAGACCGACGGGCTGCCTCGCGCCGACGTCGCGGTCGTCGACTCGGCGAACTCGCTCGATGCCGCCATCCGCCCGCGCCAGGGGCGCGAGGAGTCGCTGGTGCGACCTCGCGGCGCGATCCTCGTGCTGGAGACGGCGGGGGATCGGGTGCCCGGGGTCGTCGATGCGGTGGCTCACCGTCACCTTCGACTGTCGAGTTCGCGGTGTGGCGACTTCCATCGTGCCCTCGGGCTCCTGGAGTCCGATCCCGAAGTGCGACGCATCGGTGAGCGGCTGGTGACGCATCGCTTCGGAGCGCTGGAGCTGCCGAAGGCTTTCGCCGTCGCCAAGTCGCGGGAATGCATCAAGGCGATCGTCACGCATTCCGACGAAGCTGGAGCGTGAACCCACCCGTGCCCGACCAATCCAGAATCGAGACGTCGCTCGGGCCCGCTCTCGTGCGGGACGGCGACGATCTGGCTCTGGACCTCGGCGAGCTGCCGGTGATGCACGGCTTGTCGGTGCTCTCCCGCGCGCTCTCGGAGATGATCGTCGGGCAGGCGCGCAGCGATCGGATCGACGTCAGCGCGGAACGTCGACTGCGCCCGCGTGAGAATCCGGAGCTCCTCGAGCAGTTCGGGATCGACCTCGTGAAGATCGCTGCAGAGCACGGCGTGGTCGCGAGCATCGGTGCAGGTCCCGAGGCCTTCGAACGGCGGCTGCGCGCCCTGCTCGGCAGCTTGCAGCGTCAACGGTATCGCGATGCGCTGTTGCCCGAGGATCGCTCGCAGACTCGAGCACTCGTGGCGCAGTTCGGCGACGGGGCATCGCGCGTGCGTTTCGTGCTCGAGTTCGTGCCGATGCACGGTAGCGATCGCGGCGGACGATCGGATCGCGGCTTCCTCCGCATCACCATCGAGAGCTGTGACGGTCGGCGTCTCGATCTGTCGTCGATTCCGCACGTCCTCATCGAGGACGTCGAAGAACGACAGTTCATCGCCGGATCGACGCGGATCGCACAGACGTGGACGGAGGCGGTGCGTCGCGAAGCCGAGCGCGGCCGCCGCACGTGGTTCGAGCAGCGACAGCCACACAGCCATCTGTTCCGGCAGATCGATCAGGCCGGCTTCGAGGCGGTCGAGCGCGTCGCGATCCATTGGACCGAGGATGCCGTCGCGCAACTGCTCGCCAGCGATCCCGACGAAGTGAGCGGAACCCTCAAGCGCGTGCTGCTGGCGCTGGAGGATCGCAGCGTGCGTCGTGTGCTAGGTGAACGCGGTGTGGTCCGGGTGGATGGTGGGCTGATCCCGATCCATGTCGACCTCTCGCAACTGGGACGCATGTTGTGCCTCTCGCTCGGCGGTCGGCGCCAGCGCTCGGAAGTCGATGCCTTCCTGGCGCGAATGCCGGCGGTCGGTCGCTCGATTGCGGCGAGTGTCCCGGCCAAGCCGCTGGCCGGCGTGAGCGTCTTCCTGGTCCATCACATCACGGCTGAGATCGTCGGTGTCATCGCAGCGCTCCGGCGACTGGGCTGCACGGATCTCGTGTGCCAATTCGTGACCTACGCCGGGGAGCCGCCCGCGAGCTATCTCGACGCGCTGCTCGATCTCCCCGCTCACGAGTTCTTGGCCTTCGCACTGGCCAGCGTGCCGCGCAAGGGTCACGTGGAGGGTCAATATCGGCTGTCGACGCAATACTCGAAGATGCCGGGGGCCGAGGCGATCCAGCGCGCACTCATCGGCCGCGACGGCAGCTACCTTGCGGCGATGCGCACCGCGGCGATCGGGCCGTGGATTGCGATGATGCAGCGAGCGACGGCGAGCGGTCGCCGTTGCCTCTTGATCGAGGATGGTGGGTACCTCGGTCCGATCCTCAACGACGCGGCCCTCTCTGGACACAGCGTGCGCGACTTTGCAGCCGAGTACGGCTATGCGGTCGACGACGACTCGTCGATGCGCGCGGCGTTCGTCGAGCGCTTCCTCGGTTCTGTCGAGCACACGCGTAACGGCTTCGACCGTCTTGCCGAGGTCGAACGTGCGCACGGAAGGCTCGCGCTCCCCGCGATGTCGATCGCGATCTCCAGACTCAAGCGCGAAGTGGAGTCGCGCGAGGTCGCCGCATCGATCCTCAACGCCGTCGAGACGGTGCTCAACGCCGACGGCCGCATCCTCGCGCGTCGATCCTGTCTAGTCCTGGGTTCACACGGCGCGATCGGCAATTGGCTCGTGAGGAGCCTGACGTCGCGACTCGACGAGCCGTCGGCGCAGCTCGCGCAGATCGACCTCGTGGTGGACGAGGCATCTGCCCCGGCGGCACAGGCGCGAACGCTTTCGGGTCTCGGCGATTCGGCATGGCTCGCATCCGACCTGGTCATCGGTGTCACCGGCGACAGTGTCCTGAAGGGGCCCGACGTCGAACGTTGGCTGCTCGGGAGTCCGCACCGCGATCTCGTGCTCGTCAGCGGCTCGACCAAGACGGTCGAGTTCCGCGACGTGATGGCGTGGATCGACGGGCTGCTCAACTCTGCTGCAGCGACGATCGGCGACGAGCGGGTCGAGGTGCGCAGCGCGGAGATTCTGGATCCGCGCACGCAGCGAGTTTACGGCCATCGCTACTCCTTCCACTTTGCCGGCGACTCCGAGAATCCTCACGGCGCGCCGCGCGAGCCCCGCTCGATCTCGTGTCTCGCGAACCTGACGCCGATCAACTTCATGTTCTACGGCGTGGCGACCGAGCTCATCGACGAAGTGCTGGCGCAGTTGCTGGAGTGCTCGCTCGCGATCCTCTCCGTCGGCCGCGAGCTACCGCCGCGACTTCTCGCCGTGGATCGGGACATCGATGCTCGCGGTCGACGATCGAATCACGCTCCGACCGACTGATCGAACGGTCGCTCGCACGGCGAGCGATGAGCCTCTGCCGTTCGCACGCGGGTGGTTTCGCCCGCGCCCGGGAAGATCGTCGTGCGCTCGCACGCTGGCCCGGACGATTCGTGAACGTCGTCGCGAGATCGCTGCAGGTCGATGTCCGGCAAGGAGCTGCGTCGGTCGACGACCGAAGCGTAGCTGTAGCTACGCTGCCAGGGAGGAGCCGAGGTAGCGACGCCGCCGGGCGCGAGTTGCGGCGATCGCAGCAGACGTTCACGGATGATCCGGGCCAGCCCGGATTGTTCGTGAACGTCGTCGCGAGATCGCTGCAGGTCGATGTCCGGCAAGGAGCTGCGTCGGTCGACGACCGAAGCGTAGCCGTAGCTACGCTGCCAGGGAGGAGCCGAGGTAGCGACGCCGCCGGGCGCGAGTTGCGGCGATCGCAGCAGACGTTCACGAATAATCCGGGCTAGGATGCTCGGCCCTTTCATGACCCAGACTCGACGAATCGCGATCATCCCCGGCGACGGGATCGGCAAAGAAGTCATTCCCATCGGCGTGCAGTTGCTCGAGGGCCTCGTGCAACGTCGGGGCTACGCCCTCGAGCTCGTTCCCTTCGATCTGGGGGCAGACCGATTCCTTCGCGATGGTGTGACGTTTCCGGCCGTGGACCGCGACTACATTCGCGATCACTGCGACGCCGTTCTGCTCGGAGCGCTGGGCGACCCGCGCGTGAAGAGCAACGAGCACGCGCGCGACATCCTGTTCGGCATGCGCTTCGGGTTCGATCTCTACTGCAATGTGCGACCGGTCGTCTGCCTGCACGATCGATTGATGCCGCTGCGAGATCGCGTCGCCAAGGACTGCAACTTCGTGGTCTTCCGCGAGAACACCGAGGGCATCTACGTGAGCGTCGGCGGACACTTCAAGAAGGGGACTCCCGACGAGATCGCGATGAACGAAGACATCAATACTCGAAAGGGTGTCGAGCGGATTTGTCGCGCAGCGTTCGAGTACGCCGTGCAGCACGGTCGGCGCCGCGTGCATGTCGTGGACAAGTCCAATGCGATGGCGCAGGCGCACGAACTGTGGAAGCGCTGCTTCTTCGAGGTGGCGGCCGAGTATCCGAAGATCGAGAGTCGGCACCAGTTCGTCGATGCGTTCTGCATGAACGTGATCCGGGATCCCTCGCAGTTCGAGGTCGTGGTCACCTGCAATCTGTTCGGCGACATCATCACGGACCTCGGCGCTGCGCTTCAGGGCGGCCTCGGGATGGCGGCCAGCATGAACGCGCAGCCGACCGGCATCGCGCTGTTCGAACCGGTGCACGGCAGTGCGCCGGATATCGCCGGCCAGGGCAAGGCGAACCCGATGGCGACCGTACTGACCGTCGGCATGATGCTCACTCGGCTGGGCTACCTGGGCGAAGAGGAGCGGATCGTCGATGCGGTTCGCCAAGCCGTTGCGGAAGGGGTGTGCACGCGTGACGTCGGCGGCAGCGCCTCGACCAGCGAGGTCGGGGCCTACCTCGTCGAGCGCGTGCTGACCGGCTGAGGGACGTCGCCGTCTTTGCTCTTCGAGTGTAGTCGGGCGGAATCTGCCGGAGCGGCCCGCGCCTTGCTGGGCGCGGCGCCATGCTCGATCGACTTGCAGGCGTTTTTCCCTTCGTGGCCCTCGTCGGCGGTCTCGCCACCGCGCAGAACGTGCATGTCGTCGACTCCGCCGGTGGCGGTAACTTCTTCGACCTCCCGGCGGCAATTTCAGCGGCCTTGCCGAACGATGTCCTGCTGGTCCGAACCGGACAGTATTCGCCCTTCGCCTTGACCAAGCCGCTCGCCATCCTCGGTGATCCCGGGGCGGCAATCCTGCAGCAGCAACTCGGCGTGCGGGTCCAAGGAATCGGCGCCGGGCAGCAGGTCGTGCTGCGCGGGTTGACCTTCAGTTCTCTGCCCAACAGCCTCCTCGTCGAGGGCTGTGACGGGACCGTCGTGGTGGAGAACGCCCTCGCCGGCGGAGTCCTTCTGGCGGACGTCGCGCAGGTCGCACTCCATGCGGTGTCGATCTCGACGCTCGAGGTGCGTGACAGCAACCTGACGTTCGTCGGCGGATCGACGGCGGGCTTTCGCTGCGAGCGCTCCCGAGTGACCGTCACCGGAACGACTTGCGGGGGTGGGATCAATCTCCTCACTCCGCTCCCCGGTCTGGAAGTTCGCAGTGGACGAGTGGTCGTGATGGGTGAAGCGTCGACCCAGATTGCCGCCGGCTTCTCGTACGTCGGCTCGGGCCCGGCGGTACTCGTCCATCCCGGCGGCGAGTTCGTCGTCGATCCCGCGGTCACGCTGCTGCCGATGCGAAACAGTCCGCCGATCGTTGGGCCGTCACGGACCGTGCCGATGGTCAGCCTCTTTGCATCGCGAAGCGCAGCGCAAGTCGCGACGCGCACGCACGCGCCGGGAGCGTCGCAAGCGTTCTTGCTCGTCGGATTGGTGCGGCCCGACGTGCTCGCGTTCCCGCTCCCGTTCCAGGACCTCTGGCTCCAGGCACCTCCGGCCCTTCTCGATTCCGGTCCGCTCGACGCGCAGGGAGTTCGCACCGCCGCGTTCGTCGCGCCAACCTTGCCGCCGGGGCTCGCCCTCGCCTTTCAGGCGGTGGCGCTCCGCAGCGGAGTCGAAGTCTCGAACGCCGTCATCACCACGTTCTGATCGCGCGCGACGACTCCGGCTCCGCCACGCCTCAATCCTCGATCGCTTCGCGCGTGGCTTCCAACTCGGCGCGGAACTGGAGCAACATGATGCGCGCCTCTTCCACCGCGATCTCGGCGTCGATGAGTGCCATCGTGTCGCTGCGGCCCGCTTCGTGCAGCGAACGAACTTCGCCCAATCGCCGCTCGCACAGCTCGACCACACGGCGCGCGGCCTCCACCTTCTCCGACACCAGTGGGACCGCATTCTGCGAGAGGCTCCAGTTGGAGCCGCTGCGGTTGCCGATGGCGGCGACGCACGCGGGAAGCGACGAGAGCAGAAGGAGGAGCGCGATGCGCGCGAGAGCTGACATGGCCGGAAGATAGCCGCGGCGAGCGCGTGTCGCCGTGGAATGTGGCCGAGCGGCAGCGCGCAACACCCGCCCGGGTCCCAGTCTCGCCGCGACCGGGAATTTTTCTCTCGCCGAGCTCGGACTCTCCGTGAACGTCGTCGCGAGATCGCCGCAGGTTGATGTTCGGCAAGGAGCTGCGTCGGTCGACGACCGACGCCTAGCCGTCGCTACGCTGCCAGGGAGGAGCCGACGTAGCGACGCGGCCGGGAGCGACTTGCGGCGATCGCAGTAGACGTTCACGACCAATCCGGGCTGGTCGCGACGGAAACTTCCGCAGCTCGGCCCGGATGAGACTCAGGAGTAAGTAGCGTCTCGCCCGTCGAGTAGGTCGCCGATCGCCGCAGGGTCGGCGAAGAGAACGGTGCGGGACTGCGGCAAACGTCCGGCGGGAATGGACGGATCGCGGGCGAGGAGTCGCTGCAGCATCGGCTGTTTGGTCGCACCGGTGACGAGCCATGCGCGCTCGCGGGCACGCGCGAGGATCGGATAGGTGAGGGTGAGTCGACGCGTGCCCTTGTAGTCGTGCGCGGTCCAGGCCACGTCTCGATCGGCGACCTCGAGGACGGGGTCGCCCGGCACCAGGGACGCGGTGTGACCGTCGTCGCCGAGCCCGAGGAATACGAGATCGAGTTGCGGCACGCTGCCACAGTTCGCCGCGAGCGCGGCGGTGTACTCCGCGACGGCGCGCGACGGCTCGTGATTCACCGGCATGGGGAACAGCTTCGGTCCAGGCAGATCGAGGCGATCGATCCAGTGACGGCGGATTCGCGTCAGATTCCGTTCGGGGTCGCCGTCGGGCAAAGCTCGTTCGTCGACCTGGAACACATGCCAACGCGACCAATCGGCGTGACCGGGCTCGAGTCGCTCCAGCATGCGCCAGGGAGTCGTGCCGCCGCTGAGTGCCACGTGAAAGGCGCCGCGGTCACGGATGGCCAGTTCAGCTCGGGCCAGGAGGTAGAGGGACGCCAGCGTGGCGACGGCCTCTGAATCGATGCCGATCGAGTGCTGCATTCTCACCAGTGTAGGATGTGCCCTGTGAAGTTCCCCTTGAGCAAGCTCCCGACGATCCCTGGTCTCGCGGTCGCCGTGCTGCTTGCACAGGCGTTTCTCGGGGTCGGTTCACTCGCTCGGGCACAGGTCAATGGCGCACCGAAGTCGATCGGTCCGAGGTCCTTGTTCCCGTCGGACTACAACCTCGAGATTCGCGTCGATGTGGCACGGCTCGAGGAACTCGGCTTGCTCGCGGAAGTGCAGCGATCGCCGGCGGTGATGTTGCTTGCTGAGTTCCGGCGGAGCTTCGGCTTCCCGATCGATGAGCTGATTCGGATCACCTACGCCGCAGCGCAGCGCGATTCGGGTCCCAACGGAGAATGGATTTCGCCGCAGTCACTCTGGGTGTTCGAAGGTAGCGAGCGAGTGGCGATCCAAGCCGATCGTCGGGTCCTCCCCGAGAAGGAGCCACAGGACGTCGGCAACGTCGCCTGCGTCTTCGCAAACACCGGGATTCTGCTCTCCCCGCGCGCCGGTCTGCTGTTCTACGTCGATCAGGGAATCCTCCCGGTCGACTGGGTCCGACCGATCCTCTCGGGGAAGACTCGCGGTGGAGTGGCGATGCCTCAGTTGACCGAACTGACGACCGCTCGCGGCGTGGTCGCGAGCGTGGCTTCCATTCTGACGAGGCGGATCCGGAGCGGTGATGAGTTCCTGCCGGGCCTTCCCGATGCAGCGTTGAGCGACTCCGATCCGATCCAAGGGGTTCGCGTGATGCTGTTCGAGACCGAAGGCGAACGTCTCTCCTTGGAGCTGCGGCTTCGCTTCGCCAAGGGCACCGACGGCTCGCAGCGCATGCTGCGCGAACTCATTCGATATCGCGAAGGTCTCTCGGGTGAACCGTTCCTGAAGCCGGTCATGGACCTGATCGGCGCGATCCGATTCGACGAGGCAGGCGCGGATGCGGTCGTGACGTTGGATCTCGGTGCCGGACGGATCGCCGAGCGAAACGTGTCGCGACTGGTCATGCTCGTCGCTCAGGCGGGAGTGCTGGAGTTCGGCCGTTCTACAGAGGCGTTGGAGATCGAGGAAGTCGCCGAGGAGATCGAGGAGGCGCCGCTCGAAGAGCCGCCGCCCGCAAAGGAAGTTCCACCGCCTTCGATCGATCGAAAGAGGCGTCAGGACGGCTGAGTGTGGGTGACCGCGCGAACTTCCGTACCACACCCCAGGATTCCGCTCGTGAACTCTCGAATGCTCAATAACCTTGCACTGGCGTCTCTCGCCTTCGCTTGTCTGCTTGGATCGAACGGCTTCGCTCAGGACCGTCCGGCTCCCGCCACGAAGACGATCGGCCCGCGGTCGCTCTACCCCGCGGAGTACGACTTCGAGATCCGTGTCGATGTCGCCCGCTTGGACGAACTGGGTCTCCTCGCAGAGGTGCAGCGATCCGTAGCGTCCGCCGTCCTGGCGGAGTTTCGGAGCACCTTCGGCTTCCCGATGGATGAGCTGACGGCGCTCACGTACGTGAGGCGGCGCTTCCTCGATCGACCGGAGGAGGATTGGCAGGGCGGGGTCTCGCCGCATGCCCTGTGGGTGTTCGAGGGCAGCGATCGAGTTGGCCTGGTCGAGGATCGCGGGACCTTGGCGGGGGTATCCGCCAGCGTGATCGCCGGCACGACGTGCGTGTTCGATCAGGGTGAGGGCTTCATTGCGCCGCGCCCGGGTCTCCTGTTCTACGTCGAGTCGGGTGCCGACTCCGAGACCTGGCTGCCACCGATCCTTCGCGGGGAACAGCGCGGCGGTGTCGCGGTGGCGACTCTGACCGAGTTGACCACCATCCGCAACGCACTCGCAGTCGTCGTGGCGATCGCGCCGACAGGGCCGCAGTCAGGCTACATCCTGTTGCCGGGTCTCCCGGACGACGCTCTGACACCGGAAGACCCCGTGCTCGCGAGTCGCATCGCGCTGTTGGAGCCGGAGGACGAAAGCATCTCGATCGAGGTTCGCTTGCGCTTCGCTCGCGGCACTGTGGGGCCTGATCGTTTGGCGCGGGCCCTCACGAAGTATCGCGATGAAGTCGTGAAGGCAGTCGAGTTGCGCACCGTCGCGAACCTGCTCCGTGAGATCCGCATCACCGCGAGCGGAGCGGATGTCGTCGCCTCGCTCGACCTCGGTTCCGGCAGAGCGGCCACAGCGAACCTCACCCGCCTAGTCTTGTCGGCAGTGAAGGCCCTGGTGATGGGGCGTGCGATGCCGCCGCCGGAGGTCGAGATCGTCGAGGTCGAGGTCGAGGTCCCGGAGCAGAAGAAGCACGAGCACCACGAACCGACCCCGCAACCGTTGCCGAAGAAGCGCGACGGCGACTGAGCGCGACCGCGGTCGTGGGCCGTCAGCCGTCTCTGAGCCGCAATCGATGCCGCAGTGCGTCGGCGGTCATGCGGAGCGCATTCGAGAAGTCACCGACGCCGGGGACGATGACGTCGGCGAAGGCGCGGCTCGGTTCCACGTGCAGTTCGTGCATCGGGCGAACGCTGGATCGGTACTGGAGATCCACACTCTCCGCGGTGCGCCCGCGATCACGAATGTCGCGCACCATCCGTCGCGCGACCCGGATGTCCGGCGGTGCGTCGACGTAGATCTTCAGATCGAACTGTTCGCGAAGCACTTCGATCGACAGGACCAGGATGCCTTCGACGATGACCACCGGCGTCGGTGCGACACGGTCGCTGCCGATTCGCGAATGAGTGGCGAACGAGTAGCTGGGGATCGCGATCGGTTCGTTTCGGCGAAGACATCGCAGATGTTCGACCAACAGCTCGGTCTCCAGACTCGCCGGGTCGTCGAAGTTCACGCTCGCGCGTTGTTCGGGCGGCAGATGCGATAGGTCGCGGTAGTAGCTGTCGTGGCTGAGTACCTGCGCGATTCCGGCCGGCAGTCGCCGCTGCAACTGCTCGGCGAAGGTGGTCTTGCCCGACCCGGTGCCGCCGCCGACCCCGACGATCAGGATGGTGCCGCGGAGGTCAGCTCCGTCGGCGTTCATCGCGTCTCGTCTGCGACCAGGGTGTCGTACACCATCACGCGCTCGACATGCGGCAGGAAGCGCGCCCGCAGATCGTCGTGGATCGGGTGATCCTGCCAGACCTTTTCGTCTTGCGCCGAGGTGAACACCAGCGTGGTGCCGACATCGAAGCTGTCATCGACGACTTCGCGGTCGCTCGGAAGCGGGGTTCCCACGTTGATCGATTCGATCCCGGGCGCCTTGGGCACCTGGGTGCGGTAGAAGTCGATCATCTCGTGCTTCAGCGACGAGGGAGCATCGGCCCTCAGCCAGAAGAACACGGTGTGTGCGACGCGACCGGGCGCGTCGACCCGCGGAAGGGCATTGCAGGCGGTGAGGGAGAGCGCGGCGAGGACGCCGAACACGGGTAGCAGGAACGGGAGCATGACCGAATGCTGCCCGGTGGCGGACCTTCGATCCACGTTGTGTTGCATTCACCGACAGCGGGCTCGGTTGGCGGGGGCGTCGTCCTGGTGTCCCAGTTCGGGAGTCGGCGGAACCCGCCTTACCGCCGCCTCTGCACCCGCACCGTCCGGTTCCGACTCCAGTCGCGACCTTGGACAGCCGATGCAAGAGTCGACAGTGGTCGCGAGCGGCGACCCTGCTCGCACGGAGGAAGCAGTGAAGCGATCGATACTCGGACATGTGGCACTCGCCGGTCTCGTCGGCCTGGCGAGTTGTGGAAGCGGTGGTGGCTCCGTCGGCGATCCCGCGGCACCCTTCCAGTTCCGGACCGCGGAGGACATCACGATTGGGGTGGTCGTCCAGAAGAATGGTGCCCCGGTGAGCGGTGCGACCGTGAGTCTGGTCGCGACTCGCACAGCTTCCACCGCCGTTACGGATACGGAGTCGGGCGCGCAGTGGTTCAGCGGCGGCACGGACGACTCGGGGCGCTGCGATGCCTCCGTCGCCATCCCGGCATCGATCGAGACGGTCGACGTGGTGGTCGAGCACCAAGGCTCGCGCGGCAGCTACACGGATGAAGGGCTGCGCACGCTGTGGGGGCCCTTCGCGCCGGCCGCGCGCGTCACCGTGGGCGTCTCGGCGCTCGGCAACCTCGTGATTCAACTGGAGGATGCGTGATGAACTCGACCACCTTGCTGGCAGTTGCTGCCGGGCTCGTCGCTCCGCTTGCAGCGCAGACCTCGCAGCTCACCGTGCCGTCGTCGATCACGGCCACGGTCGGTCGCATTCTGCCCGAGCGATCCAATGCCGGTGCCGCCTACTTGGGTGCCGACTATTCACCGAACCTGGTCGTGACCGATCCGTGTCAGATTCAGGTCGTCTTCTTCTGGGAGTCGGCCGGCTACCGCAACTCGCTCGGGTGGTTCCGCTACTCGGAGAGCGAGTCCGAGGTCACGATCCACGAGTCGGGCATGCTGTTCCCGGACGTCAACCAACCGGGCACACTCAGTCCGGGTGCAGCCATCTACATCGGCGACGGGCAGTCGGCGCGCACCTTCCAAGCTGGCGACCGAATCGGCTTCTTCATCGTCGCCGACGGCTGGAACACGTCGAGTGCGGTGCGCAACTTCACTCCGGGTACGGCGATCCCGACGACCAGTCCGGCATCGAATCGCACGATCGGTCGCGGCTGCTACACCACGCTGCCTCGGCTGAATCCCGAGAACATCGTCGGCGACGGCTCCCGCGCGCAGCACGTTGCCATGGTGCGGATTCCCGGCGTTCCCGGCTTCCTCGACGGGCAGGAGCTCATCGTCTGCGGCTTCGAAGACCTCAATCGCACTGCGAACAGCGACGACGACTTCAATGACGCCGTCTTCCTGTTCCGGGTGACGCCGCCCGATGCGATCGTGCAAACCCAGATCGCCGCATTCGATCCGACCGATCACGACGGTGACGGCAAGTCGGGCTTCGACGATGCGTTCCCGACGGACCCTGACCGCACGCACATCACGCGCATCCCGAGCAGCGGTTGGTCGGTGATCGCGTTCGAGGATCTGTATCCGGGAATCGGTGATGCCGACTACAACGACGCCGTGGTCGCGATCGCCTACACGTTGGTGAGCAATCGCCAGAACCACGTGAAGGACGTGATTGCGGACTTCCACCTACTGGCGCGCGGTGCATCGTTCGACGCGCAGTTCGGTTTGAACTTCCACAAGCTGCCGCCGTCGGTCGGTGGCACGGTGCGGATGCAGCGCTTCGACAGCGGGGCGTCGGTGCCCACCGAGATCGCCACGCAGCCGCTCGTCGCCATCTCCGATCAGGGCGCGCGAATCGGCGGCGTCTTCCCGTCGACGACCGCCGCGATGCCGCGTGCGGTGCCGGACAAGCCGTTTGCGAACACCTGGCCGGGTCACCCGTCGGTGCCCGCGGCATCGGCGCGCGTCTGGGTGGAGTTCACCGCGCCTGTCGCGACCGCCCTGCTCGGCACTGCACCTTACGACCCGTTCCTGATCGTCACCGCCGACACCGGTCAGGTCGCGGACATCCACTTGCCTGGATTGAACGGCTTCTTGGATCGCGCCGAGAACTTGCCCTCCGAGCGCGGCAACAACGCCTTCCTCGACGATCAGGGCAAGCCATGGGCGGTCGTCGTGCCGACCAACTGGCGCTTTCCGATGGAGGGCGTGCCGATCACGGTCGCGTATCCCGACTTCGCCGAGTGGGGCAACTCGCGCGGTCGCAATCAACGCGACTGGTTCGTTCGCCCGACGTCGGATGAGAGCAAGCTCTCGAGTCCCATCGAGGAGCTGATCCCGCAGCGCACTTGGACGCTGCGTGGACCCAGCGACCGCTTCTGAGGCGGTCGCCCGCGGTTCGGTTCACAAGCCCAGCGTCACCGCGAGCGCGTTCGACGTGGCGATCCCCAGGCTGTTCAGCGTGGGGTCCAAGACGAACCACTGGTGGAACAGCTCGACACCGATGAGCGTGTTGTCGACAGGGATCGAGACGAAGGGAACGACCGTCGCGAGGCCGTCACCGTCGGTCAACGTCGGCACGAAGGTCAGCGGATAGGGCACCGCGGTGCAGCCCGGCGCGAGCGCGCCGAGGGGTTGATTCCACAGGATGCCGAGGTTGACGAACGCGATGGCGTTCGAGAGTCCGCCGCGCAGCCGCACGGTGTAACTGTCGCCGAGTCCCGAGCGACCCTCGATCGCGATGCGAGGCAGCTTGCCGTTGCTGCATCGACATCCGCTGTCGAGGACCACCGCGCGTGGGGGCGAGCCGACTCCGCCGAAGGCGACGACGGACACCTTGCCGGCGTCGGGGCCGAGGCTGCTGTCGAAGGCGGCACCCAGGATGACCTCGGCATAACCGTCGGCGTTCACGTCACCCGCACTGCCGACCGAGTAGCCCATCTGATCGCCGGCATCCGTGCCGAGGAAGGTGTGGATCACGCTGCCGTTGGCACCGCTGAACAGGCGAGCCAGCCCGGCGTTCGCGCCGTTCTGATCGTTGAAGCGCGCGCCGACCAGCAGGTCTTCGTAACCGTCGCCGTTGACGTCGCCGGCGTTGCGAACCGACCAGCCGAACTCGTCGCCGCTCGCATCGCCATGGAACGTGAACAACGTGCTCGCGTCGAGCCCGGAATAAGCCCGTGCCATGCCCGAGTTCGCCCCATTGGGGTCGGCGAGGTAGGCGCCGGCGAAGAAGTCGCCGTGACCGTCGTGATTGATGTCGCCGGCGGCGGAGACACACCAGCCGAGTCGGTCGCCGAACGCATCGCCGTAGACTCGGTGGAGCACGGTGCCCAACTTGCCCGAGCGAATCTCGACCATGCCGCAATCGGCGCGGCCCGGCTGATCGACCGTCGGGGCGCCGATCACGATGTCGGCGAAGCCGTCGTGGTCGGCATCGCCGGCGGGTGCGATCCACCAGCCGTACTGATCGCCGCCCTGGTCGCCGTCCCACGAGTAGAGGACGGTCGCATCGAGACCGGAGTACACGGTGACTTCTCCAGACGACGAGCCGTTGTCGTCACGGCCGGGCGCTCCGACCGCGAAGTCGTCGAAGCCGTCGCCGTTCACGTCGCCGACGCCGGCGCCGGACACGCCGAAGTAGTCGTAGCTCTGCGTCCCGAGGACGGTGTGGATCACGCTGCCGGTCGCTCCGGAGTGGACGCTTGCTTCCCCGGTGTATCGATTCGCCTGGACGAGGCGCGTGATGAGGAAGTCGGGAACACCATCGCCGTCGATGTCGCCGGCACCGTCGACTGCGTAACCGTACTCGTCCCCCTGCAAGGGCCCGTGGAACTCATAGAGCATGGTTCCGGTCGCGCCCGAATGAACACGAACGATGCCGTTGTTGGTCTTCCCGTTCGTATCCATGAACGGCGAGCTGTAGATGAAGTCGGATCGTCCGTCGCCGTCGATGTCGCCGATGGTCGTGACGTTGTAGCCGAACTTGTCGACCGAGTTGACGCCGTGATAGGTGTACAGCGTGGATTGCGCGAACACCGGAGCGGCCAGTGCGAGAAACGCGAACGTGGACGGAGACAGGGACATGACGAGCAGGTCTTCGAAGTACGGATCGACTCGGAGGGGGCACCCCGCGAGCCTGCAATTGAATCCCAGGCATCGACTGTTGGCGAGGGGCTGGTCAGCGTGCGGATGCGGCTCGGCGCAACTGGCGCCGACATGTCGTTGCTACCGTGGCGATCGGGTGGCCGGGTGACCCGATCCTGGGACGGGTTGGTTCGCGAGATCAGTCGCGCGCGGCGGTCTTGGCCTTCGACTTGGCGTCGCGCACCATCGTGCGAACCGACTCGGCGAGGGTGGGGCCGTGCCAGATGCGACCGCCGCGGATGGTCCAGGTGACGCCGCCGGTGGGCCTGGCCTTGCCGTCCACATACTCGTCGCAGCCGGTCGGATAGAGCCGCCGCAGGTTCTCCAGCGGGTTTCCCCGAACCAGGATCAGATCGGCGTCGAGACCGGGAAGGACGCGACCGAATTCCTTGCCCCTGCCCAACACCTTCGCACCGTTGTAGGTCGCATGCTTGACCACCTCGAGCGGGTGGAAGCCCGCTTCGTGCTGCAGCTCGAGTTCGCGGACGAGACCGAAGCCGTACAGCAGGTAGATGTAGCCCGCGTCCTCACCGGTCGTGATCGTGCCGCCGAGCTCTCCGAAGCGGCGCAATGCGGCCATCCAGATGCTGTAGTTCTGGCGCCAGTTGGCTTCATCCGTCGACGACCAGCCGATGAAGTAGCTGCCGTGCGACTCGAGGCTCGGCGAGAAGAACGCGGCGAGTGCCGGGTGCAGCCAGTCGTCGAACCAAGGCTGGTTCTGTGCGCGGACCAGATCGCGGCTGGCTTCATACACCGCAAGCGTCGGGCTCCAAGCGACCTCGCGCTCGACCAGGTAGCGCAGCACGTTCTCGAGTTTGTCCTGGTCGGTCTGCTGCCAGAGTTTGCCGGCTTCGCGGAATCGATCGACTTCGTTCGAGTACGAGAAGCTCGCGGGGAACTGCTGCACGCCGCGCAAGGCAGCGTCGGGAATACCGTACCAGTGCTCGATGCAATTCACGCCGCTATCCGCGTAGTGCAACGCGTTGCTCTCGCCCACGCCGATGTGCGCGGTCGTGAGCAGTTCGTTGTTGCGCGCCTCCGCCAGTGCGATGGTGAGGATCTCCGGCGGATAGTTGATGTTGGACCAGAGCTTGATTCCCGCGCCGCCTTGGCTCTTGATCGCGCGGACGCGTCGTGTGGCGTCCTCGGCGGAGTGAATCGGGCCGAGTTGGTGGTAGAGCAGGATGCGGGGTCCGGCGATCTCCCCTTTCTCGATCCGTGCGACGACGCGCAGCGATCGCGCGATCGTGCTGCCGAGGTCGCGGACGGTGGTGATACCGCTCGCGAGCCACAGCGAGAGCTGGTACTCCATCGGCATCGGGACCCCGGCTGCCGCCTCGTGGAGGTGTCCGTGTGTGGCGACCAGGCCGGGCATCAGCCAATGACCCGAGCCGTCGAGCACGACTTCCGGCTTGTCCGTCGACTCGGCCACGATCTTCCCGTCGGCCACGCGCACGGTAGTCGGCCCGTAGGGTGGGGCACCATCGCCGCGGATCACCATCACGTTCTCGATCGCGATGGACTTCGGCAATCGGCCGTGAAGTCGCGCGGGATCCTGCGCCGCGACTGCGGTTGCGATGACGCTGCCGAGCAGCGACGTGAGGACGAGCGTGCGGATCGGGGTAGGCCTCTTCATCGCGGACGATGTTAGCCGTGCGCACCTCGATCCTGGGCGAGGAACTCCGAATGCCGGCGATACCGGGCGGCGATCTGAAGCATCGCGCGGTGAAGATCGGGTGAGGCGATGTCGGCTGCCGCGGAGTCATCCGGACGCTGGCCCGGACCACTCGTGGCCGTCTGCTGCGATCGCTGCAAGTCGCGCCCGACGACGTCACTGCGCCGGCTCCTCGCTGGCAGCGTAGCTACAGCTGCGCTTCAGTCGTCGCACGACGCAGCTCCTTGCCGGGCATCGGCCTGCGAATCCGAAAGACCTGGCCGCACGGGATCCGTCCCGAGACCTGGAGGCGCTCTGATCTACGTCCACAGAGACGGTGCGGTTCGGAGCCCAACCCATGCGAGCGAGGCAGACACGATCCGGCCGCACCCGATCCACGTTCGATGAGCCTGGACATCGAGACTCCTCCCGTCGCGCGATCTTCCCCACCCGCACATGCAATTCCTCTCAGATCGCACGATCGCCAGCAACGGAACCTCGCTTGGCCTTGACGTCAGGTTCACGATCCATTGTGTTGGGCAGGAACGCTCAGAAAGTTGGCGACCTTCGTCGTCGGCGTTTCTACAAGCACCCGCATGGGATCGAAGTCGTCGCTACTCTGGTCGTTCACGAGACTCTTCGCCTCCTGCCTAGCCTTGGTCGCTGGGCCCGTGGTTGGTCAGAACGTGTTCTCCTCGGCTCCACCCTCGAAGGGCAAGGGCCGCCCAGACTGCCCACCGTTCGAGTCGTTGATCTACGAGGGCCTCACGCAACTCGTAGATCTGGAGGTCACGACTGAGGGCGATGCAATGGTGTCGTTCTGGCTTCCGCAGTATGCCTTTGCCGGATTTGTGCACGACCCAGCGGTGGGTCTGGACCGTGTGCACATCGTCTCCGCGGGTGAGCTTTCGACTTGTCGCTTCGCTCCGTTCGGCACCGGCGGTGAACCGAGTGCATGTGCAAGCCCCCCCTTTTCCACCCTACGGAGGATGCGGCACTCCCATTTCGGGGACGCCTGGCGGAACGATGACCGACGGCGGATCGACAGGGGGGGGCAATCCCCTGATCATCACTGACACCACGATCTACTATGTGCCGATTTCACCACCGAGCGGGCCGAATCCACCTCGAGCCATGGCAGCCCGAGCGCAGTGGGTAGCGCCTAAGACCTACAATGGATTGCCGGCGGCAAGCTGGAAGTTCGATGGGCTCTCGGCCGAGATGTTTGCATATGAGCAGGCAGGCATCGCACGGGCTCGCGTCAAGCACGCCAGCGGTAGTATCGTCGACTTCGAACCCGGGCTCACCCTGCCTACTGGAGAGACGCTATATCGGGCCACCGGTGTCATTGACACCTTTGGTCGGGCGTTGCAGCGGCACTTCGACGGCATCGGGCGGCTGATCCGCATCAACTATCCAACCGGTGCCGTGGAACACTGGACTTGGAATGAGTCCCTCATTCCCGGCCTCTCCCACATCACCGTCACGTACGACATCGACCAAGACGGAATCGCCGACGAGCCCGGCCCTGAGTTCGAGGCGCGCTGGGGAATGGAGTTCCAGCATCGTAATGGGCTGACTCGCCCGTTCTCGGACATTCCTCCCACTAGGATCTTCTATCCAGCAACCCCGTACGTCACCGCGCCATCGCAGGCAGAGCTATTCAATACGACGCCTCAAACGGCCTACCACGTCGTGGAGATCGCGTATCAAGACCTGGCACTGCCTGGCCTGCCCTCGATTCCTCGTCCATACGCTGTCTACGAGTACCGCCACGCCACACTCTTCGGATCGATCGGCGCGCTGCCTCCGCATATTGGCAAGGTCGAGTATGCCGCACTCAATGGCCGGATGCGCGTCACCGGGTTCGTGGATCGGCACGGTGCCCAGACCGATTTCGCTTACACTCAGTTCTCTGGGCCGCAGTCGGAATGGGTTGCCGAGGTGGTGACGACCGATCCGCGGGGGACCGGACGCATCACCTACCTCGACTCCGAGGGCCGAACCAGCCGGATCAAAGTCCAGCCGTCGCCGTCGACCCTTCCGCGCCAAGCCGACCCATACTTCTCTTCGCTCGGTCTGTCGGAACCGGCCAGTCTGGAGTGGGAGTTCGTGTACGCCTCGAGCGGCGGCTGCGGCTGCGGAAAACCGATCGAGATCCGTTCACCGGGCATCGGTGGTGTCCCTCGTGTGGAGCGCTGGACCTACGACGATTGGGGCTTCCCCCTCACTCATACCTATCCCAATCCATCCACTGCCAGTAGTCCCGCGGAACTCACGGACACCTACACCTGGCTGCGTGCCACTTCGAACAGCACGCTCAACCACAGCCCTACTCTGCTGGGTTCCTTCACGAATCCGAATGGCACCTGGACCGGCACGCTGACTTGGCACAGCACCGCGGGGACCTTTCACAACAAGCCCGCCACCTACCAACTCACGAGTCCCACCATCCACTCCGTAGACGGGACTCCGTCCACCGTCACGACAACCACCGAGTGGAACTCCCTGGGCTGGCCGACGCGCTCCGTCGATGGAGACGGCGTGGCGCGCGAGTTCCTCTACGCGTTGCCCGGCAATCCCGATCCCGGCACCGGTCTACCGATCGAAGTTGAAGAGCTTCCCGCATCCGGCACCGGCCCGAGTGTCGTCACCAAGTTCACCTGGGATGCGCTCGGCCGGTTGGTCACCAAGATCGATTCCGCGACCTCAACCCTCGCGTTGACCACGACCTTCGAGAACGACGCACTCGGTCGCGTGCTGGCCGCCCAGAGCATCGTTGCCGACACCGACCCCTTCGGCAACGCACACTCGGTTCTCCACCGCAGCGAGTACCTGCGGGATATGCACGGCAACGTCGCCGTGCATCGGATTCGAAACCGGGACAGCGCGGACGCACCCCCGACTCGCCACGGTCAGAGCGCAACCACCGCTCGCGAGTGGATTCGCACCGATCGCCACTACGCCGGCTCTCGCCTGCTGCGGATGTTCGCGGATCGCCGCGCGCTGGACCGCGATGAGAACGGTGCGCTCAGCGACGACCCCGACGCCCGAATGTTGGAGTCGGTCTACAGCTACTACCCCACCGGAGATCTGCATCAGATTTCGCTCCCCAACGGCGCGACGCTCACGCGTGAGCTGGACGGGTATGGAACGACCTGGCAGACATCGATCGCCAACGCCACGAGCACGGTCGTCGAGGAGCGCTACTTCATCGATGCCGCACTCGATGTCATCAAGGTCCATCGGGGGGATCACGCCGCAGGACTCGACCTGTGGACCACGATTCAACGGCAGTCACGCACGGGCTTGGTCAACACCATCGTGGAACCGCTACTGGCTGCGGCCCCGCCAGGCTACACCGGCTCGCTCGGCGGAGCGGCTCACGTCTTCACCCGCGACAGCTCCGGGCGCGAGACCTTACATGAAGTGTTCGACGGATCCACGCTGCTCGCCAAGACCGAGCGCGAGTACGACGAGATCTCCCGACTGCGCCGCCTCGAGGACCACGCCCTCGGTGCCGGTCCGCAGGACATCTATGAAGTGAAGCGCCGCTTTGCGGGCATGTCGCTGCTGAAGGAGGTGGAGCTCCCCGGCTCACGCATCACCAAGTTCGACTACGACGCCTTGGGAAGACGGGTCGGCACCGAGGACTCACTTGCGCCGACCTCGAATCGGCAAGAATTCGACTATCTGTCGGGCACACATTTCGTGTCGCTCACACGGTCGCGAGTGATCAAGGACAACCTAGCCGTCGCCGACAGCGCTCACGAGTTCCACTCGCGCTATGTCTGGGATCCACTTGGTCGCCTTCGCCGCTACGAAGAGCTTGGCGAGAACGGAGTCGGAGATCCGCGGGTGCAAGCGTTCTGGTACTACACCACCGGCGATACCCAGTGGTCGATCGCCTGGAAGGGCAGCTCCCAGCCCACCTTCGGCTCGACTGGTTCGCGGGAACACCACTACCTGCCGGACGCTCGAGGCCGCCTCATCGAGCATGCGCTCCTTGGCGACAACACGGGGACCACGACTGACGACATCCTGCTGAGCCTCGCACACGTCGACTGGACCGACGCGCAGACCTGCATCTCCCGAGTCGATCGCTTCGATGGGGTCGGCAATCGAACCTCGGTCCACCGCGACTTTGCCGGCCGATTCTTGGTCGAGCAGCGGCCGGGGGCGGCGAGTTACCTGCCCACAGCGATAGCACAGGACCACACGATCGCGGTGATCGACTACGACTCCGCATCGCGACCACTTGGCTGGACACACGGCACGCCGATCGCCGGGCAGATGCCGAGGACCGAGTTGTTCTTCGACGGCAACGACGAGCTGTTGGTCCGTCAGTTTCCCAACGTCAACTCATTCCCATTCCACTCCTTCCTCGCGACCCGCGAGGTCTTCGACCGCGACAGCCTCGGTCGCGTCGCCAAGCACTCGACGTTTGCCGGCGACCTGAGCGCCCTCTCGCTGGTCGATGCGGTCAGTCGCGAAGAAGACAGTTTGGGTCGTGTGCATGCCGAGCGATACGACTTCGGCATTCTCGACGACCCTGCCAGCGATCTCTGGTCGGTGACTGCCACGTTTGATGCGACTCTGCGCGATCGTCGTGCGAGCGTGAGCTACCAGGGCGGGTTGGACATGGGGCTTCGATGGGACTCCATCGGGCGCATGGCGGGTATCGATTGGGATCCCGCGGGGAGTAGCCAACTGCTCGCGGACTACGGTCACTTCGGCGGTCAGACCGCGTGGCGAAGCCTGGCACCCAAGGACGCCTCGGCGGACACGCGCATCGAGACGATCTATCGCTTCGACACGCTCGGGCGCTTGGATCGAATCACCGACTCTCGGACCGGAACCACTCCTGCTGCGATCGACGACTACGAGTTCGTCTACGACGACTTCGGCAACCTGGTCGAGGAACGCTACAACCGATTCGACGGCAACAGCGCGACCACCAATGCCGGGGATGGGTTTACCTACGATCGGTTCCATCGGCTCCAAGAGGCGGTTCTGGGCAGCAACACGCTGCCGCCATCTCAGAACCCCGGAACCTTCCTTTCGGCACTCACCTACGATCTCGACCACGCCGGCAATCGGGAGACGCTGACGACCACTCCTGGCAGTGGCACGCCGAGCACGGAGACCTACACATCGGCAGCCAATCGATATACGCAGGTCCAGCCAACCATCCCGACCACGCTTCTCTATGACGGTCGCGGCAACCTGATCTTCGACGGCACGCGCTACTACGTCTACGACTTCAAGGATCGGCTGTCGGAGATCTGGTTGCTGGTCGCCGACGAGGTGCCCGCAGAGACCACCGCGCTGGTCGCGGCTGATGCCTTTGAGGAACAAGAGGCCCAGGCGCCGCTTGGCAGTGTCGCCCCGCTGCAGGCAGCGCGCGAGACGATCCTGGCAGCGATGACCGCTCCGCCGAGTTCGGGCGAAGAGGTGGCGCGCATGCAGTTCTACGGAGCGCTCACCGAACCGGTGACGCTCCCCTACGGAACTCCGATCCAGACCCAGTCTGGCGTCCAGTATGCGCAGCAGAGTTCGACGACGACCTCGCTCCAGCTCGTCGCGCTGTATGGCTATGACACCGGCAATCGCCGAGTCGCCCGCGTCGCCGTAGCGCAAGCGGCCACATGGCTGCACGTCTACGACGGTTGGCGCGAGATCCAAGAGCTGTCCGTCGATGCCAGCACTGGCGTCAAGCGCATCGCGAAGGAGTTCGTTTGGGGCAGTCGCCTCGACGAACTCGTCGCATACCGGCGCAACGATGCCGCGGTGGGCCAGCCACCCTCGTGGACGACCTACCACACGACACAGTGTGGTCACGAGTGCATCCTCTCGGTGATCGACTCGACCGGGCAGTTGGCCGAGCGGGCGATGTACGACCCGTACGGGCGAGTGACCGTCTACGCACCAGACGACACCCTGATCGGCAACGCGTTCCAGAGTGGTCTGCCGATGAGTTGGAAGGCGCATCGCATGGAGACCGAAGCACCGTTCGTCTACATGCGCAATCGACACTATTCCCCGGGGTTGGGGCGGTTTCTCTCCATCGACCGCATCGGTGCCTATGGAGATTCGCTCAATCACGGCAACGGTTACACGTACGGGGGTGACGCTCCTACGCTCATATCCGACCCCATGGGATTGCAAGGCGATAAGCTGGCTTGGGGCCACCTTATTGGTGACAGATGGAAAGGCAAGCCCGAAATATCCGGTTATGACGTCGATTCGCCGTCGAATGGAGTTGTGCATCTTCAAAGTAACGAGGAACGTTTGACGAACGCTGGCTGGGACAACCATGTCGACGACTACATCCGGTCAGGCAATGGGAAGAGGACGCCGGACGAACTGCGGAAGTGGGTTGCTGATGAGAAAGCGAACGGCCCATTCTCAAGATACTTTGCCGAGTCAGTACCGGCAGAACATCC
Source organism: Planctomycetota bacterium (assembly GCA_050181465.1). Classification (GTDB taxonomy): domain Bacteria; phylum Planctomycetota; class UBA1135; order UBA1135; family UBA2386; genus JACRLW01. The sequence continues at coordinate 87,870 of JBFXDD010000007.1, forward strand.
GTACCGTGGTCGAGGCCGCTTCAGGAATAGCAAGCATGGCGCATACTACAAGGCAAAGCTACTTGCTCAGTATCGTTATATGCTAATGTCTGCTCTTCGTGCAGCCAATGAAGCGCGAGCGATTTGCGACACATCCGCGTTCCGCCCACTACTGAGACTTGGCGGGAGAATTCTAATCATCATTCCGCTCCTATCGCTACCTGGTAATGTGAGGGCTCACGGACTCGTATACGGCGTGCTCAATGCCGCCAATCCGGCTCCTTTCGACCTGCCAACGCCTGATGATATCGATGCGTTCCTCAAGGAGATGAGTGACTTGATTGACTCCGCCAGTGATTATATCGATGAGTCAGACGAGGATTGGAGAGAGTTCATGAAGGAAGAGGGTGGCTACGGAGTGCCAAATCCCGATCCACTGGCACAGCTTCTCCGATCGCTTGGGTTCTAGTCCCGGAACCATCGTGCCACGGATACTTCTAGGCTTAGCAGCCCGTTGAAGAGATCCGGTCGTGCGCGCCATGCGGTTCTCGGTGCTTCAGTCTGCGGTCGTGCAGAGCGACGACACACCGGTGTTAGTCCTCGACCGAAGTCATCCGCAAGGACGCAGACGTGGCTTCCTCTGGGCCTACGTCGGCGATCGCGACGAAGTCGTGTTCGATTACACGCCGGGCCGTGGACGCGACGGCACCGCTCAGTTCCTCGGCAACCACCGCGGCATCCTGCAAGCCGACGCGTACTCGGGCTGCGACCACCTCTACCTCTCTGGCCGGATCGTTGAAGCGGGCTGCATGGCTCATGCCCGTCGTCGCTTCGTGGAGGCCGAAGAGGCCGACCCGGAGAACGTGGGGCACGTCATCGCGGTGATGCGCCGACTGTATGCCGTCGAGCGTCAGGCCAAGGAGCAAGCGCTCGATGCAGATGCCAGGCGTGAACTTCGACGGCATCACAGCAAACCACTGCTCGAAGCGATGCGCCCGTGGCTCGTTGAGCTGGGCAAGACCGTGCTGCCCAAGAGTCCTCTGGGTGAGGCCATCGGATACATGACCCGGCACTGGGATGCACTCACCCGCTTCTGCGACGATGGCCGCATCGAGATCGACAACAACCGCGTCGAGCGACAGATGCGCAGCGTAGCGGTCGGGCGGAAGAACTGGCTCTTCGCCGGATCAGCGGCGGGCGGGCAGCGTGCCGCGGTGGCCTACTCGTTGATCGGCACCTGCGGCTTACTTGGTGTCGAGCCGTGGGCGTACTTGAAAGATGTGCTGCAACGCCTCGCCGAAGGGGGTGACCCGGCAACGCTCACGCCGCGGCTGTGGCGGTCGGCGCGGGCCGAGAGCTGACCCTGGGATCGGTCAACTCGGGTGCTCAACTGCCGGCGTGGGTGTAGCGGGCGGTTACACAGCAAGACGGAGACCCTGGCATGGGCAGCGGAGATGGACATTCGAACCTACATCCCGAAACCCAAGCATCAGCACGGCCGCCGAAGGGATGACAAGCCTGAAGGGTGGCAGTCTCCGTGCTACGCAGCCCGCCGCCGCACCGCGCGCGCGAAGAGTAAGGAGATGCAGCGAGCCCGGAGCGAGAAGGTCGAACGGACCTTCGCTCACATCTGCGAAGCCGGTCGCGCGAGACGCTCGTGGATCCGAGGGATCAACGAGGTGAGTAAGCGCTACCTGATGCAGGTTGCGACCCACAACCGTGGAGTGACTCTGCGATCGCTACTTGGAGTAGGGACTCCGAGGGGCTGGGCGGGCCTCTCGGAGGCTCTTCGCCGTGCTCTCGGAAAGCTCTCGGCGTCCCTGGAGCAAGTACTGCTCACCTTCCTGGCGCTGGCGTCTCGCCGCTCCGGAATTATCGTTCTACGATCCCGGGTCGTACCTCTGCGGCTCGCTGTCCCCGAGGCCACTTGTTCAACGGGCTGCTAGATGGAAATCGCAACGCGCCCATCCATGACAGATAACTCAACCTGACGCGACTTGTCATCGTGCGAGTGAATCCCACCCGCCCCACGCGACCTCGGAGGCCGCGTGAACTGCCCCGCGGCAACTACCGTGACACTTGCCGCCATGGTCGAGCACGCCCTGGCTAGGAGTCTTGCCCACAGCACCGAGGAGCAGAATCGTCGAATTTCTCAAGCACCCAGTGTCACGCGTGTCCCCAAAAAGCCGGTATCTTATGCGCATTCGCCTTGACCAACTCGTTCCGTTCGTCGCACGGTACCTTACCGCCTTAGGTTACACTGTCGAGTACTCGTGCCAACCGGGTGCTAGCCGTGACGCCCTTGCGTCGGCACCCTGGCACGGACACGCGGCCGATGCGCTGCTATCGAGCCTCTACCGCACAGCAAACGGCTGGAGCTTCGTGGCGCAATCCGATCGATCTCACCCGGAGCACCCGGACGCGTGGTGGGAAGCCGAAATGGCACCACTCGAGGATGTTATCGAACTCCACAGGAGCCGCATTCAGTTGCTTGACAGATCAGCAACACGTATCCGCACGGTACGACAAGACTTCCCCGAACTTGGAGAGAAGATCGACCAAATGCCTTACCTGGTTCGAATGGAGGACACATCAGGCAGAAGCTCGTGGGGCGTCGACATTCGCGATCCACGAGCGTCTGTCTGGACGTGCTATGAACAATGGTGGACATCTGTTGGTTGTTTCGATTCGCATGGCAGATTTCTTTCCGGCGGCATTGCGTCCTTCTTGGAGAATTGGGCGTCCATGTGCTTTCGGGAACCCAAGCCTTCGATCCGAGGCGCCTGGGTTGATGCAAATGGCATCGATTGGTCGAGCGAGTCTTGCGATTGGTCTCACCCGATCCCACTCGACCAAGTACGCGAACAATTGAGAGACTGAACAGCGCCATGCGTCATACTCGTTCGGTCGGGTCCCGCTCCACCCAGGCGCTCGAGAAGGACATCCGTGGTTTTCTCGACAGCCACAATGATGACCCCAGACCCTACGTCTGGACCAAGAACGCTGACCAGATCCTGCGCTCCCTGCAGCGCTACTGCAACGACATCGCCGGTGAATAGAGAGAACTATTGCTGCGCACTTCTGTGCACACCCCACTAGCCCGGATTATTCGTGAACGCGCGTGCAAGGGCCCCAGAGTCGCGATCAGCACCGACGTCTCGGCCTTCGCATGACATGAATCGGATCCGTCGCGGTCGGTTTTGCGGGCGCGGCAGGCTTTTGTGCGCGCATGAGTTCCGACAGCCGCGGATTTTGCGCGCTGACGGCCCATTCGGTACAGACCGTCAGCGCTTCTGATCTTGCGCAGCGAACGTGGACGAGCGGTCTTGTGGGCTACGACACCAGACAGAACCGGGCGGCGCGCTCCCAGAGTTGTCGCCACGCGTAGCCGACCGGCAGATGGATCACGATGCGCCGGACCGACGACTTGATCCGTGCCGCAACCTTGAGCAGCACGAGCCGGAGCCGACCAACTTGGGCCGCTCGAAGCTCAGTGTCGCGGAGGCCACGACGCAACTCCTGCAGGAGAGCGTAGGCCATCGCCGTCATGGTCACGCGGAGTTGGTTGGCGACGAAGCGCGTGCAACTCGTGCGATCCATTTGGAGCTCAAGCTTGATCTCCCTGATCCGATTCTCGGTGTTCGCCCGCTGACAGTACCACGCGTAGACACGCGCCGGCCCCGCTCTGAAGTTGGTCACTACGTATCGCGTGTTGTCCTTCAGCTGCCGACCGTCGTGCTCCAGTGTCTCGGCTTTGTAGACGACGCGTCGTTCGACTCGCCAGCTTCGTGCCCGGTAACGCAACTCGTCGAAGAACTGTCGCTCGGGGTGGTTGACCTCCGCAGCGCGACGAGCGACTGCCTGCCAAAGCGCCGAGCCGCGCTCCAGAACGGCATTCTTGGCCAATCCCACCGCGTACCGCACCCCCAGCTCCTCGAGCACTTCGAGCAAGCGAGGATTCGAGAAACCGCCGTCGAGCCGGACGCAGATCTGGGTCTTTGGCAACTTCTGGCGAAGGATTCGCACAGCCCGTCGGATCGCGGGGATCACGGCGTGTGTGCCGCGTGTACGGCCTGGTCGGAGCCGGGCGAAGAACAGGTACTGATCGCGTTCGTCGTCGACGGAGACGAACCCGATCAGAGTCTGAAAGCAGTGCGAGTCGTAGAACGCGTTGAAGCCGCTGAAGAACTGCTGACCGTGGGTCTTGTCCTCGGTGCCGTCGAAGTCCAGCACGACCCGACGTGCGTGCCGATGGTTGTGCGCGAAGCGATCCAGGACGTTCTCCTCTTGGCGCCGCATCGCGCGCACCAGATCTCGACCTCGCACCGTGTTCTCGAAGCGACTAAGGACCGGCTGGGAGGCGAGCTCTCGGCCGTTCACCGGATCTCGATCCAGCCCGAGCTTGAACATCCCGTCGTGTCGGAGGCGAGTCCCATCGTTGCAGTCGGCGTAACCAAGTGCGATGCCGAACACGCGTTGTCGTACCAGATCGAGCATCGAGTGCTGGATCTTCCCCTCCTGCCGCGACTCGCCGAGTTCGCCGGCGAGCGAAGCACTCAGGCCAAGGCGGTCATCGAGTTGACGCAACAGAACCAGCCCGCTGTCCGAGCTGGTTGCTTCAGAGTCGAACTCCACGACGGTTGGTTTCGCCAGGTCTGGGAAGAGAACGGAGTGTCGAGTACTGTTGGACATTCGAGAGCGTGCTGGATCTTTGCCGGACGGCCTAAACCACCCGCTGGTACGATCTGGCCGCTCTCGAATTCCCATCCCTCACGAGTAATCCGGGCTAGGCCTCCAGGGTGCCCAGTCGACTGGACCCGGAACACCCGGTAGAGCGGTCGTGTATCCCGACATGAAGGTACTGCTGCAGAACAGCGAAGGAGCTTTCGGAGAAGTGCCGGTACAGGGCGAAGGGCTCCAAGCAGGCGACGAACTGGATCTAGGAGCTCTGGGCCTGAAGTCTCCGGAGGATGTCGACAAGCTCCTCAACAGCAAGGAGACGTTGCAGGTTCCAGCCGGCGCGCGGAAGTCTCAGAAGAAGGGGTTGTGGCCAAAATTCCTTCGAGCCTCGAAGGAGCTCAAGGAATGGGCGCTTCATGTAGCAGCGAACAACGAGTGACTCGGTGCCCTGGCTGCACATTGCTATGGGCATAATGACATCCGCGATGAGCAGCTCGGAAATGGGATCAAAGGCATATTCGTGGGCTTTGCCGTCGGCGGCATTGTTCACATCCTCGGCGGTGGGCTACGCATGTTCCCAGGAGGAGCCGCAAGGGGGGCAAGCCATGCGATCCCTGAAGGGCGAGTCGGTCCTATCTTCAGGGATGCACCAGGACATCTTCCCGACACACCGGCCAACCGAAGTCTGCTCCAAGGAGTAGCCGACGATGCCAGTACGACGCTGGGAGTGGACAAGTGGGGCAACACGTGGTCTGCGCGTGCCCTTGACGATGGCACTCAGGCATGGGTCCAGACCAGAGGGGGTGAGATCGTCGACGGCGGTCTCAACCAGGTGCCACGCACCTTCCACCCGGAGACAGGGCTCTCCGCGCCGGGAGGCAAGTGATGGACGAGCGAGAATGGCTCAGCGTCAGCGACGCGTACCGAGCGATGTTCCGATTCCTTGAGGCCTGCTTCGAGCGGACAAAGGCTGGTGAAGTCGCAGTCCTGTTCGGAAGCATGAACTTGGCTGACGACGGCAGGCCGATGGACCCCGCCATGTGGCAGGATTGGCTGATGGCGGTGCAGGAAGCGATCTCGGGCGACCCGGACATCGGGGCTAGCACCTGATGAACCGGGCGCTCCGTAGGCTGTTCACGATAGTCGGCTTGGTCGCGAGCCTCGTCGTCCCAGGGATCGCGTCGCCACACGCGACCATCGATGTCAAGAATCGCGTCTGGGCTTTCGGCTTCGCTGAGCAGTTCCGCGTCGGGGTCGAGCGCTCGCTAAGTCTCGATCTGCACCCGGGATGTGCGCCGACGTACGACGAGCTCGCGTCCGATTCCGTCCTGTCCGAGAACTCGAACGCGGTCAGCCCCAACGACTTATGGCGATGCAGCGCGCCCATACAATCGCGCTCCCGTGCCACGCATCCAGCCCATCCGCCTCCTCCTCACCGCCATCGCCGGCTGGGTCCATCGCGAGCAAGCCGCCACCATCGACCACCTTCTCGAGGAGAATCGCGTCCTCCGGGAGCAACTCGTCAAGCGTCGCCTACGTCTCACCGATGATCAGCGCCGACGGCTTGCTGCGAAGGGTGTCGCACTCGGACGCCGCATCCTCGACCGGATCGCAACTATCGTCACGCCCGACACCATCCTCCGCTGGCACGGACGACTGATCGCGACGAGGTGGACATGCCCGGCCAAGCGACGCGTCGGACGTCCCACGATCCTGAAGGAGATCCGAACCCTGATCGTCACGATGGCGAAAGACAACCCCACCTGGGGCTATTGCAGAATCCAGGGTGAACTCCGCAAGCTCAACCATTGCGTCGCCCGCCCGACGATCGCGATGACCCTGAAGGACAACGGCATCCAGCCGAGTCCGGATCGTCCCACGAGCTGGCGCACCTTCGTGCGCGCACACCATCCGGCGATCGCGGCCTCGGACTTCTTCACTGCTGAAGTATGGGCCGCCCGCGGTCTCGTCACCCACTACGTACTCTTCGTGATCGACCACGCCACCCGAGCGGTCGAGATCGCGGGGATCACGACCAACCCCGATGCTGAGTTCATGGCTCAGGTTGCGTGCAACCTGACCGATGCGATGGACGGGTTCCTCCGCACCAAGCGGTTCCTGATCCTCGACCGCGACACCAAGTTCACTGAGCAATTCCGGCACATCCTCCGAGAGGCCGGCGTGACTCCGGTGTCGACGGCCGTCCGGGCGCCCGACATGAACGCCGTCGCCGAACGCGTCGTGCTCTCGATCACGCGCGAGTGCCTCGACCGCCTGATCCTGCTCGGGACAGGCCATCTCGTTCGAGCTGTCGACGAGTTCGTTGCGCACTACAACCTCGAGCGCCCCCATCAAGGCCTCGAGAACGAACTGATCACCAAACCGAGGCCGATCGGCGTTGGTGAAGTTGTGGTCAGCGAGCGGCTTGGCGGGTTGCTCAAGCACTACCGCCGATCCGCGTAGCGGCGATCGGGGAAGGGCATCGAGATGGATCGAGACCGCCACAACTTGCCGGCCGTGCGTACATCGCGGTATCCCTCGGCCAAGATGGCCACGAGCAAGATGCCCAGAATCTCCGGTTCCGCGCAGGTTCGCGAGATCCGTGGCTCGGATGAGCTTTCGGACAGCACGAGCAACCACCTTGACACTCACCGCCCTCGGCAGGTTGCACTTCTGCAGAGCCCGCTTCTGTTTCGCCTGGCAGGGGAATCGAAGGCCGCGCATCGGCACTTGACCACCATGAAGTTCAACGGCACCCTCGGCCTCTCCTGACCCCGTGTCCACCGACCTGGGGCAACGTCACTCGCCACGACGGTCATGAGTGCTCCGAGCTAGCATCCCCGCCGATGCAGTCCCTCTTCCATCTCGCCTATCACGTCACCGACCTCGATGCCGCGCGCGGCTTCTACGGCGGCGTACTCGGATGCCGAGAGGGTCGCAGTGCCCCGACCTGGGTCGACTTCGACTTCTTCGGGCATCAGCTCTCGTTGCACCTGGGTGAGCCGTTTCGGACGACGAACACCGGTCGAGTGGGGGACCACCTGGTGCCCATGCCGCATCTCGGGCTCGTGTTGCTTCGTCCCGACTGGGAGGCCCTGGCCGAGCGGCTCCGCACGGCCGAGGTCGAGTTCGTGATCGAGCCGCAAGTGCGCTTCGCGGGTCAACTCGGGGAGCAGTGGACGATGTTCTTCTGTGATCCGTTCGGCAATCCGATCGAGGTGAAGGGCTTCGATGCTCTCGATCGAGCCTTCGCGACTTGATGCCGACTCTCGCCGTGCGTGCGAAACGTGCCGCTGCGATTCTCGGCTAACGATTCGTCGGCGAGAGCGTCTGGATCGGCAATCCCGCTTCCCCGCGAACTTGCCATGAGATCCCTTGTCGTCGACCCGAGCCGAGCACGCATCGCGTGCGTGGTTCTTGCCATGCTTCTCGCAGTCACCTTGCGCGGTCAAGCACTGGTCGGGCTTCGACCAGGCGACTCGATGCCGTCGTTCGTGCCGTGGCACCTGACCGGTCCGCACGCAGGCAAGGAGGCGTGTCCGGTCTGCATCTACGGTCAACGTCCGACGCTGGCACTGTTCCTGCACGGTCGAGATCTGCTTGCGATGCGTGACGTCGTGCGCCGACTGGAGCGAGTGCTCCGGGAGGTGCCGCCGCGATCCGTGATCGGCTACCTCGTGCTCGTCATCGATCGCGAGACTCCGGTCGACGTTGCATCTGGTCTTCTCCAGGAGGCGTTCGGCTCTCTCGATCTCGAGCAGGTCATGCTCATGGTCGCGCGACACCATACCGAGGGCGACCTGCCCGCCACCATGCGGCTCTCGGTCGACGGCTCGCCGACTCTGATCGGCTACGTGAATCGCACGGTGGCGTTCGCTCTGCCGGCGCCGTCGGTCGGACAGATGGACGGTCTCTCAGCGGAGTTGCGTCGACTCGAGGATCTGCACGAGTCGTATCCCGAGAGTGCGGTGCGCATGTGTTCGCCGACGGAGCCCGGGGAGCCGTTTGAGATCCATGGTCGCGTGCGCGACGAGAACGGCCGGCCGCTACGGCTCGCCAGCGTGATCGCCTATGCGACCGATGCAGCGGGACGCTACGCGCTTCCCACCTCGGAGCCGGCCGATCGCATGCCGCGCCTCCGTGCGGTGGCAATCACGGACGAGGATGGCTTCTACCGCTTCGCCGGCGTGCGACCCGGACCCTACGCGAACGGGGCCGAGCCGGCCCATGTGCACCTGCACTTCGATGCCCCGGTCCATCGCCATCGTTATCGGACGGTGTGGTTCGACGGCGATCCGAAGATCACCCCGGCGAGGCGCGCGACAGTGGATGAGGAGACGGTGGTCGTGCCGCTGCGCCGACGAGCCGACGGCACCTGGGAGTGCCGGCTCGATGTCCGACTCGAAGGTGCATGAATCGTCGCTCACTCGAAGCGATCGGACTTCGCGCGACCGCGATCAGTCTCTAACCTTCCGCACCGTGATCTCCGATTACGAGAAGCTCGGTGCGTTCTACCTCGGTCGCCGCGTCGACCCGTCCAATGGGGAGTTGCTCGACGAGACGATCCTCTACGACAGCAAGGATCTGACGACTCACGCGGTGTGCGTCGGAATGACCGGCAGCGGCAAGACCGGTCTGTGCATCTCGCTGCTCGAGGAAGCCGCGATCGACGGAATCCCGGTGCTCGCGATCGACCCGAAGGGCGATCTCGGCAATCTGGGGCTGACGTTCCCTGAGTTGCGCGCGGCAGACTTCGCGCCGTGGATCGATCAAGGCGAGGCCATGCGCAAGGGGCGCACGATCGAGCAGCAGGCCGAGGAGACCAGCAAGCAGTGGCGCAAGGGACTCGCCGAGTGGGGGCAGGACGGCGCACGCATCACGCGGCTTCGCGAGGCCGCCGACTTCGCGATCTACACGCCCGGCAGCGACGCCGGCCTGAAGTTGAGTGCGCTGCGGTCGTTCGTACCGCCGCCGGAGTCGGTTGCGGGTGACGGCGAGTTGTGGTCGGAGCGCATTCTCGCCGCCGTGTCCGGTCTGCTCGCACTCGTGGGTATCGACGCCGATCCGGTGCGCAGTCGAGAGCACGTTCTACTCAGCAATCTGCTCGACCACGCGTGGCGCGCCGGTCGGGAGTTGGATCTTCCGGAGCTGATCCGCGGCGTGCAGTCGCCGCCCTTTTCGCGAATCGGGGTCCTCGACGTCGACACCTTCATCCCGCCACCCGATCGCACCGCGCTGGCGATGGCGATCAACGGTTTGCTCGCGTCGCCCGGTTTCGCGACGTGGATGGAAGGCGAGCCGCTCGATATCCAGCGCCTGCTCTGGACTCCTTCCGGCAAGCCCCGCGTATCCGTGCTGTCGATCGCCCACCTGAGCGAGGCGCAGCGGATGTTCTTCGTGACCTTGCTGCTGTCCGAGTTCCTGACTTGGACGAGATCGCAGTCCGGCACGAGCTCCCTGCGAGCCATCCTCTACATGGATGAGGTGTTCGGTTACTTGCCGCCGACTGCGAACCCGCCTTCGAAGCGTGCGATGCTCACGCTGTTGAAGCAAGCGCGAGCGTTCGGCGTCGGCGTCGTGCTTGC
>JBFXDD010000007.1:98213-119998 GCA_050181465.1 Planctomycetota bacterium
TGCGAGCCATCCTCTACATGGATGAGGTGTTCGGTTACTTGCCGCCGACTGCGAACCCGCCTTCGAAGCGTGCGATGCTCACGCTGTTGAAGCAAGCGCGAGCGTTCGGCGTCGGCGTCGTGCTTGCGACGCAGAATCCGGTCGATCTCGACTACAAGGCGTTGTCCAACGCGGGCACTTGGTTTCTCGGTCGGTTGCAGACCGAGCGCGACAAGCTGCGTGTGTTGGACGGCCTCGAAGGCGCCTCCGCGCAGAGCGGTACGGCCTTCGATCGAGCCTCGATGGAGCGCACGCTCGCGGGCTTGTCGTCGCGCACGTTCGTTCTCAACAACGTCCACGACGATGCGCCGGTCGTGATGCGCACGCGGTGGGCGATGTCGTATCTGCGCGGGCCGTTGACGCGGTCGCAGATCGCGATGCTCATGCAGTCGCGCAAGGCCGGCGCGACCTCCGGCGTGAGTGCGATGGCCTCGCCGGCGAGTGCGTCGGTTGCGGCCACGACCGGTCGAGTGTCCTCTGCGACATCGAGTCGTCCACTACTGCCGAGTGGGACCACCGAGCGCTTCGCGCGGCCGACGCTCGCAGCCGACGATGGAGCGACGCTGCTCTATCGGGCTGCGATGTTCGGCAGCGCGCGGTTGCACTTCGTCTCGAGCAAGCACGGCATCGATGAGTGGCGCGAGGTCCATCGACTCGCCGCACTCGCTGAGGATCACGACTCTGATCCGTTCGATGGTGCGCATGTCGAAGCGCCAAAGGCGTTGCCACGCTCCGACGACACGCCGCGGCCGGGCTTCTCGTTCGACGAGTTGCCTGCGCCGGCGTCTTCGGCGAAGACGTGGCCGGTCTGGACCAAGGCGTTCAGTGCCGCGTTGTTCCGCGACGAACGGATTCACGTGCATCGTTGTGCCGTCCTGAAGACCACATCCGAGCCGGGCGAGTCGGTCGACGCGTTCCGCGCGCGTTGCGCGCAAGCGGCGCGCGAGGCGCGTGACGTCGCGGTCGAGGAACTCAGGCGGCGCTTCGCCCCCAAGATCCAAGCGATCGAAGATCGAATCCGCCGCGCCGAGGACAAGGTCGAGCGCGAGGAAGCGCAGGTCGCGCAACAGAAGACACAGACCGCGATCTCGATCGGCAGCACGATCCTGGGCGCGATCTTCGGTCGTCGCAAGGTCAGCGCTTCGAGCATCGGTCGCGCGGGCTCGGCGATCCGCAGTGCCTCCCGAGTCGGTCGCGAGAAGGCCGACGTCGCGCGTGCCGAGGAGGCGGTGGCCGAGCTGCGTTCGCGGATCGAGGAACTCGACGCCGAGTTCGAGCGCGCGAGTGAGGAACTGCGTGAGTCGTATCGTCCGGAATCTCTCGAGATCACCACGGAAGAGTTGGCGCCACGCAAAGCGGATACGGCGGTGTTGGCGGTCGGGCTGTGCTGGGTGCCGTGGCAGCGAGACCGGGATGGGCGTCTTCGCCCACTCCTGGGCTGAGGGACCGGCGATTGATGTTTGCGCCCGCGCGGCGGTGTCGGGATCCTTGGTGCGTTCGCGCGCGTGGGGCGGTGGTCGCCCTCGCCGAGTTCCTCGACCGAGCCCTTCGACCGAATCCTTCGACCATGGCACTCTTGCAACCAACATCCAAGACCACGCGCGGTCTCGCGCTCGCCGCACTTCTGCTCACCGAGTCCGCAGTGGTCGCACAGTCGACCGAGGCGATCGACGAGCCTGCGGTTCAGATTCTCCGCAAGCACGGCCTCGAGCAGAGCCAGGTGATGGATCTGCTCGGGATGATCTGCGACGTGCATGGTCCCCGACTCACGGGTTCGCCGAACATCCGACGAGCTCAGGCCTGGGCCCGGGACACCTTGGAGGGTTTCGGGCTCAACGATGCTCACCTCGCCTCGTGGGGGCCATTCGGTCGCGCTTGGGAACTCGAGCACTTCGCGTTGCACGTCGTGGGTGAGAACCCTTGGCCGGTGCTCGCGTGGCCGAAGGCGTGGTCCCCCGGGCTCGATGGCCGGATGGAGGGCGAGGTCATCGACGCTCTCGCCGTCGGCGCCGAGGCGCTCGCGGAGATGGATCTCTCACGGACCTTCGTGCTGATCGAGACGCCGCGTGAGCTCTCGGAATGGTTCGACGGCACGGCGGAGCGATTCGATTCCGACGCGCTGCTGTCGATGGCGAACGGCGCATCGCGCCCGCCGCGTCGGAGCAACGGCAGGCCGGCGTCGCCCGACTTCCGCGCCGGATTCCAAAAGCGCGAGGCGGTCATGAAGGTGCTGGCCAAGAACAAGCCGCTCGCGATTCTCGATCGCTCATTCAAGGGTGACTACGGGACGATCTTCGTGGGCGGTGCGTCGGCGAGCGATCCGGTGACAGGCGAACGGACGCGCGCATACGCACCGGGTGCGGTCACCACGCCGCAGTTCACGTTGGCCGTCGAGCACTTCAATCGCATCTCGCGCAACCTCGCACGCGGGATTCCGACCCGATTGGCCGTCGAGCTTCGCGTCCGCTGGAACGACGACGATGCCATGGAGCACAACGTGATCGCCGACCTGGCCGGCGGCGATCCGGCGCTCGCGGAAGAAGTCGTGATGGTCGGCGCACACTTCGATTCGTGGCACTCCGGGACCGGCTGCACCGACAACGGCACCGGCAGTGCGGTGATGATGGAGGCGATGCGGCTGTTGACCGTGTTGGTCAAGGAGAGCGGCCGCCGTCCGCGTCGAACGATCCGTATCGGGCTGTGGAGCGGCGAGGAGCAGGGGTTGCTCGGGTCCCGGGCTTGGGTCGAGCAGAACCTGGCGAGCGGCGGCGGTCGCACTTCACCGCCGAAGGATCTGAAGCCGCTACACGAGAAGTTCGCGGGCTACTTCAACCTCGACAACGGCACCGGCCGGATCCGCGGTGTCTATCTGCAAGGCAACCCTTCGGTTCGCCCGATCTTCGCGCAGTGGCTGAAGCCATTCCATGATCTCGACGCTTCGACGATCACGGATTCCGACACCGGCGGTACCGACCATCTCTCGTTCGACAGCGCGGGTCTTCCCGGGTTTCAGTTCATTCAGGACCCGGTGGCTTACGACACCCGCACTCACCACTCGAACATGGATGTGTGGGATCACGCGGTGGCCGAGGATCTCCGGCAAGCCGCCACGATCGTGGCGTCGTTCGCGTGGCATGCGGCGAATCGGGATGAGAAGTTGCCCCGCAAGCCGATGCGGACGCGCTGATCGGGAGCGTCGGCGGTCGTCTCGCACCGACGCGCCGCCGTGCCGACTCACATGTTGCGACGATAGCGGCCGCCGACCTCGTAGAGCGCGGCGCTCATCTGTCCGAGGGAGCAACACTTCGCTGCGTCCAACAGCGCAGCGAAGACGTTGCCGCCGTCGAGGGCGACCTGCTGCAGGCGCTCGAGTGCCGGCTTCGCTCGCGCCGCGTTGCGCAGGTGGAACGCGCCGAGTGCGGAGATCTGCGCTTCCTTCTCGTCGTCGCTCGAACGCATGACGTCGAGCGGTCGCTGAATCGGTGAGCCGTCGGTGCCGAGGAACGTGTTGACGCCCACGATCGGGAGGGCTCCCGAGGCCTTCTGCGACTCGTAGTGCAGCGACTCCTCTTGGATCTTTCCGCGCTGATACATCGTCTCCATCGCGCCGAGTACGCCGCCGCGCTCGGTGATGCGATCGAACTCGGCGTAGACCGCCTCTTCGACGAGGTCGGTCAGCTCCTCGATGACGAAGCTGCCTTGGAGCGGATTCTCATTGCGTGCCAGTCCGAGCTCTCGATTGATGATGAGCTGGATTGCCATCGCGCGGCGCACCGACTCTTCGGTGGGAGTCGTGATCGCCTCGTCATAGGCGTTGGTGTGCAGGCTCTGGCAGTTGTCGTAGATCGCGTAGAGCGCTTGCAACGTCGTGCGGATGTCGTTGAAGGCGATCTCCTGCGCGTGCAGTGAGCGACCGCTGGTCTGGATGTGGTACTTCAGCTTCTGACTGCGATCGTTCGCGCCGTAGCGCAGCTTCATCGCCTTTGCCCAGATCCGCCGCGCGACGCGGCCGATGACCGCGTACTCAGGATCGAGTCCGTTGCTGAAGAAGAAGCTCAGGTTCGGCGCGAAGTCGTCGATGTGCATTCCGCGCGCGAGGTAGTACTCCACGTAGGTGAAGCCGTTCGCGAGCGTGAAGGCGAGCTGCGTGATCGGATTCGCGCCGGCCTCCGCAATGTGGTAGCCGGAGATCGATACCGAATAGAAGTTGCGGACGTCGTGATCGACGAAGAACTGCTGGACGTCGCCCATCATCCGCAGCGCGAACTCCGTCGAGAAGATGCAGGTGTTCTGTGCCTGGTCTTCCTTCAGGATGTCGGCTTGGACGGTGCCGCGCGCGGTCGAGAGCGCCCGAGCGCGAAGCTCGGCGTAGACGTCAGCCGGGACGACTTCGTCGCCGGAAACGCCGAGAAGACGCAGGCCGAGGCCATCGTGACCGCGCGGAATCGACCCCTCGTATCGCGGGCGGGGCACGCCCAATCCGGAATAGATCGAATCGATCTTCGCCTCCACCTCCGCTTGGCGACCGCTGGTCATGATCCAGCGTTCACACTGCTGGTCGATCGCGGCGTTGAAGAAGAACGCGAGCAGCATCGGTGCGGGACCGTTGATCGTCATCGACACGGAGGTCGTCGGATCGCACAGGTCGAAGCCGCTGTAGAGCTTCTTGGCATCGTCGACCGTGCAGATCGACACTCCGGCGTTCCCGATCTTGCCGAACACATCGGGCCGCCGCTCCGGATCTTCGCCGTACAGCGTCACCGAATCGAAAGCCGTCGACAGCCGCTTCGCGGGTTGCTCATAGGCGACGTAGTGGAATCGGCGGTTGGTTCGCTCCGGACCACCCTCGCCGGCAAACATGCGCGTCGGGTCCTCCGCGGTGCGCTTGAGCGGGAAGACACCGGCGGTGAAGGGGAATGCGCCGGGTACGTTCTCACTGAGCAGCCACCGCAAGCGGTCGCCGTAGGCCGTGGTCTTGGGCAAGAGGACCTTCGGCAGTCGCGTTCCCGAGAGCGATCGCGACACCAGCGGCGCCTTGACGACGCGTCCGCGAACTTCGTAGGCGTATTCGTCGCCGCTGTAGTCGGCGACCAGGCGATCCCAGCCGGCCAAGGACTCGCGGCACTCTGGGGCGAGCTGCTGCAACAGCGCGTCGCGTCGGCGTTCGATCCGCTGTCGGGTCTCGGGGTCGTCCGCGAGGGCGACGAGCGCTTGGTCGAGTCCGAAGACTTGCTGCGCGATCGTGCTTTGCTCGGCGGTCCACGCCGCATAACGGCGATTGGCTTCGGCGATCTCCGACAGATAGCGCGTGCGATCCGCGGGGACGATCGTCGCGCGAGCAGGTTCACCGCCCGGCGGCAGATGCGTGGGCAAGAGCCTCGGCGAGACTTGCGTGAGCCGCTCCATCAAGGCCGCGAACAGGGAGTTGGTGCCCGGGTCGTTGAAGTGCGACGCCATGGCGCCGAACACCGGCATCGTGTCCGGCGCGGCATCGAACCGATTGCGATTGCGCTGCACCTGCTTCCTGACGTCGCGCAGTGCGTCGAGCGCTCCGCGACGGTCGAACTTGTTGATCGCGATCAGGTCCGCGAAGTCGAGCATGTCGATCTTCTCGAGCTGCGTCGCGGCACCGTATTCCGGTGTCATCACGTAAAGGGAGACGTCGGCGTGCTCCGTGATCTCGGTGTCCGACTGGCCGATCCCCGAGCTCTCCAAGATGATGAGATCGAAGTTCGCTCGCCGTAGGACCTCGAGTGCGAGCCGCGCGGCTTCGGTGAGCGAGTGATTCGCTCGGCGGGTGGCCATCGACCGCATGAAGGCACGCGGGTGGTGGATCGCGTTCATCCGGATGCGATCGCCGAGCAGCGCGCCGCCGGTCTTGCGCCGCGTAGGGTCGATCGAGAGCACGGCGACGGTGCGCTCGGGACACCCGCGCAGGAATCGCTGAACCAGTTCGTCGATCAGCGAGGACTTGCCGGCGCCGCCGGTCCCGGTCACGCCGAGCACCGGCGCGCGATGCATGGGCGTCGGCATGCCGGCGAGACGTGCCGTCAACGCGGCCGGTTCGTTTTCGGCGAGCGACAACGCGCGAGCAACCGCGCGTGGACTTCCGGCGGCGAGTTCCGCAGCATCGAAGTCGGTCGGCGCTTCACGGTCACAGCGCCGGAGCATGTCGTGGACCATGCCCTCGAGCCCCATCGCGCGCCCGTCGTCGGGCGAGTAGATGCGCTCGATGCCGTAGGCGTGCAGCGCCTCGATCTCTTCGGGCAGGATGACGCCGCCGCCACCGCCGAAGATGCGGATGTGGCCCATCTGGGCCGCAGTCAGCAGGTCGTGGACGTAGCGGAAGAACTCGTTGTGGCCGCCCTGATACGAAGTGATCGCGATGCCCTGGGCGTCCTCCTCGATCGCGGCGTCCACGATCTCGCTGGCGGAGCGGTTGTGGCCGAGGTGGATCACCTCGGCGCCACCGCCCTGGGCGATTCGGCGGAAGATGTTGATCGAGGCGTCGTGACCGTCGAACAGCGATGTCGCGGTCACCAGACGCACTTTGTGTCTGGTCCGGACTTCCGCGTTGGTGTCAGAGGTCGAGAGGGCGTCGCTGGTAGTCTGGCTCTGGCGCATCGGCGTCCCCGCGAACTCCGCCCGTGGTGGATCGGCCCGCGGCCCCCGGATCGTAGCGCCGGGTGTGCCTCGCGCTGGTTCGAGAAAGCGAGCTTGCCGATGCGCGGGACTCGGAATCGGAGACCGGCGCCCAGGGCCCGACGCCGTCGAGGACCGCGCGGGCCCGGATTGCTCGTGACCGGCTGCTGCGATCGCCGCGACTCGCGCCCGGCCGCTTCGCTGCGGCCGCGCTTGGGTCGCAGCCCGACGCAGCTCCTTCCCGGGCACCGACCTGCGTCGACCTCGCGACGACGTTCGCCAAGGGTCCGGGCTAGTCCGGATTATTCGTGAACATCTGCTGCGATCGCCACAAGTCGCGCCCGGCGGCGTCGCTACGTCGGCTCCTCCCTGGCAGCGTAGCTACAGCTACGCTTCGGTCGTCGACCGTCGTAGCTCCTTGCCGGGCATCGACCTGTGTCGATCTCGCGACGACGTTCACGAATAATCCGGGCTAGACTGCCTGAGTTCTGTCCGTAGCTCTGCCGATGCGCCGTGTGTGTTCGATCTTCGCGCTGGCCGTGTGTCTTGCGCCGGCGCGCGCGCAGGCGGTATCGCGCGCCATCGATGCGCCGTCGCTGGGAATCCGACTCATCGCGCCGATCGGCGGGCCGTCGGGCCGGACCGTCGCGATCGATTTTCCGGCCGCCGGCGACCGCGAGGTCTTCGAACGACTTCCGCTGGCCCGGCCGGTGTCAGACGTGCAGATCGCTCCCGACGGCCGCGGCGCGTTCCTCGTTCTCGCCGGTGGAGTCGCCGAAGACCTCGACCTCTATCGCTTCGACCCGCTCCGGCGGTCGATCGATCGCTTCCCGACCAGTGGCGGACGGCGGCTCCCGGACAGCTTTGCGAACGGCCTGGGCTCCTGGCCGGTGGAGAGCGGCGCTGGCCTCTACCTCTTCGCTTTCGAGCGGGATGGTGAGATTCGCTTTCGCGCGCAGACCAGCCAGCGTGTCGTCGCGGAGCGACGGCTGCCGATCGAGTGTGTCGGTTTCACCGCGAGCTTCGATGCCGTGTCGCACCTCGTGGCGGTTCGCTTCGACGGCCCGATCGATGCGCCGCTGGGGCGCATG
This sequence comes from Planctomycetota bacterium, assembly GCA_050181465.1. Taxonomy (GTDB): domain Bacteria; phylum Planctomycetota; class UBA1135; order UBA1135; family UBA2386; genus JACRLW01. The sequence continues at coordinate 105,986 of JBFXDD010000007.1, forward strand.
GAGTTCCTGCACCCAAGGGCGCCCCGGCTCGGATTGGTCGGGGCAAGGGATCGGCGAATTGACTTCGGCGAGCTGGCCCTGCACGCCAACGCGTCGCGGACGATCGAACTGAGAAACGACGGAGAGCATCCGCTGCCCCTGACGCTGTCGCTCGAAGGGCCGTTCCTCGCCGCCGAACGGCTGCCGTTGCCCTGCGAGATCCCGCCCGATGGAGTCCGCAGTCTCGAGATCGCCTACGAAGCGACGGCGGTGGGAGATGCCCGCGGTCGACTGATCGTTCAGAGCCCGGTTGCGGGATCGAGTCTCGAACTCGCCCTCGTCGCGACGGTCGCCCCGCCGCGGCCGCCTCGATCCGACGACGCTTCGGCCACGGCGCCGATCCAAGTGAAACGCACGGAGAATCCCGCCGGCGATCGCTCCACCGGGGTCGGCGGTGCGTCGGTCGTGCCCGACCGATCTGCGCCGCCGCTCCCCGCGCCACGCCTGGATCCGGCACGCGGGCCGCGTTTCCGCTGGCTCGATGGAAATCGAGTTCGGGTGGACGTCCGGCTGGTCGCCGAAGGGGATGCGAAGCCGGTGCTGTTCCGCAATGAGCGCACCGGCATGGTCGTCGCGACTCGGATCGGCGCCGGTGCCACGCACGCGAGTGCCGTCTTGACCGCACGAGCGGGCGATCCCCTCACCATCGCATTCGCGGCGAACGGCTCACCCGGCGCGATCGGCACGGCGCCGTCCGCGTTGCGCGTCGAAGGCGGCGAACTCGTGGTGATCGCTCCGCCGGGCGAGCGTTTCCTCCTCTTGCGGGTCAGTCGCGAAGGCGGCCGTCCAATGCTTGCCGGTCGCGGCCTGCTTCGGCGCGGTCGGGTCGGCCCCGACGGGACCCTGCGCATCGCCGCCGACTCGGTCGCGGACGCCACGACGACGACCCAGGTCGCGCTGGTCCTCACGGATTCTTCGGCGCCGATCGGCGCTGCGAGCGCCCGGGTAGCTGCATCGGTCGAACTCGGACCATCGCAGGCGCCGATCTATCGCGATAGGGCGAAGTGATTGGGCCTTCGCCCAGGCGGCGATTTAGAAGGCTCGCGATGGCTTGCAACCCCCCGCGAACCTCCCTCTCTCACACCCTCGTCGTGGTCGCTGCGACACTTCTCTCCTCGTGCAGCGAGAAACCGTCCGCCGTCCAGGTCGATCGCAATGCGGTCGTCGCCCTCTTCGGTCGTGAACACGTGGCTCCGAAGCCCGCCGCCTCGGCCGAGCTGATCGCGCTCGGCCGCGACCTCTATCACGAGACGCGATTGTCCACCAAAGACAACATCTCGTGCGCCAGTTGCCATGACCTGAAGCGGTACGGTGTGGACGGCGAGGCCACCTCCCCCGGGGCCGACGGCGTGCGTGGCGACCGCAACTCACCGACGAGCATCAACGCACATCGTCAGTTCGCGCAGTTCTGGGATGGCCGCGCGGCGGATGTCGAATCACAGGCTCAGGGACCGGTGCTCAATCCCGTCGAGCATGGCTACGCCAACGAGGATGACTTCGTCGCAAAGCTGGCCGGCGTGCCGGGAATTGCTGATCGCATGAAGCAGGTCTTCGGTGGTGAGCAGCCGGTCAGCCTGGCGAACTTCGGCGCCGCGGTCGGTGCCTTCGAGCGCACGCTCACGACCAAGAGCCGCTTCGACGATTACCTCGACGGCAACGACGACGCCCTCTCCGCGACCGAGAAGCAGGGTCTGGCGACGTTCCTGGAGGTAGGGTGCGCCGCGTGTCACCTCGGCCGAACTCTCGGCGGCGGCATGTATCAGAAGCTCGGCTTGGCGAAGCCCTACGCGACGGCAGACCTTGGCCGCGCGAAGATCTCGGGCAACGACGCCGAGAGGCACTTCTTCAAGGTGCCGATGCTGCTGAACGTGGCGAAGACCGCGCCGTATCTCCACGACGGCTCCATCAAATCCCTGCCCGAAGCCGTGAAGCTGATGGGCGAGTATCAGCTCGGCAGGAATCTCACCGAGGATCAGGTCGCGGCGATCGTCAGCTTCCTCGATGCGCTGACCGGCGAGCTGCCGAACTGATCGGAAGCGGCGCGGCGGCGCCGCTTCCTCTCAAGCGTCCTGAAGGTCCGCCGAGAAGTGCTGCTGCACGATCTTCCACTCGTCGCGCAGCCTTGCGAAGGTGAAGCTCGCGCGGCCAGATTGCTCCGCGCTGCGGCCGTCCGGATCGATCTGTGCCAGTCGCCAGATCGCCGTGGCCGTCGCGCAGCCGAAGTCGATCGGGGTGATCTGGAGATCGCGCAGTTCCAGAGTCACCTTGTCCATGTACCGGAACTCGCCATCGAGGATTTCCTCGTAGGCGCCCCAGCCGACGTCGATGCGCCCCGACGCGTCGAGATTCACGAACCGTTTGTCGGTCCAGAAGTGCGCGCGGAATGCCTTCAGGTCCCGGCTGTTGTAGGCCTGACGCATGCTCCGCAGGCAGTCATCGATCTCCTTGAGAACGTCAGCGTTCATCGATGAGGCAGGTCGGACGATGGGGTGGTGGGGGCGGCGACGGGAGCCGGACGGTGACCGCGAACCGAGCCGCCGCGCGCGGAAGCCGCGCCCGGAACCGGCAGGGCGTGCCGTTCAGGCGGGCGCCCTCAGTCCACGGATCAACGCCGGATGTGACGGTAGAAAGGTTCGTCGTCCTTGCGATAGACCACCTTGCCGTTGACCAAGGCCGTCTGGACGAAAGTCTTATAGTTCAACGGGTCGCCGTCGAGAATCAAGACATCCGCATCCTTACCGGCCTCGAGCGAGCCGAGTCGGCGTTCCGCACCCATGATGCGGGCCGAGTCCAGGGTGAGGGTTCGCAATCCCTTTCGCCAAGGGTAGCCGCCGCGGATCGCGTAGGCGGCATCGACCGTCGGTGTGTTCAGGTCTTGACCGAGGATTCCGCCGGTTCCGAGTGAGGGGCCGCCGAAGCTGCCGCCGGGCACCGTCACGGCGACCGGCACTCCGGCGGCGTCGAGGATCGCTGCCTGGGCCAGGTTGCTGCCGCTGTCCTCGGGACGACCAGGGTCCGCTTCGACCTTGGTTCGAGGGCTGACGATCGCCATCGAACCGGTCGCCGCGATCTCGTCCGGAACGACCCAACCCTCGGTCGGGCCATCGAGAACGACGCCGGCGCCGATCAGCTCGGCGATCTCCATCGCCTGGCGAATCTGGCTGGTCCCGAAGCCGCCGCCGCCCCCGCCACCGCGACGGCCGCTGCCGCCGAACATGCCTGGGAAACCGCCACCGCCCTGGCTGATCCACAGCCGCTTCTGCCCGGTCATCAGCGCAATGAGCTCCTCGGTCCCCGACGGCACCTTCGGCTTCTCCTCGGGCTTGGCACCGGGTTTGGCTTCGAACTCCCGAACTTTCTCGAGATGCTCCCGTGCCTGCCGAACGGACTTTCGCAAGTTCGCCATCGACGCCGGATCGAGCGGAACGCGCATGGACACGACGGAGGACTCCGGGCCGACCATGCCGGCCAAGTCGCCGTAGGCGAGCTTCACGACCGCGCTCTTCCCCCCTGGGGTGTTGCTGCCGCCGTTGGCTGTCCAGAGGTAAGAGGTGATCCCGGCGGCGAGACCGAGCTTGATGCTCGGATCGTAGGGATTGAGGTCGTCACGCACCTCGTTGCCGGGGCCGCCGATCCCGCTCGCCTTGACGAGGCAGAAGCCCGGGGCCACCACGAGACCGGTCGCGTCGATCCTCGTCGCGTTCTCGGGGATCTCCAGGTCGTGCCCGACCTTCTCGATCTTGTCGTCGCCGATGAGGACGGTCGCACCGCGGATGACGTTGCCGTCACCGATGTGCACATCCCCGCCGACGATCGCCGTCCACTTCTCGACCTTGCGTTCCTTGGGTGTTTCCGCGCTGGGCGCGGCCGCCGGCGCGGATTCCCCGCCGGGTCGCTGACGCCGCTGGAAGCGCTGCGCTTCGAGGTCGGAACTCACCGCGAAGGTTGCGACTACCGCCGCGATCGCCGCGGCACGGAACTCACGAGGATTCACTCTCATCGGGTCGCCTCCTTCACCACTTCCTGACCGCGGATCAGCACGTGTTGCATGACCGAACTGGGGTCGAGCGGGTCACCGCTGAACACCAACAGGTCCGCGCGTCGGCCCTTGGCGATCGAACCCATCTCCTGGTCGACGCCGAGCAGCTTGGCCGGGACCGCGGTCACGCCGCGCAACGCGGCGTCCGCTGGGAAGCCGGCTCGCACCAGTTCCATCAGCGCGAAAGGCAGATCGCGCAGCCGCGCGGGGTCGTCGGGCAGGACGAATCCGACCTCCAATCCGGCATCCAGGAGGAGCTTCGGTGTGTTGACCAAGGTTCGCGTGAAGGGGATCTCGGCGAGGCTCGGCGGCACCAGCACCGCCTTCGTCACCTTCTTGAGGTGATCGACACCTTCGTCGAGTCGGCCACGGGTCGGCACGATCGAATCGGCGACCACCACGGTCTCGAGCTTCAGGTCCTTGTTCGCGTCCAGCCAATGTTGGACCTCCATGGCCGTCGACAGCCGCAAGAAGCATCGCCCTTTGCCTTCCAACAGGTCGGCGAGCACTTCGACGTTGGGGTCTTTCTTCGGTTCGGGCGGCTTCGGTGGAGTGGGTTGGGCCGGCCCGGGCTTTGTCTCGGCGGCCGGTTTCTCGCCCTCCGGCTTGGGCGGGTCCTTCGGCGGGTCCGCAGGCTTGCTGCCGTCCGCCGGCGGCTTCGCGTCTGCCGGCTTCGCTTCGCCGCCGGCCGGCTTCGCCGGTTCCGCAGGCTTGGGCTCTTCCTTCGGCTTCTTGCGCTCTTCGACGACCTTCTTTGCCTTCGCGAACTCGTCGGCGACGAGCTTCTTGCCGCCGGTATTCGTCGCCGGCATCAGCACGTTGTAGGCCTCGGGGTTCGCCACGAGATCCTCAGGCGACTTTCCATCGGGTTCGAGGCGCGCGGCGCGGCCGGGGAAACCGGTGCCCGCCGGATGCAGGAAGAGCCCCGTCACGCCTTCGCGAAGGAGCTCCGCGAAGACGTCCTGTTTCGCATAGAGTCCATCGGCGACGCGCGACGCCGCTTGATTGCCGCCGCTCTGTGCGGCGGGCGGTGCTTCCCCCGCACCGCCGCGACCGCGGCCGCCGCGCCGACCCTGCTGCGGCATCGGCATCGGCATCGGTCGTGCGCTGCCGAGGCCGGCAGTCGACCAGGCGTGGACGTAGCCGGGCATCACGGTGCCGCCCTTCACGTCGATCACGCGGGCTCCGAGCGGCGTCTTTACGTCCGCACCGACGGCTTCGATCTTGCCGTCGCGCACGAGGATCGTGCCGCGCTCGATGACTCCCGCATCGCCCATGGTGAGGATGCGCGCGTTCGTGAGTGCGAGCGGACGTTGGTCCTGCGCCTGAGCGAAGGACCACGACGCCGCGATGGCTGCGAGAAGCGAACAGACCTTGCGAGACTGGGTCATGATCAGAAGCGCGGACGGCGAGCGTCGCGGCGATAGGCGATGTTTCCGTTGACGACGGTCATCTCGACATGGTGGCGAGGATCGAGCGGATCCCCGGACCAGAAGGCGAGGTCGGCGTCCTTGCCGACTTCTAGCGAGCCGACGCGGTGATCGACGCCGGCGAACCGAGCGGGATTGATGGTGAGCGCGAGCATCCCGACTTCGTCGGGCAAGCCGAGTCGCACCGCCATCGCGCACTGCAGGGAGAGCTGCTCCTGCGCGACGACCGGGGAGTCGGTGTTGATGCCGATGCCGTCGCGACCGACACCGCGCTGGGGCGTCGCGAACTTGTGCATGCCGCCGGCGAACCAGCCGTTCGCGCAGCCGACGAACGCGCTCTCCATGCCGCTGCCGCCACCCCATCCCGCGCCGCGGTCGAAGTGGTATTGCCGCGGCCCGTTGCACACCGGCACGCCGCTCTGTGCAGCGAACTCCGATAGGCGATAGGCATCGAAGGTGCCGTGCACGATGACCGTCCACAGGCCGAGCTCGAGCCGCAGCTCGCGGATGGTCTGCATCGCGACCTGATAGATCTGCGTGTGGACACAGACCGGATACTCGTGCCGGAACAACCCGCGCAGGTATTCCAACCCGGCGTGGAACTCCGGCTTGTCGCCCTTGCCGGCTTCGAAGTCCTCCCACGCCTTCGCGTAGTCGCGACCGCGTTCGAGCGTCGCGCGGAGACCTTCGTTCATGCCCATCGGGGTCTGCCCGAGGTCGCCGGAGCCGCGCTCCGGATTGCCGGCTTGCGCGATCTTCAAGCACCCTGGAAAGCGCACGAGCGCTTCCTGTGGGGTGCGTCCCCACGTCTTCGTGAGCGTGCCGAAGCCGCCCATGTTCGAGCCGGAGCCGGGGATGTAGTTCACCGTGGTCACGCCGCCCGCGAGGGACATCCGCATGGCCTCGTGATCCATGGTGATGAGGTCGAGGGTCCGCATCTCCGGGTTGGTCTGGTGCACGGTGTCGTTGAGGTCGAAGCCGCGACCCGCGACGTGACAGTGCAGTTCGACGAATCCCGGCACGCACCAGTGCTCCCCGAGATCCACGACTTCGAAGCCGTCGGGAATCGCGACGTCCTTCGCGGCGCCGATGGCGACGATCTTGCCCTTGCGGGTCAGGATCACGCCGTTCTCGATCGGCGATCCGCTCACCGGCAGGATGCGTGCGGCGCGGAACGCGTAGTTCGGGCTCTCGACGACCGCAGGACCGAGGATCGCGACCTTGTTCTCCTTCGGGCGGTTGCCGAAGAAGATGTCCATCGAGAGCTTCGCTTGTGCGGGAAGCGTCGCGGACAGCGCGAGTGCCGACAGCGAGAGGATGGCGAAGTGTCTCATCGGGCGTCCTTGTGGTTGTCGAAGCAGATCTGGCCGTTGCACAACACGAGCAAGAGGCGGCTGGTCGGCTCCAGCGGGTTGCCGTCGAACACGCAGAGATCGGCGTCCTTGCCGCGCTCGAGGCTGCCGACGCGATGGTCGATGCCGAACGCGCGCGCACTCTCGATCGTGATCGCACGCAGCGCGGTCTCCGGATCGAGACCCCAGCGCACCGCGTGCATCGCGTGCTCGGGCAACCAACGCGTCCCCTCGCAGTCGCCGGTCGCGAACGCGACGCGAACACCGGCCTCGGCGAAGCGCGCCGGGGCGTTCACCACTTCACCATCTTCACGCGAGACCAGCTGCGGGCCGAGCACGATCGTGGGCGGAGTCGCGCCGAGCAGTGCGACTTCGTCCATCGCGTCTTCCGCTCCCTGGATCACGAAGCGCACCTTGCGCTCCGTGAACAGCTTCACGACGGCTTCGATCGCCGGCGCCCGATTGCTGCGGACGATGGCCGTCGCCTTGCCTTCGATCAGCTCCTTGAGCGGCTCGAGCGCTTCCTCCACCTTCGGCTTCTTCGGGCTGCCGTCGGCGTTGGTGGTGGCATTGGCAGCGGACGTCGCGGCCGGCTTCGCCTCACCGGGCTTTGCGGTGCGGGTGCCCGTCACGTCGACGTCCTGACCCATCGCGTTCGCCTTGCCGGTGAGCTTGTCGTTCTCGATCTTCGCCGTGAGCGTGCCCTGACCGCCCATGAGGCGCAGTTCCATGGTGAGCTCACCGTTCTCGAACTTGCCGTTGGTGACCGGCTGCGCCGGCAAGGATCGGCCGCGCAGATTCAGCGTGGCGGTCCCCGTCACCGTGGTCCCTTCGAGTTTCAGCTCCAGGACGATCTCGATCGCGAGTCCCATTTGCGGGATCTCCATCGAGCAGGTCCAGGTGCCGCTGATCGGGTCGACGGCCTTGTTGGCAGTCGGCTCCGTGCTGGTGGTCGTCGGCGCGGCCGGCTTGCTCTTGCCGGCTTTCCAATCAGCCAACGCCTTCTCGTAGGCGATCCAGGTATCGAGGTAGCGCTTGCCCTTGTCGAGTTCGCCAGCGAGTTGCGCGATCGCCTGCGGGTTCGTCGCATCGAAGGTGAAGCGCTGTGCCGCGATCTCGTCGATCACCATCGATTTCGCATCACGCGCGCCGGTCTTGATCGCGGCGACGCGGCCGCCGACCGCGGCGGAGTCGAGTCCGGACACGAGCACCGTCGTGACACCGGCTTCGATCGCTCGACGGAAGCTGGGATCGTCGTGGCGCACGGCTTTGGCGACGCGCTGCGCTGGATTGCCCGGCGGGATCCCGCCGATCTCGGCGCCCAGGCCGAGCCGCGAATCGGAATCCACGAAGCCGGGAACGGCGACTCCACCTTGCGCACGCAGATCGATGATCTTGGCGCCATAGGGGATCGCGAGGTCCTCACCGACCGCGCGAATCTTGCCGTTCGAGATCAGCACGGTGCCTTCCCGAAGACTCGGTCCGTTCGCCGTGACGATGCGCGCCGCGCGAATTGCGAGGACCGTACCGGCTTCGTCGCGCGCGAATCGCTGCACGCCGTCGACCCAGGTCTCCTCGACCATCGTGCCCACAGCGAGGGGATCCCCCGACAACACCACGAAGTCGGCATCGCGGCCGACCTCGAGCGAGCCGATGCGATCGCCCACGCCGAGCGTGGCCGCCGCCGTCGAAGTGACGGCAGCGATCGCAGCCTCGCGCGACATGCCGTAGCGCACCGCGAGGCCGGCGAGCAGCAGAAGGTCGTCGGCAGACTCGCCGACGGCGGGCGCCAGCGCGAGCGGCACGCCGAAGCGCGCAGCGGCGCGGAGCGTGGAGGGATCAGAGCGCGGCGTGCGGTCGGCGCGGTTCTCGCCGCCGGCGTTGTTGTCGCTCAGCCGTAGCGGCATGCGCACGACGATCTGCGCCTTTCGCTCTTTGATGAGCGCGCCGATCGCGTCGATCGCCGCGGGGTCCTCGATCACCACCTGTTGGCCGAGGCGATCGGCGAGCGCGAGTGCTCGTTCGACCTCCGCCGCCGAGCGCGCCGCGACTCGCAGCCGGAGTTCGCCGCGAGCGGCGCGACGGAGTGCATTCTGTTCGAATCGCCGTTCCGCGCTTCGACCGCCGCGAGGGTCGTCGTCACGAAGTGCATCGGCGAAGAGTTGGTTGAGCACGCTCAGTTGCGAGATCGCGGCCGAGGGATACTGCGGTTGGGCCGGCACGAGCGGGTCGTCGGCAGTCGGGAACACACTCGGGTCGAAGATCGGCGGCGCTTGCGTGCTGCCGGGGCCGAGGTTGACGCGCAGGCAGGCGTTCTCCGCAACGGCCCGCGCGACCGGGTCGTCGCCGGCGAGCTTCACCACCGAGCCTTGACCGGAGATCAGGCGGTTGCGGCCGGGCGAGAGATAAGCGGATGTCACACCCGCGGCGAGCGCGCTGCGGTACTCGCGGGCGAAGTCGAAGCCGTCGAGAGCGCAGAAATCGGGCGTGACGTTGTAGTCGTCATCGACGACGCCGCTCAACTCGCTGTCCGCCAATACGAGTCCCGGCATCACCACGCGATCGCCTGCGTCGACGATCGGCAGTCCGCGCGGCGCCTCGGCGGCCTTGGAGATGTCGGCGATCTTGCCGTTGCGAACCACCAGCCAGCAGTTCGAGGTCGTTGCACCGCGACCGTCGATGAGAGTGCCGCACCGCACTGCGAACGTTCCGCTGGGCGGATCCTGCGGTCGTTCACTCGCGACGTCGCGCAACGGGGCGGCGCTCAGCAAGAGCCCGGTCGGCACTGCCAGGAGCCAGTTCGGCAATCGTGCGCCGAGCTTGTTGTCGAAGAACGCGCTCACTTCGTGCCCTCGGTCTTGCCTTCGAACAAGCGGGAGAGACGAGCGTCGTTCTTCCGCTCGTAGACCACCTGACCCTCGATGATCACCGTCTCGACCCAACTCGTCGCGAGGAAGGGATCACCCGTCATGATCTGCAGGTTTGCGGTCGCGCCCTTCTTCAGCGCACCGACCTGATCGGAGAGGCCCAGGATGTTGGCGGGCACGGTGGTGAGCGAACGCAACGCGAGGTCGCGCGAGAGGCCGTTGCGCAACAGCGTGGCGAGTTGCCAGAACGGGTAGTGCGTCGCGCCGCGGCCGCTGCCGTTCAGTGAGATCGCAAACTCGACACCGGCGTCGGCGAGCGCCTTCGCCGGGGAGACCGTCGATTCATCGCCGGTCTCGGGATCGGTCTCGCGGTACTCCAGCGCGGAGTCCTCGAGCACGACCGGATAGCCGAGCGACTTCACCATCGCCGCCGCGCGATGCACGCGGGGGCCGAGCACGAGCACGAGCTTCAACTGGAAGCGGTCCTTGATGCGTGCGACCTCCGCCAGTTCTGCGGGACCGGGCACGTAGAGATAGCCGGTCAGCTTGCCGTCGATCAGGTCGATCAGCGGCTGCTTCGTGTCCTCGATCTTCTCTTTGAATTCCTCGTCCTTCGTGGCGCCGGCGTCCTTCTCCTTCTGCCACTCCTCTTTCTTGCGTTCGAAGTCGGCTTTGGTGCGGGCGGCATCGTCGAGCACGCGGCGGAGTTCGCGGATCTTGGCGACGACATTCCCTTCGCTGCCGCCGAGCGACATCTTGAGACCGCTCTCGGCGCGCAGGGTCATCTCCTCGACGGTGCGGCCGACGTAGCGTGCGATCAGTCCACGTCCGGCGACGAGCGTGTTGTTGCCCGGCATCACATTGGCGATCGCGACACCGTTGCGCAGGCCGTCTTCGAACGCGAGCGACGACGGGTCGAGCGCATCGGCGACCGTGAGGAACGGCACGTTCTGCATGCGCTCGTTGTTGCCGCCGCCCAGGCCGTCTTCGCTGTGCGCGAGGATCCACGTCGGCAGGACGACCTTGTCCTTCGCGTCGATCACCTTGGCGTTCCAGGGCACTTCGACGTCCGTGCCGATCGCCTCGATCCGGCCGTCCTGGATCAGGATCACCGCGTTGTCGAGCGGTGCACCGTCCAGCGTGTGGACCTTGGCGGCGCGAATCGCGACGAGGTCCTGTGCCGCGAGAGTCAAAGGAAGGGACACGCTCGCGAGCGTGCAGAGGAGGGCTCTCTTCATCGTTCCGGACAGGGGGAAATGTGACCTGGAGGTTTGGACCAAGAATGCTCGGGTTGGCTCGGACTGCAATCGATCACTCGCCGACCACTTGGCGGCCGCCGACCCAGACCGCGACCACGGTCGAGGTGGGATCGAAGGGATCGCCGCTCCAGCGGACCACGTCCGCATCGAGACCGGCGCGCAGCGCGCCGACCCGATCACCGACACCGCAGAGGTTCGCCGGATCGGCGCTGATCGCGCGCAGTGCGCGATCGGGGCGAAGGCCGTGACGCACCGCGAACATCGCCTCGCGTGCAAGATCCATGCTGCCCGCGTCGGCACCGGTGCAGATGGCGAACGGAACCCCGCGATCCGCGAGCAACTTGGCGGTGGCGAATCGCACGTCGCTGCCGTCGTTGCCGTCGATCCGTGACGGTGCCGACAGCAACACCGGCGTACCGGTCGCGACGAGTTCCTCGATCACGCTCCACGCTTCGGTGCCTTCGTCGAGGATCGTCTTGTAGCCGAACTCCTCGGCGAGCCGGAGCGCCGTGCGGATGTCGTGCTCGGCGCGCGCGGTGGTGTGCACCATCAGCTCGCCGCGCAGTGCGCGATTGAGGACTTCCAGGTCCGGATCGGGCTCGGCGGGCGGAGCGTTCGGGATCGTCTTCTGCTCGTTGTAGGCCTTCGCGCGGTAGAAAGCCTGGCGGGTTTCCCACACCACACCCATGCGCGTGGTCGGGCGCCGGTAATACATCCCGGCGGGCGTTCCGCCGCGAATCGCGCGATTGCCGGCGGACGGCTCACCACCCATCGTCAGGCGCAAACCGGATTCATCGCGGACCACCATGGTGCCGACCGTGTCGCCGTGGGTCTTCACGACCGCGCCGATGCCGCCGATCACGTTGCGATTGCCGGGGCTCACCTGAACCGTGGTGACGCCTTGTTCGAGTGCGCGTCGCAGCCGCTTGTCGGCTGGGTCGAGTGCATCGAGAACACGGATGGCGGCGGTGATCTCATCGCCTTGCTCATTCACGTCGCCGCGAATCCCGAGTTGCGTCGAGGCGTCGACGAGCCCTGGGGTCAGCACGCTGCCTTTGCAGTCGATGACCACGGCGCCCTCAGGGATCGTCGTCTCGGCGCCGCCGAGAGCGGCGATTCGACCGCCCTGCATGACCACGATGCCGCCCTCGAAGGTCTGCCCGTCACCGCTGTGGACTTTGGCCCCGCGCAACACGGTCACCTTGTCTTGCGCGTACAGGCCCTCCGGAGTCAGAACGACCGCGAGCGCGACGATGCCGAAGATTCGAGTTGCGATCATCAGTTGGTCTCCTTCTTTGCGGTGTCGCTCGTTGCCGTGTGACGCGGTTCGCCGTTCACCCACACCGTCGACAATCGCGACGTCGGATCGATCGGATCGCCTTGAAACACCGTGAAGTCGGCGTCGTGGCCGACGCGCAGAGTGCCGACGCGCTCACCGAATCCGGCGAGTTCCGCGGGCATGCGGGTGATCGCGTCGAGTGCGCGCTCGCGGGACACGCCGTGCTTGACCGCGAGCGCGGCGCTGCGGCGCAGCTCCGCACCGCTGTTGCCGAGGAAAGCGAAGCGCACGCCGGCGGTGTCCAATGCGCGCGCGGCGGCGAGTTGTTCGGGCTTGCTGTCCCAGTCCAGGGCGCGCAGCGCGACCGCGACGCCGGCCTCGCGCAGCTGATCGACGCACTTGTCGGTCTCGGCGACGTCGAGCAGCAGGGGAACGAAGCCCGACTGCTTGCCGAGTTCGAGCGCGGCGAGGATCTCCGCATGAGCGCTGGCGTGGATCGCGATTCGTCGGCTGCCGTCGAGCACCTCGCGGAGCACCAGGTGCGCCGCCGACTCGCCGCGCAGCGGGTTCTTGGCGTCGGCGAAGCCGTCGCGGATCAGCTCCGCAGCACCCATGCGCGAGGTCGGATAACGCTCGCGGGACAGCGACTGCGGCACGATCGCCATCTTCAGGTAACCCTCTCGTTCGGCGACGACGCCGCGATCGCCGCGCGACTTCACGAGCGCGGCGATGCCGCCAAAGGTGTTGTCGGAGGCCGGCGCGAGGACGACCGAAGTGATGCCGCTACGCACGCGCAATGGCAGCGCGCGGTCGAATGGATCGAAGGCGTCGGCAGCACGAAGGTCGGCAGTGAACGCGTCGATGCGTTCGTTGAGCTGTCCGGCCAGCTCGAGCTGGTCATGCAGTGCGACGAAGCCCGGCACGATGACGGTCTCCTTGCCGAACTTGGTACGCGAGTTCGCCTGGCCGATGAGCGCCGCGTTCACCTCGCGACCGACCGCGATCACCTTCCCGCCACGGATCGCCAGCTTGGCGAGTTCTCCGTCGAGTTCTTCTCCCGGTGCGAGGATCAGGCGACCGCCTTCGACGACGGCGATCGGCGCTTCCTGCGCGGCCAAGGTCGGCGCGACGAAGAGGAGCACCGCTAGAGAGGTCGGGTTGAGCTTCATGTCGGACGATGCGAGACGGGATGAAGGGTCGTGACGGCAGCGCGCGTCAGCGCGCCGCATGCGCGATCTCGCCGCGTGAGTAGACGCGGAGGATCCGACACTCGGGGGCGAAGAGGGGTGCCGTGGTCAGGAGCACGTCGGCGAGCTTGCCCGCTTCGAGCGAGCCGCAGTGGTCGCCGACCCCGAGGATGGCCGCGGCGTCGCGAGTGATCGCGCGGAGTGCACGGTCGGCGGCCACGCCGGCGCCGACGGCCTCGCCCGCGATCTGCGGCAGATGGCGCGCGCGCGCGACGGCCGCCGACCCGATGGCGATCGGCACGCCATGATCGGCGAGCGCGACGGCGATCGGGGCTGTCGGCGTGTCGCCGAACGCCGCACTCGGCGGCAGCGGCAGTGGCTCGGCGCCGAGGACGATGACCGGGATGCCCGCGTCGGCGATCGCCTCGACCGCTCCCGCGGCGTTCGCCGCCACTTCGAACACCATCTTCGCGATGCCGTGCTCGCGGGCGAGTTCGAGCGCGCGCTCGACTTCTTCGGGCTGGTCGATCTCGACGAACAGCGTGCGCTTGCCGTCGCGAA
>JBFXDD010000007.1:120098-180279 GCA_050181465.1 Planctomycetota bacterium
CCGGGGAATGCGGTGGGGTCGCCGGCGCCGAGATGGACGAGAGCACCTTTGCCGCGCCAGGGCGAGGGGTTGCGGCTGCTCACGTAGGCGGTCGTGATGCCGTGTTCGACGAGCTTGCGGCTCACCTCGTCGTGCCAGTCCAAGGCCAGGGCCATCTCGCCGCCCGCATCACCGATGCCGTCGCCGCCCCGCGGTCGGCAGGCGCTCGAGAGCGCATCGACGAGTCCAGGGTACGCGTGGGCGTCGGGGTGGTCGTGGATCGTCGCGCCGTCTGGGATGGTCACCTGATCGACCGGACCGACTGCCACGATCTGCTCGCCGCGGATGATGATCACGCCGGGGCCGAGGTCGGCGGCTGGCTTCGCCTCGGTGACCGGGTGCAAGTGGCCGACGCGGATCGCGATCGCAGGCGGCAGCGGCTCCGGCTTCGCCACCGGCTCCGGCTTCGCCACCGGCTTGGCAGAATCCGTCGGGGTCGGCTCGGTCTGTGCGGCAGCGAGCGTCGTCAGGAGGAGCAGCGCGAGCGGCGTCCTGGCCAGAGGGCAGGTTCGCGGCCCGTTCGTCGCGGAGTCCGTCATGATCGTGCGAGGTGGTCGACCGGCGAGGCCGACCGACGAGCGGGTTGCTGAGGGAGCGGACCGAGGAGGGCTTCGGCGCCGCGGGGGGGCCCCTTCTACGGCGAAGGTCGCGGCTCTGCCAGCGGCGAAGATGATGGCGGGAGGCTGGGACGAATCGGGTACCGGCTCGCCGGATGCACCGATCCCGCCGCGGTCGGAGCGCGGCAGCCGTCCACCCCGATCCACGGCGAGTTGCATGGGAGGCGCCGCCCGACTCTTCTCGATAGTTCATGACCGCCTACCGCATCGCACTCGCCAACTTGGCGGTACCCCGATCTCCCGCGGAGTCGCTACAGGCGGCCGTCGATGCGGTCGGCGACGCAGGACGCGCAGGGGCTCGGATCGTCTGCTTCCCCGAGTGCTTCGTGCCCGGGTACCGATGGCCGGGGCAAGCTGCGCCGCCGCCGGACCCGCGATTCTTGGAGCAGGCGGTGCGCGAAGTGGGCCGTGCCGCGAAGGCGGCTCGCATCGCGGTCCTGCTCGGGACCGAGCGTGTCGCACCGGGTGGACTCCAGATCTCGGTGGCGGTCTTCGGTCCGAACGGCGAGATCCTGGGCTGGCAGGACAAGAATCAGCTCGACCCTTCCGAAGAGCCGATCTACCCCGCACGCGGCACGGACCGGCATGTGTTCACGGTCGATGCGCTCACGTTCGGCATCGTCATTTGTCACGAGGGTTGGCGTTACCCTGAGACGGTTCGGTGGGCGGCCCGCCGCGGCGCGCGAGTCGTATTCCACCCGCATGCGCATATCGCCGAGCCCGGCGCATATCGGCCGACCCATTTCGCCGATCCCGCGAACAGCTTTCACGAGAAGGCCATGCTCTGTCGCGCGGCGGAGAACACGTGTTATTTCGCATCGGTGAATTGCGCGAGCGATGGGTCCGGCACGACTTCGGCGATCGCGGCTCCCGACGGCTCGCTCATTTGCCACCAGCCCTATGGCGTGGCCGGTCTCTTGATCGCGGATCTCGACCTGGGAGCAGCCACCGGCCTGCTCGCCTCTCGGTTGCGTACTTCGCCGCTCTGAGGCCGTCCGCTCACTCCGAATATCCCAGCCATTTGCGAAGTCGCCGACGGATTGCACCGCCGCCGAGCAGCCAGGTCGCGATGCTGGGATACAGCGTCCATATTTCTTTGGCGCGGAGTTCCTCACCGTCGAGCGAGCTCGGTTGTCGACGCCTCGCATCGGCTTCGGTCGCGAGCAGTTCAGGAAGCTGTGCGCGCACGATCGTCGCGCGCTCGGTGCGCGATGTGGCGACACGCAACGACGCGACCAGTCGCTGAGACAGCCATCGCGCTCGCTCGGCAACGAGCTCGCGCGACGGCAACCGAGGATCGGATCGCCATGCGGAATCTCGTCCGGTGGCCAAGTCGGTCTCACGCAGGAATCGCTCGAACCACCAACTGCTGTGGTCGTGTGGGAGATCGGCGAGCGCGTATCTGCACACCGCTGCGAGCTCCTCCCATCGTTCCAGTTGTCGCTGGGCACTCGCCAGGTTCGCGAGCATCCAGCCTTCGAGGCCGGGACGGCGATAGTCGCTCCCCAGCAGTTTGGTGAGGATGGGTGCGGTCGCTCGACCGGAGAGCGCATAGGCCAGGTCTCCCCACGCACTCGCCGTCGACACCGGTGACGTGAAGTGACGGTCGGCCAGTTCGCCGAGTTGTCTCGTCGCGAAGCGGTCGCGGTGGTTTGCCAGAAGAGCGGCTCCGCGGGTCTCCGCTGCACCCTTGTCCAGGA
Source organism: Planctomycetota bacterium (assembly GCA_050181465.1). Classification (GTDB taxonomy): domain Bacteria; phylum Planctomycetota; class UBA1135; order UBA1135; family UBA2386; genus JACRLW01. Next base: position 122,455 of record JBFXDD010000007.1, read on the forward strand.
CCTCCCACAGTCGAGCGAACTGAGCTCGGAACTTCGCGGTCTCACCGAGCAAGGCATGCAGGTGCAGCAGATTCACCGCCACAGCGGGAGATCGAACTTCGGCGAAGTCGCCACGAACGCTCGCGAGTCGGCGGTCATCGACCTCTCGAAGCGCCGTCGCGACAGCATCGAGGTCGTCGCAATCGACTTCGCTCCGACCGAGCAACTCGCGAAGAGCAGCCTCCGGCACATCGCCGCGCTTGCACTTGGCGGCCGCGCGTGCCACCAGCGTCAACTGCCAACTCGGGAGTTCGCGGACGTCACCCTGCGCGAGGAGTTCGATCACCTCGTCGGGTCGATCCTGTTCGAGCAGGTGGTCGGCGAGACGACGCCGGGTCCAGTCGTGACCCGGTGACTTCTCGAGCGCCTTGCGCAGCGCAGCTTCGCCTTCGGCGGAGCGCTCGAGGCCGAAGAGTGCAAGGGCGCGGTAGTTGTGCCCGGCGGCACCGTCGCGGATGGCCGCGGGTGCCGCGGCCACCGCGTCGAGCAGCGCATCGAAACGACGATCGCGACCAAGCCACTTCCACAGCGTGTCCCAGCCGGGTCCGTGATCCGGATGGCGGCCGAGCACGTTTCGTTGCTCAGCGATGGCGTCGTCGAGCCGCCCCTCCCGAAAGGCGATCTGAGCTTCGACCTCGGCGAGTTCCGCGCGATCGCCGAGCGACTCGATGCCGCGTCTCGCCACTTCGCGCGCGCGGTCGAACCGCCGCATCTCGAGCAGCCCCTGCAGCAACTCGCTTCTAGCTTCGCCCAGCCGCGGGTCGATCCGCAGAGCGGCTTCGAGTTCCGCCAGCTTCTCCTCGTGTCGTCCGGCGAGCCCCAACGCCTGCGCTCGACCGAGGCGTCCGGCCGGCCAATACGGAGTTGCGCGCACGATCTCATCGGCGAGTGCGACGGCATCGTCGTGGCGGCCCAAGTGTGCGAGCCAGCCGATCGCGGTACGAATCGCCCACGTGTAGCTGCGATCGAGTTCGATGGCGCGACGGACTGCAGCGATCGCATCCTCGTGCCGATCGAGGCTCCATTGAGCGTCGGCGAGGTAACCCCACAGCATCGCACTGCCTGGGGCATGGTCGATCCCACGTCGGTAGACGTCGATGGCAGCACCGAGATCTCCGTGTCGTTCGAAGCTCTCACCGAGTTCGATCCACAGCGCGGGTGCCGAGGGATGCGAGCGCAGGAGGGCTTCCAGCGTCGTTCGCTGCTCGTGGACCTGGCCGTCGATCGCCAGGCAGCGGGTGTGGAGACGACCGCAGTCGAGGTCGTTCGGTCGCTCCGCGTGCAGCACGGCGGCTGCGGCCAGCGCCGCCTTCGGGTCTTCGTCCACCAGGAGTCGAGTGCTCTCGACTCGGAGGTCCTCGGCATCTGGGAAGCGCGCGAGGAAGCGATCCATCAACGGTCGGACGTGGGCGGCTCCGTGCGCGTCGCGCACCTTGTCGAGCAGCGACGTCAGTTCGCGCCCGGTCGGCGGCCGATGCCCGTTCAGCCATCGATCGATGGTCGCGTCGAGGATGCGCTGTGCGCTCGTCGGATCGGCCGCGTAGCCGAGCGCCGAGTGCAAGGCGCTCAGGTGATACGGACTCAGCTCGAGAGCGCGTTCGGCGGAACGTGCTGCTGCATCGACGTCGCCGAGGGCCCCTTCGGTACGAGCACGCCCATTCCAGTAAGCCGCGGAGTCGTTCAGTGAAGACTCGAGTTCTCGATAATGCGCCATCGCGTCGTCGAGGCGCCCCGCGAGCTGGAGATGCCAGGCGAACTCGGCGCGCGCTTCCGGCAGTCCACCGCGAGCGAGCATCACCTTCTCCTGCAGCGCGAGTGCGTGGTCACGGTCCTCGATCTCGTGCAGGAAGTCGGCGATCTCACCCAGGAGGAGGGGGTCGTGCTCCGCGAGCTTCACGGCACTCTCGGCAGCCTCGATCGCCGCCGCCCGTCCCCGTAGATCGAGGATCGCCTTCTGCCGGTAGCGATGGATGATCGGCCACCGCGGATTCGCAGCATGCGCTCGCTCGATGGCTGCCAGTGCCTCCTCGCCGTTTCCACGGCGCCGCTCAAGACGATGTCGGGCGAGCCAGCGTTCGTCCTCGCCCCCCCGATCGCCGATCGTCGCCAGCGCGAGTGCCGCCTCGTCGAGCCGTCCGGCGTCGAGCAGTGCATCGAAGCGATCGAAGTGCAGCAGCACGTCGTCGTGAATGGCAGCGGCGTCGTTCAAAACTGCGATCGCCTCGTCCCGACGGTCATGTTCGGTCAGGGCGCTCGCGAGCGTGCGCGCGGGCTGCGAGGACCGCGCGCCGTGCTTCTCGGCGCGTCGACGGAGGAACTCGATTCCGAGTTCGGGCTGACCCGTCTGCGAATAGGCGATGGCGCACGATCGTGCGAGCCGCTCGTCGAACGGCGCGAGCACGGCGACGACCCGATAGAGCTCGGTGGCTTCCGATCGCCGCTTGCGGTCGTGCCACAGGACGTCGGGGAGGTGTCGCGCAGCCGACGCATCGGTGCCGGTACGGCGGAGCGCTCGTCGGACCAACGCCTCGGCACGTCCGCGCTCCGTGGCGTCGTCGCGAATCATGTCCGCGAGCATCAACAACAGATGGGGTGATGGTCGCCATCCCGAACACGCGGATTCCAGGACCTCGATCGCCTCTCCGAGCCGACCGCCGCTTCGCAGCGCGGAGGCGAGACGGAACTTCCAGTAGCTGTCCTCCGGATGCTCCTCGCAGCGTTGTCGAAACAGGACTGCCTGCGTGGCGCGGTCTGAGTGCTCGTACGTGACGGCGAGCTTGGTTTCCCAGCCGACTCTCCCGGTCGGTGTGTGCTCGAGGCGGCGAGCACGGTCCATGGCCTCCTCGAATCGCCGTTGTTCGAACAACTGCCACATCAGCACCAGTTCGCGGCAGGCATCCGCGTTCGGCGTGAGCGCGGGATCGATCGAGTCGATCAAGTCGGCAGGACCGAGGATCGCGCAGAGTCCGCCCTTGTCGCTGGTCATCCTCTCGAGTTGCTCGCGGCTCCACTCCACGCGATAGCTGGTCCCGGGATCTCGTACGAGGAAGGTGTCGAGTCCGGTGTCGTAACCGATGAGCGCCACGCGATGGCCGCCGGTCTCCCAGCGGATGGAGATCGCGAAGGGGAGATCGCGATCGATCAGCTCCCGCGCCTTGGCGGAGTCGAACTCGAAGAAGCGAATCCCGAGCCCTCGGCGTTCGGCCCAGTGCAGCTCGCCGTGGGACGGCGTGCCGTCGTAGGTCACTTCCTTGGCGATCTCGGCCTGATCGATGGGCATCCTGTGGAACGCGAGGATCGACGCCATCGTCGCGGGTGAACAGGTGAGATGGTCCTGACGAACGAAGGGCACGTCGAGGATCCGTCGTGCGCCGGTGTCCTCGCGTTCGAGGAGCGCGGTCCAAGCGCGCAACGCGCGCCCTCCGGCACGAGCATGAAGTAGCGCGCTCTCGCGGTCGCCGCGCTCGCGCGCGATCTGCACGAGGATCGAGTGCATGGCGACACTCGCGCGCCGGCCGAGCGGTCGGAACGACAGGACTTCTCGCGCAGCTGCTTCGGCGAGATCCCATTCCTTGCGTTCGTAGTGCCGGATGACGAGTGACCAGGACAGGGGCGTACACTCGATCCAGCCGAGCGCTTCGCGAGCGGCATCGATCGCAGGATCCCCGTCGCGGACGGCATTGCCATCGACGATCTCGGCGCGCCGATGTCGTCCCGCGCTGTCTTGGAGCCAGCACCGCTGTTCGTTGGCCAGCGGGTGGCGCGGATGCCTCCGCAGGAGTTCGGTGATGGTCTCGAGCGCCTCGTCGATGCGATCGCCGCCTTCGAGCACCCAGCAGCGTTCGAGTGTGATTCGCGGATCGTCACCCGAAATGGCGAGCGCCTCGTCGAGCGCTGCGTGTGCACGCTCATGATCGCGCAGCCATGTGCGCAATCGAGCGGTCGCGAGCTTGGCCGTGAGTGCTTCCTCGACGTCGATCGGTTGCGGGATGGATCCATCGCTCTCCAACTCGAGGGCATCGAACCCGCGACCTTGGCGGCATCGATCGATGATGCTGACGGACCAACTCGCGCGCCGGTCTCGATGGTGTCGCCACAACGCGCGGCGAAGCCAGGCGCGATGCGTGTCGAGACCGTTGCGGATGCTTGCGCCGTGCGCACGGAGCAGCGTCTCGATTCCGATGTCGCCGACGGGAACTGCGAGCAAGGACTCGATTTCGCCCCATGCCGCGCGCCATTTGCCGGCCCCTGCCGAGTGGTCGAATCGTTCGTGAGCAGTCGCCGTGTCGATCATCGAGCGCGAAGGATAGCGAGCTGGTCAGTCCTTCGGCTCTCGAAGAGTCACCAGCCAGGCCTCGGCGATCACGCTCTCGCCGCGTCGTGCGCAGCTCGGCCCCTCGAGTTCGGGGACGCGGACCTTCGGGAAGTCGGCGAGGAAGCCGTCGAGGGGTCGCGTCACCCCCTCGATCCGCAACCACAGATGTCGAACACCGTCACCGTTGTTCTGTGCGAGCAAGAGCTCGAGCCACCGCGGGTCGTCGACCTGGAACGGCAGCACACGCTTGGACTCGACGTAGTAGCCGTAGTAGGCGAAGAGGTCGTGCGTGACGTCGTAGCGTTCGCGCCCCTGTGCGTCTCGCGTAGCCGCGGTCATGACTCGTCCGGCATCGCGCAGGAAGTTCGTGCGGTCCTCGTCGACCATGCGCCGCGTGGTCATCGCGCACAGGATCGCCACCGCCGCGACCGCTGCGGCCTGCGCCGATCGCGGAAGTCGTAACAATGCGCAGCCTCGATCGACCGCGGTGCCGACGCCGAGCGCCGCGAGCGGAGCGGCGTAGGAGCAGTAGACCGGGTCGGCTTGGAAGCCGAAGGTGAGCATGGGGCCGAGGCCGGCCAGGAAGAGCGTGGCGACGAGTCGAGGGTGGGTGACGAGGCTCGCCAGCAGGCCGACTCCGGCAGCCGTAGCGAACGGCGTGGAGAACACGATGCGCGCACGGCGCACGATGGACGCGAGCAATTCGTCCCACGGTGGGCGATCGAGCACCTTGACCTGGAGGAGTTCACCCATGCTGCGGGAATGCCCTTCACTGACGAGTCCGGGCAGGGCGATCGCCCATTCGCGCCAAAGCAGGAACAGCAGGAGGGAGAACAGACTGACGCCCGCCGCGAGCCACAGGCATGCGGCCATCCGCGGCAATGACCGGGCGGCGACGAGGGGGACCGCACCGGCGCAGTAGAAGACGAAGGGCCAGTCGGTCCAGGGGCCGAAGAGGCCCGAGATGAGAATGAGGAAGACGGTCCGGCGGTCGCGACGTCCTTCGGTCCAACGCGCGACGCCCAGGAGAAGACCCAACCCGCAGCCGACGGCGAGGCTCTCGACGGCCGCCATCGAGATGAAGCCCATCGCAGGGCCGAGCATGTAGAAGGCGCTCGCGGACAGTGCGGCCACGCTCGAGGTGCGCGGCCGGAGGAGGCCGTAGAGCGCGAGACCACCCAGGATGGTCGCGAACACGATGCTCAGTCGGCTCGCAGCCTCGCTGCCACCGAGGAGATAGAACAGCCACGCGATCAGCGGCGGATGGTGAAAGTTGCCGACGAGGTCCCCGAGCGAGTCGCCCACGTGGCGCCAGAGCTGCACGCCGCGAGTCTCGAAGAAACCGAGATTGGCAAGGTTCTTCGCGAACACACCGTAGTACAGGCCCGGGTTCTGCTCGATCCATCCGTACGGCCGGCCGAGTCCTGGGAGTTGGATTCCCAGGGACAGCAGGGCGCACAGTGCGAGGGCGATCCGATCGATTCGCGGCAAGGCGGCAGAAGGTTACCGCGGCTGCGCGCGCGTGCTCCGAGCGCTGGTCGCCGGACGCCGCCGCACCCTGCCGCGGCACGCGTTACTCTGCTCGTGGAACTCGCTATCGATTGCCAAGATGCGCATTGCCCTAGCCGCCGCGACGTCGGTCCTGTGTCTCGCCAGCGCCGCCGCGGCCCAGCAGCGGCCCTTGCACGACGTGACGCCCAACAGCGTGGCGTCGACCGATGCCATCATCAGTCCGAGCGGGCAGCACATCGTCTTTCGTGAGAACACTCGGCTCGTCGTCATCGGGCGCGACGGCGCGAATCCGGTGAGCGTCCACATCGGAAGTGCGGCGGGAGGGTTCCTGTGGGCACCCAGCGGCGGTTCCATCTTCTTGGTGGAAGGCTCTCGGGTGTTGTCGACGCCGCGCACCTCCGCCACGCCGACGCAGATCCGCGACTTTCCCGGCCAGAGCGTGTTCTTGTGGGATGTCGACTCGACGGGAAGTGTGCTCCTGCTGAGCCGCTTCGATGCCCCGACGGCCACGCATACCGCGTTCCTTCTGCCGGCGACGGGAGGCTCACCGATCGATCTGCGCTCCAGCCAAGACGAGATCTACGGCCTGCGATTGGATCCCAGCGACAGCTTCGTGCTCGCGCTCGAACGCACCGCCGCACCATTCAGTCCGGTCGCAGTCAAGCGGATCGAACTCTCGACCTCGAACGTGATCGACTTCCTTCCTGGGGTCGTGAGCACGTTGATCGAAGACGTCGATTGGATCGACAGCGGCACCGAGATCCTCGCGACCGCGCAAGTCCCCGGCGATGGTGTTCAGGTCGTGCGCTATTCGCTCGGCAACGCAACCGCGATGCCCCTGACCGGCACGATCACGCATCGGCTTGCGGTCGCCGCTCCGGTTGCGAACCTCGCTCTGTGTCAGTCGATCGACGGCGTCGGCGGAAATGGTCCGGCACTCGTCGACCTGGTCGGCGGCGGGGAGATCCTGTTGCACACGGGCGAACAGTTCCTCTGGGCCGGCAAGCCGTCGATCGATCTCGCCGGGACGACGGTCGTGTTCTCCGCGCAGCGGGTTAGCCAGACGGAGAATCCGCGCGTCTTCCGACTCGACCTCGATCGCGAGATGAGCAGTGCTCCGCGCGCGGCGCGCGGTCAGAACCTCAATCTCACACTGCCGCTCGCAAGCACCGAGGTCGGCGCGATCTTCCTCGGCCAGCGACAGTTCCCATTCACGTTGCAAGGCATCAGCTACAACTTCGACCTCGGTGGGAACTTCGCCTTGCTCACGGTCGGCGCGCCGACCAACTTCGCGCTGACGTTCACCATCCCGTTGCCGGCGGATCCCGTCTTCCGAGCGCTGCGGATCGACTATCAGGGTTTCCGATTCAACACGGTGGGTGCCGCCGCCGAGTTCACGCGTTCGGGTCGCTTCGTGATCTTCTGAGTCGGGTCGCGGACGCCTCGCTTCACGATTTCTTGCGAGGCGATTTCTTCGCCGGCTTCCTGGCGGCGCTCGTCGCGGCTTTCTTCGGCGCCTTCGCGGCGACGGCCTTCGCGGCCTTCTTGCCGACCTTCTTGGCGACGTTCTTGGCGGACTGCTTCGCGGTCGACTTGGCCCCGGTCTTCGCTGCAGCCCTCGTCGTTGTCTTCTTCGCAGTCACCGTCTTAGCCTTCGCCGCACTCGTCTTTGGCGACTTCGTCGCTGCGCTCGTCGTCGCGGCGGACTTCTCGCGCGCCGCTCGCGGCATGTTGCGAGCTCGCTCGTAGAACTCGACGAAGCTCTTCGCATCCATGCGCTTGATCGTGGCTCCCAGCACCTCGAGCGGCACATCGGCGAGGCGCCTCACGCGAACGCAGCCCTTGCCCATGTCGAGCCGCTTCCCGGTCGCGAGCCATTCCTCCTGGAAGCGTCGGCTGGTGCCGTCGTCACCGTAGATGCAGAAGAGGTAGATACCGATGTGATTCTTCTGCGAGGCCAGGGCAGCGAACGGCAGCGGCTGCCGCGGATCGCAGTGGTAGCCGGCGGGGTATGCCGAGTGCGGCAGGAAGAACCCGATCATCCCGTACTGCATGCCCTCGGCGAACAAGGGGTCGAGGTTGGCGAGGATCACGCTGCGGATGGCTTCGATGGCCTCACGACGATCGGGCGGGAGGGAGTCGAGATACTCCTGAACTGTGGCGGCTTTGGATTGCATGGGGTCGTGTAGGGCGCAGTCTGGACCGGATGATTCCTGAACGTCGTCGCGAGATCGCCGCAGGTTGATGTCCGGCAAGGATCTGCGACGATCGACGCCCGAAGCGTAGCCGTAGCTCCGCTGCCAGGGAGGAACCGAGGTAGCGTCGAAGCCGGGCGCCCGTGGCGGCGATCGCAGCCGACGTTCACGAGTCATCCGGGCCAGCCGCGGCTCATCTTGCGACGCGCTTCCACGCCGGCAGCTCACCGAATCGGCTCGGACGAGGCCACTCCGCCGCGCATCGAAACCTCGATCGGTCGACGAGGGACCTTCCGAGCGTTGCGCCGACCCCGGTAGCAGTTAGGCTCCCGAGCCAGCCGTCGAGTGGCGCGCCCGTACTTGTCATGACCGAGAATCCTTCCGACCCCGTCGCCCGCCGCATGCGCGAAGAGTGGGACCAGCGCGCCCGGGAACACGCTCGCCGTTACATCAACGACCAAGAGTTCGCGGGCTTCGACTTCCTGTTGTCGGGTTGTCGCGACGTGTTCGAGATCCTCGTCCCGCTGAACAAGGTCTTGCGCCACGACATGCACATGGTCGAGATCGGCTGCGGGATCGGGCGCATGCTGCCGTTCTTCTCGATGTTGTTCGAGAAGGTACACGGCGTCGACGTCGCTCCGGGCATGGTCGAGCAGGGTCGAGCGCTCTGGGCGCATGTCCCCAACATCGAGATCCACCTGGGCGACGGCCGGACTCTCTCGGTCCTTCCCGACGAGACCTGCGACCTCGTCCTGAGTTTCCAGGTCCTCCAGCACGTTCCCGACCGCGAGGTCGTGCGCGACTACGTGCGCGATTCCTTCCGCGTGTTGCGACCCGGCGGCATCGGCAAGTTCATGGTGAAGATCGCGCCCTGGCCGGGCCAGCCGCCCGAGCCGAACACCTGGGACGGCGTGGATCTGTCGCGCGCCGATCTCGACATCTGGCTCGGCGATCGCCCGTGGAAGTTGCTGAACGCCTACGAGTGCTCGGATCCGACGCGCGCCTGGGTCGTCCTCGAGAAGCCCGCGTGACCGCACTCGTCGAAGTGACTTTCCTCCCCGATCCGCGGACCGCCTGGGTCGCGACCGGCTCGACCCTCCTCGCCGCGAGTCTCGCGGCCGGCGTCGACATCCTGACCGGCTGCACCCGCGGCATGTGCGGCACGGACGCGGTCCGGATCGTCGACGGCCAGGACGCGCTCGCGCCGCCCGGCGACGCCGAGCGCGGCACCCTCGAGCGGATGGGACTGTCCGCCGACTTCCGTCTTGCCTGTTCGGCCCGCGTTCTCGCCGGCCGTGTCGTCGTCGACCCGCGCGCCTTCTGATGCTCACGTCTCTCGAAGTCCCGTCCGCGCTCGGTGGCGAACGCCTCGACCACGTCCTCCATCAACTGGTGCCGGACCTCTCGCGTTCGCTGGCTCGCCGGCTTTGCGAGTGCGGCGCGGTCGCCATCGACGGCGTGCGCGCGGCCGCGAGCGACCGCCTCCGCGCCGGGCTGACGCTCGTCTACCGGTCCGAACTGGCGCCGCTGTCGCTGGCGCTCGGCATGGAGGTCGTCTACGCCGATCCCGCGATGCTGGTCGTCCACAAGCCGGCGGGGCTGGCTGCACACGGCGGTCCGCTCGTCGACGACTCCCTCGCCGCCCGCCTCGCCGATGCTTTCCCCGGTGAGGGTGTCGGACTCGCGCATCGGCTCGACCGCGAAGCATCCGGGCTCTGCGCCGTCGGGCGCCGCCGCGAAGCCCTTGCTGCCCTGGCGCGTGCGATCGAGGCCGGCCAGGTCGAGCGCGTGTATCACGCCGCGGTGGTGGGCACGCCGACCCAAGACGAGTTCACGATCGACCTGCCGCTGCGGGTGCTCGACGAGCCGCGCGGTGACCAGCCCAAGACCGTGGTCGATCACGCCCACGGCGGCCCGGCGCGGAGCGACGTGCGCGTGTTACAGCGCACCAAGCAGGCAGCACTGGTCGAAGTCCGACTCCACAGCGGCAAGACCCACCAGATTCGGGCGCACCTGGGGGCGGTCGGCTTTCCGTTGCTTGGCGATCCCCGCTACGGCGATCCGGCGAGCAACGCGATGGCGCGCGAGAGCTTCGGAGTCCGTCGTCTGATGCTGCATGCGCATCGCCTCGCTCTGGCCTCGCCCGTCGACGGCCGCCGGCTCGAGTTGACGGCATCCCACGAGCCGGACTTCGCACGCATGTTCCGCGCGACGCTCCTGCCAAGACGCGATCGAAGCGGGGAGCAATCTGCGGGCAAGGACTCGTAAAGTGCGGGCGTGACCGATCGTCCCGTGCGCGACGCCCTTCACTTCTTCGGCCGGTTCCTCCGCAGCCCCGGCTCGGTAGGCGCGGTCCTGCCCTCCTCCCGCTACCTCGCGCAGATGCTCGTCGGCGACCTGTCCGCGTTCCGACCCGGCGACACGCTGGTCGAGTATGGGCCGGGGACCGGCGCCGTCACCCGGCGGATCGCCGAGGCGCTTCCGGCAGGAGTGCGTTATCTCGGAGTCGAACTCGACGCTTCCTTCGTCCGACGGCTGGCGGCGCGGTTTCCGCAACTCGAGTTCCACCACGGCTCGGTTGGCGACATCGAGGCGATCGTGCGCGACCGCGGGCTGGCTCCCCCGCGGCGGATCGTCTCGGGGCTGCCCTTCGCGTCGCTCCCCGGTTCGGTCCAGACCGCGGTGGTCGACGGCACCGGGAGGGTGCTGGCCGATGGTGGAGAGTTTCGCACCTTTCAGTACGTGCACGCGTGGCCGCTCGCGGCGGCGCGCCGCTTTCGAGCGGCCATGGCGAAGGTCTTCAGCCAGTTCGAGCGGGTCGGTCCCGAAGTGAGGAACTTCCCACCGGCCTACGTGCTCGTCTATCGCCGCTGAGGCGGTCGCTGCTCGGCCAACTCGGCATCGAGGGCTGCCAGCTTGCGCTCGAGTCGTTCGATCCGATCGGCTGCCACGCGCGCTCGCTCATCGTTGAGTTCCGCTCGCCAGGTCGCGTAGCGGGCGACCCAGAAGAAGGCGACCGCCAGGCTGGTGATCCCGAACTCGGGGGGATTCCAACCCGGCAAGTGCCGCTTGACCAAGGTGTCGAAGGCCAGTGCCGCGAGCAGCGACAGGCCGAGCACGGCGTGGAAGCCACGTTCGCCGAGGGTCACCATCAGTCGAGAGGGTAGCTGAGCCGATGCAAATCGCGTCGGTTCGACGAGGATTGCTCGCGAGGGACTTGCGCGCTGGAACGTGCGCACTAGATTCCGCGCCGCATCGACCAGGCGCTGCATTTCGTGACGGGTGGTGTCCGTCCGCAGGTGACCTGGAATGTGACGTCCGACAGCCTAGAGGCGCATGGACAACCACGAAATCGGCGCGATCGCGCCGAGTGTCGGTCGAATGACCGACGTCCCGACCGAGGTCGACTCGGTCCAAGAGGAACCCCCGGATACGAAGCGCACCCGTGCGCGACAGGGCGGTCGACGCACGCGTGCGCTGAGCGACACGGCGAACGGCGCAGTGGTCCTGCGCGAGACTTCGCCGTCGAAGGCGCGGATTCGCAAGCCGCGGGTGGCGCCGTTGATCGAGGCGATGACTTCGCCGCCGATCGCGGAACCGCCGGTCATCGGCGAGCAGACGGCACGGTTTCGCGCGAAGCACTTCCCCGAGGTGACCGACAAGGAGTGGTCGGACTGGAAGTGGCAGCTGCGTAACCGCGTGCGAGATCTCGGTGCACTCGAGCGCATGCTCGAGTTGACCGACGACGAGCGCACGATGGTCGCCTCGCTCGGCGATCGGTTGCCGGTCGGCATCACGCCGTATTACGCCTCGCTCATGGATCCGAACGATCCGAGCGAAGGTCTGCGGCGCACGATGGTGCCCGTCGGTGCTGAGACCATCGAGTCGCCGATGGAACTCGAGGATCCGCTCGCGGAAGACGCCGACATGCCGGTGCCCGGCCTCGTGCACCGCTACCCCGACCGCGTGCTGTTCCTCGTGACCAGCTTCTGCGCGGTCTACTGCCGCTACTGCACGCGCTCGCGGCTCGTCGGGAAGACCGGCGAATACCACTTCAACCACGCGCAATACCAAGCTGCGATCGACTACATCGCCGCGACCAAGTCGATCCGCGACGTCCTCATCTCCGGCGGTGATCCGCTGACGATGGCCGACGACCGCATCGAGTGGTTGCTCAGCCGGTTGCGCGCGATCCCGCACGTCGAGTTCATCCGCATCGGCAGCAAGGTGCCGGCGGTGCTGCCGCAGCGCATCACGCCGGAACTGACCGCCATCTTGCGGAAGTACCATCCGTTCTGGATGAGCATCCACTTCACGCACCCGCGCGAGGTGACCCCCGAGGTCGCGGAAGCGTGCGGGCGACTCGCGGATGCCGGCATCCCGCTCGGCAGTCAGACCGTGCTGATGAAGGGTGTGAACGACGACGTCGGCACCATGAAGCAGCTCATGCACGGGCTGCTCAAGATCCGCGTGCGGCCGTACTACATCTACCAGATGGACCCGATCCCGGGTTCGGCGCACTTCCGTACGCCGGTCGAGAAGGGACTCGAGATCATCGAAGGGCTGCGTGGTCACACCACCGGCTACGCGGTGCCGCAGTACGTGATCGACGCTCCCGGCGGCGGCGGCAAGTTGCCCTTGCAACCGCAATACCTGGTCGGTCGCGAAGGCGATTGGTTGATCCTGCGCAACTACGCCGGCGAGACCTTCCGCTACCCCGATCCGGTGGCGAAGGGCAACAGCGAGAACGTGGCGCCGCGGTCGGATGGGCCGGGCCGTCGCACCAAGGGTTGTTCCTGAACCGGACGACGACTCGGTGAACGAAACCTCGCTGCATCCCTGCGCGCGCTGCGCGGCGGTCCAGAAGACCTGCTGCCAGCGCGCCGAGATCCTCGTGACCTCAGGTGACCGCGAGCGCATCGCGGCGGTCGTCGGTCGCGCAGACTTCTTCGAACGTCGCGTGCCGCTCGATCCCGCCTACCGCGAGGTGGATCCGAGCGATCCCGACTGGACCACGCTGACCGTTGCACCCGACGGTTCGCGCGTGATGTTGAAGCGTCGAGCCGACGGCGACTGCACCTTCCTCGGTGCGGCCGGCTGCACGCTCGCGGAGGAGACGCGGCCTTTGGTGTGCCGGCTCTATCCTTTCGCCTACGACGAGCGCGGACTGCGCGGTGAGGACTCCGACTACTGCCCGACCACGATGTTGTTGCCGCGACCCGACGGCACGCTGGCGTCGGGGATGGTCGAGGTGCTCGACATGTCGCGCGCCCGCGCGGAGGTGTGGCGCTCGACGCTCTATCGCGAACTGCGGGCGGACGCTGCCCGCGGTGAGGCGAAGCGATGAAGATCGGGCTCACCTACGATCTCAAGTCCGACTGGATGGCACGCGGTTTGTCCGCCGAGGATGCGGCCGAGTTCGACAGTGAGGAGACCGTAGAAGCGATCGCGAACGCGATCGCTGCCCGCGGCCACGAGGTCGATCGCATCGGCAACCTCTTCGCGCTGATGCCGCGCCTGTGCGCTGGCGAGCGCTGGGATCTGGTCTGGAACTTCGCGGAGGGCCGGCAAGGGATCGGCCGCGAATCCCAGGTGCCGTGCCTGCTCGAAGCGCACGCCATTCCCTTCGTGTTCTCCGATCCCCTGGTCTGCGCGTTGACCTTGCACAAGGCGATGTGCAAGCGCGTCGTGCGCGACCTCGGGTTGCCGACGCCGCGCTTTGCGGTCGTCGACTCGGTCTCGCAACTGCGGGATCTCGATCTCCGATATCCGCTCTTTGCGAAGCCGTTGGCCGAAGGGACCAGCAAGGGCGTGGACCGCAACAGCAAGATCGTCGATGCCGACGCACTCGCGCAGGTCACGGCGCGCTTGCTAAATCGATTCGGGCAGAGCGTCCTGATCGAAGAGTTCCTGCCGGGTCGCGAGGTCACGGTGGGCATCGTCGGCACCGGTGCGGCAGCGCGCGCGGTGGCTGTGCTGGAAGTCGTGTTGCTCGCCGGCGCGGACGCGGAGGTCTACACGCAGCGCAACAAGGACGAGTGCGAGTCGCTCGTGCAGTATCGCCTCGCCGACGGCGAGTTCGCGCGCGAGGCCGAATCGCTGGCGCTCGCGGTGTGGCGCGGCATCGGTGCCCGCGATGGTGGCCGCGTCGACTTGCGAGTCGACGCGCGGGGAGTGCTGTCGGTCATCGAAGTGAATCCGCTGCCGGGCATGCATCCGACACACAGCGATCTGCCGATCATGGCTACGCTCGCGGGCATGTCCTTCGACGCCCTGATCGGTGCGATCCTCGATTCCGCGCTCACGAGGTCGTGAGGTTCGCGAGCGGCGATGCGCATCCTCATCTTGCACGATCAGGTCGATGCCGGCGCACGCGCGGATGAAACCGACGTGCTCGTGCAGCGCGATGCCGTGGCGGTCGCCCTACGTGCGCTCGGTCACTCGGTCGACAGCCACGGTTGCGATCTCGATCTGAGTGCGGTGCGTGATCGCGTGGCGGCGGACCGACCCGATCTCGTGTTCAATCTGGTCGAGTCGATCGCGCGCAGCGGACGACTCATCCATCTCGTTCCCGCGCTCCTCGATGCGCTCGGGCAGCGCTACACGGGTGCGCGCAGCGAGGCGATCTATCTCAGTTCGCACAAGCGGCTGGGCAAGCGCTGGTTGCAGGCTGTCGGGCTGCCGGTCGCCCGCGACTGGCAACTCGGCGAGGATTGGCCTGACGGTGTTGCGCGCGGGACGCGCTGGATCGTCAAGTCGATCTGGGAGCACGGCTCGGTCGGCATGGACCACGATTCGGTGATCGTGGCCGACGATGCCGCCACGCTCGGCGCCGCGTTGCGTGATCGACGCGCGCGTCTCTTGGGTGACGGCCTGGCCGAGGAGTTCATCGACGGTCGCGAGTTCAACCTATCGATGCTCGCGACGACGGGCGGAGTCGACGTGCTTCCGGTCGCTGAGATCGAGTTCCTCGACTGGAAGTCGGGCGCGCCGAAGATCGTCGATTGGCGAGCGAAGTGGGACGAGCAGAGCGCGGAGTACCACAACACGCCGCGGCGATTCGACTTCGAGCCCGGCGATCGCGCGCTGATCGACGAACTTTCGCGCATCGCCCGTGCGGCATGGCGCGCCTTCGACCTGCGCGGCTGGGCGCGCGTCGATTTCCGTGTCGATCCGGTGCGCGGTCCGATCGTGCTCGAGGTCAACACCAACCCCTGTCTGTCGCCCGATGCCGGGTTCGCGGCCGCGCTGTCACGCGCCGGGTTGAATCTGGAAACCGCGATGGCGCGCATCCTCGCCGATGCGTTGCGCTGATGAGCGAGTCCTTTCGCACCGAACCGACGGCGGCCGACGCCGCGAAAGTGGCGGCACTGGTCGCCGCGACCGGCTTCTTCCACGCCGACGAAGTGCGGATCGCGCGCGAACTCGTCGACGAGCGGATCGCTCGCGGTCTCGCCAGCGGCTATCGCTTCCTCTTTCTCGATGCGGCCGACGGCGAGAGTCTCGCCGGCTACTCCTGCTACGGCCCTGTCGACGGCACGCAGCGCAGTTGGGACTTGTTCTGGATCGCCGTCGCGCCGGAGCAACAGGGGCGGGGACTCGGCCGCGCGCTGCTGCGCGCAACCGAGGCGGCGATTGCCGAACTCGGCGGAGGACTCGTGTGGGTCGAGACCGGCGGCAAGGCGCTGTACGAGTCCACGCGGCGCTTCTACGAGGCGTGCGGCTACGTACGCGAAGCGGAGTTGCGCGACTTCTACGCGCCCGGCGATGCGAAGATCGTCTACCTGCGCGAAGTGCCGGGCGCGTGCGGGCCCGAATGACTCGAGCGATCAGTTCCTGCTGGGAACGAACACCGAACCGAGGTCGATCGATTGTCCGGCCTGGAGCGAGGTCACCGGCAAGTCGAAGGTCGCGATGCCGTCGTCCTTCGGATCGATGCGGAAGCGGTAATCGCCGGGCACCACGGGACCGATCGCGAAGCCACCGTCCTCTTGGAGTCGGACCCGCCGCTCGGTGCCGTCGACTTCGATGACGAGCGATCCACCCAGTGGATGGGAGTCCGCGGTCAGCACGCGGCCGCGCAGGTGCGCCGAGGGAACGCAATGCATGGGGAGTGCGATCTCGAGCTCACGGCGGTCGCCGCGGAGCACGCCGAGCCAGTCGATCTCGATGACCCGATGGCCTTTGGCATGCTCGTTCTCGTTCATTTCGCCGAAGTGGATGACGAAGGACCCTCCCGAGCCGGTTCGCACGGTGGCTCGACGATGGTTCGGCGCGTCCGGCGCGACGCGGAGCGTGTAGGCCACGTCCGGCAGCGTCTTCATCTCGAACTTGCCTTCGTCATCGGTCCGCGTCGCGACCGGCTCCGCACGATCCGAGTTCGGGCGCGCGACCAGCTTCGCACCCGCGATCGGAGCGCCGCTCGCATCCGTCACGCGACCGGCGAGTCGACTCCATGGCACGGCGCGCAGATCGACTTGGGCCTCGCTCGTGAGCGTCACGAAGTGCGAGGACGTGACGGACTGATACCGGTCGTTCTCCTCTACGGAGAGCGTGACTTCGCCGGGGACCAGGCACTCGAACAGGAACTGGCCGTCGTCGCCGGTTCGCACGTCGAGCTCGGGGCAGTCCGGACTGCGCGCGACGACTCGGCGATTCGGGCACGATTCGCCGTCGGTGCCGCGCAGATTGCCGATCAGCCGAGCACCTGGCGTCAGCGCGATCGCCAGGGGAGCGGCGGAGACGGCGTCGACGCGGACGACCCCGAGCCAGGGTTGGAACCCGCGGGCGATGACGAGAACCGGCAGGTCACCGACGGCGGGAGAAGGTGCCTGGAAGCTGCCGTGGTCATCGGTGTCGATCTGCATGCGCATTCCCTGGTCGCCGTCCGGGTCGCCGATGCGAACGCGTGCGCCCGCGACCGGCTGTCCCTTCGCATCGGTCACCGTTCCGGAAATGAGTGCCGCGCGCGGGCCGAGAACGAGTTCCACGGCGTCGGCGGAGCCGATCACGTGAGTCGGCGAGTTCGAGTGGCCCGGCATGCGTGCGAAGATCCCACTGCCCTGCTCGATGTCGGTCAGGCTGAACCTGCCTTGGTCATCGGTGCGTGCGATGGGGAACGCAGTGCGCCCGCCGTCGCGCACGAGCCAGACCTCGGCGGCCGTGGTCGGCGACTTCGCCGAATCCACCACCGTGCCCTCCAACGTCACACCGGTGTCCACCAGCACCTCGACCTGGGTGAAGCCCTCGAGGACGTCGACCACCAGGAATGGCGGGCGATCGGGGAGATCGCCGCTGAGTGAGAGGTCCTTTCGCTCCTTGACCGGAGGGGCGGTCGTCGAGCCCGTCTCACCGCGGAACACGGCGACGTCGGTGAGGCGGGTCGACACATCCCCGGTGAAGGACACCGTCCTCGGTTGCCGGATGAACACCTCGCTGAGATCGAGCAGGACGCGGGCCTCCTCGCCCAGGCCGCTGCGCATGATCACCGGGGCCAACTCGATCCCGGTCGATGAGTGCGCCGTGAACCCGTCGACCAAGACCAGGCTCGCGGCAGCATCCGGCTCGGCCTTCGTCGCGGCGGGTTCTTCGGGCACGCGAACCGCGCGATCGGGGTAGATGCCGTAACGCCCTGGTTCGAGATCGCCGAAGACCGCAAGGCCATCGCGATCGGTGGCGATGCGACGCGCATGGAGATCGGGATGGCGGCCGTCGTGAGGCAGGACCGTGAAGCCGATCCCTGCGCGTGCGGACTTGCCGTCGCCACCGCGCGCGAGGATGCGGATGCCGCGGCCCCTCGCGCCCTCGGCGATGGTGCTCCCGACATTGGTTCGAACGTCGCGGTCCGTGGGCGCATCGGCGTCCGCGGCATGCGCGGCGGACTTCGGCGCTGCTGTGCCCGTCGTCATCGCCGCGGATGTCTCCGGGACGGGTGCGGTGACGGGGGCCGCGTGGTCAGAACCCGACTTCCAGAGTGACCAAGTGCCGAGGGTGAGCACTGCTGTGGCGACGACACCGAACACGATCTTCTTCATCGAGAGACTCACGAGGGTGAGGAGTGGCAGTGCTGGAGACAGGGGTGCGAAGTGCTTCGCGCGTTGCAGGACGGCGCGGCCGACCGTGGCCATGCCGCGCTCGGGAGCGAGCGCTTCCAGGGTTCCGAATGCGCATGCGGCCCGGATGCCGCGCGGAAGGCGCTCGCGGAGCATGGTCAAGCCGCGGTGGAGACGCACCCGCACGGTTCCGGGCGCTTCGCCGAGTGCGTGGGCGATCGCAGCCGGCTCCATGCCGTGCAGCAGTCGGAGCACGACCACGGTGCGGTACGCGGAGGGCAGGTTCTCGATCTCGCGGCGTAGGCGCTCATGCACTTCACGGCGGTGGGCTTCGTCTGCGGCCGAGGGTTCGATCGGCTCCGGCAGGCGGGTCGGATCCGGAGTGCGCCGCGCGCGCGCGCGAAGCGCTTTGCAGTGCAACTGCAGGATGCCCACGAGCCATGCTTGCAGCGGTCGGGTCGGGTCGAACTCCCGGGCCTTCTGCATGGCGGTCACGAAGCTGGCCTGCACCGCGTCTTCGGCTTGTGCCGGGTCGTCGCAAAGCTGCATGGCCAGCGCCAGGAGTCCGGGCGAAGTGCGCTCGAAGACCGCGCTCAATGCTGCCGCATCGCCGCTCTGGGCGAAGGTCGAGAACAGGTGCTCGACGGTGTGCGGGTGCGGGGCCATCGACCGCATTCTCGACAAGTGGGGCGAACGTTACGCGAAAAAGCGCGGTGATCGCATCTCGCAGAGGGGTGTCGACCGCGCCTCAGCGCGACGGAAGGTAAGGGACTACGCTGTGAAGGACCGATTCATGGGCACGAACACATCGAGCTACGCGGAACGATCTGGCTACCTGCTCGCGATCGCCACCATGGTCGCAGGCCTTCTCTCGAGTCAGACTCACGGGCAGAGTTCCGGAGACTCGGTATTCGATCGCAGGGGCAAGAGCGGTGTGCCTTGGCGCGCCGAATCGCCACACGCTCTGCGAGTGGAATCCAAGGACGACACGCTCCGCTACGTGCGATTCCTCGATCTCACGTCCGAGGGACCTCGCTCCGAGACGATCCACTCGATTGCTTCCCCGCTGACCACCTGCAACTGCGCCGTGAGGCTGGATGCCCATCGGCAAGTGCTCTTCGCCGGCACTTCCGCGACGGGCACGGGCATGGTCGTTCTGGTTGCTGTGAACGAAGATGAGTTGCGCATCGTCGAGACTTTGACCCTCGAGGGTCGTGGGTGCGATTCCGTCGAGTACTCTGCCGAGTGGCAGAGGTTGTTCGTGGCGGACCCTATTCGGCAGGAGCTCTTGACCGCTCCCTGGCGACCGGACCAGCCTTTGCCGCGCGAGTGGGAGGTGATCGCCGATGGCGAGCGTGTCCCAGCCCTTCGCCGATCGGCCCAGTTCAACATGCCGTCGGATGTGCGCGCTGCGAACGGAGCGCTCATTGTCGGTTATTGGCCGGGTCTCCCGGCCGGCTCCAGTGCTTGGGAACTGCGACCGGCTGCGGTCGGCGCCGGTCGGCAGTCATGGAGCATCGTGGAACGCCAGTCTCCGTTGCTGGGGGACCTGCGAGAGCAGGCCTTGGCAGTTCGGCTGCAGGTCCTCGAGAAGATCTCCGTCGATGGTCCGATCGTGGTTGTCAGCAAGGTTGCCGGTCGGATCTCGCTCCAAGGTCCTCAGTTCGAGCAGGCATTGTCGATCGGCGACGTTGTTGCCGGCGAGCGCACGGAGCTTCGCCTGCCGCCGGGGCGTCGATTGACCGCGGGTGAGGAGTATTCACTGACGCTGCACGACGAGCAGCATCCTCGCCCGCAGCGCCTCTCGTTCGTCCCGCTGTGGCGCAGCGGTCATGCGCGGAGCGGAAGCGGTGTCGAGTTCCTCGAGCCGGATCTGATGGCGCGTTGGGCAACGCTGGGTTCTTGGCGCTTTGGTGCGCGCTGCCGCTACCGGGTGGAGTCGGCCGCGGAGCCGGATCACCCGCGGAGGGTCCTGGTGTTGGTTGCCAAGGTGCGATCGGGTGAATCGACGCCGGTCCACACTGCGTCGTCGTCGACGATTCTCGCCGCGGACCGCATCCTCGTACTTCCGGAGTCCGGCGTGAGCGCGGAACGACCGATCGGAACTGCAGCTGTGATTCCGCTGCCGGACGACTCCTTCGACGTCGGCGACGTCGTCGCGGTGCAGTTCCTGTGCTGGACGCCCTCGCAGCCGGAACGCGGCGTGGCAACCACCGAGATCGTGGCGCTGCCGGTCAAGCCTGGTGTCCCGAGTTCACGAGTCGACTCGCAGTTGCGCGAGGCCGCGGAGCGCACGTGGCGCGAGTCCGGCATCGTGACCCGAGCCGGGGTGCAGAATCTGCTCGTGGAGATCCGTCGCGCGCTCGAGCGCTGATCCGCAGCCTCAGAAGGTCTTCGTCACGCGCAGGCTGAACGCGTGGCCGCCGTCCTCACCGTCGCGCACGACATCGAAGTCGTAGGCGTAGCCCAGTTGCAGGCGCGACTGGCCGAGGAAGCCGGACGTCAACAAGAGGTGAACGGCCTCGAAGGTGTCGTCGCGGCGCACACGGACGGCACCTTCCTGACGATCGCGGTCGAGAACCCCGAAGGTGGCTCCCGCTTCGAGGTACGCAAAGAAGCTGAGTTCGTAGCGATAGCTGATCGAGGTGAGTGCGTACGAAGTCGGAAAGAACTCCTCGACGGCACTGCCGGGCAGAACGGGCCGTGCGATCGAGCCGACCTCTTCGCTGCGCGTGTCGGGGCCGCCGCCGATGCGAGGTGCGGAGAAGCGATCGATCCCGTCGCCGAAGCCGATGTGTGCCGTCGTGACGAGCCGATGTCGCTCGCTGTCGGTGAACGGTGACGGCGCTGCGAGCAGCGCGTATGCGGTGGCGAACGCGTAATCCCGGCCGCCCTTGCCGTCGTCGATGCCGCTGCCACCGGCCAGACCCCAAGACGACCAATCTTCGCGACGGCCGTATACGACATCGGCGCCGAAGGCGTGGCCCTCGTGTGCGCGCTCGATGAGGTTGCGGCGAACGGCGTCGTATCGCCAGCTCAGGCGCACCCGCGTTTCCAAGGTGCTGTCGGGCATGTCGAAGGCTGACGCCGTGCGATCGCCGCGACCGAAGTAGAGGTATCCCGGCTCGAGGAAGAGATCGAGCGCGTGCACGTTGTCGACCTCGCCGGGACCGATCGACTTGCGAAAACCGACTCCCGCGCGAGCGCGCACGAAGCCCCAGTGCAGTTCCTCGGCGCGGTCGAGTCGGCCGTCGATGAACTCGGCCGTCGCCCCCAGTGGGCTATACGAGGTGAAGCCGAGCGCCCACTCCGCGCTGGAGCCGGACTCGAACGGAGTGGCCCACTCGACGTCGTTGTAGATCCCACCGACCACGGCGCGCAGCCAGTGCGAGCCGTCGCGCGGGCGATCCCAGTAGTACAGGTACGGCAGCAACTGCGCGCTGTTGTCGCTCACGTCGGGCGTGAAGTGAACGGTCGCATCGATCGCGAGCACCGTGCTGCGATCACGCTCGGCCAGCTCGAAGGGTTCGCCGAACAGCGTGGACTTCACCGCCTCGCCCGCGCGCGGGGTGCGATAAGGGGCGGTCTCCTGTGCGGCGACGGTCATCGAGAGGCACGCGCCGAGGAGGATCGGGAGTCGACTGCGGTGACGGTGAAGGACGCTCACGCGCGCATCATGTCCGGTGTGGTGGGGTGGGCCAACGTGCGCCGAGGGATTCTCCAGGGTGCCAGGTTGTCGCCGGCGTGCTGGAGTGGTCCCTCGGCTACCGTTCCGATCGGCTCACAGAATCGTGAAGTCGATGGTGTCCGACAGCGACACCGCGCCGAAGCACGAGCCGTGCACTGCACTGAACGCCTGACAGGCGAGCGACACGCCGACCAGGCTGACCTCCGGCGGAACGAACAGCGTGGCGGGATTGGCGAGGATCGCGCCGTCGGCACCGAGCACGCAGCCGCCGCAGGTCGGCACCGGAGTCGCGATCGGGAAGCCGAGGAGGAAGCCCGTGAGGGGGCCGGAGTCGCTCTGGTCGAAGGTGATCGATCGGCCGAGCGCGGGCAGGTCGGTCATGGTGATGCCCAGGCCGTGACAGCCGGTCGCGCGCAGGGTCGGCAGGGGGCCAACAGAGCGCGCTTCGTAGATGCCTGCCCGCACTTCGTACGCGGTCGGCGACACGCGGTGGAATGCGATGCAGTGCTGCAACGTGCTGCCGCCGCCACTCCAAGTCGACGCGATCGCCGGGAGCGACTCGTAGTCGGTCGTCGTCGCGACGCCGACGCGGCTCTCGTGGGCGACGAGCTGGTTCGAGGTCGGGTCGTAGGCGATCGTCGATGCTCGGACGTCGAAGTCACTTCCGGTGCCGCTCCACTGTTCGCCGTAGGCCACTGCGAAGCGCACGCCGTCGCTGTCGATCGTCGGGTAGTGCTGGATCCAGTTCGCCGCCGCGCCGGCACCTTCGAGCACTTGCAGATTCGACGTGGTGAGCAGGGTGCCGGCATCGTCGAGGACCGCGACCAGGATGTCGCTGGACGTCGTCGGTTCGAGGCGTTCGAAGGCGACCGCGTGGCGACGACGGCCACCGAGGATCTCGGTCGGCGAACTCACTGTCGGCGAGCGTTCGTCGCGCGACGAGGACGCGATGGGGAAGTTGGAGGCGCCGATCAGTTGCCCGTTCGGAGCGACCAGCGATCCGCGGATGTCCTCGTCGTTCGGCCCGAAGGTCCGCTGATAGACCACCGGCCAATACTGACCGCCCGGACCGGCCACGATCGAGTAGCCGTTGCTCTTGGCGATGCGCGGTCGACTCTCGTAGCCACCGCCGAGATCGATCGCCGTCGGCAGGAAGCTCGCCAGCGTTCCGAATGGCGAAACCTGTCGCATCAGGATGTCGTGATCGGTGGGTGAGTAATCTCGCTCCCAGACGACGGTGAACCACGTCGTGCCCACCTCCGAAGGATCGCCGCCCACGTCCGGCTTGAAACAGCTACCGCTGAACGAGCCCGCCGTGCCGGCTTGTTCGATCACGAGCGGCGCACCGAGGCCGCCGCTTGCCATCCACAACCGACCACCGATCCAGCGCGGGTTGGCGAGTGCGTTCGAGCACTCGGCGACCACGAGGAAGCTGTCGGTCGCGCCGTTGTTTGCCACGCGCGGATAAGCCCAGGATTCGGAAGTGAAGTCGATCGGGAATGGGACGCCGATCGCCTGCTGATTCAGGTCCAGTCGTTGTGCCCAGATATCCGCGTCGGTGGCGCTGTAGAGGAACTGCCAGACGAGCAGGAACTCTTGGGTCGTGTAATCGAAGGCGACGTCAGCAAAGCCGGTGAAGTTGCCGCCGGTGGCGATCAGGAGCGTGCTGGCGAGCGGATCGACGGTGAGCGGGAGTTCCGCGGTGGCGACGAACGCCTCGGGAACGCGCAGTTCGATTCGGCCTTCGACCAGTTCGAGGTCGAGGGGGCAGGCGTGTCCGCGCGCATCGAACGCGACCGCCTCGCTGTATCGCACGCCGCCGGCAGCGCTCTCGAACACGATCGACGAGGCGTCCTTGCGGGCAGACAGATCGGACGACCACTCGATCGTCAATCGCAGTTCTCGACGCGAAGGGAGGGTCGCGAAGACCCACGATTGTTCGACGCCGCGCTCGGAAAGGTCGATGCTCTCCGTGCAGGGGCCGCGTTCCGCGCGCCAGGTTCTTCCCTCGGCTCGGAGCCGTCCTGCGGGCACGGGCACATCGCTCTCACCGAAAGCGACGTTGGTCAGTTCGAAGCGAACCGGCAGATTGCGCGGCTGCTCGCTGCCGAGCGCGGGCACGAACTCGAGGGCTGTGCCGTCGAAGCTCGCTTTCCAGTCGGGACCGAGCCCGTGTCCGACACCGTCGATCACGTCGGTCCAGACGCTGCTCGGTCGCGCGGGCACGGCGGGCAGCGATTCGCCGCTGCGCTGCGTCGCGCTCGGTAACACGACGCCGGGCTTGCCGGCGAGCGCGAGTGTGGCGCGCGGTTGTGGGGCGTCGATGGACTTGGCCGTTGGGGTGGAATGAGGATCCTGCGCGACCGCGAGTGCGGTCAGGCCCAGGACGAAGGACGGGAAGAGGGTGTTCATCGGGGTGTCTCGGACCGGCGCGAATGCCCGGTAGTCGCAACAGGCCCGTCGCGGAGACCCGCGTAACGCGGCGGGTCGGACTTTCTTGGTCAGGGTCGCTGTCCGGCCCGTGTGCCCGGCGATCGAGCGCTGGCTTTCGCGCCGCGGCCGCCTCGCTCTCCAGCCTTGCCTCGGCCCAAGCACCTCACCACCTCTCGTGCTATCGACGAGTTGGAGTATCGATCGCGGCCGATCAGCCTCGCGCTTGCATCGGCTCCTGGCGCACCTCAATCGATCGCGACTGCCGCAGGCGACGAGCTGACAGCGCGCCTCCGGACGGTGGTGATCGATGGCGTTGCGCTCGGCTCGGGTAGGGAAGTGCCGCGGATCGAGTGCCAACATCTTGGGGGTGAACCGCATCGCCGTGGTGCCCGGCGACCACGGCATGGACCGGATCACGTACTTGCACTTGAAACTCTCTCTCTCTCTCTCTCTCTACCGTGACAACAGTCTGCGTCGCTTGACCTGGCAAAAGGGTGCCGGGATCACTGCGGCGACCGGTCGACTCTCGGGTCTGAGGACTTTGTATGCGACATGAGTTGTTTGTGGCCTTCCTTGTTCTGCTTCTGGCCGCTTCGGGAACTGCGCAGGGCGGCATTCCTGCACCGATCAACGAGTGTCTCGAAGTTGGCTGCATTCCCCGCATGAGACTGCTGGCGCCGCCGACACCTGGTCTCGACCTCTCGTTCGTGCAGGAGCCCGGCTCGTACTCCGGAACCTGCTACTGCGCCTCGGGAGACTGCGAACTCTTCGAAGACTGCTTCGTGATCGTGACGATCATCGTGCAATCAGCACCAGTGTTCACCGACCGATTGGATCTCCACCTCTCGCAAGGCGTTGCGGGAACCTCGAGCTATCGAGTGAAGCCCGCACACGGATTCAAGTGCGTTCCACCGCCTACACCGGGGAACCCGGTGGCGGGCACCACCAACGCGATCCGCTTCTGTGCGACAGGTACCGAGGAGCCGGGTGACGGCTTCCCTTGGCTGGGGTCACTGTCTGGCTTTCCTGGAACCGACTGCTCGCCTGGCGTCGAACCCACCTGGACGCATCACTTCTGGGTCGAATGTCCCAGTTGCGACGACTTCCATTCGTCATGCTGAGGCTCGCTTCGATCCGTGATGCTCGGCGACCCGCGTTGATCCTGGTCGTGGTCCTTGGCATCACGGCGATTCTCGCGTGGCAACTTCGGTTGCAGAGCGATCTCGGCGCGCCGCGAGAGGAGTCGCTCGCGGTCGACACACCACGACCACCCTCGATCGCGAACAACGAGGATGAAGCTGCATTCGATCGGATCCTCGTCTCCATGCCCTTGGATCGCGTCGCCGAATTGTTGAGAGCGGCCGAGAACTCCCCAACCGGTGACGCAGTGCCCGGCTGGGGGGACATCCCGCGGGAGGAGTGCATCGGGTTCCGCAGGATCTTTGTTCCGCATCCGCTCAACTACTCGGCGCGAACCTTGGCGCGCACCTGCGACCTGAACCCCGACGACGTCCCGTTGACGAGCGAGCAGATGGCCGAACTCGAAGCGCTCTTCGAGTGCTTTCTGCCGCCGTTTCGGGAGGCGGATGATCTGTTGATGCGAGTCCGCAGCGCCGAAGTCGACGCGGCCCTCGCTGCGGGCAGGGCTCGGCACATGGGTGAACTGCCGACCGCGACTGCTGACGAGCGCGATCGAGTGGAGCGATCGGTGGAGGCAATGATGGTCCGAGAGACCGAGCGTCTGAAGGCGATGGGGTTGCCCTACGACGCCGAGTGGGTTCGCCGCACGCTACGAGAGCCATGGGCCCGGCGATTGGACGCCGACGGGTCCAACCGCTGGAGCATGACCGTCTTGCGAGATGGGGATGCGCACATCGTGTCCATAGATGCGATGCCGCGATCCCGAGTAGTCTGGGACCTCAAACTACACATCTCTCACACCTTCGCACGTTCGATCGTCAGTTGGTTCGAACACCGTGGCTTCCTAGATGCGACGCGCGCCGCTCCGGTCGAGGCTGAGATCGATCGCGTGTATCGCCTCGCACGGAGACAGCTCGGGTTGGAGTAGGCCGCCATGGTGTGACTGCGGAGTCACTCGTCGCATCCGCGCCTTCGATTCCGGGGTGGGTTGGTCGACGCCTGCGAGGCGCGGTCGTGGGCGAGCCGTCGATGGGTCGGAGTCGTCCCGAGTCGCCATGACGAAACTGCGGTGCAAGGTCGCCATTGGGATGGATGCAGAGGACAACGTCGTTGCCGTCGATCGCGAGTCGATTCCGCGTCGGCATCATCCCTTGCGCGAGACGCGTATTGACAAGTCCGTTCGGCGGTCTGCGCGGGGTGCTGCGCTCGGCAAGCAGGGACGAGTCGCGACCTTTGCAGCACCTTCGCGACCTACCTGCTGGAGCACCGCCCAACATCTGCATCGCGCGAGATCTGCTCGGCCACCCGGATGTCTCCACGACCGCGATCCACGCCCACGTGCTGAACCGCGGGCCGACGGGAGTTCGCAGTCCGTCGGACCGAGTGCCAAGACTCGTGGGTATCGGTCCTCGACGACGAGTCGCTCGAAGTGATCGCGCGACACCGCTCACCCCGGGTGCGCTTCGAAGTCGGGAGCATCTGCAGGGCCGGCGACGGTCATGTCGCTGGCGGCGGACCGGCTGCCGGCTTGCGTGACACCCCCGACACTGCCGCCGAGGTGCACGAGTACGACTCTGGGTTCCGCTGGCTGCGTGATGTGTGCCTCCCTTTGATCGGGCCGCATTCAGGCCGTTGAGTTCGCGTATGGCCGGGGGGCATGCTGCCGCTCGGCTGGCATCGGGCCCACACTGGTCAGCATCTGGGCGGCGTGAACGTGCAGCCGTCGAGACTGCTCTGGCAGATCGAGTGACGTTGCTTGGCTCCGCTGCTCGAGTGGTAGCGCGCGGAACCGCTCTCCGACGAGTTGGCGTCCCGTGCGCGGGAGGGAAGGCGCAGTCGGCCGCTTGGGATGCACCGACCACTCCACGTGGATTCGAACGCCTCGGCTTGCCGACCTTGGCGACTGCACGGCAGAGCCCCCTCCGATCGCGTTGCAGCGTCGTGCTGGGAAGAGAAGATCTGGCCGGCAAGCCGGTCGTGGTCGTGAAGGGTTCCGGTCAAGGGGCGACTCGCATCGACTGGCCGATCGATCCCAAGTGTCCGCGAAGGCTTCGCGATCGGGGTGGTTCGCGACCACGCCGCACTCAGCGTGGGGCGATCTCGCGTTCGAGCGCTCGGATCACCGTCGCCAGATCGCCGTGAACCAGCAACCGTCCGTCACGGTCGAGTAGCACCGTGCCCCAGTGTGACCCATACCGCGTTTGAGTTGTTCCCGTGTCGTCCGACAACAACGGGAACATGGTCTCGACCAGCGGCTCTGGCGGCTTTGGCGGCGGGAAGAGGCGATCGAACTCCGGGTTCGGGGTGCGCGGTGGCAGGTCGGCGAGCCAGTCGCGCGTCGACCCGAACAGCACGACACCGAAAGCCGCGCGTGACGGATGGCGTGCCAAGGCGGCGAGGGCTTCGCGCGAGGCTTGGTCCAAGCGGGGAGGATTGCCGTACTCGTCGAAGTGGATCAGCAGCGGCTTGCCGCGGAACTCGCCGAGTGCCGCCTTCTCGAGTGGGAGATTGCGTGCGGCGGTCACGTGCCAATCCGGAAGCAACTCGCCGACGAGATCGAAAGCCGGCAGCGGCACGCTGACATTGCCGAGCTCGAAGACCGCGCTGGTGTCGTCGAGTTGGACGGTTCGCGGGAGTGCCACGCCGCGCCCAGCGCCGGCGATCACCTCCTAGCCCGGATTATGCGTGAACGTCGTCGCGAGATCGCCGCAGGTCGATGTCCGGCAAGGAGCTACGACGGTCGACGACCGAAGCGTAGCTGTAGCTACGCTGCCAGGGAGGAGCCGTCGTAGCGACGCCGCTGGGCGCGACTTGCGGCGATCGCAGCAGACGTTCACGCATAATCCGGGCTAGCGTCCCGGCGGGAGCGTCAGCGCGAAGTCCGCGCGGTCCGTCGTGAACGCGAACCACGGCCGGTGCGGCTGCGGGCCCGCTACCGGCCAACTGACGACCAGTCGGAACGAGTCGATCGGCGCCGTCGTGCGCAGCGTGCACCGCAGCGTCACCGCACGTTGCATCGCGATCGTCCCACGCACGCAGGCTTCGTGCGTGACGTCGTCGAAGGACGGCAAGACGAAGACCGCGAGCGTGTGATCGCGACTCGAGCCAAACAGCGGTGTGCCCATGGGGGACATGGTCCATGTGCCGTTGACTCGCCCATCGGCATCACTGATGAGGCGAAGCGGATGCGTCGGATTCGGGCACAGAAATCCGCGCACGAGCTTCCCCCCGTCCCAGCCGACCGTGTCGCCGAACTCGACGCCGGCGACCGGCTTCCCCTCGTGATCGACGCACTGGGCATCGATCCGCACCTCGCACGTCGTCTGAGCGGCGGGGGCGGTCGCAAGCAGGAGAACTTGGAGGAGTAGTTGCGCGCGCATCGAGTCCTTGCGGCACGGCAGGTGGGCCGGCCGCGGTGATGAGAGGTCGGGTGGAACGGTCGGATTGTCGCATCCCGTGACGAAACGATGCGACTCCCTCCAGACGTCGAACCCGGCCGCGGAACCAGGGCGCGGGACGAGTAGCCTCTGCCCCCGATGGCTGAGCGACTCCAGGTCGACGAACCGGCGCGGCTGCTACCGTACCTCATCGCCCGCCTGGGCGGTTGGGGACGCAACACCCTCAGGGACCGGCTTCGGACCGGCTGCGTTCACGTCAACGGTGAACCGGTCCGTCGCCACGATCACCAACTCCGACCAGGTGATTCGATCGAACTGCGGTCGCGCGCTGCGGGCAGCGAGGTCGGCGGCACCGTCTCGGGCCGCGCACCGCTCTATCTCGATGATGACCTCGTCGCGATCGACAAGCCGGCCGGACTGCTCGCCGTTTCGACCGATCGTGAGAAGACGCGTACCGCATTGTCGATCACTCGGGAATCCCTCTCGCGCGCGGGGCGGCCCGCGCGTCTGTGGCCGGTGCATCGCCTCGATCGCGAGACCTCGGGTGTGTTGCTGTTCGCGCGTTCGATGGAAGTGTGCGAGGCGGTCCGCGCCCGCTGGACGGAAGCCGAGAAGGTTTACCTCGCCGTCGTCGAAGGGCACCTGGATCCGGCGTCGGGTGTCATCCACGCACCGCTGTGGGAGGATCGGAATCTGCGCGTGCGGGTCGGTCCGCACGAGGCTGCGAAGGACGCGCGTACGCACTTCACGACACTGTCGACCGATCGCGACCACAGTCTGCTGGAAGTGCGGCTCGACACCGGTCGCCGTCACCAGATCCGCGCGCACCTCGCCCATCTCGGTCATCCGATCGTCGGCGACGAGCGCTACGGGCATGCCGGGCCGTCGCTCGCGCTGCATTCCCTGCGCCTGACGATTCCACACCCGCGCGAAACGGGTGTGTTGGTATTCGAAGCTCCGGTGCCGCCCCGGTTCGCGGCGTTCCGTTGACGCAGTCTCGAGCCAGCGCGGATGCTCATCTCCGTTCGACTCTCGGCTCGGACTGACGAACTGCGGGCTTCTCGTGTTCGGCCTCGCACCCGGCATTTCGTCGGGCGTCGGCCGGCTTCGATCGGTTCGATGGAGCCAACCGCGGTGCTGGGGCGAAGTGCTGTCGTGATGTCGGGCTAGCCGTGTCACGCGTCGCGGTTGTTCTGGCGCACTCGACGTGGGTGTCGACGAGCCGCGGCTACAGCTACCGCCAGAGATGAAGCCATCGCTCCGAGTCGGTCGAGCCTCGACACCATCCCTTGCATGCGTTGCTCGTTCAGATGGCCGTTCGCCGGTCTGTCACGGGCTTGGAGATCAGCAGCCGAGTGACGACCCGCAACCTTCGCAGCAGCCTCGCGACCCACCTGCAGGAGAACGGCTTCAACGTCCCCACGGTGCAGGATCGGCTCCGTCACACACACGTCTCGATGCGCATGATCCCCACCCACGTCCTGAACCGAGGGTTCGACGGGAGTTCGTATCTCGTCGGGCAAAGTCCCCCTCGCCGCGGCCGACGGCTAGAGCCCGGACTCTTCGCGAACGTCTGCTGCGATCGGCACAAGTCGCGCCCGGGCGCGTCGCTACGTCGGCTTCTCTCTGGCAGCGTCGCTACAGCTACACTTCGGTCATCGCCCGACGCAGCTCCCTGCCGGGCATCGACCTGCGCCGATCTCGCCACGACGTTCACGAAGCGTCCGGGCTAGGATGGCTGCGGTGACCCAACTCCGCGCGGAAGCCGACGAGCGGGGGACCGCCAAGCGCACGCAAGCCAATGGTGCCGGCTCGCGGCTGAGCGTGTTGGACGTCGACCCCGATCATGGCACGTGACCTATCCGAGAGCGATGTTCTCGGCGAGATCGCCGAGGCCGAGCGGGCGATGGAGCGCGACGCCCCACGAGCGTTGCGCCTGTGGATGATGGTCCGTGTCCCGATGTGCGTGTGGACACAGGATGTCTACCCCGACATCCCCGGCGTCTGGGTGATCGGCCTGCTGGGCAGTCGTTGCTTGTGCTTCAACCCTGCCGAGGACGGATGGGGATGGGGCCACTTCGAGCGAGCCGGGAGCATCTCCGCTTTCCACTGGCAGCAGGAAGATCTTGCCGACTGCATCCGCATGACCCTGTTCGCCATCGATCATGGTGGAATCGGTTAACCGGCCGATTCGACCGGCGGAGTTCGAGACCGGCTCGCGGCTCCGCGTCAAGCCAGTTGAGTGCGCGTCGGATCTAGCCCGGACTCTTCGTGAACGTCTGCTGCGATCGCCACAAGTCGCGCCCGGCGGCGTCGCTACGTCGGCTCCTCCCTGGCAGCGTAGCTACGGCTACGCTTCGGTCGTCGACCGACGCAGCTCCTTGCCGGACATCGACCTGCGGCGATCTCGCGACGACATTCACGAATAGTCCGGGTTAGCACCACGAGTCGAAGCGAGCGACGCGCGGGTAGCATGAACCTCATGATGCGTGAACTCGCGATTGCCTTCGCCGGCGCGATCGTCGTCGTGTCCCCGATCGCGCTGACCACGGCGCGCGCGGCTGGTCAGATGTTCCCCGATGCGGCCGAGAGCGACCCCGCAAAGCTCGGCTGGATGGTCGGCGCGCCGCCGCCGCCAGACCGAATCTTGCGCTTCGACGATGGCAGCTACTTCCGCTTCCCGGCCATGCGCTGGAGCGTCTCCAACTTCCGACAGCTGATGCCGACGGTCAACGTGTCTCGTGGTATCGGGTCACCGAACGCACTGCCGAGGGCGATACGCGACGACATCGACGATGTGGTGTTCACGCCACTCGGCGCGGAGCGTCCGATGACTTGGCGCGAGTCCCTGCTGGCGAACTACACGGACGGCATCATCATCCTGCATCGGGGCCAAGTCGTGCATGAACGCTACTTCGGCGTCTTGCGTCCCGATGGGCAGCACGGCGTCATGTCCGTCACGAAGACCCTGGTGGGCACTCTGGCTGCGATGATGGTGGCCGACGGCGAGCTGGACCCAGCGCAGGCTGTAGCCGACTACGTTCCTGAACTCCAGGACTCCGCGTTCGGTGACGCAACCGTACGTCAAGTGATGGACATGACGACCGGGATTCGTTTCAGCGAAGACTATGCGGACCCCAACGCGGAAGTATGGGCGCACGCCGCGGCCGGCAATCCACTTCCGAAGCCCAAGGACTACACGGGCCCGCGTTCGTACTACGACTTCCTCGAGACGGTGGTGCCGGATGGCGAGCATGGGCAGGAATTCCATTACCGAACCGCGAACACGGATGCGCTTGGGTGGATCCTGGCCCGGGTGAGCGGGCGCTCGGTTGCCGAGTTGCTGTCCGAACGGATCTGGAGCAAGTTGGGCGCGGAGCAGGATGCCTACATGTCCGTCGACTCGACCGGGACGCCCTTCGCCGGGGGCGGCCTGAACACGGGGTTACGCGACCTGGCGCGATTCGGCGAGATGATCCGCAACGACGGTCGCTACCGCGGAGCGCAGATCGTCCCCAAGTCCGCAATCGAGGACATTCGACGTGGTGGCAGCCGCGAGGCGTTCGCGAAGGCTGGATACGACCTCCTCAGTGGATGGAGTTACCGATCCATGTGGTGGATCTCGCATGATGAAGACGGCTCGTTCATGGCCCGCGGGGTTCACGGCCAGGCGCTCTGGATCAATCCACGTGCCCAACTGGTCATTGCGCGCTTCGCGAGCCATCCCGTCGCGGGCAATGCCGCAAACGACCCGACTTCGCTGCCCGCATTCCGTGCCATTGCTCGCCACCTCAACAGCACGAGCAAGTGAGCGCGACTGCAGGCAAGTGGCAGGGCGAGCCGCTCAGGTGAGATGGGAACCGGGGTTGATGCTCAGTCCACGGGCGACCACCGTCGTCGATTGAACTCACACGCACCTGGTGCTCATTTCGCCCAGCGCGCACGCATCTCTCAGCGATGGTCCGCGGTTGCGCGCACATGCCGCTCGCGCTCCGCAGCGAGCGCGGCTTCGCCGGCCGAAGATGTGCTCAGTACGTGCATGCGCAGCGCATGGCCGGCGCTGGAAGCCGGGTCGAGTTCGAGAAGTCGGTCGATGTACGCGATCGATGCCGGAACGTCGCCCTGATCCTGGAGCACCGTTGCCAGGCCCTGCAGCACGCCAGGATCGTTGGGCGTCGACGCGAGCGCGCGCTCGAACTCCTTCCGCGCCGGAGCGAGATCGCCGCGGCGCCACGCACTCCAGCCGAGTTCCCTCGAGGCCTGCGCCTCCGCATCGGGACGCGAACTTCGCCACTGCTCCAACGTGCTGTCGAGTTCATCGGGCGCGAAGTCACCGATCGCTTGCAGCAGCGCTTGCCGCTGTGGCGGCTGCAATGACTCGGCGGAGAGCAACACGCTTCGTGCCGTCGTGACCGCCAGCGCCTTGTCGCCGACGGCGTAGGCATACATCGCCAGGTTGTAATGCGCGAAGGAGTCCACCAGGCCGAGCGCGAGCGCACGTCGTTGCCAGGCGAGCGCGCGCGCCGGATCCTCGGACTGGATCAGCGCGGCCGCAAGATGCAGCGCGAGCGGTTCGTTCGGCCACAGTCGCGAAAGCGCTCGCGCGCCCTCGATCTTCTGCGCCGAATCACCGATCACCCGCAGCAAGGTGGCCCATTGTGCGTGCACGAGCAGTCGTGGGGGACCAAGACGCGTCGCGAGCGACACGAGCCCCAACGCTTCACGGACGGCCTCCTGTCCACCGGTGTCCACGCGGATCCCGGCGGCGAGAAGCAGCCCCATCTGCGAGCGCGGTTCCCCGAGTTGCTGCTCGAGTGCCTCCGCCTCTTCGTGGCGACCGAGTCGATGCAACAGCAGGGCGCGAAACCAGGCGCAAGCTTCGTCGTCGTCGTGCGGCAATGCCGTGAGCTCCGACAATCGCAGCAACGCGGCGTCGGCCGACTCGAAGCGCAACCGTTGCAGGCACTCCAAGACGATGCCCTCGCCCGACTCCGGCCGCAGTGTCCGCGCACGCCGCGCCGCCGCCTCGGCGAGATCGCGCCGTCCATCCGCACGCCGCAAGAAGCTCTCCGCAACCGCCGCCTCGTACTCCGCCGCCGACTCCGCGCGAGCGCCGGCCCGCAGCGTTCCCATGCGAGTGAGCAGGACCGCGCCGAGACTGATCGCGATCGCCGCAGTCAGCGCGAGTGCGGCACGCCAGGGTTCCCGCCGCGCCCAGCGCCGGAACCGCTGGATCACGGTCGGCGGGCGCGCCGTCGTCGGTCGCAGTTCGAGGAACGCGCGCAGGTCGGCAGCCAAGGCGAGCATGTCGCCGTAACGGCGCGAAGGCTCCTTCTCCAGCGCGCGCATCACGATCGCCGCAAGGTCGACGGGCAGTCCGGGGGCCTTGCGCCGCGGATCTTGGGCAACGTCGCGCAGGATCTTCTGCAGCACCACGGCCTCGGTCTCGCCGTCGAAGGGTCGCTCCAGCGTGCTGACTTCGAACAGCACGACACCCAGGGACCACACGTCGCCCAGCGGCGTGAACGTCGCCCCCGCGACGACCTCGGGCGGCAGATAGAACGGTGTGCCGGTCAGCGTGCCTTCGCGCGTCAGTGCCGTCGCGCGGTCGAACTGCGCCAGGCCGAAGTCGGAGAGCTTGGGCGAGCCGTCGGTGCCGATCAGGATGTTGGAAGGCTTCACGTCGCGATGCACGAGCCCGAGCGAATGGACTTGCGCCAATGCAGACGCGATCTCCGCCACGATCTGCACGCACTCGCGCAGCGAAGTCCCGACGTGGCCACCCTGAGCCTGTACCTGTGCAAGTCGACTCTCCAGCGTCCCACCCTCGACGAACTCCATCGCGAGCCAGTGCTGCTCACCGTCCTCACCAGCGCCGAGGATGCGCACGACGTTGCGATGCTCCACGCGCGCGAGCGTGGTGGCCTCACGCCGAAACCGAGCTACGCGCGCCGGGTCCTTGGTCAGCTCCGTGGCGAGGATCTTGATCGCGACGCGACGGCCAAGACTGACTTGCCTCGCCTCGAAGACCACTCCCATGCCGCCGCGGCCGATCTCGCGACCGAGGTCGAAGTCGCCGAGCCGCGGTCGCGAACCGGTCTCGCCGCCGAGCGCGGAGTCGGGGTGAAACAGCGGATGCAGGAGATCGGCGAGATCGCCGTGTCGTGCGAGCACGGCATCGGGCGCGTCTCCGCGCTCCTCGGCGAGCAGCCAGATCTCCAGGGCACGTTCGAGTCGAGAAGGGGTGGTCAACGGCGGCGGTGTGATTCGGGATCGGGAGCGCGCGAGGCGATCTGGTCTCGGAAGGCCCGCGCCGATCGGTCTCGCAACGAGGGTTCCGCGGATTCTGCGTCGAGTCAGGACCGGTCGGTGCCGCGCGCGCCGTCCTCGCGGTCGTCGCGGTCCTCGCCGGCTTCACCGAGGGCATCGGCGAGCCGGCCCTGGCGCAAGCCTTGGAGGACGCGAGCGAGTTTGGGCAGCGCGCGCGAGAAGCGCACGCGGGTGTGCGCCTCGCTCAGTCCGAGTCGCTCGCCGATCACCGCGAAGGGCAAGCCGTCGAACTCGCGGCCGACGATGACCTCACGGTCGTCCGGGTCGAGCAGTTCGAGCGCCAGTCGGACCCAGTCACGCTGTTCGCCGCCGGCCGCCTGCGTCGCAGGACCCGGCCCGCCCGGGGCCGGCAGCTCGACGACCGTGCCGGCCGAATCCGGTCCGGCGAGACGCTCCTCGCGTCGCACGTCGCGCCGCTGCTGCCGATCGTGACGCGCCTGGTGGCGCAACACGTTCTCGACCAGCCGAGCGAGCAGCGCGCGCATCTGCGCGCGGTCGTCGACGACGAAGCGAGGGCCGCTCTTCAACACTTCGACCAGCGTGTTCTGCACGATGTCCTGCGTGTCGACCCGCGCGCGCAACTGCGCGCCGAGTCGCCTGCGGACATGGGCCTCGATCCACGCGCCGTCGTGGGCGACCAGCTCGGCCAGTGCAGCGGAGTCGCCGCCGTGGAAGCGTCGAAGGATCTCTGCGGTGTCGGTCATCGCGCGAGCTTCGAGCGAAGACTATCGGCGCCCACGTCACGATCCATGGCGAGCGGGCGCGAATGGCCGGCGCGTGCGCTTCGCGGTCACCAGACGACCGTCAGCATTGGCCGTTCGACGACGGCGTCATGCTCGGTGCTGCGCACGCCCCAGCCGTCGTTGCCGTTGCCGATCAGCACCCAGCCGTGATTGGGCGCACCGTCGAGCCAGGCCTGTACGCTGGCGGTGACGTCGAACGACACCGTTCCCTTCTGGGTCACCTGACCGCCGGTGTCGAGGTCTGCGCTCGCGCTCGCCTCGGCCCCGACCTGCACACCGCCGCCGAGCAAGTTCCACGTCGATTGCTCGTTCCAACCGACCAACATGCGATGGAGACGCCCGCCGTCGGTGCTGGCTGCCGAGTCGCCCTCGGTGGTGAGGGTGAGGATGGCGCGGCGGACTCGCGTACCGCTTGGGAGCTGTCCGACGCCGTTGCCCACGATCCCGTCGAAGGCCAACAGCGACTGATCGTGATCGCCGTCGCCGTCACAGAACAACAGTGGGTCGTTGCCGCGCGGCGTGCCCGGCAGGGTTCCGCCGTTGCTGCCGTCACCGATGCGCGTGTCGCGACCGCCGAGGTAGGGACCGGCGCCGAAGTCCTGCCCCTCACGAAAGCGCGCGACTCGCTCGGACTCCAGCCGCTGCCGATGGGCGATCAGGTCGTAGGCCAAGTCGAAGGCGTGATCGGGTTGACCGGTGTAATCGGGTCCGCTGCCGGCGATGAAGGTCGGTGAGAACGGCCGTACCTCCAGCAAGGCTCGCAGTGGATCGAAGTGCAGGGTCCGCAGCCACCCGTTGCCGCCCTGCACGTCGGACTGGTAGTCGGCGAGAATCGAGTGAGCTTCGATACCGAAGATCGTGCGATCGATACGGCGACCGGGTCCGTGCACGTGACCGCAAAGGACGAGGAAGACCTGCGGAAAGGGCTCGACGAGTTTTCGGTGCACGTCGATCGCGGCGTTGTTGCCGCCCGAGTCGGGAGTCGCGCCGCCGGTTCGGAACGGGGCGGGGTTACCGGTGCCCAGATGTTCATGCGTGGAGACGATCGCTGGAACCGACGGGTGAGCTGACAGCACGCTCTGCGCCCACTCGATCGCGGCGTCATTCGGCCGCCATTCGAGCGCCAAGTGGAGCAGGTCCCCGCTGCGCGTCGGGAAGCGGTGCGCAGAGTTGCGCTGATTGCTGCTGGTGCCCAGAAAAGTCGGACGGCCGTTCCAGCGTGCAGCGCCGAAGGTCGCCGTGAATGCCGTCGCCGCCGCCTTGTCGTTGACGACGTCGAAGTCGTGATTGCCGAGCGCGACCGAGTAGGGCACCCGCGGGTCGAGCCGAGCCATCGCGGCGTCCGCGCGCGCGAACTCGATCGGATATCGGGCACCGTTCTGGACGATGTCGCCGACCTGAGTGACGAATGCGATCTCATCCGCGTTGCGCAAGGCCCAATCGGTCTGCCCGACGAAGTGGAAGTAGATCGCCGACTGCTCCGAGTAGAACTGCGTGTCGGGCAACATCGCGATCGTGAAGTCCGCGCGGGGCGGCGGCACGCGCAACGCCAACCCGTAGCTCACGCCGCTGAGTGCGCCGGTCGAGGGCACCCAGAAGATCGTCTGCAGGAAGATCTCGCCGGCGGCCGGCAGCAGACTCGTCGGCAGAGGAATAATCGCCGGCGGCACGCCGGTGGCGGGGAACGGCAGGGCGACGTCGCTGCTGGTCAGCAGTGAACAGCCGGGGAGACCGAGGGGCGTCAGCTCGAGCGGCAAGGGCGCCCCGCCGAGGTCGCGACTCGAGAAGCCCAACAGCAGCGCGAGAGGAGCGGCGGGCGGCAGCGCGACGGCGCGCGCGGTGACGTCACGGCCCGGTTGGAACGAAGGATCGAGCCAGAACACGGGCGAGACCCCGCTCACGCGATCGCAGGCGGAACCGAAGATCGTGGTCTGGCACACGAGGCCGCCGGCCAAGGCCGCGGTCGCGAGAACGGAATGAAGCGGACGCATCGCGAGGCAGCGTGGCGATCGATCGTGAATCCCGCTTCAAGAGGCGATGGATCCCAACCCGCGCGATCCCCAGAATGTTCCGCCCGCCATGTCCGAGTCCCGTCAAACCTATCGCCCCGCCGAGATCGAGCCGAAATGGCAACGCTTCTGGGATGACCACGAAGTCTTCCGCGCCCGCAATCCGGGTGAGCCGGGATTCGAGGCCAAGCGCCCCAAGTTCTACGCGCTCGACATGTTTCCCTATCCGTCGGGAGCCGGGCTTCACGTGGGACATCCGGAGGGCTACACGGCCACCGACATCGTCTGTCGCAAGAAGCGAATGGACGGCTTCAACGTGTTGCACCCGATGGGTTGGGACGCCTTCGGCTTGCCGGCGGAGCAATACGCGATCCAGACCGGGCGTCATCCCGGCGAGACCACCTACGAGAACATCGCGACCTTCAAGCGGCAGTTGAAGAGCCTCGGCTTCAGCTACGACTGGAGCCGCGAGTTCGCGACCTGCGATCCGAGCTATTACAAGTGGACGCAGTGGATCTTCGCGCGCCTGTTCGAGAAGGGCCTGGCGTACGTGTCCGACGCTCCGGTGTGGTGGTGTGAAGCGCTCGGCACCGTGCTGTCCAACGACGAGGTCGTCAACGGTCGCAGCGAGCGCGGTGATCACCCGTGCGAGCGGCGGCCGCTGCAGCAATGGATGTTCAGGATCACCGAGTATGCCCAACGCCTGCTCGACGATCTGGACGGCCTGGATTGGTCCGACTCACTCAAGACCCAGCAGCGCGAATGGATCGGTCGCAGCGAAGGCGCCGAGATCGAGTTCGACGTGCTCGATCATGGCGCGGCGCGGATCAAGGTGTTCACCACCCGCCCCGACACGCTGTTCGGCGCGTCGTTCATGGTGCTGGCGCCCGAGCACGAACTGGTCGCGCGCATCACGACCCCCGCACAGCGCACTGCCGTCGACGCCTATGTCGCCGCCGCCGCCACCAAGAGCGAACTCGAGCGCACCGAGTTGCAGAAGACCAAGACGGGTGTCTTCACCGGTGCCTACGCCCACAATCCCGTATTCGCCGCGGACGACCCGCGCGGTCGGATTCCGGTCTGGATCGCGGACTACGTGCTCGCCAGCTACGGAACCGGCGCGATCATGGCGGTGCCCGCCGGCGATGAGCGCGACTTCGAGTTCGCGACCATGTTCAGCCTGCCGATTCCGCCGATCTTCGCGCCGTCGACCGGCGATGCCGAGCGCGACGCGCGCGTGCGTGCGGGTCGCGAGTGCATGACCGAACCGGCACCGTATGCGAACAGCGCCAACGTGGACGGTCTCGACCTGCACGGACTCGACAAGCCGCGCGCGATCCGTGCGGTGATCGACTGGCTCGGCGCGCGCGGCCGCGGTCGTGCGCGCGTTCAGTTCAAGATGCGCGACTGGCTGTTCTCGCGGCAGCGCTATTGGGGTGAACCGTTCCCCATCGTGTTCCGCGAGGACGGCTCCCCCGAACTGGTCTCCGATGCGAGTCTGCCGGTCGAGCTGCCGGCGATGGCCGATTTCAAACCGCACGGCACTCCCGAGTCGCCGCTGGCGCGCGCGACCGCCTGGGTCGAGACGCACGATGCGCAAGGGCGACCCGCGCGGCGCGAGATCAACACGATGCCGGGTGCCGCCGGCTCGAGCTGGTACTTCCTGCGCTTCTGCGATCCGCACAACGAACGCGAGTTCTGCTCGCGCGCTGCGAGCGACTACTGGCTGCCGGTCGATCTCTACGTAGGCGGCACGGAGCACGCGGTCGGGCACCTACTCTACTCGCGCTTTTGGACCAAGGCCCTGCACGACCTCGGCTTGCTGCGCGAGCACGAGCCGTTCCACAAGCTCTACAACCAGGGAATGATCCTGTCGTTCGCGTATCAGGACGGTCGCGGCGCGACGGTCCCGCAGAGCGAAGTGGAGGACAACGGTGACGGCGCGTGGCGACACCGAGGCACCGGTGAGGCGCTCACGCAGGTCGTCACCAAGATGTCGAAGCGTTACGGCAACGTCGTCAATCCCGATGACGTCGTGCGCGAGTACGGCGCGGATACGCTCCGTCTGTACGAGATGTACATGGGCCCGCTTGCGGACAGCAAGCCGTGGAATCCGAAGGATGTGCCTGGTGTGCACCGCTTCCTCGCTCGTGCGTGGCGTCTGGCGGTGCCGGAAGACTTCGCGGTCGGCAACGTGCACCCGCACTTGTTGGATGACCGAACGGACGACCCGGAACTCGAGCGCGCGCTCCATCGCTGCATCGACAAGGTCGGCGCGGACATCGAGCGACTTGCCTTCAACACCGCGATCGCGGCGATGATGGTGTTCGTGAACGAGGCGACCAAGGCGAGCGATCGGCTGTCGCGCAGTCAGGTGCTGCGCTTCGTCCAGATTCTCTCACCCTTCGCTCCGCACGTCGCGGAAGAGCTGTGGGAGCGGCTGCGCGGTATCGGACTGCTCGCGCACTCGCCATGGCCCGCCGTCGATCCAGCGATGCTGGTGGACGACACCATCGAACTCGCCGTGCAAGTGCTCGGCAAGGTGCGTGCTCGCATCACGGTCGCCGCCGACGCCGGCGCGGACGTCGTGACCGCGATGGCGCGTAATGCGGTGGCAGCACAGCTCGACGGCAAGACGGTGGTCAAGGAGATCGTCGTTCCGGGCAAGCTCGTGAACTTCGTCATCAAGTGAGCGGGCTTCCGGACGCGTTGATCGAACACCTCGCGCGCGCGCGTGCGGCTCGCGCGGGCCTGGTCGAGCGACTGCGCGCCGAGCACACCGATTGCTGGCGGTGGTTCCACGGCGCGACCGAGGGCATTCCCGGACTCGCGGTGGATCGCTACGGCGAACTGCTGATCGCGCAGTTGTTCCGCTCCGCGGCGGCCGAGTGGGACGTCGCGCAGCTCGCCGCAACGATCGGTGCGTTCTTCGCGACGCCGTGCGCGGTCGTCGATCGTCGCGACGGTCATCGTGCCGCGACGATCACTGACGCCGCGACCGAGCGCGAGGTGATCGTTCGCGAAGGTGACGTGCGCATGCTGGTGCGCGCGGCGCACCGCGGCCTCGACCCGTGGTTGTTCCTGGACTTCCGTGCCGGCCGTCGCCGCATCGCCGAGCTGGCTCGGGGTCGATCGGTGCTCAACCTGTTCGCCTACACCTGCACCGCCGGTCTCGTCGCACAGCATGCCGGTGCCGTCGAGACTTGGAACGTCGACTTCGCGTCGAGCAGTCTCGCGGTCGGTGAGCGCAACCTGGCGCTCAACGAACTCGTTCCGTCACGCGTGCGCTTCCTGCGCGAAGATTGCCTCGTGACGCTTCGACAACTCGCCGGGCAAACCGTCGGCCGGCGTCACCAGACCGGCGACATCCGGCCGCGATCGCCGCGCCATTTCGACCTGGTCGTGCTCGATCCGCCGCGACTGGCTCGCGGCAAGTTCGGCAAGATCGACGTCGTGCATGACTATCAGTCTTTGTTCAAGCCGGCGTGGCTCGTGACTGCCGACGGCGGTCACTTGCTCGCGACCAACCACGTCGCCGCGGTGGAGCGCGACGTTTGGATCGAATCGTTGCATCGCTGCGCGCGAAAGGCCGGTCGGCCGATTCGTGAGCTCGAAGTGATCGCGCCCGACGAGGACTTCCCCTCGCCGGATGGGCGGCCTCCGCTCAAGCTGGCGCTCTGTTCGGTGTGATGCGGCGAGCGCCGTTGCGCCGATGCAGTCCCGCGAGCGCGAACAAGCAGACGACCGCGAGTGCGCCCGACAGCGCGGCGACCGCGTGCGGGAGTTCCCATTGCAGCGGCGACAGCGAGGGCTCGCGCGGTGTCGGTTCGACGACGTGCGCCGCTTCCGCGTGCATGGCAGCCGTCAACGGCGGCGGGAGCAGACTCCAGATCGCGCGCGCGGCGAACTCCACGCTGCCGCCGATCTTCGGGTCGGCGGCCGCGGCGATCGCGGCGATGGAAGTCGTCGACCGCAGTCGTACGAGCGAGTGCATCGCGGTCAGCCGGAGATCCGCGTCACCGTGAAGGAGTCGCTCGAGCGTCGCGATCGCCCGCGGCTCCTGGAAGCGACCGAGCTGGCGTGCGGCTTCCTCTTGTTCGTCGGCGCGGGCGGAGGCCGCCATCAGGATCCAACGCTCGACGTCGGCCGTGATCGCCTTCGGCGGCACCTCGCCGTCATCACCGGATTGTCGGTCGGCGAGAAGGACCAGCACCGTGGGCAGAAGCAAGCCGCCGTCGCTCGAGCCGTCGACCCGCAGCGTGCCGTCCTTGGTCCGTCGCGCGAGCAGCGCGACCGTGCCGCATTCGGCAGCGCCCATCATCAGGGCTTCGCTCGACGGGTCGCCCTCGAGAATCGCGGTCGCGAGGTTGCCGACGATCGCATCGAGACTCGCGGTGAGCCAGCCGGTCGCGGCCTCGTAGCCGAATCGTTCGACGAGTCGCCGCAGCTCCGTCGGGAGCTTCTCGAGGTCCAGTTCCGGATCGATCCACCAAGTCTCATGGCCCCGGCGATCGCATGCCCCACGGACCTGTGCCTCGCCGTCGAGTTCGAGGGTGAAGCGCATCGCGTCGTCGCCCAGATCGATGGTCTTGCTCGCGCTGAGGCTCAGTCCGCCGTCGCGTCCGAGTTGGAGGCGCAGGCCGGCGTTCGCCTCGATGCCGCGGTCGCCGTGCTCGAGAAGCGTGGCGCGAAGCCAACGCAGTCCCGGCGGCAGCGACCGGCTGTCGAGCGGAGCGATCTCCGCGACCAATCGCGCGCTCTGCGTCCAAGCGATCGCCGGGAGCAGGAGAGCCGCGAGGACGAGCTTCAGCGCCGCCGCGGCGCGTCTTGGGTTTCGCTCCCGCCTGCTTCGCTCCACTCTTCCTCCATGGGCCACTCGTCTTCCTCGCCGGATGCGATCTCGGCGTCCCAGTTCTCACCGGGCTGATACTCAGGCTGATAGTCCTCGTAGCGCGGGCGCAGGCGAACGGGCGCGGTCGGCGCAGGTCCGGCCACTTCGCGTGCCCGTGCCGCCCAGTTCTCGCCCTTCCGGCGCTTGCGCTGCCGGCGGAACACCATGGTGAGTCCGATTGCGACGACCGCCAGGAAGGAGCCGACCGCGATGATCAGGCCCCGGACTTTGCGATCGCTCCAGAGGCGCTGGATCGTGGCGCCGACCTGCTGCGCGACCCCGGCCAAGCCTGTCTTCTCCGCTTCGCCCATCCCGCCGCGAATCGACGCGAGGGCGACTTCCAGCAAGGGGCGGAGCTGATCGTTCTCCTTGGCGAGCCGACCCTCGAGAGCCGACG
Organism: Planctomycetota bacterium; assembly: GCA_050181465.1. Taxonomy (GTDB): domain Bacteria; phylum Planctomycetota; class UBA1135; order UBA1135; family UBA2386; genus JACRLW01. Next base: position 165,597 of record JBFXDD010000007.1, read on the forward strand.
CTGAGTTCGGATCGCGGAGGTCGCCGAGCCGCTGCACTGCATATCGACGCAGCAGCGAACTCTCGTGATCGAGGACCGCGATGAGCGCTTTGGTCTCCTCTCCCTCCGCTTCGAGCTTCGGCGACAGGGTTTGGAACAGCCAGACCAGTGCCTCTTCCGACTTCTTGCCGGGACTCTTGCAGGAGCTCGATGCGAGCAACAACACGGCCGGGTCACCGATCTCTCCCAGCGCCAACAGCGCGGCCGCCGAATCCTCGTCGTCCGAGCGCGACGCGTCGGTCTTCGAGGCGAGCGCGTTCAGGACATCGCGCGCCTCACTGGCCTTGAGTCGACCGAGGTTGGTGGCGGCGATCTTGCGGATCGTCGCGTCCTTGCTCGCGAGCAGTTGCATCGATGCTTGGATCGTGCGGCGATCGCCGAACAAGAGCAGTGCGCGCATCGCCTGCTGCTGCACTTCGATCGATTCGGACTGGAGCGCGATCTCGATCAGTCGCGGTACGGACTTGCTCGCGCGGAGTTTGCCGAGAGCGAAGATCGCGCGCGCGACCACTCGCGGGCTGTCGGAATCGAGATACTTGAGGATGTCGTCGACGGCGGCCTCGCCGCGCTTCTCGAGCGCAGCGAGAATGCCGAGCGTAGCTGCCTCGCCGGTGCCGGCGACGGCCAGCGGCACCTCCATGCTGTCGGCGCCGAGATCCAGCGCCCGCCAGCCGGGAGTGAGTCCGGCGTTCGCGTCGCCGCGCAAGAAGACGTCGCGCAGCATGGGCAGGGACATCCCTCGACTTCGTGCGACGAGCTCGTTGCGCATCGGGCCGTGCAAGTCCCCGACCGCGAACACGTCACCGGTGCGCCGATCCATGGGCCAGACGACGGCCATCCAGTGCGGATCGCCCTCCGTCGTCAACAGCGCGGACACGAGCATGTCGCCGACCGCGTGCACGCCGTCGGGGCGTCGACCTTCGAAGAGATCGCGATCGACGAGCCCGTTCTCCATGAGCGAGTCGATGTCGCAGAAGGTCTTGTGCCGCTCGAAGTAGCGCGTCTCACCGATCTGGAGTGCAGCGAGGACCTGTGCGATCCGCACTGCCTTTGCATCTGCGGACGACCGCGTCGCGCTGAGCAGTTGTGCCATCGCCGGGTCGTTGAGCGCTTCTTCCGCGCCCACGCTGAGAGTGGCGAGAGCGATCTCGGAGAGGAAGCCACTGCCGGAGTCGAACTGGACCGTCACTCCCTGGGAGTTGCTGTACAGTCGCCAGCTCAGGGGCGAGAGGTGAGTCGCGGCACGCGACACCACGCCGCGCAGTGCGGCCGCGTTGCCGAGCATCGGGCCGGCCTGATCGAGGGTCCGCAGGGCATCGGACATCAGCGGGCGGAGGTTCATCCAGCCGCAACCGATTCCGCCTTCCGAGAGCTGCACGAGAGAGGCGCGGACTTCGGGATGGGGAGTCGGCGCGCGCTGATCGCCGAGCCAGCGTCGCAACGTGCGCTCGGAGTCCGCGATCACGAAGCTTCCGGTGCTGACGGCGAAGCTGACGCCGCCGCCGCGTTGCACGATCAGGTCGTGACTCCCGATCTTGCCGTGGTCGAAGCCGGGCAGACGCGCGAGGGCGTCGCCGAGTCGATCGCGGCGCTCGAGGTCGAGGACGTAGACCCAATCGCCGCTGCTCGACGCGCTGCTGTTCGGCCACGCCATCGACACGATGCGCTGACCGAGCGCGAAGATGACGTCGGACTCGAGATCGACACCAAGTTGCTTGCCGACGGTCTGAACGACGCCGCGCACGCTGGAGGCGGCGTCTGGCTCGATCTCATCGAGCGTGCTCAAGATGCTCAGGTAGAGGCCCCGCACATCCAGATGCACTGCGGAGAACGCGGCGATGTCGCGCGGTGCGAGCGTGGCGGTGTCGAGCGCGATGTGCCCCTTCGAGGGGAACAGGGCTTCGAGCATCGGTGGTCGCGGTGAGGGCAACCCGACGACGAGTCGCTCACGGACCGAGCCGCCCGCGACTTCGAGCAGGAGACCCGCCGCGCGGATCCGATCGATTCCCAGATTGGCGAACCAGCGCGTCAGCGGGTCGCGGGTCGGGAAGGGCAACTTGGCGACCGCCTGGTTGAGGGCGTTGCCGAGATCACAGTAGACGGTCACGATCCGATCGGCGCTCGCACGCGACCCGACGTGTTCGCAGAAATCGCGGTAGCCGGGGCTGCCGCTGAGCGCGGTGACATCTCGGCCGCTGCGGCGATCGAGGACGACGTCCGCGGTTTCCGCCGGGGTGCCGATCACCATGGTCGTGCCGGCCAGTGCGAGTGCGACGCGGGCGTAGGGCGTCTCGATCAGCCAGCCGCGCGCCGCCCCGCGGTCGCGCTTCACGACGCCCGCCTTCGGGTCGGTGGACCGATCGTCCAGCGAACTCGTGAGTCGGCTCGCTTGTGCGCCCGCTTCGAGGATGGCGACGATGCCGTACTTGGGGTCTTGACCGGCGCCGTAGCGAACGATCGCCAAGGTGCCGCCGTTGCTCAGGAGGTCGCCTGGTCGCACGCCGTCGCCGAACTGCCCGAGGAAGGGGTTGGACAGTGCGGCGAGGACGTCGCGGAGGGCGGGTTGGTCGAGCGATTCCTGGAGGGTCGACCAGAGCTTGGTCTGTTCCAGTTCGGCGCGGAAGCTTGCGGTGGGGGCCACCTCAACGGCGACCAGAGTTTCCGGCGGCAGCAGGCTCGCATGACGCAGCGTCCCCGCGGTGTCATCCGGAGGAGTTTGCGGCAGCAAGGCTGCAGCGAGGAGAGCAATCGTCGTCAGCATGACCAGGTCGGATCGCGGGTTCGATCGTGGCTATCGACCGATCGCGCGCTCTCACCTGAGAAACTCTCGCGGTCCGGATCCCGTGCGGAGCGCATCGGCGCGGCCGCCCGAATTTCGGCTTCACTTCGGCGAGTTCGAAGGCCGATCCCCTACGGCAGCTTCCGCTGTGTCGGCGCTTGCAACGCCTCCCAGCGGTGGCTACCTTCCGCGCACCAGCGGGCCGTTAACTCAGTTGGTAGAGTGCGATCGTCACAAGGTCGAAGTCGCTGGTTCGAGTCCAGCACGGCCCAACTCTCGAGACCTCGTCGGTGCCTTCATCCAGGGGCCGTGCGACGAGGCGCTGACACCGCCGGCGGCGCGCGAGACGCGAAGCGGAGAACTCAGCGGTTTCCTGCCGGGGGCTTTCGAGCCACCCACTAGACCGGATGATTCGTCAACGTCGTCGAGAGCTCGCAGCCGGGCGCGACTCGTGGCGATCGCAGCAGACGTTCACGAAGAGTCCTGGCTAGCGCAGATACACCTCTGCCTCGGTCGCCTTGACCGACGCCCAGACCTGGCGACCCGCGCACAGCTCGAGGTCGTGCACTGCCGCAGCGGTGACCTCGGCGACGATCGGTAGCTCGCCCCCGAGCTGCACGCGGATGCGATCGAGCGTGGGCTCGATCGCCACGACCGGCGCCTGCCAGACGTTGCGCGGCGAACCCGTCGGGCGCTCGCGATAGAGCGCGACGGCGCGGGGATGCACGGTGACCACCACCTCGCCCTCGAGCGGCGACGCAACCGTGAACGCGGCACCTCCGACACGAACGACACTCTCACGACACACGCCGTGAAAGCAGTTCAACCCGACGAGGTCGGCGACGTAGCGCGTGCGCGGACGATGGACCAGTTCGCGAATCGGGCCGTCCTGAACGACGCGACCGTGCTCGATCACCACGATCCGCTCCGCCATCGACAACGCATCCGCGATGTCATGCACGACCAACAGCCGTGGACCGGCAAACGTCGCGAGGTGATCGCGAAGCTCCCGTCGCAAGTCCAGCTTCGCGGACGCGTCGACCGATGCGAGCGGCTCGTCGAGGAGCAACAATCGAGGCGAGGAGGCGAGCGCGCGCGCGAGCGCGACCCGCTGCGCCTGCCCGCCGGAGAGCTGGTTCGGCAACGATCGGTGATGCGCTTGCGAGATGCCGACGCGCTCGAGCCATCGGCTCGCTGCTTCCAAAGAGGGTCGCTTCGGCTCGCCACGACTGCGCAATCCGAACGCGACGTTCTCGACGACGTTCAGATGCGGGAAGAGGACGTGATCTTGGAAGACGAAACCTGCGCGCCGAGCCTCGGCCGGGACGAAGGGAACGGCCGGGCCGCCGTCGAGCACGTGCTCGGCGAGTGCGATCCTGCCGTCGTCGATGCGCAGAAGGCCCGCGATCGCCAGGAGCGCCGTCGTCTTCCCGGCACCGTTGGGGCCGAGCAATGCGACGGTCTCGCCGTCGCGGACGTCGAAGCGGACGTCGAGCGCGAACCCTCCACGCTGTAACCGGAAGTCGACGTGGAGGCTCATCGCGACGGAAACCACTGCCTGCGCAGCGCGAACAGCACGGCCCCCGAGGTCAGCACGAGGAGAAGGCTCAGCACGATCGCGGCCGAGGGATCGGTCTCCAAGGCCACGTAGACGGCGAGCGGCATCGTTCGCGTCTGCCCGGCGAGGTTGCCGGCGAAGGTGATCGTCGCACCGAACTCACCGAGCGCACGCGCCCACGCGACGAGCAGCCCTGCCCTCAGGCTCGGAGCGATCATCGGCAAAGTGACCGTCCGAAAGATGCGCCACGGTCCGGCGCCCAAAGTGGCGGCTGCGTCGGCGAATCGTCCATCGAGAGCGCGCAAGCCGCCCTCGACGGTCAAGACGAAGAACGGCATCGCGACGTAGGCCTCGGCGAGGATCACGCCTTCGCGCGTGAAGGGGAGCGCGATTCCAAGCCACCGGTCCAGCGGTGCGCCGACGATGCCGTTCCTGCCGTAGGCCAACAGCATCGCGACACCGCCGACCACCGGCGGCAGGACCATGGGCAGAGTTACCAGCACTCGGACGATTGCGTGCACGCGTGAAGTGCCGCTCGCGAGCCACGCGGCCAAGGGAAGACCCAGCACGAGCGACAGCACCGCGGCGGCCACGGAGCATTGCAGCGACAACAGCAGGGCGTCACGGATCTCGCGACTGCCGAGGAAGTCGAACAGCTTCGGCCAGGGTGTGCGCAGGCACAAACCGACGAGCGGGACCAGGAAGAACCCGCACGCCGCGAGCGCCGCGAGCTTGAGCGTGACGGGGAGGTTGCGACTCGTGCTCACATTCCTCAGGGGGTCGTCAGGCCATGGCGTTGCAGGATCGCGCGGCCGGCCGCGGACCGGACATGGTCGACGAACGCGAGACCGCCGGACCGGTGGGCACCTCTGCCGAGCGCGACGATGGGATACGAAGCGCTGACGTTGTGCTCATCCGCGATGGGGACCGCGTCGACTTGGTCCGCGGCGCTGATGGCGTCGGTCACGTACACGATCCCGGCGTCGACTTCGGCGAGGCTCACCTTGCTGACGATTGCCTTCACGCTCGGTTCATCGGAGCGGGAGTTCACGTGGACGCGCGCCCGCTCGAGTGCTCGACGCGCGTAGCGACCCGCCGGCACTTCGGGTCCGCAGAGGACGACCCGCAGATCGTCGCGCGCGAGATCGGCGAGGCTGCGAACGTCTCTTGGATTGCCCTTCGCGGTCACGATCGTGAGGCGGTTGTGTGCGAACACTACCGGAGCTGCGATCGGCGCATCGGTCGCGAGGATGCGTTGCATGTTCGCTTCGTCGGCGGAGGCGAATACATCCACCGGCGCGCCCTCACGGATCTGCATGACGAGCTGCGGCGTGCCGGCGAAGTGGAGTTCGATTCTCGTGTCGGGATGTTCCTTCTCGAAGCTCCTGGCCAGCTCCTGGAACGACGCCGTGAGCGATGCCGCTGCGAAGACCATCACCGGCCTGGTGCCTGAGTTTGCGTTCCGGCAACTCGCGAGGAAGGCGAGGCACAGAGCGAGCGCGAGGAATGGAACGTGGCGCGCGTTCAAGATGGGTCGCCTTCCGGCGCCCGCTCGGTAGCACGTTCGACGACCACGTTCGTCGCCTTGATGACCGCCCGGACCATGACGCCGGGCTCGAGTCGCATAGCGTCCACGGACTCACGCGTCAGCAAGGAGACCACGCGGAACGGCCCGCATCGCATCTCGACCTGTGCGGCGACCCTATCGGCGATCACGCGGGTCACAATTCCCAGCAGGTGGTTCCGCGCCGAGGAGTCGCTGTCCGTGTCATCGTCGAGTTCGAAGCTCTCGGCGAGGCGCGCCAGGTCAGCCCCATCGACGAGGCGATGTTGTCCCACGGTTCGTGTGGTCTTCAGACGGCCGGCGTCGGCGTGACGCCGAATGGTGTCGACGCTCACGCCGAGCACCCTCGCCGCCTGCCCCAGTCGATAGGAGGTCATGCAAGGATTTCTATCGGAAGGTCTGGCATCTGCAAGGATCACATGGGAACAATCGCGAAATGCGCGACATCCTCCGCTCGTTCGTCGGTCTCGGCTTGGGAATGGTCCTATTCGGTGCCTGCGCGTCCGACCGTGCCTTCGAATCTGCGGCCTCGGAACCTCGACTGATCATCGCCGGGGAGATCCCAAGACCGGGGACCTGGTCGACCGAGCAGCTCGAGGCCCTTGGCAGCGAAGATGTGGACTGGGTCTTCCGGGATCAGCGGCACACGTACCACGGGCTGCGACTTGACCGGCTGCTCCAACACGTCGGTTTCGAGGCCGGTCCCGGCGGGGCGTCGGTTCCGCCGAGAGATCGGCGGACGGGCTGGCGCCGGGTTGTGATTGCCAAGGCGCGCGACGGCTTTCGCGCCGTCTTCACCTGCGCTGAGCTCATGCCCGAGATGGGGCGCACTCGGGCGTATCTCGTTTGGCGTCGAGATGGCGAGACCTTGCCGGCGGATGAAGGACCGCTACGCCTGATCGTCACGACGGATCAGAAGGGGTCGCGCAGCGCGCGGCAGCTCAGCGAGCTTCGGATCACGGACGGGGCCGGCTCCTAGACTGCGTGTGCGAGCTTCACCCCGGCACTCGACCACCGTGTCGGAGCCAACCGCGCGGCGTGCTTCGGAGCGATGGCTTTCCGGCGCTTAGGATGAGGGATGATGCGTCGATCACGGGGCCCATACCGGTGAGTTCGAAACTTCAAACCTGGCGCGCGGCGCTCGTTTGGTCACTCGTCCCACTGGCCTGCTTTGGGGTCGCGGTGCTCGGAAGCGGCAGGGTGGCGGACGTGGCTTGGGTGCTCTTCTTCGTCTGCACCGCGGTACTGATCTTGATCGGCGTGCGCGACTCGATCGCGGGGGCGGAGGAGCTGTCGGACCGCGACTCGCTCTGATCCCATGCCTCGCTCCCGCGGCGTCGGGCTTGCGTCTCGCTTGCGTCTCGACTGCGCCGCGACCGCCGTACTGTCACAGGCTCCGCTACTTACCCAGAGTCGGAGCTGGTCGTTCGGTGAGCTGGACGAGGATCGGTTCCATGGGCGGATCCGCAGTGACGTCCACTTCGAGGTCGAGGTCCTCATAGCACTGAGACCGAGTGATGATGGTCAGCTTGCCGGCCGGGGCAAGGAGCTGCACCGGGCCGCGGGAGGGTTCCCAGTTCGCGATGGAGATTCCCTCCTTCTCGACATCGTCGATGACCATGTGGAGGCGCGACAGAAGGGTTGCGGTCGCGAACTTCGGCACGATGGTGATCGGCACGAACTCCTTGTTGATCGTGAGGCGGACCACGTCGGTTGCAGGTTCGATTTCCGACACTGTGAACTTCAGGTCGTTACACTCCTTGATCAGCCACGCTGCGGCGTTCGTTGGTTCCACGAAGTAGGGGCCGTGTGCCAGGAACTGTGGTTGTCCTGCCGGGACTGCATCGACATAAGGTCCGTTGCCTTGAGAGTAGTCAATATCGGCGCGGGCAATCCGCAGGGGGATGTCGAGCAGCCTTCCCGATGCCGTCCGAAGTTCAACCTTGACATGGCGATACTGTGTATCGAGGTCCTGTTCGAGATACACCGGATCCTTGATACTGCGGATGGGGCTCAGCGGCCAACGACCTATCCACGCGGTTCCGTTCTCGAGCACGATTCTCAATCCGACATCGAGCGTCTCGCCTCGCGCGAGCAGGCTCGGGCTGGGTCGACCAACGAAAGCGTGTGAGTCTGGAAATCGTGCTTCGAGCCGCTTGCGACATTCCGCGTTTCGCGAGACTACACCGAAAGATCGATCAGTACCGGAGCGATTCCAGTTCCACTCCAGCTTGTTGATGGCTCCCGGCTCGGGCAGAGCAAAGACGACGCCATACATATCCTGCATTGTGAACGAGACGTTCGTATCGCTCTCCAGTCGAACAAACTTCGGTTCGAACAGAAGCGGCGCGTAATGATCATGCACGACTCCCACAAAGTAGAGGCCGGTCGGAGCTGCTTGGAATTGCGCACTGCCGGTAATGTCCGTTCTGCGTGTCCAGACTGGACGAGGGTGAAGTGGATCGCCGTCTGACGGAACAGGCAGCACTGCTAAGGGATTGTCGACACGGGGCGACATCACCAAGGTGGCTTCCGGGAGCGGAATGCCGAGGTCGGTGACGACGCTCACGGTCAGTCTGGGAGCCTTAGAGAGCACCAACACGACTTCACCCTCGATGCCGCCGGCTACGACTGCGGGAACGAAATCCCTATGAGAGACGAGAAATCGCTCTCCACTGTTGCTGAGCGATTTGTGGACCAGTTTCCCATCGGAACCACTCCTCGCCAGTCCCTGACTGTCGAGGTTCAGCGTGCCGACATCCGATTGTACGTAGGTACTAAGCTCCGCTTCCGCAATCGGGGTCCCGCCGGGATCCGTCACGAGGACCGTGGGGGGCAGAGGAACGACCGCGGTTCGCGTCCGCGACTCAGAGGCTGTGGCCACATTACTGGCCACGTGCTGAGCGGTGCCCGGTTGAGGCGCGGGGGATCCGGAGCCGGGAGTCGGCTTCGCCCCCCCGCGAAGAAAGGACAGGATCACCAGCGCAAGAACCACAATCGGCAGGGCGATCCGATACTTCATGTTGCTCGTCATTGCCGTGGATCAGCAATCGCAAGTGTAGAAGTAGACCGGAACCCCCGGCTCAAGAGGTGCGGGTGGAATGGCTTTTGTGCAGGCCTGGCCGCAGGCGACTTTGATGCATACCCAGGCGGACACCGAGTCATCGATGTTGAATGCCACCTCGCCTTTGCAGTGAACGAGGGCCCCATTGTAGCACTCACACCACATGCGCAGGGCGTTGTAGTGAGCCTGACATGGATTCGTTCCGTAAGGATTCCCGCAAGCATTGGTTGGGCATCCGCCCCAATACATGTCTTGTCCCCAGTTCTCCAAGTAAGCCGTACACCCAGTTACGACGGCTGGTCGGACCGAGGCGAACGTCGCAAACACCGTGGCCGGCGTGGGGCGTTCCGGTTCTAACACTTCGGTGTCGTGGGAAGGCGCGAGGGTGAAGCCGAGCGCAAGTAGGGCGCAGAGGCGGAGAAAGAGGCTGCTTGTCATGGCGAAGGATGACCTCGATTGAGGAGGAAGTCCCCCACCCTCTGCATAAGGGAAGGGGTCCGTCGCCGCATTCGTCGCGGCGACTCATCCATCGAAGGGGGGGGGGGGACGAGACACTCCCAAGAATTTCCGAAGCTTCTTCACGGCGCGCATGTAGCGGTTGCGCAAGTCGCGAGCGGTCATGCCCGCGGTCTTGGCTGCCAGTTTCATCGACTTGGCGTCCAGGATGGCCAGCAGCGCGGCATGCTCTGCCTCGGTGACGAGGTGGGCGGCATGGGTCTTGATGAGTTCGTGGAGCGCCGCAAGCTCGGGTAGGTGTGCGCTCGATTGCGGCTGCTCCTCAGCCGCGACCTCGACGACTTCGGAAAGGAACTCCGTTCTCGTCCGAGAGAGCTTGCTCGGGGGGCGCCTGCCGGCCAAGTTCCGGAGCACGGCGACTGCGTAGGCGAAGAGATCCTTCGGGACCGGTCGGTTCTTGCTCAAGAGCCTGGCTTCGACCCGCTGCATGGTGAGGTCGACGAGGTCGTTCGCCACCCGCCAGCCGACCGTACCGAGCTTGCGCATGGCGAGCTGCAGGGTGGCTTCGAGCGCGGGAAGCCTGGCCTGAGCTTCTCGCCGGAGCTGCTCAGCATCCGAGCGCGGATCGCGCTCGTTCGACTCTTCCGATTCGTCGGGATCCTCGGGCTCCTTCGGGTCCGTAACCATCGTCCGGATTCTCCATGCTTGGTTCGGGGCGGACGCAGCACGGTCTCTGGGCGATCGGCTGCGTCGGCCGTGGGAGCGAGGGCGGCCTCCCGAGGCGCAGCATAGTCGACTCGAGTCGCACGTGTTGCGCCGGCCGCACTGACGCCGCGAGCACGTCGGCAACCGCATGGCTACTCTGCCCCGCCGACCCCGACCGCGCCGCATGAGCAACCCGCCGCCGACATCACCGACCAGCGTGCCGATCGAAGACCCGAACGCGAGCGGGCTCGATGCCGCGCCGACGCGATCCGCGATCGTCGCACTGCGACGGCTCACCAAACGTTACGGCCGCCATGTCGCCGTGGATGACATGTCGCTGACTGTTCATCAGGGCGAGATCCTGGCGCTCTTGGGGCCCAACGGAGCCGGCAAGACGACCACGATCCGCATGCTCATGGGGCTGCTCGCGCCGAGTGTGGGGCAAGCGACTGTGCACGGAATGGACTGCTTCACGCAGCGCGCGGCCGTCATGCAGCACGTGGGTTATCTGCCCGACGAGCCGAACTTCCATGAACACCTGCGCGGGGGCGAGGTTGCGCGGTTCTGTGCGGCCATGCGCGGAATCCCCGAGGATCTCGCCGTCGCTCGGATCGAAGCCCTCGCCGAGCGCTTGGAGTTCGCGGATGCGCTGGACGAGTACGCGGTGAACTACTCGATGGGAATGCGCAAGAAGCTCGCCTTGACTTGCGCGATCCTCCACGAGCCGTCGGTTCTCGTGCTCGATGAACCCACCAACGGTCTCGATCCCGTGGTGACACGCACACTGCTCGAGTTGGTGCGCGAACTCGCCGCCAAAGGCACGGCGATCTTCTACAGCACGCACTTGCTCGAGCAGGCCGAGCGGCTCTGTCATCGCGTGGCGATCTTGCATCGCGGTGCGCTTGCGGCGCTCGGCACACCGGCGGAACTGCGGAGCAGGATCGCAGCCGAGGCTTCCCTGGAAGACGTGTTCTTCCAGGTGACCAGCGGCGAGTCGCTGCCGGGACCCTCCGAGCCGCGGGCGGACGAGCCGTGATGCACAGTCCACCGCGCACGCCGCGCGTCCTGTGGTTGTTGGCGAAAGTGGCGGTCGCGCGGCTCTTGCGCTTCTCGGCGATCCAACAAGAGCGTCGGCGAAGCAAGGCGAGCCGCAGGACATCTCGCCGTGCGAGTCGCAGCGGGGCAACGCCTCGTCGCCGCGCGACGCCACGCAAGCGAACAGACGGCACGACGTGGATGCTCGTCGCTTTCCTGCCGATCTTTCTGCTGCAAGCGCTCATCACGACCGGGCACGGCAGCCAGACCCTGGCAAACGCCTGCAAACGGCATGTCCGGGTCGAACAGTCGATTCGGGACGTTCTTGAACGCGAATCGAGCACGGGTGCGGAGAGCCAAACGGCGCCAAGCGATGCGGTGGACGCGCCCGCGAGACTCGGCGGTGGAGCCAGGCCCCCACGAACCCTCACGCGCTACTTCTTCGGCGGCGAGAACCCCCTGCTCGATGGTCGACCACGTGATCTGTACCTGCGCAGCATGGCGGTCCTGATGACGGTCCTGGCGTTGGCGATGTTCGCGCTGGCCTTCGGCAGCGCGCATGCCACGCTCGCGGGCGGGTCGTGGACGTGGCAGTGGCTGATGACGTTCCCGGTGCCCACGCGATCGCTCGTTCTCGCGCGCGCCGCGGAGTACGCGCTGATTCAAGCATCCCCGTGGTTCTTCCTCGCACCGCTGGGCTTCCAGGTCCTGCGAACTCTTGGTTGGACGATCCTCGGCGCGATGTCGTTCACAATCCTCGCGACGCTGATCCTCAACGCGATCACCGGCTCGTTGCGACTGTTCGTGGAGACGTGGCTGCGACTGCGCTACTCACTGCGCACCCTGCGGGCGATTGCGGGGATCTGCGCGGTGGTGGCCGTCGTGCTGCTCGGGATCTGTGCCACGGCGTTCCTGCGCGGAGGGCACAGTAGTTGGCTCATCGACTTCGCCGATGCTCTGCCGGCGGGCACGACGTGGCTGCCGACCGCTCTGCCCATCGCGATCGTCGAGCACGGACTCTCCGGCGTGCTTGCCGGGGGGGCGGTTGCGGCAATCGTGTTCGCGATCGTCACCTGGGGAACGACGCGCCTCTTGTCCGGCGGTGCCATGCGGAGTGGCGGTGTCGACTCCGGCGCGCGCGGTCGCGCGGGGGGGTGGCGCAAGGGCCGCGCGATGGATGTCTACAAGAAGGATCTCGCGCTCCTCGGCCGCGATCACCATTTCCTGGCGCAGACCTTGGTCGTGCCGGCGGTGATGATCGCGATGCAGTTGCTGCTCAACCCGCGCTTGGGGACGGCAGAGGGGCGCGCGATCGCCATGTTCGGCTACGGCATCGGACTGTTCTCGATGCTCGGTGGCGGGTTCCAGTCGCTCGCGATCGAAGGTCGAGCGCTGTGGATGTTGTTCACCTTCCCGACGCCGGTCGGACGGGTGCTCGCGCACAAGGCGCGGATCTGGGCTGCGATCGCGATCGGGTTCGGGTGGGTGGCGGTCGGCCTGCGCGTGCTCGGTGGTGCCGCGATCACCGCTCCGGAGTTGGTCCGCGCGCTCGTCATGGTTGCGGTCGGCCTGTTCTGCGCTTCCCATCTGGCAGTCGGCATCAGCGTGATCGGTGCGACGCCGAGGGATGAAGAGATCTCGCGACAACCCAAGGCGCGTCACGTCTATCTGTTCTTCGCGCTCGCGAGCTCCTGGTTCGCGGTGCTCGGTGCGGAGACGGCGACTCAGACCATCACGGCCGTCGCGGTGGTCGTCACGCTGACCGGGGCCGTGTGGCAGCGGGCGTGTGCGCGATTGCCCTGGCTGCTCGATCCCAGCGAGGAGCCGCGTAATCGAGTCTTGCTCTTCGATGGCGCGGCCGCGCTGTTTCTCTTCTTCGTGTTGCAACTCCTCGGCGGCATGGTCCTGCAGGTCGCCGAGACCGACGGCATCGCGTGGGGCGGGATGACCCTCGTCTTCTCCATCGCCGGCGCCGTTGCGATTCTCGTGATGACCGGTGCGCTCGCCGCGCGCGGTGTCGATGTGCGCGGCGAGCTCGGCCTGGAGTTCACTCGTCTCTCGCAGCGCTGGCCGGTCGCGATCGGGCTCTCGATCCTCGGCGGGCTCGCACTCGGCGGAATCGCGATCGGCTATTCGTTGCTCGTGCGGCACCTCGAGTGGTTCGACCTTCCGACCATGGTCCTCACGGACCGGACCTGGGTGCTGCTCCTCGGTGTGCTGGCCGCACCGATCGTCGAGGAGATCCTGTTTCGCGGCCTGCTCCTCAGCGGGCTGCGAAGCAGCTACTCCGATCGCACCGCGGTGCTCGCGAGCGCTGCGCTCTTCGCGGTCGTGCATCCGGCGCCTTCCTGGCTACCGGTGTTCTTGGTCGGAGTCTTCGCAGCCTGCCTCCGCATTCGCTGTGGCCACCTGTTGCCGGCGATGATGGCGCACGGCGTCTACAACGCGGTCGTGATCACGATGGGTTGATTCGCGGATCGCGTTTGCACCCGATCTTCGGCGCGGATCGATGCGCGTGTGCCTCCGGCCGCATTCGCGAGAGCAGGGTCTGGGGCAAACGCGTGGAAGGTCCGTCAGGGCTAGGAGCCTGTCCGGGTAGCCGGCAAGCCGTTCGCCGCTGAGAGCATTGCGAATCGCGGCGCGACCGGGATGGCGAATGGCCGCTGCGGCGGGCGGAGTTGGACGTCGATGGCGCCGAGAAGCGCGAAAAGACGACGCGGAGCCGCTCAGCGGGCGAGGATGAGCTTCCTGAGGTTGTGCGCGGCACAGATCATCCGCCACTCCTCGGCGACACGATCGAGCCCACGCATGAGGAAGCGGCGGAAGCCGAGGGCTTCCTTGATCTGGCCGAACACCGGCTCGACGGTCTGCTTTCGCAAGCGGTAGCGACTGCGGAAGCCACCTCGTCGGAGTCGCGTCGCCATTTCCGCGGCGCGACCTTGTTCACGCTGTCCTGTTGCCGTCGCAGTGCCGTGCTTTTGCCGGCCGGTGGCCAGGTAGCCGCGGATCTTGCGGCGTGCGAGCTCGACGAGATTTGCTTCGGAGCAGTAACCCGTGTCTGCGGAGATCTCCGCGGCCTGTCGCCCGACGTTGGCTTTGATCTGGCCCAGCAACTCCGGCAGCTCCGGCGCATCGTTTTGGCGGTTGCTCAGGCTCGCCGCCACGATGACCTGGCTGCCCGCATCGACCGCGAGTTGGCAGTTGTAGCTCTGCTCGAAGGTCTGTCGTGTGCGCATGACTCGACTGTCCGGATCGGTGAAGTTGCGCTGACGTTTCTCGAGCGGCTTCGAATTCCGGCGACGTGTCGAGGCTCGGGGATCGTCGTCGTCGCGCTCGTCTTCTTCCGCGACTTCCTTCTCCAGCGCAGCCTTGGCGGCGCGAATGCGCTCCAGTCGCTGCTGCTTGTCTGCGACCCACTGCGGCAACTCGTCGCCGCGCTTGTCGCGCCCGAATGCGCCGTCTTCCTGGCCATCCGCGACCTCC
>JBFXDD010000008.1:0-173411 GCA_050181465.1 Planctomycetota bacterium
ACCCGCGCGCGATGGAGCCGGTCGCCCGGAGGGGCCGGAGGGCAGGCGACAGCGTGGAGGCGGTCGCCCGGATGCCTGGAGTGGTGGCCGCGGCTTGGACGGTCAGGGGACGCTGGAGCTCGAATCGGCGCACCGGCCATGTGCGGCGCGTTGCGCGAGCGTGGCGCCTACCGCGAGGTGCCGCATGCATGGAGACGCGTGCAGGCTGCACTTCTGGCAAGCTGCCCTGCGGGCGCGCAACCCGAAGGGCGGGTTCAGTGCCAGGGCAGCCCGACGTGGACTTGGCGGAGGGTAGCGCGATGGCCGGCGACGTCGCGGGAGCCCGTCGCGACGAGTACGTCGCCGCCGGTTGTCTCGGCGATCCCGTACGCAGCATCCACTCCGTCATACCTCTCGACATGAAGGAGGTCTGGCGAAGCGACCAGCACACTCCGAGGGGCTCCGTAGCAGCCGAACAGGAATCGCCCGTAGGCGAATTCGGCAGTCTGAATACCTAGCCGCGTCCATCCTCCGGCGATGCGAACCGTTCGGAGGAACCGGAATTCGGCGTCCAGCAAGTGCACCTCGTTGGCCGCGTCTGCCTGTTCGCGGAGTTCGACCGGGAGGCCGGTCACGACGACGTAGTGGGTGCCGTCCCAGCAAATCCCCCCGGCTCCGTATCGGCACTGCGGCAAGCGGTGCTTGGCCTCGAGCGTGAGGGTGTCGTCGCGATAGACGTAGGCCCACGAATCGTGCCGCTCCAGTGGATCGTTGAAGCGACCGAGGTTGACGGCGACGACGACTCGGCCGGCGTTCCAGGTCAAATCGCCGTGATGGGACTCGACTGCGACGCGGGAGATCTCGCGGTGCGCGGAGTCGGTCTTCACCAATTGATCGGTCCACGACCAATAGAGGCAACCCATAGGATCGCGGGCGATGCCCTGGAGGTGCTCGGGAAAGGGTCCGAGTTGGGTCTCTCGGGGTGTTGTCGTTGCCGACTTCGTCTGCGGTGCCGGTGGTTCGTCTCGGGTCGTTGCGTCCGCGCTTGGCGCCTGCGTGGGCTCGGGTGCGGTCTGCGGCGGTGTTACCTCGAGTGGCGATCTGGTGACCACAAGAATGCTGGGCTCGCTGTTCGCCGACTCCCTTGGGACCCGGGCATCCTGCACGCGCACACCGCGGGCCCAGATCGGGCGCGTTGCCGAGAGCGGGTTCACGCGAAGCCAGCCGTTCGGCGGTGTCGCTGCGGAATCGACGCCAACGAGGATCCCGCGCGGAAAGGATTCCTCGTGAGCCTGGCGAACGGACTCCTCGGCGCTCGCACCGACGCCGAGGACACTGATCGCGACATCGCCGATCTCAGCCCGCAGGCGGCGGTCGCCAGGAATCCCAGAGAGGGGGAGTCGGCTCAAGATCGCAGGGCCGGAAGCTCCAGGCGATGTCGTCCGCATGCTTCGCAGTTCCTCGCGGGTTGCCAGCGACTGGCGCGCGCTCGGCGTGAGCCACCGTCGAGTGACCAAGACGTCGATCTCGATGCCGTCTGCGACCGTCGCCAGTTCGAGTCCGCCGTGAACGGGGTCGTCGATCGTCACGGTGAATGGGTGGGCTTGCGCCTCGAGCGAGGCAATCAGGACGGTCAGTGCCGCGAATGTCCGAGCCCACTGCATGCCCGGATCATGCGGCGCGACGATGAAGACTGCGGCAAGCTCAGGTAGACGCTTCGTCGGAGTCGGCGCGGCGCGCTCCGCGTGCCAGAAGCTGGTCGATGACAGCTCGCGTCGCGCGAATTCTCATGCGGCTGCCGAGCTCGTCGAAGCTCTCGGCGAGCACTGTAGCGACACGTCGAACTTCCGCGCGAAGTGCGCCGGAGTCGTGAGGAATCAGAATCTCCCGCTCCAACTCCAACTGCGCCAGGTAGTCCAAGAGGGTCTGCTCGAGCACGTCGAATCCAGTGCGCTGCTTTGCCGAGACCGCCACCACGACTCCGCCATGCGAGTAGAGCGGAGCCAAGATCGAGCGATCCTGAACGCGATCGAGCTTGTTGATCAAGTAGATTCGCGGAGTATTGCCGGCGCCGAGGTCGGACAACACCTCCTCGACCGTGTGCACGTGCTGCATCGACTCGTGGCTGGAGCCGTCGATCACGAGGAACAAGAGATCTGCGTTCAGCGCCTCTTCGAGTGTGGCATGAAAGCTCGCCACCAGTTGGTGCGGAAGCTTGCGGATGAATCCGACGGTGTCCGACAGCAGAACCGTTCGACCTCCGTCGAGGCGCCACGGTCGGGTCCTAGTGTCGAGCGTCGAGAACAGTCGATCCTCTTCGAGAACACCCGCGGAGGTCAGGGCATTCATCAACGTGGACTTGCCTGCGTTCGTGTAGCCCACCAAGGCGATCGAGAAGTGATCCGAGCGACCGCGAACCTCTCGACCCTTCCGTGATTCGATCTTCACCAGGTCCCGCTGCACGGCCGCGATGCGGGCCCTCAACTCGCTGCGGTCCACGTCGATCTGCTTCTCGCCGGCGCCGCCACGAAGACCGATACCGCCGCGCTGTCGCTCGAGGTGGGTCCACATTCGCTTGAGGCGAGGGACCTGATACTGCAGCCGAGCCAACTCGACCTGCAACCGGGCCTGCGGAGTGCGTGCGTGGATGCCGAAGATGTGCAGGATCAACTCGCTCCGATCCAGCACCGGCACCTTCACGGTCTCTTCGATGTTCCGTCCTTGTGCGGGGGAGAGCTGATCGTCGGCGATCACGACGCCGGCTTTGGTGGACTGCACGACCTCCACCAACTCATCCAACTTTCCGGCACCGAGGTAGGTGTGCGGATCCGGATGACGGCGATGTTGGGCGAGGCAGCCGGCTACGACGAACTCGCCGGTATCCGCCAACTCAGCCAACTCGGCAAGGGCTTCCGGCGCAGTGCGTTCGTCGCCGTGCGGAACCACCCCGAACAGGATCGCCTCGATCGGAGCTGCCTGGTTGGTGTGGAGTCGATCACGAAGACTCATCGAGTGCTCCCCACGGCGTGATCTTCCGTGCCGCGATCCGAGGGCTCGAGCAAGGCGCCGACGCGAGTCGCGATACTGCCTTCCGGTGACCGGTGCATGACGATCCGACGACACCAAGCTGCGTCGTCTCGCAGCCCATGATCACTGCGGAAATGCGTCCCGCGTGACTCGGTTCTCGAGATCGCTCCGGTGGCAATGAGTGCCGAGACGGTGAGCATGTTCTGCAACTCGTAGGCGCGGCGAGTGGTGCGTCGAGCGCGTTCCACGTAACGGTGCCACAGTCCGATGCGCTCGGTCGACTCAGCGAGCCCGACCTCGTTTCGATTGAGTCCGACCTGGCGCCACATCAGACTCTTGAGCGAGTAGAGGACATCATCGAGGTGCAAGGGCGGCGAGTCGCCGTCCGTGGTCATCGCGTTGGAGGTTGGCGGCAAACTCGACTTCGCATGGCTCAGCGCGGCATCTCGACCGGCAAGTTCCCCAAGCACCGCACCTTCCAGAAGTGAATTGGATGCGAGCCGGTTCGCACCGTGCAGTCCGCTGCTGGCCGCTTCGCCCACGGCCCACAATCCATCCACCGTGGAGCGTCCCGTCGACTGAGTCGCAACACCACCGATCATGTAGTGCGCGCCGGGGCGAACCGGGATTGGATCCCTCGCGATGTCGATGTCGAACGCTCTGCAGATGCGACTGATCGAGGGAAAGCGCAGGTGGGGGTCGCCGCTGACGTGGGTGAGGTCCAGGTAGACGTGCGTGTCGTTCGTGGCGACCATCCGGTCGAGAATCGCACGGCTGACGACGTCGCGCGGAGCAAGCTCGGCATCGCGGTGGACTTCCTGCATGAACCGCGCTCCGGAGCGGTCGAGCAACCACGCCCCAGCGCCGCGGACGACCTCGGAGATCAAGAACCGCGATGCGCCCGCTATGTAGAGCACGGTGGGATGAAACTGCACGAACTCCATGTCCGCGAGTTCAGCACCGGCTCGAAACGCGAGCGCGATGCCGTCGCCGCACGCACCACTCGGATTGGTGGTTTCGCGAAACACTTGGCCGGCTCCACCCGTGGCGAGAATGACCGCACCGGCGTGGACCGCGAACTCGCTCTCGCCGTCGAGGATCACGGCGCCGACACAGCGACCCTCGTGGACCAACAGGTCGCGCACGAAGGGACCGACTTTGCAGATCACGTTCGGGTGGGTGGTGAGTCGGTGCGCGAGGACTCTCTGAATCTCTCTCCCGGTCGAATCCCCGTTGGCGTGAACCACCCGCCACGTCGAATGCCCGCCCTCGCGCCCCAGTGCGAGGTCGCCGCCGTCATCGCGATCGAATCTCGCGCCGAGGTCCTCGAGCCAGCGCACGGTGTCGCGGGCCCTCGCGGTCACCAAGTCGACGATCGACGGATCCGACAGTCCGGCTCCGACTCGAAGCGTGTCGATCGCGTGGCGCTCCGGGCTGTCGTCGTCGCGAAGCGCCGCCGCAACTCCGCCCTGCGCCCATGCCGTATTGGCTTCGTCGAACTCACTCTTCGTGACGCAGAGAACGGAAGCCCCCTGGTCGGCAGCGGCGATCGCCGCCGCGGAACCGGCAATCCCGGCGCCGATCACCAGCACATCGGTGTGGAGGACCGGGACCCGACGCGGGTCGAAGCCGCCGAGTCGCGGCGGAAAGCGGTGCGGTTGGTGCGGCACGATGCGTCAGGCCGACGCTGTCGGCGTCGGGGACGGCGCGTTCGCAGCCGCGGCTTCACTCGACTGCTGCTCGCGTTGCCACAGCCACAGGACGATCGGCGAGGCGATGAAGATCGTCGAGTAGGTGCCGCTGACCATCCCGATCATGAGCGCGAACGAGAATCCCTCCAGTGCCGTGCCTGCATGGAAGTTCACGACGAACTGCGCGACGATCACGAACATGGTGGTAAGGGTGGTCAGCACCGTTCGCGAGAGGGTCTGGTTGATGGATCGGTTGAGTAGCTCGACGCGGTCGAATGCCACGCCCTCCCGCTTGGCGTCGCCGAGGTTCTCGCGGACGCGGTCGAAGATGACGATGGTGTCGTTGATCGAGTAACCAATGATCGTCAGGAACGCCGCGATCATCGAGAGGTCGATCTCCGCATCGACAAGGCCGAGCGAGTTGAAGAGAACGACCACACCCAAGGTCACGAGCACGTCGTGGAGAAGCGACGCGACCGCCGCGATGCCGTACTTGAACTCGTGGAAGCGGAAGCGGATGTAGAGGACGATCGCGAACATCGCGACGAACAGCGCGTTGATCGCAGCGCTGCGCAACTCGCCGACCATCCGACCGCCGATTTCCGACGACTCCGGGATCGGGTTGCTGAGGCTCACCAACTTGCCGTCCGCGCCGGTGATCGACTCGAGGCGCTCCTGCACCATGCCCGGGAGCGCGATCGCCTCGGTCGCCTTCGGGACGCCGAACTCCAGCTTGAAGTTGCGGCCCGCAGGATCGGACTCACTGTCGAGGTTGCGAACCTTCATGTTCGAACCGACCGCGATGAGAGCCTTCTGCAGGGAGTCCGTGGTCACCGGCTCCACGAAGTGCAGAGCCAGTTCGGCGAAGTCGAAAGTGCCGGTTGCGTTGGGGAACACCCCGGCGTCGCTGTAGGCGTCCGGCACCAGGATGTCGGAGAAGATCCGCTGGATGCCCGTCAGGTAAGGCGGCTTGTAGCCGGTGGGATCCGCGTTGCGTGCGGCATCGATCTGCGCGCGCAACGTCTCGGTGAGCTTCACGCGGATCGAGAACTTGCGGGCCTTGCCGTCGTCGGTTGTATCGCCGACCGTGTTGACGATCGGTGCCGGGAAGTCGCGCTTGAACTCGGCGTCGGCCACCAAGCGATTGAAGATCGTGTCGCGGTCGATCGGTTCCTTCAACACCACCTTCAGGTTCGCGCCGCCGGTGAAGTCGATGGCGTACTTCGTGTCGGGCGAAGTGGATGCGAAGATCGCGATACCGACCACGACGAACACGACGCTCAACGACACCCACAGCTTGCGCTGTCCCATGAAGTCGTAGGCGGCGTTCTTGAGCCATGCGTTGAAACGCAGCGCGCCGAGCTGCTTGCGTTCCAGCATGTAGTGGAAGAGCAGCCGGGTGACGAAGTACGCGGTGAACAGCGTCGTGACGATGCCCACCATGAGGGTCACCGCGAAGCCACGCACGGGCCCCACACCGATCTGGTAGAGCACCAGTCCGGCGATGAAGGTCGTGAGGTTCGCGTCGATGATCGTGGCGATCGCGCGCTCGAAGCCGGCACGGCAGGCCTGGAGCATCTCCTTGCCCCGCTCCAACTCCTCGCGGATGCGCTCGTAGATCAGGATGTTCGCGTCGACCGCCATGCCCATCGTCAACACGAGCCCGGCGAGACCCGGAAGCGTCAACGTGGCTCGCAGGAAGTAGACCAGCGCCATGATGAGCACGACGTTGATCGTGAGCGCACCGATCGCGATCACTCCCGCAGTACGGTAGTACCAGAGAACGAACAGGATGAGGATCGCAGCGCCCGCGGCGATGGACAGCGCCCCGAGCCGGATGGAGTCTGCACCGAGCGTCGCACCGATGTTGTCGCGCGATTGCCGGATCGGCTTCACCGGCAGCGAGCCGGTGTTGAGCGTCTTCACGAGGGCGTTGACTTCGGCCTGCGTGAAGGTCTCCGACTTGATCTCGGCGGGGCCGAGAATGCGGCTGTTGAACACCGGCGCGGAGTAGACCTCGCCGTTGAAGATGATCGCGCTGCGTTCGCCGACGTATTCGCCCGACCAATCGGCATAGGCCTCCTGAAGCGCCGGCCGCATACGATAGTGCAGTGCCGGTTTGCCGTTGCTGCCGGGGCCGGCGCGCGTGTAGCTGGGATCGAGATCCTTCCCGCTGAACGCGCGCTCGTGCATGTTGATCGGGAGGAACTCCACCAGATAGGGTCGTTCCGCCGACTTGAGTGCATCCGGTACCACTCCGCCGTTCCACTCTTCCGGGCTGAACCCGGCCACAGCCGTCGCCTGGCGGCCGGGATCGGAGGTCTGGCTCTCGGCGTAGTCCCACAGCTCAGGCTGAGTGAGCTGCGGCCGAATGATGCGTGGGTACCACCTGAGCTGCTTGTTCAGCGTCCCGGTCGCATTGAACTCGTTGACCGCTTGAGGGTCCTTCGCGATCAACTTGCGGCGGTCACCATCGTTCGCGTTGAGCCACGCCTCCAACGCCTGGCGCTCGGCCTGGAGGTTGAACGACACTCCCTCCTTGTTGTAGCGGCTGCCTGCCACCATCCGGAACTCGAGCCGGCCAAGGCTTTGGATCTGCGCCTCTACCGTCGCGGACTCAGCATCCGTCAGCTTCGGGAGATCGATGCCGATGCCGGTCTCGCCGCGGCGGGTCACGACGGCTTCGCGAGTGCCTTGCGGATCCACGCGTTCCGCGAGGATCTGCACCGTGGTATCCATGACCCTGGAGATGTCGGTCTCGCTAGGGTTGGGCGGCAGCAGTTCGTCGCGGATCGCCTGCTCGACGTCCACCTCGTAGATGAGCGAAACGCCACCTTCGAGATCGAGCCCAAGATTGGGTTTGAGCAGTCCCAGTGCGAGGATCGCGCCGGCGAGCACTGTGCAGACCAGCAAGAACTGACGACGGGCGTTCTCGAGCATGAAAGTCGGGTTCGGTTAGCGGAGGGACGCGGGGCGAGCGGCGGAGTGCGGGTCGGTGTAGGTTTGGCCTGAGATCAGCCTTCGCCGCCACTCGTGGTCCGCTGGCGCACCGAGCGGCTGCCGCGGGGCTTGCCGAAGTTCTCGGCGAGTCGGGTCTTCTTGCCCGCACGGCTGCGCAGGTAGTAGAGCTTCGCGCGACGGACGCGCCCGCGCGCCCTGACCTCGACGTTCTGCACCCGAGGCGAGTGCAGCGGGAAGATTCGCTCCACGCCTTCGCCGGCGACGATGCGTCGCACGATCATGCTCCGACGGATGCCGCTGCCTCGAATCGCGATCACGGTTCCCGCGAAGACCTGCACGCGCTCCTTGTCGCCTTCACGAATCAAGTAGTGGACGTTCACCATGTCGCCGACGGCAAAGTCGGGCACGGTCGTCTTCATGTTCTCAGTCTCGATCTGTCGCATCAGGTCCATGGTTGTTTCCTCGGGGGCGGGGCACCGCTGGGCTGCCCGGCCATGCGCTGGGTAGGTAGGGACGGAAGGTTCGGAGGGAGGGGTGCCGCGAGTGCGGCTCAGGTAGAGCCCGACCCGGGCGTTGGATCGCCGCGGTCGGTGTCGCGAGAGGTCTCGATCGCATCGATCCCGTCGCCGAAGGGGGCTTCGGTGGAGGCATCGTCGAGGTGGAGACGTCGGCGGAATTCAGTGATGCGTCGAGACTCGGACAGGCGCCAGCGATCGACCGCGGCATGATCGCCCGACATCAGGATCTCGGGGACGTCCATGCCGCGGAAGCTCCGCGGTCGCGTGTATTGCGGGTGCTCGATCAGCCCGTTCTCGAAGGACTCCTGTTCCGGCGACTGCGCGCAGCCGAGAACGCCCGGGATCAACCGGACCGCGGCTTCGACGACACAGAGTGCGGCGAGCTCGCCGCCCGCGAGCACGAAGTCACCGAGAGAGATCTCGTCCCAGTCGAAACCGAGTCGAATCCGTTCATCGAAGCCTTCGTAGCGGCCGCACAGGAGAAGCAGTCGTTCGACCTTGGCGAGTGCCTTGGCCTTGGACTGATCGAGACGGCGCCCGCGGGGGCACAGGAGGACCTTGTGGAACGGCCCGAAACGGCGCTCCGCATCCTCGACGGCTGCAAAGATCGGCTCCGGTTTCAGCACCATCCCCGGCCCGCCGCCGAATGGCCGATCATCCACGGTGCGATGTCGATCGCACGTGAAGTCGCGCCAGTCGATGAGCTGGATCTGGAGCTTTCCTTGGCGCTGCGCGATCCCGAGAATGCTCTCGTCGAGGTACGGCCTGACCGCGCCTGGAAAGAGCGTCAGGATGGCACAGAACATGATGCCTAGCCGGAAAGTGAGCGAAGCAGAGTAGAGATGCGAGCGATCGAGATCAAGCGAGGTGGTGGCCGGTGTTCACAGGGTTGATCCAAGGGACCGGTCCGGTCGTCGAGTTCCGTCGAGACGGCGAGGAGGCCGACCTCTTCGTCGACCTCGGTGACCTGGAGAACGGTCTCCGCCTGGGCGACTCGGTCGCCCTCAGTGGAGTCTGTTGCACCCTGGTCGGGCGACAGCCCGCGATGTTTCGCCTGTCCGCCGAGACCCTCCGTCGGACCTGGCTCTGGGCCGCGGAACCGGGTCGGCGACTCAACCTGGAGCCTGCTCTGCGGGCCGGCGAGCCGCTGGGCGGGCACCTCGTGCAGGGCCATGTCGATACGGTTGGGCGGATTTTGACCGCGATCGATGCCGTCGCGGGCGGCGAGCTTCAGGTCGCCGTGCCGGCCGAGCTGCGCCGGTTCTGCGTGGAGAAGGGGTCGATCACCATCGACGGGGTCTCCTTGACCATCGCCCGGCTCGAGGCGGAATCGGTCTGGATCGCGGTCATCCCACACACAGCCCAGGTGACCACCCTCGGACTGGCCCGGGTCGGCGATCCGGTCAACCTCGAGGCGGACGTCTTCGGGAAGTACGTCGACCGCTTGCTCGAGGCGCGCTTCGGGGCCGGGTGGCGGCCCTGATCCATCTCAGAATGCGCCGCTGAGCACGCTGAAGAAGGTCGCCACCGGGGCGGCTTCCCGCGCATCCTCGATCGCGCGCGAGACTTGGTTGAGCACGCGGCCGAGCTGGTCGCCCATCTCCTGATCGAAGACCAAGCGACCCAGCACGCCCCGACCACTACGGATCTCGCTCATCGTCGCCGCCAGGTCCTCGACGATCTTCGCACCGCGCTCGCGCATGCTCTCGTCGCCGAGCAGCGCGCCGACGGTCCCGGCTTCCGGATCGTCGAGCTTGCGCGACACCGATTCGATGTGCCCGATGGCCGAGTCGACGCGCGCCGACAGGCTGTCGTCGACAAACAGGCGCCCGATCGTCCCCCGCCCGGCGCGGAGGTCGGCCGTCGTCGCGGCGACGTCGGTCACGATGCGGCTGGTCTTGTCGGCCAGCTCGGGGTCGCTGATCACCCGGCCGAGCAGGCCTTCGCGATTCGTGATCCGCGCCAAGAGTTCGTCGATCCGCCGCACGGTGTCGGCCGCGGCATCGCCGAGCGACTTGTCGCCGACGAGGCGGCCCAGCAGCCCTTGGCCCTGTTCGATGCTCTCCAGGCTACGCCGGGCGCTGCCGACCGCCGCGAGCAGTTCGTCGTGGAGTCGCCGGTCGGTGAGCAGCTGTCCCAGGTTGCCTTCCCCACGATTGGCGCGATCCACGACCTGGCGCACGCCTCCGACGATGGCCCGGATGTCGGCTTCTAGGGCCCCGTCGGCGAAGAGGTCCCCGACCGCATCGAGACCACCCTGGCGCACCTTCCCGACCAACTCCGCGTCGGCGGGCAAGGCCGCCGCACCGCGCCCCGGATCGATCTGCAACTGCACACCCCCAAGGAGCCCGGACGGCTCGATGAACATGGTGTAACCCTCGCGGAACTCGATCGGACGCTCGAGGATCAGCGTCACCT
This sequence comes from Planctomycetota bacterium, assembly GCA_050181465.1. Taxonomy (GTDB): domain Bacteria; phylum Planctomycetota; class UBA1135; order UBA1135; family UBA2386; genus JACRLW01. The sequence goes on from JBFXDD010000008.1 coordinate 10,595, forward strand.
TCACGCGCGCATCGCCTTCGTTCGCCGCCGGGTCGATGTCGAGCGCGGCCACCTGACCGAGTCGGCTGCCGAGGACGAACACGTTGTCGCCCACCTTCAAGCCGGCCGCGTTGGGGAAGCGCGCCACCCGTTCGGTGGGGGTGTCGAGGAGGGCGAGCCCGGTCAACTCGATCGTCGCCCACATGAGGATCCCCAGGGCTCCGAAGAACACGAGGCCGAGGAGCAGGTCTTGGCGGGTCTTCTCCATGGTGAGTATGTTTCGAAGGATCGGCGCGTCTACGCGCTCGACACGAGCGCGGGGGCGTCAATTGTGGCCGGCTGGTCGGTGGTCGCCGTCACTTGCAACGGTTGCGAGTCAGTCGGCATGGCCCGAGAGGAAGTCGCGAACGAGGGGATGATCGGATGCCAGCATTTCTTCGAGGGTGCCTTCTGCGGCGATCTTGCCCTGGTCGAGCACGCCCACTCGGTTGCCGGTGTCGAGTGCGCACTGGCGGCTGTGGGTGACCAGGAGTCCGGTGACTTGGTACTCGTCCCGCACGCGGGCGATCAGATGGTGGATCTGGCGCGCCATGATCGGATCGAGGCCGGCATTGGGCTCGTCGTAGAGGACGTAGCGCGGCCGCGTCACGAGCGCTCGAGCCAACCCGACGCGCAACTTCATGCCGCCCGACAAATCGGGCGGATACTGGGCTGCGGCGTGGTCCATGCCGACCACCCGGAGCGTCTCCATCACTCGATCGCGAACCTGCTCGCGATCGATCTTGGTGTTCTCGACCAACGGCAGCGCGACGTTCTGCTCGACGCTCAGCCAGTTGATCAGCGCGCCGTTCTGGAACAGGTAGCCCATGTCGCGACGCAGCTCCGCGAGGGCGTTGCGATCGAGCTTCGCGACGTCCTTACCGTCCACGTTCACCGTGCCGGAATCGGGCGTCAGGATTCCGATGACGTGTTTGAGGGTCACGCTCTTGCCGGTGCCCGAGCGTCCCATCAGGACGTAGTTGATGCCGTCCGGAATCGTGAGATCGAGGCCGCGCAGGATCTCGCGCGTGCCGAGCTTCTTCCAAACACCTCGCATCTCGATCATCGAGGGTTCACTCCGGCAGCAGGAAGTAGAACAGCCACGTGATGACGTAGCCGAACACGATGACCAAGATGATCGAATACATCACGGCACGCTGAACGGCGCGACCGACGCCGAGTGCGCCCCCGGTCGCGCGCAGTCCGGCCGAGCAGCTCACGATCGCGATCGTGCAACCGAATACGAGCGCCTTGCACAGACCCACGTAGAGATCCTTCGGCAATACGTCGGTATTCGATGTCAACGACTCGCGCACCGCGATCCAGTAAGTCGATTGCGTGATGCCGAGGTGGAAATGGCTCACGACCGCGCCGCCCGCGATGCCGACGAGGTCGGTGACGATCGTGACCGCCGGGCACATCAGGGTGAGCGCAGCGACGCGCGGCAGCACGATGTAGTTCGCCGAGTCGATCGACATGACGTCGAGTGCGGTGACTTCATCCGACACCTTCATCGTTCCAACCTCCGCCGCGATCGCCGAGCCGACCGTCGCAGCGAGGATGATTCCGGTCATGAAGGGGCCCATCTCGCGGCACATCGACAGCGCGAGAATGCTGCCGATCAGGTCGCTCTGACCCAGCCGCCGCAACTCGATGCCGGTCTGCAAGGCCAGGATCATCCCGGCGAAGAGCGCGACGATCAGCGAGACAGGCAGCGCCTTCACCCCAGCCGCGTGGGCGGCGTCCAGGAAGAAGCGGCGCCGGCGGGGCAGGTAGGTCACCTGTCGCGCCGTGCGGCCGAGCAGTCGCAGCGTGAATCCGGCCGCGCTCGCGAGTTCGTCGACGGCGGCACCGCTGCGGCGCACGGGGTCGAGCCAGGAGGAATGCGGACGAGAGTCGGTCACTTGAGCGCGTCCTCCTCGGACGATTGCGACCCGAAGTGAAGCGGGAGGAACTGGAAGAGCCGCAGCGTGGTGCCGGTCTCGTCCGACTCCCAGGAGCACAGCCAGGGTACGCTGCCGACGGTGCGGCCTCGACGCGCACGCGTGGTGTACAGGTTGGCGATGAGGTCGAAACCGACGTCGTCGCGCGCGTGGCGTCGCTTGCGCGCGATCGTCCAAGCCCAGTCCCAACTCTCGCGGACACCGAAGGAGTTGCTGCGGCGCCAGGGCCAGGGTGCCAGCAACTGAAAGCCGCCGCCGGTCGCGCCGTGTTCGTCGCCTTCACTCTCGATCTCGAACAGCGGCCAGATTTGACGATGGTCGGCGACGGTTCCGTCGCGGCCACGAATCCTGGTGTGGTAGTGCACCGGGATGACGAACTCCTGCGTCATCGTGGCGGTCGGGTCCTCGTAGCGACGGATCCAGATCAGGGGCCAGAGGAAGTTCCAGGCCCACTGGTCGCGCGTGACGGTGCGGGCGACCAGGGGGAACAGCCACCACTGGTCGAGCTCGTTACCCGGGTCGTTGCGGACTTCGCGGCGAAAGATCGGCCAGAGGATGTCCAGCTTGTGGCGGCGATCGCCGACTCGGCTGCCTTGAAACAGCGGGAAGAGCACGGTCCAGGCGCTGACGTTCTCACTCCACTGGCGGCCGAACAGCGGCCAGATCAGGAATCGCCGGATGGGATGCTCGCTGTCGAGGTTCTCGACGCCGTACGAAATCACCGGCCAGAGGAAGGAGCGGGACCAACCGCGGGGTCCGTCGAGAAACGACCACAACGGCAGGAAGCGATGCCAAGTGGTTCCGTCGGAGTCGTGGCCGAAGCCGATGAAGGGCCACAACATGGTGTGCCCGACGCGGCCCTCCTTCTCCAACCGGAGGTAGAGCGGCCAGAGCACGAAGGTGAAACGGCAGTAGGTGAGGAAGTCCGGAAAGTCGCCGAACAGCGGAAAGATGCCGAAATAGTTCTCCTCGCCATCCTCGCGGGAACCGCCCCAGACCAGCGGGAACAGGAAGTACCAGTCGCTCTCGCGTTTGCCGAGGTCATCGAGTCGAGAGCGGCGCCAGAACAGGGGGAACAGTCGAGCGCTCGACTCGGTGTCGTCGATGCGCGCGCGGCCAAGCGGTGCGAGAAACTGATGTTCCACGGCTGGCTTGCCGGACATGGGCGATTTGGCTTCGCTCACTCGGCGCCAGAACGGGCGAACCCGGAAGTCGTCGTCGCCCGCGGCGGTCTTCTCGTAGTGGACGATCGGCCACAGCACGTCGAGTTCGAGCAGTGCCCCGTCTCGATCCAGCCGCTGCCGATAGAGGGGCGACAGGTTGAACTCAGCCGGTAGCCATGAGCAGGCTCCCAGCAGAGCCGCGCCGCAGAACGCCGCGATCCGCTGGTGGAGTCCGATCCATCGCTGACCCGCACCGCGCATCGCCGGGAACCATACGGCCGCCGTCGTCTCATTCCATCGCTCGCGCCTTCGACCTGCGCTCGGTACTGTCGCCGCCATGCTGACTGTTCGTTGGTGCTGCAAAGCCGTGTTGGTCGCCGCCCTACCGTTCGCTTGGGGTTGTGGTTCCGGAGCAACCCCCGCGGATCCCAAGGAAGTCGCTCAGATCGAGTCGCGAATGCTCGCACCCTTCGAGTCGAGGGGAATGGTCGTGACCGACAACGCCGCCTTCGAGATGACAGCGAATTTCTTCACCGCGCAGTTCGGCATGCCGGCAGTCACGCCGGGTCGTCAGGAGATGGAACGCACCGAACTGCCGGAGGGCGGCGCGAGCTACGTGTTTCGAAACAAGGACCCGAACAATCTCATGCCGTTCCTGCTCGGCGCGACGCAGTTCCAAGTTCGACGCGAAGCCAAGGTGGTGGTGCACGGCGGTCGCCGGCCGTTCACGCTGTCTGTCGATTCCACCGGGCGAGTGTCGGTGATCGACGCGAAGGGTGATCGGCGCGACGGTTCGCGCTACCAAGTGCGCGAAGGCACTTCGATTCTCACGCCATGAGGAGTGGCCGATCGCTTCGCCGACGAGTCGTCCTCCTCGCAGGACTGACGATCGGATGCGCGAGCGCGCCTCGCGTCGAACCTGCCAAGGGAGACTACGAGACCTGCGCGGATCCTCGCTGGCCGTCCATCGCCAGCGGCGAACGCTCCGCCCGGTCCCCGAGTGTCCGCGCCGAGCTTCGTGACCTGCTGACCGTTTGCCAGCAATTCGTGCCCGGGCACTTGTTGCTCATCGACTCCTCGCGCGGAGCGGACGGCGAGATCGAGGCGTCGACCTTGGAATTCTATCGGACCTTCACCTGGCCCAGAGAGTCCGTGGTCCGCGACCTGGTCACCGCCAAGCTCGCGCGCAACGACAAGGACCGACTCGCGGCGCTCGAAGCTGCGGTCGGCCGAGAACCCTCGTTCCACTTCGCGTGGCGGGAACTGGGCGAACTGTGGGGGCGAAACGGCCGGCAGATCAAGCAGATCGAGGCCTTCGAGCGCGCGGTGCGAAGTCGTCCGAACGACGGCCTCTCGAACCTCGGTTTCGCACGGGCTCTCCGCGTCGCCGGCCGCGCCGAGGAGGCCGCCCCGAGGTTCCAGGAGGCGCTCGCGAATCTCGCCCCGAACGATCCCGCCCGACCCGCCGCCGAGCGCGAGTACGTGGCGCTCTTGCTCTACGAGCTGCGTCAGCACGGTCGCGCCGGCGAGTTGCTCGATGCGATGTTGACGAAGAGTCCCGACGAGATCTCGCTCTGGATGGACCGAGCCGCTGCCGACTGGCTTGCCGGTGAGCGCGACCGCGCCGCCGCTCGCTACCGTCAGGTCTTGCAGCGCGATCCTCGCGAGGTCCGCGCCGCACTGAACATCGGCAACCTTTACTTCCAGCGGCCGGAGCGCAGCGAAGAGGAGAAGCGGCGGGATTGGCCGCGGGCTCGTCAGGCCTACCGTTGGTTCCTCGAGCATGCCGGGGAGGCGGCGGTCGACGGCTACGACTTGACCGACCAGTACCTCTCGGTGCCCTGTCGAATCGGCGTGATCGATGCGGCTCTCGGCGCCCTGCCGCGCAGCGCGGAGCCGGCTCGATTGTCCGACTTCTGACCGGCTCCTGATCCGACCGGCGAACCGAGCGCCGTCCGCCGCGACTCAGCGCGTCGGGAGCGGAAACTGCGCCGCCAGGCGGGCCCGGTCGGCGGCGATCGCACGCGCGGGCGCCCGTCCGCGGCCGAAGCGGCGATGCCGCGGCGAGTCGATCTTGGTCAGCTCGAAGTCCTCGCCGACCGGCCGTGCCAGGAGATTCCGCGGGTCCAGGTTGCCGTCGACGAAGCCAGCCGCGTGGAGCTCGTCGACGAAGCGCCAGGTCGCCGCGATCAGGCGATCGCGCCGGGCATCCCCAAGGCCGAGGAGAAGCTGATCGATCCGCCGGCCCGGCCATGCGGAGAGGAACAGGATGCTGCGGCGCAGCCAGCCGCGGCGACGGACCTCGGCGATGCCGAGCACCGACGGGGCCGGGAAGCCCTCGCGCGCCAGCCAATCCAGCGCCTGTGCTTCACGCCTCGCGCGCCCCGGCGCCAGCACGGTGGTGCGAAGGACGCCGCGCAGCCGGTCGCCCAGGCCTGGGTAGTCGTAGGTCTTGGCGAACACGTCCAAGTCGGCGAGACGGTGCCGACGGACCCAGGAAGTGCGATGGTCGGTGACCACCTCGCCCAACTCCCGAGCGCCGAGGCCGATCCGGGCGGCGTCGGGGTGAGCGGTCAGGGCCGCATCCAGCTCCGAGGAGCGCCGGAACCACCGGTGGAAAACTGTGAGTTGAGTCGACTCTGTTTCCACAAGGTTGGTCCTCACGCTACTTTGTGACGGTTTCCCCACCTGGAACTCTTTGCACCGCGACTCCCGCCCGGGGAGCGCATTCGGCTACGAGGAACGAACGCATGGCGACCGTCACGAAGAAAGAACTGGTCAATCGCATTGCCGAGGTCACCGGGCACACCAAGGTGGTCGCGAAGGATGTGATCCAGGCTTTCCTCGACATGATCATCGCGGAACTCGCCGCGGGCAATCGTCTCGAGTTCCGCGAGTTCGGCGTCTTCGAGACCCGCGTGCGCGCGCCGCGGAAAGCCCAGAACCCGCAGACGATGGCGCGCGTGGAAGTGCCGGCGCGCCGGATCGTGAAGTTCAAGGTGGGCCGCGTCATGCGGGCCAAGGTGGCGGGTGAGGATCCCGGTCCTGCCGAGCCGGATGACGACGAGTCGACCGTCACGACCGCGAAGACGCGCAAACCCCCGTCGCGCGCGCAGGCGGAGCGCGAATGAACGAGTCGGCCGAGATCCGTCCGCCGATCTTTGCGGGGCGAGTCGGCGATGGCGGGCGGATCGAGATCGTCGATGCCGAACTGGAGGGTTCGTTTCGTCTCGTGCACTCGCGGTACGTAGTGCTCACCAAACGAAGTCAGGGCAAGACGCTTCGGATGGAGCGTGAACTGCCGGCGATTCCCGTCGGGCACGCCGTGTTGGTGAGTCTGGTGGAGTGGTCGCTTCGCTTCACCGTCGACGACGAACACCTGCGAATTGCGACCTACCGAGTCAGTTTCGAACGGGGAAGTGCGTTGCCACTGCCCATGAAGTTCGTGGTTACGGCGCAACTCGCCGACAACAACGCCGACAACCCTTACGAAGCGCGGGTTGCGTATCGGATCGACACCCTCGCTCCTCTCGCTGCTCCCGCTGTCCTCTCGCTCGCGCACGCTGCCGGCGGGATCGCGCTCGCCGGCGCGAATCGATCCGTCGAAACACCTCTGACCTGGGATACCCAGTTGGTGTCACACCCCGAACTCATGCATGGCGGTGGCGAGATCGAACTTCGCCAGGGGGGTCGCTACCAGATCGACCTCTCGACTTCGGTCGGGGCGCAGACTTCGGTCGACGGCGAAGCTGCGCCGGCGATCGCGCTGCAGCGTCGCGTCGGCGTCGGCTTCGTCGATCTTCCCGGCGCGATCGCGGTCGGCGCGCTGGTGACTCCTTCGGCGATCGGTCCGGCGGCCGCACTCTCGGTTCGGACCATCCTCGACTTCGCGGCCGGCACGCGGCTGCGGGGGATCCTGTTCAATGCATCCGCGAGCGGGCTCGCGGCGGCCACCGTGCCGGGGACCAGTCGCATGAGCATCCTGCGGCTGCATCCTCAATAGCACCGAGGGTCGTCGAGCACCGAGTGTCGTCGGCGACTCGATCAGTCGAGGACTGCCAGCGCGCGTGCCACGTCTTCACGCAAGTCCTCGAGATCCTCGATCCCGACGGAGAGTCGGATCAGTCCGTCTTCGAATCCGGCCTTGCGGCGTTCTTCGCGTGGGATGCTGCCGTGAGTCATCGTGACCGGGTGATCGACCAGGCTCTCGACGCCGCCCAGACTTTCCGCCAGCGAGAAGATGCGGAAACTGGATGCGACCTTTTTGCTGTCGTCGACGCTGGCGTCGAGTTCGAAGGAGACCATGCCGCCGCCGTTGCGCATCTGGCGCTTCGCGAGTTGGTGCTGCGCGTGGCTCGGCAGTCCCGGATACCAGACCTTCTTCACTCGGCGATGGGCTTCCAAGTCGCGCGCGATCGCGATGGCGTTCTCGGCGTGACGATCCATGCGCACGGCGAGCGTCTTCGTGCCGCGCAACACCAGGAAACAGTCCATCGGGCCCGGCGTGCCACCCACGGTGTTCTGGAAGTGGCGCAGGGACTTGGCGAGATCGTCGTCGTTCACGATCAGCGCGCCGCCGACCACGTCGGAGTGCCCGCCGAGATACTTGGTCGTGGAGTGGGTGACGATGTCGATGCCGAGCGCGAGCGGGTTCTGCAGATACGGCGTCGCAAAGGTGTTGTCGCAGACCGACATGAGACCGCGCGAGCGCGCGAGATCGGCGAGTGCTCGCAGATCGGCGAGGCGCAGCAGTGGATTCGACGGCGTCTCGGTCATCAGCAACCGCGTGTTCGGGCCGATCGCCGCGGCGACCGCGTCGAGGTTCGACATGTCGACGAAGCTGAAGGTCACACCGAACTTTGCATAGAGCGTCATGCAGATGCGGTAGGTGCCGCCGTAGAGGTCGTTGCCGGCCACGACGTGATCTCCCGCCTTCAGCAGATTGAGGATGCAGTTGATCGCCGCCATTCCGCTGCCGAAGCACATGCCGTGCTTGCCGCCCTCCATTGCCGCGAGGTTCTCCTCGAGCGCGGTGCGGGTCGGGTTGCGCGTGCGTGAGTAGTCGTAGCCTTTGATGACGCCCGGCTCCGCCTGCACGTAGGTGCTCGTCATGTAGACCGGAGTCATGATCGCTCCGGTGGTCGGGTCGGGATGCTGTCCGGCGTGAATGGCGCGCGTGGCGAAGCCTTGAGATCGGTCCATGGATGAGTCGTGGTGGGGAGTGGGCAGTCTGGCCGCTGCGTGCGCCGGACGCGATCGGATTTCCCGACCGCGTATGCTCGCGCCGTGGATCTTGCATCTCGTTTCGACCTCGATGCCCTCGAGTTTCGCGCCGTGCGCGAGCTCCTGGTGGAGCGCCTCGTGACCTCGCTCGGCCGGCCGCTGGTCGAACGTCTAGCCCCGTTGGCTGACGCCGCCGCGGCCAATCACGCGCTTCGCGCGGCCGAAGCTCTCGCGGCGCACGCGCGCTCGGGCGAGCGTCCGCCCGTCGGTGGGGCGGTCGAGGTGCGATCCTGGTTGCCGGCGTTCTTTCGCGGGATCCACCAGCCGAGTCCGCGCGACATCGCCGATCTGAAACGACTGTTGCGAGCGCACGCTCGTTCGCGTGCCTGGCTGGCCGGTCGCACCGCCAGCGAGGCGCTCCTGGCGCTGGCGACGACGATGCCGATGGTGGACGACGTCGCCGACGAACTCGAACGCGTGGTCGACGATCGAGGCGAGATCCTGGATACGGCATCGGCGAAGCTCGCGGCCGCGCGCGCGGCGATCGAAGCGGGGGAGAGCGCGGTGCGCGCCACGCTCGTGCGGGTGCTCAGCGACGAGCGGATTCGTCGGTGCCTGCAGGCGCCGGATGCTTCATGGCGGCACGGGCGGCCGGTCTTGCAGGTCAAGGCGGAGCATCGCGGCAGTGTGGTCGGTGTGCTGCACGACCGCAGTGCGTCGGGTGCGACGGTGTTCATCGAGCCGCAGGCGGTGATCGAACTCGCGAATCAACTCGCCGACGCCCGCGCCGACGAGCATCGCGAGATCCAGGTCGTCCTGACCGAAGTCTGTCGCGGGATCCGACGCATCGAGGCGGAGATCGACGCGGCGATCGCGGCGATGGAGCGACTCGATCTGGCGATGGCCACTGCACGACTGATCGCCGAGGATGGCTGGCGCGCCGTGCCGGTCGTGAGTGATGGGCCGCTGAATCTGCGCGATGCCTTGCATCCGATCCTGTTGCGCACCGCGATCGCGGCGGGGCGTCGCGAGGCGCTGGTGCCGCTGGATCTCACCCTGGGCGATCCGCAGCGCATGCTGATCGTCACCGGTCCCAACACCGGCGGTAAGACGGTGGTTCTCAAGACCGTCGGCTTGCTTGCGCTCATGGCGCAGTGCGGTTTGCCGATTCCCGCCGGCGAGCACAGTTCCATCCCTTGGTTCGACGGCATTTTCGCCGACATCGGCGACGAGCAGGCGATCGCGCAGAACCTGTCGACCTTCTCTTCGCACGTGGTGCGCATCGTGCGGCTCCTTGCAGGATCCGGCGCACGAAGTCTCGTGTTGCTCGACGAGCTGGGTTCGGGGACCGACCCGGAGGAGGGCGGTGCGCTCGGTACCGCGGTCCTGGAAGAACTGCAAGCTCGTCGAGCCTTCGCGGTCGTGACGACTCACATCGGTCGCCTCAAGGCCTTCGCGCATACGCATGCGACGGCGACCAATGGTGCGATGGCCTTCGACGGGAAGAGTCTGGCGCCGGTCTATCGTCTGTTGGTGGGGGTGCCGGGTTCCTCGCACGCGCTCGAGATCGCGCAGCGGGTCGGTATGCCGTTGGCGGTGATCGCGCGTGCACGCGACTTGCTCGGCGCCCGCGATGAACGTCTCGATCAAGTGATCGAGCGGGTCGAGGTGGCTCGGCGGGAGGCCGAAGCCGGTCGACGCCGAGTCGAGCAACTCGAGGGACAGGCGCGCGAGGCAACGCGGGCACTGGAGCAGCGCCGCGCGGAGCTGGAGCAACAACGCGCGTGGTTGGAGGAAGAGGCCGATGCGCGACTGGACGAGGAGATCCGTGCGTTGCGCGAGCAGATCGATGTCGCGCTGAAGGCTCTGCAGGGCGCGCCGCGGCCTTTCGATGCGGCGGTCGCCAACCTGCGAGCGGTCATTCGGCGACTCGGCGAGAACTCGAGCTTGCGACGTCGACGCATGCGTTTTCTCAGCGAGGTCAAGAAGGACGACACCGTGTATCTGCCGCGACTCCGTCGACGATGCATCGTGCGGAAGATCGACCGAACGAAGGAGTTGCTGACGGTGGAGGTGGGCAAGCTCCGCTTGGAGGTGCCCTTCGACGATGTGTCGTGGCTGGTACCCTTGGATGTGGAGTGAAGAGACTTGCGACTCCAGGAAGTGCCCGGAGCTGCGTGCATGGCACGGTTTCGGAGTTCGCGGAGAGCCGAGGTTCAGTGTCGATCGCGTCCGGCGTCGGCCCCGCCACTCCCTCAGACATCTCCGGAGTCTCGTCGCAAAGTTCCGAGCGTGTCGAGCAGCGGCCCCCACCAGCGCGTAGGTTGTGCTTGGGTGGAGGGGTTTCGGGTACACATGCCCTCGTCGGGAAAGGTTCCTGCTACGACGAGCTTGACGCCACACACACACACACACACACACACTCTCTCTCTCTCTCTCCGCATCTCTTCCAACTCCTCGGTGGCGCAAAGAGTCCAGGCGCCGCCCCAGCGTCGAGAGACAGCTTCGAGATCATGAACCGAACGCTACAAGGGTCGAGTCCCAAGACATCCTCCCGTCGCGTGAGTCCACCGCCCAGATGGCGGAAGCATGGGGCCGGACTCGCAGTTCTCCTGATCTCGGCTGCGTCGGCGCAGATTCCTCCGGACGACTGCCTGCTCACCTTGCAGCAGGAAGTGGCGATCGCGACCGCGAGAGACAAGCTTCTCGATTGCGCCTACGGTTCGACGAACCTGCAGAACGCAGGATGGGGGCCGAACGATCCACGCTGGGGGGCGCTCATCGGTCTTCAGGCTTGGTACTATTGGGGCCGCTTTGCCCCGGAGTCGAAGAACAAGATTCGCAACGACCATATCGCCCCCGCGCGGGGTATGACCAAGCCCACGAATGGGCGCTTGTCGACCGGGCAGTGGGAGACGATCTGCCTCGACAAGAACACGTGGGAGGGACCCAATCAGGACCGTTACGGCGACTCCGACCCTATCGTTGCCTGTTGGTTGCTGGCAGGAGTCCTATTGCACGAATTCAGCCACTCGTACGATGACAACTACACTTGGCCGGCGATCACGGCACAGGACCGAAAGGCGCACGCCTGCGCCGAGGAAGAGGGCTACTGTTGGGAGATCGAGATTCTGGACAAGGGTGCCAGTTCCTTCGGTGAGAACCCGCCGGAGATACTCCTGAAGCGAATCAAGACCCTCGCCTCACTCAAGACCGCCGCGGCTCGCGACAAGGAAGTGGATCGATGAAACTACCCTGGATCATCCCTGGTTTGCGTGCCGCCGTGCTCGTCATGGCATGCCTCGTGCCGACGGTCGTCGCGCAGGATCGGGATGCCGATCTTCGCTACTTCATCGTGGACTACCCGACCGGCAGCGGTTCCGTCTCGTCGGGGTTGGCGGATGATCCCAAGACCGAGCTGGACTGGACACATGGCGAAGTCCGCACCATCACTCCATCGCCCTTCGACCTTCCAGGCGACGGTGTAGCCGCATCGCAGTCGGATCCGCCGATCGTGCTGTGCTGCGGGACCAAGGACCCTGGCCGGCCTATGGAGACGGGACTCATTGCTCAGATGTCCATCCAACTTGGTGCGCCTCACTCGGTTCAGGTCGACAGTCAGGTCAGCCTGCCGGGAGTCGATGCCTGGTGCATGTCGTGGAGTGAGCAGTTGCCGGTGATCTTCGTGCTCGACAAGAACAGTCGGCAGGTCTGGATGGCGCCGTGGGCGGGCCCCGGGCAGCCCTTGCCGCCGCCGCCCCAGTGGACGATCGCCTTCGGCGCGCAAGAAGTCCCGACCCTGGCGGAGCGCTTCGTCGACTTTACACCCTTCGGCGATCAGCTCCGAATCTCGACGCGCAACATGCAAGGCTATCACGTGAGGTTCGTGAACGGCGTTCTCCAGTTCACGCCGTTCATCTTTGGCGTGCCCGCCGTGCAGACACCCACATGGGACGTCGAGGATCACCGGCGAGTGACCGCCCAGGGCTCCATGCGCCTGCGAGCGATGGGGCCCGGCGGCGCCTTGAACTGGGACCTTCGGTATGTCCTCGACACTCTCGCGCCGCCGGTTCTCTCGGGTGTGCATCCCGGCGGTGCGAACGTCGAGGAGATTGCGTGCCCCGAGTTGCTCTTCCATGTGCCTGGACCGCGGTACTTGCTTGCGGGTAGCGATCGCATCCCGGCCACGATCACAGCACTCGTGCAGTACGGTCAGCCCATCGCCGGGACATCCCTGAGCTTGCCCGACGACATCGACGTGCCCGCCGAGCTGCTGCATGTGGGAGTCCAGAAGCTGTTCGGCATCCAAGCCAGGGTGAACTTCGCACCCCCCCTCACGGCCAACACCGAACTTGTTGGCTTCCTCCTGGTCGATGCGCGGGAGGCTGAGGCCGAGCCGGTGGTCGATCCCGTATTGCCTCTGCCGTCCGGAGGTCTGACCCTGAGCGGTCCGTCAATTCTCCCGTTCTCGATCACGGTCGCCGCTGGTGCCGATCACGCTCTGGTGCGTGTGCCGGTGGATGTGCCGCCGAATGATCTCCTGGAAAATGTCGTGTTGTTCTTTCAGATGGTGCTCGCTGATCCGGCCGGCGGTCTGGCGCTCAGCAGCGTCGCGGGAACCGCGATCCTGCCGGCCTGGGCGAGTCCGACAGCGACTCCAGCGGCCTCTTCGAGCGGTGTGTCCTCGGCCAGATCGCCATCGAAGGAAGAGTGGCTTCGGACGATGATGGGTTCGGCGCGGTCCGCTCGCCGCGGTCCCGCGGTACGTGCCGTTCGGGAGATGCTTCGCCAAGACCCCGAGTCCGGCGCGCCGAGCGACACCGATCGGGAGCGTCTTCGCGAACTGTTCGGCAGACTGCGTCGGTGACGCGTGCGTAGACGGGATTCGAGCCTGGGTGTGACTTGTGTGGTCGAATGGTCCCCTGCTGTCGCGGGCTGGGGATTGTCTCTCGCAGGTTCGATCCTGAGTCAGATTGCGATCGCGAGGGTTGCATCACGCTGCGCTGGGCTTCTGGCTCGTGCTAGCCTTTCCGCCTCTGGCCCTTCTCAGTCTCGAAAGCGTCCGCCTCGCGGTCGGCGACCGTCAGCTCTTTCACTCCCTCGATCTGCTCGTCGATGACGGCGAGCGGGTCGGCTTGGTGGGTCCCAACGGATCCGGGAAGTCGACCTTGCTGCGGATTCTTGCGGGGGAGCTGATCCCCGACGACGGCAAGCGCACGGTGCGGCGCGATCTTCGCATCGGCTACCTCTCGCAAGAGCCTACGCTCGATCCGGAGCACAGCGCTGCGGACGCCGTGCGCGCCGGCTTCCTCGGGCGGGATGAGGTACTCGCCGAACTGGACGCCGTGCACAAGGCACTCGCGGACCCCGCCCTCGACGACGTGGGCATGAATCGCCTGCTGACTCGCCAGGAATCGCTCGAGACCAAGCTTTCGGCACTGGGCGGCCACGACGTCGAACCCCGCGTCCACGCGATGCTCGAACACCTTGGGCTGCCGGACGCGAACGCGCGCTGCGGGTCGATGTCCGGCGGCGAGCGGCGGCGGGTCGCTCTCGCGCGATTGCTCCTGACGCAGCCCGATCTGCTGTTGCTCGACGAGCCGACCAACCATCTCGACGCCGAGGTGATCGCCTGGCTCGAAGAGGAACTCGTCGCGACCAAGACCCCCTTCGTACTCGTCACCCACGATCGTTACCTGTTGGATCGCGCCGTCGATCGCATGGTGGAGATCGACGGCGGCCGCACGATCAGCTACGTCGGCAGCTACGGCGACTACGTCGTGCAGCGAGCACATCGACTGGAACAGGAGGCGAAGACCGAGCGCACTCGCCTCAACCTGTTGCGGCGCGAGACCGAGTGGATGCGACGCGGCCCGCCCGCTCGCACGACCAAGTCGAAGGCGCGGATTCAGAGCTATGAAGCCCTGGTGGCCGCGGCTCCCGATGCCGAACGCGCGGACCTGGCATTCCGGATTCCGGATGGGCCACGCCTGGGCGACAAGGTGGTGCACCTGCGCGGCGTGACCAAGCGCTTCGGCGAACGCACCGTGCTGTCGGACTTCGATCTCGAGATCGGACCGGGAGCGAGGATCGGGATCGTCGGTCGCAACGGCGTCGGCAAGTCCACCCTGCTCAACCTCATCGCCGGCGTGCTCGCGCCCGATGCCGGTGAGGTGATCCTCGGGCCGACCGTGAAGCTCGCGCGGATCGATCAAGGCCGCACCGATCTGAATCCGGAACTCACGGTGATCGGCGAGGTCGGCCGGGGCAACGACTGGGTGGTGGTCGACGGCCGGCCGCAGCGCATCGAGAGCTTCCTCGATCAGTTCCTCTTTCCCGGTGCGCAGAAGCAGGCCCGCGTGGGCACTCTCTCGGGCGGCGAGCGCAATCGCGTGCTGCTCGCGAAGCTGCTCCTCCAGGCCGGCAACTTGATCCTGCTCGACGAGCCGACCAACGACCTCGACCTCCACTCCTTGCAGGCGCTCGAGGAAGCGCTGCTGGCCTTCGCCGGATCGATCGTGGTCGTGAGCCACGATCGCTGGTTTCTCGACCGAGTGGCGACGCGGATCGTCTACTTCGACGGCGACGACCGCGCGCGGGTTCACGAAGGGGATCTGAGTCTGCTCCTGCCGCGCCTCGAAGCGGATCGACGTGCGCGAGCGATCGCCGGTCAGCGGGAGCGGGACGAGGCCAAGAACTCGGCAGCGAAGGCCGTGCCCCGCGCGCGCCCCAAGCTGTCGTCGAAGGAGCGGCGAGAACTCGAGGATCTCCCTGCGCGCATCGAAGCCGCCGAAGCCGAACTGGCGGCCGTCGACAAGCGACTGTCGGATGCAGCTCTCTACTCGGCGGCGCATCGAGACGAGTTCGAACGCTTGACCGCGGAGCGTGCGCGGCTGCCGGCTGCGATCGAAGCTCTGTATTCGCGCTGGCAGGAACTCGAAGAACGCGTCACCCAAGCGGCGGATTGACTCGCGGACTGTCGCGCGCGTCGATGGGAACTGCGGCATCGCCGTCGGGCGAGTGCACAGTTCCGCAACAGCGGTGCTCTCAGCGCGAGAACTTCGCGATCGGTTGAGCCGCCGCGAGCGAATTCGGTGCTCCTGGCGTCGCGCGCTCGAAGTCGCGCGCGCACTTCCACGCAAGGAGAGTCTCGCATGAGTCATCAGAACCGTCTTCGCACGGCTTCCCACGTTCTCGGAATCACCCTCACCTCGTTCCTGTTCGGAGCGTGCCACGAGGGCACGCCTCGGTTCCGCGTATCCGGCGTCCTCAACGGGCTGTCCTCCGGCAGCATCACGCTGGCGCTCAACGGCGATCTCGAAGAGGTCACCTTGACGGAAGACGGCCCCTTCACCTTTACCACCGGTCTTCTCTACCAGGACGACTACACGATCACGATCGCCGAGATGCCCGCGCGCACGCTCGCGACGCTGGAGAACGCGACCGGGACGATCGAGTCGATGGTGCTCGACGTCAGTGTCGCCCTGGAGCCGGGCTACCTGGTCGGCGGTGCCGTGTCTGGGATCACGAACGAGCCGGTCCAGTTGCGCCTCAACGGCGGAGCGACGGTGTCGGTGAGTGCCGATCGTTCCTTCCAGTTCCCCACTCTGCTCCGCAGTGGCGACTCGTACGCCGTCGAAGTGGTTCAGGCACCGGTCGACCGGACGCTGGCACTCAGTGCTGCAAGCGGCACGATCGGCGGGAGCGACATCGACGACGTCACGGTGCGTGTCCGAGCGTGGCGCCACCCATCGAATATCCAGGAGTCGATCGGCCTCGCGACCGGAGATGCCGACGATGTGCGCGTGGCCGCCAATGAGAGTGGCGACCTCGTCGTCGCATTCACCGCCTCGGGCTCCGGGTTCGGCAGGAAGCTGTTCGTCACCGAACGGACCGCCGGCGAGTGGACGCATCCAACGGGCGTCAACGATGCGCTGTCGCTGGAGAACTTCTCGCCGAATGAGATCGCGGTCGCAATCAACGCGGACGGGGATGCGGTGGTTGCCTGGATCCAAGCGACGACCGGCCGACTCCCGTCGGTGTTCGCGAGCTTGCGTCGCAGCGGGACCTGGACCCACCCGACCGTGGTGACGGACGCGCTCAGTCCAGTCGGCGCCCAGACGGACGTGCTCAGGGTCGGTATCGCAGCCGACGGCGAAGCGCTCGTGGTCTGGCGGCAGTCCGACGGCATGTGGCGGCGGGCCTTCCTGGCCAATGCCATCGGCGGAGTATGGCAGCGTCCGGCTTCGACCGCAGCGTACCTCGGCAATGCCCGACAAGTCGGATCGCTGGACTTGGCGGTTGCACCGAACGGGGACGCCTGCGTGGCATACGACAGCGAATCGTTGGCGAGCTTGGGGTTCTCGGCGCGCATCTTCCTCAGCGAGCGGCGCAGCGGCACCTGGACGCATCCGGCGAGCGCGCAGGCGGCGATCTCCGTCACGGATCAGACGCGAGCTGCCCGAGTCGCGACCAACGCGGACGGCGACCTTCTGGTGTGCTGGCTGGAGTGGGACGGTCAGGAATGGCGAGCGATGGCCAGTCGCTTCGTCGAGGGCGCGTGGAGTCATCCCACGAGCGTGCTCGACGACGCGCTGAGTCCGCCGCAGTTGGAAGTCTACGACATGACTCCGGTAGTTGAGGCCGACGGCTCATGCCAGGTGTTCTTCAGTCTGAATGACGGCACGAATCAGCAAGTGGCGGTGGCCTCGGCAACGGCCGCGGGTGTCTGGACCCGTCCGGCTGGCATGGGTGATGCGCTCACCCCGCCGACGGTGCTGTGCGATTCGCTCTCGGCCGCCGCAACCGCCGAAGGCCATCTCGTACTGGCGGCCTACGACAGCAACACGACTCGCAGCTACCTCTGTGAACGGGTCGGCGGCGTCTGGCGCAGCGACACGACCTCGATGTTCCTCCCCGATCACGAGACCTACGACGCGCCGGTCTTGGCGGTCGACGGACAGGGGCACGTGTACGCGGCGCGCGTCGAAGAAGAGAACAACCCGACGACTTCGGTTTCGGCGCGCCTGTTCCTCAGCGAGTACCGCTGATTCAGCGGCGCTGGGTCGCAGAAGCGGGGGCATCGGTGCGACGCAGTTTCGCGACTCGCACCCGCGCTTCCTCGACGTGCTCGTGATCCGCGCCGAGCGCGGCCGCCAAGCGTTCGTAGCTCCGGCGTAGTTCGCCTTCTGCCGCCGACACGTCGCCGCCCTCGAGTAGGGCTTCGCCGAGTCGCGATCGCGCGTCGTCGATGTACCAATGGCCAGGCGTGAGGCGCTCGAGGATCTTGATCTCGGCGCGTGCATGATCGGCGGCGGCTTGGAAGTGACCTCGCGCCATCGCGACGCGGAACAGCGATCGCTGCGACTCGGCGATGTCCGGATGCCCGGTTCCGAAGACGGCCTCGCGGAGGCCGACAGACTCTCTCAGGTAGCGATCTGCGGTCTCTGGTTCGCCGCGCCAGAATGCAATCGTGCCGAGATTGTGCAGAGAGCGAGCGCGGGTGATGGAGTCCTTCGTACCTGCTCGATCGAGGATGTCGATGGCTTCGTGTGAGAGACTCTCACAGCGGTCGAGTTCGAGCAATGAGAAGTGTGCGGCGCACTGAGCGTTCAAGGCGTTGGCGAGATCGCGCGGTCGAAACGTGTCCTGGTCGCGGCGGAGCGCAACGGCCCGCTCGACGTGTCGAACCGCGTCGCGAGCGCGTCCGTGCAATCGAAGTACGTCACCGAGATAAATGCGAGACTCCGACTCGGCCTTGGGATCACCGAGATCATGCGCACGCGTGCACAGGTCTTCGAGAATCGGGACGACTCGCTCGAAGTCGCCACGTCGCACCAGCACTCCCGCGAGCGTGATCTGGATCGCCAGGCTGCGTCTCTCGTCCTCGATCGACTTCGCGAGCGACCAGGCCGCGTTCAGCTCCCGATCGGCGGCATCGTAGTCGCCGGCCATCGACTGGAATCGTCCCAGCGCATGCTGCACATCCGCACGCGTGCCGGAATCGAGTTGCGTGCGACTCTCGAGAAGCCGCTGCGCGCGCTCGACCATGACGCGTGCTGTCTCGATCGTCTCCGAGTCCGGCACGGCATCCGCAAGGAGCTCGATCAGGACCTCCGTAGCCTCTCGCGCTCGCAGGGCCTCCTTGGCGGCTACGCTCGACTGCCAAAGCACCGCACCGCCACCGATCGCAGCGGTGCTTCCGGCGAGAGCCAACGCGAACGCCGCGAGGCGATTGCGCCGCACGAACTTCACGATGCGGTAACCAAGCGCAGCTCGTCGCGCCGAGATCGGCAGATTCAGCAGCCAACGGCGCAGGTCTTCAGCGAAGGCGTCTGCGCTCGGATAACGATTCTCGGGAAGTTCGGCCAGCGCTTTGCCGACGATGTTGCCGAGGTCGCCGCGCAGTTCGCGCGCGAGGCGGCCGGTGGTCGAGCTGCGTTGCGAAGCGATGTCGCGCCGTCGTTCCGGATCGGCGAACTCGGCGAACGCGAGGTCCAGCCGTTCGCCCGCGGTCGCGAATCGTGGCGACCGGGTCTCGTGTGCTGGATGCGGAAGCGCCCCACACAGCAACTCGTGGAGGATCACGCCGAGCGAATACACGTCGCTGGCGGTGGTGATGCGTTCGCCGCGGGCCTGTTCGGGACTGCAGTAATCCGGAGTGAGGATGCGGGTCGATGGGCCGGAGGCGGGTGGCGACCCGGCGGCGTCGCTCGCCAGCAACTTGGCGATGCCGAAGTCGACGATCTTGGGTTGACCGTCGCGAGTGACGAGCACGTTGGCAGGTTTCAGATCGCGATGGACGACCAATCGTCGGTGCGCGTGCGCCATCGCATCGGCGACCTTCGCGATGAGCTCGACTCGTGCGCGCAGGTCGAGCGCGCGGCTGTCGCAGTGCTCGGTGAGCGTCGAGCCGTCGACATACTCCATCACGTAGTACGGACCGCCGTGACGATCCTCGCCGCTGTCGAGGAAGCGCGCGATTCCCGGGTGATCGAGGCTCGCGAGCAGGTCGCGCTCGGTTCGCAGCCGAAGCGCGAGCGATGGGGTGGCGTAGGCGTTGCGCAGCTTCTTGAGCGCGACTTCTTCGGCGTCGCCAGTTTCATGTCGGGCCAGGTAGACGGTCCCCATACCGCCGGTGCCCAGCCGCCGAATCAGGCGATAGGGGCCACAGCACTCGTCATCGCGATCTTCGCGATCCCCGCGGGCAGTGTGGAGCAGTGAGCCGCGGGCCGAGTGCGAGGGCTGGTCGAGCGAGTTCGCGAGCGGGCTGTCGGCGTGCGCGAGCAGTTGCGCGAGCTCGTGGGCGAGCTCGGGGTCGTCGGCGCATTCTGTCGAGAGCAGCTTCGCGCGATCCGCGGGAGGCAGAACGATCGCGCGCGCGAACAGGTTGTCGAGGCGATCCCAACGCTCGGTGGTCGTCATGGCTCTTCCTGGCCGAGCCGTTGGGCCAGCCATGCCCGCGCAAACGCCCAGTCGCGTTTGACCTGTGCCAGAGAGATGCCCAAGGCGCGGCCGACTTCCTCGAGGTCGAGACCGGCGAAGAATCGCAACTGCACGACTTCCGCCTTGCGCCGATCGAGGTTGGCGAGTCGCTGCAGCGCTTCGTCGAGAGCGAGCACGTCGATGGGATCGCGGTCGCGGTCCTGCGGCTCGAACACGTCGGTCAGGGTGTGCTGCTGCAGTCGGCCGCCACGCTTGCGGCGGCGGCGATCGCGCTCGTGATTGACGAGGATGTGCCGCATCGCCCTGGCCGCGAGACGAAGGAAGCGGTCGCGACCATTGCCGCTCGGCTCGCGGTGTGGCTGTAGTCGCAGGAAGGCCTCGTGGGCGAGCGCGGTGGGCTGCAAAGTGTGGCCACGTCGTTCGCGGGCGAGCAACCGCGCGGCGAGTTGCCGCAAGGTGCGGTAATCCAGTGCCGACCAGCCGTCGGTGCCGAGGTCGGTGGGGGGCGGCTCGGAGGTCTCGGCAGACCGCGTCATGGCTCCCTGAGATATCCGATCGGCCGTCGCTGTTCTCGTCTTCGTCGCGAGTCGCTACGCTCCGCTACTTCGCCCGCTGCCATGACCATCGAGGCTCCGCTCGTCCTCGTCGCCGACAACGACCCTCACGTCGGGCAAGTCCTCGTGCTCTTCCTCGAGCGTGCGGGTCTACGTGTGGAGGCTTGCGCCGACGGTCGCGCGGCCGAGGCTCGGCTCGCGCGTGGCGGGGTCGCTGCGCTGGTCTGCGACCTGGACATGCCGCACATGGCCGGCGAGGTGCTGCTCGAGCGGCTGGGGGAGCGCGCGCCGCCCACCGTCGTGGTTTCCGGCTACGTCGACCATCGCATGGAGGAACGGCTGCGCGCACATCCGCGAGTCGTCGATGTGCTTCGCAAGCCTTTCGACCTCCCGTCCTTCGCGCGGCTCGTGGCGACGGCAGCGCGAACCGAGGCGGCCGGGCCTGCCTTTGGCGCAGCCGAAGCGCCGAGCGACTGAAAAAAGACCGCGGGTGCCCTTGACGGTGGTGGGGGCGTCGCTATCCTCCGCCCCTCCTTTCTCCGCCCGAACGCGTCGCTAGCGTAGCTCAACGGTAGAGCACCTGATTTGTAATCAGGCGGTTGTGGGTTCGATTCCCTCCGCTAGCTCCAGGATCGGCAAGGACTTGCGCGTCGTCGCTCGGCCTTCCGACTTGGTGCTGGTGCCTCTCCTGCACGGCTCGCTGCGTCCGCTCGACGCGTGGAAGGGACCGACGACATCGGCTCCCCGGTCCGGGCGGATACCCAAGCGGCCAACGGGGCCAGACTGTAAATCTGGTGGCTCAGCCTTCGCAGGTTCGAATCCTGCTCCGCCCAGAACGAGCCGTCGACGTCGTCGGGTGGGTGCCGTCTGCCGGTCTCCGGCTGTCGGTTCCCGAGTTGTGTTTCCCGAACTGTCTAGCTCTCGGGTGTCGGTCGCCGGCACTCCGCGGGTGTAGCTCAATGGTAGAGCTCCAGCCTTCCAAGCTGGTGGTGAGGGTTCGATTCCCTTCACCCGCTCTTCAGTTCTTCGGATCGGCGACCGCCGATCAGTTCTTTCCATCTCCTCCCCGCGCTGCTGTAGCTCAGTGGTAGAGCACTTCCTTGGTAAGGAAGAGGTCATGGGTTCAATCCCCATCAGCAGCTCCACCTGACGACCGCAGCCCGTCCGATCCTGGTCGAAGCGAGCTTTCGCTTCGGCCTCGGTCTCGGCAGGGGGTGTGGTTCTTCAACTCTTCATCCCAGACAAGTCACTAGCAGTCCCCAATAGGACGGCACCGAACCCGCCTCCTCGCGAGGCCCCCTCGGAGTCCGCAGAGCATGGCCAAGGAAGCTTTCGAACGGAAAAAGCCCCACGTCAACGTGGGAACCATCGGGCACGTCGCGCACGGCAAGACGACCACCACGGCGGCGATCAGCCGCACGCTGGCTGCGGTCGGCCTCGCCAAGGCGAAGGATTATGCCGACATCGCGAAGGGCGGCACGGTGCGTGACGACACCCGCGTCGTGACCATCTCCTCGGCGCACGTGGAGTACGAGACGGACAAGCGGCACTACGCCCACGTCGACTGCCCCGGTCACGCCGACTACATCAAGAACATGATCACCGGCGCGGCCCAGATGGACGGCGCCATCCTGGTGGTGGCTGCGGACGACGGTCCGATGCCGCAGACCAAGGAGCACATCCTCCTGGCTCGCCAGGTCGGTGTGCCGGCGATCGTGGTCTACCTCAACAAGTGCGATGAAGTCGACGATCCCGAACTGCTCGAGCTCGTCGAGATGGAAGTTCGCGAACTGTTGAGCAAGTACGACTTCCCCGGCGATGAGATTCCGATCGTTCGCGGCGCCTCCTATCCGGCGCTCAAGACCGCGAATCCTGGCCGCAATAACCCGGACAGCAAGTGCATCTTCGACCTCATGGATGCGGTCGACGCCTACATCCCGACTCCGGAGCGCGAGATCGACAAGCCCTTCCTGATGCCGATCGAAGACGTGTTCTCGATCGAAGGTCGTGGCACCGTCGTGACCGGCCGTGTGGAGCGTGGTCGCGTCAAGACCGGTGAGTCGGTCGAGATGGTCGGCATCCGCGACACCAAGACGACCACCGTCACCGGCGTCGAGATGTTCCAGAAGACGCTCAACGAGGGGCTCGCCGGCGAGAACGTCGGTTGCCTCCTCCGCGGCATCAAGAAGGAAGACGTCCAGCGCGGCATGGTCCTCGCTGCCCCGGGCAGCATCACCCCGCACACCAAGTTCAAGGCGCAGGTCTACGCCCTGAGCAAGGAAGAGGGTGGCCGCCACACGCCGTTCTTCTCCAACTACCGCCCGCAGTTCTACTTCCGCACCACCGACGTGACCGGTTCGGTCAACTTGGTGGGCGCGGAGATGTGCATGCCGGGTGACAACGTCGAGATCGAGGTCGAGCTCATCACCCCGATCGCGATGGACGCCCACCAGCGCTTCGCCATCCGTGAGGGTGGTCGGACCGTCGGTGCGGGTCGCGTGACCCAGATCATCAAGTGATCTCAGGATCGCTACGCGAACGAGCCATCAGCTCGATCGCGCCGGGTCGAGTCGCTTCGGCGACTCGGCGGGCGTGGTCGGGCTACCGTCGACTCAGGACAGCGCCTCCAACGGGAGCTGCCGCCGCGACGACGAGGGCTCGAAGTGGCAGCGAGTCTTGGGCATCATCGTCAGCCTGTCATCCCTTAGGGCAGTAGCTCAATTGGTAGAGCAGCCGATTCCAAATCGGCAGGTTGAGGGTTCGAGACCTTCCTGCCCTGAACCCGATGTGAACGGTCTCCACCGACGCATCGACTCTCCTCCTTCCGAACAACCCGAACGTGACGATCGCTCCTTGCGGGCGGCGCACGTCTGACGACGAACGAAATCCAGCACCGTGGCCTACAAGAAAGATCAAGGTCGTTACGCCCGCATGACGGCGTTTTGGGCCCTCTTTCTGCTCCTCGCTTGGGGCTGCCTCGGCGGCGCCGGGTTGGTCACCGTGCTGCGCGGATGGTTCCCGGCCTGGGCGACCCCGTGGACGGAGAGCCAGCCGCTCATCGGCGACGTCGACATGGCCAAGATGGTCACGTTGGGCGTATTGGCGGTGGGCGGTTTCCTGCTCTACCGCATCCTGAACGCGCCCAAGGTCGCCGATCTCTTGATCGCGACTGAGGAAGAGATGAAGGCGGTCACTTGGCCTAGCGGCGGTGAGACCTGGGCAGGAACCGCGGCGGTGCTGGTCACGGTTGCCATCCTGGTCGTCTACCTCATGCTGGCAGACACCGCGCTGGTCTGGATCATGCCCCGAATGATGGGGGTGGGTTCCTGATGGCGCTGTCCTGGTACTTCCTCCGCGTCCAGGTCGGGCGCGAAGAGCGCATCCGCAAGAGCCTGGTCGCTCGCGTGAAGCAGGCCGGCCTCGAGGACAAGGTCGTCGAGGTCTTGGTGCCCACCGAAGAGGTTGCGGAGGTGCGCGAGGGCAAGCGGCGCATCCGCAAGCGCAAGCTCTACCCCGGTTACCTCATGATGCAGGCCGATCTCTCCGAGGAAGTCTGGTTCTCGCTGCGCGAGACGCCGGGCTTCGGGGACTTCGTCGGCGTGCGCACCGCTCCGACTCCCATGTCGGACGAAGAAGTGGACAACGTGCTCGGCCGCATGCGGGCGAGCCAGGATCAGCCCAAGATGTCGGTGCAGTTCCAGAAGGGCGACCGCGTCAAGATCAAGCAAGGTCCATTCGAGAACATCGACGGCGTCGTCGAGGTCGTGCACCCGGATAAGGGCACGCTCGAGGTCGCGGTCACGATCTTCGGTCGATCGACTCCAGTTTCCCTTGGGTACTGGGAGGTGGAACCCGTCTGAGTTCCGCTGCATGATCGCCAGGATCGGTGCGTCCGAATCGGACGCACCGAGGGTCGTCCCGGTCTAGCGCGGCTCCCGCCGTCGCAAACCCGGGATCGACGACTCTCGCATGTGGGAGGCTCCGGATGGTCCGGAGCCGTTCGAACCGCAGGGAGGCAACATGGCCAAAGAAGCAACCGCATTCGTCAAACTTCAATGCCCGGGCGGGCAAGCCACGCCCGCTCCGCCGGTCGGCCCAGCACTGGGTCAGCACGGCGTGAACATCGGTCTGTTCGTCAAGGAGTTCAACGACCAGACTCGTGACCGCATGGGGCTCATCATCCCCGTGGTCATCACGATCTATAAGGATCGCACCTTCACCTTCGTCCTCAAGTCGCCGCCCGCCGGCGTCTTGCTGAAGAAGGCCGCCGGGATCGCCTCGGCCGCCGCGACCCCCGGCAGTCAAGTCGCCGGGCAAGTGACGCGCGACCAGGTCCGCGAGATCGCCAAGATGAAGATGGCAGACCTCAACGCCGGCAGCATGGAAGCCGCGATGCGGATCATCGAAGGGACGGCACGCGCCGCCGGAATCCGAGTGGTGGACTGAAGGAAGGAAATCCAACATGACCCGTACCCGCAGTCGCCGCTTCCAGAACGGTCTCACCAAGGTGGATCGTTCGAAGGCCTACGCACCCAGCGAAGCGCTCACCTTGCTGAAGAGCTTTCCTGCTCCGAAGTTCGAGGAGAGCGTCGAGATCGCCGTTCGGCTCGGCATCGACCCCAAGAAGACCGATCAGCTCGTCCGTGGCTCCGTCAGCCTGCCGAAGGGCACCGGCAAGACCGTGCGCATCGCCGTGTTCGCCGAGGGCGACAAGGCGCGCGAGGCGGAAGAGGCCGGCGCCGACGTCGTCGGTGCCGCGGACTTGGCCGATCGCATCGAGAAGGGGTTTACCGACTTCGACATGACGATCGCGTCCCCGGACATGATGAAGTACGTCGGCAAGCTCGGCCGCGTGCTCGGTCCGCAGGGCAAGATGCCCTCGCCCAAGGCCGGCACGGTCACGCCGAACGTGGCCGCGGCCGTCCGCGAGTTCAAAGCCGGCAAGATCGAGTTCCGCACCGATGCCGGTGCCAACGTTCACGCTGCCATCGGTCGTCGTTCCTTCTCGGTCGGTGATCTCGAGCAGAACCTCCGCGCCTTCGTGGAGCACCTCAAGACCCTGCGGCCGCCCCAGGCCAAGGGCACCTTCATCCGCAAGATCTGCGTGTCGACGACGATGGGGCCGGGCGTCACGGTCACCGTCGACTGAGGAGGACACCAACATGCCCAACATCGTCAACGACATCCTCTACCGCGAGCTCGAAGACGGCTTCCGCGACATGGGCTCGTGCCTCGTGCTCGAGTTCGACAAGATGACCGTAGGCGCGGATACCGCGCTGCGGCGCAAGCTCCGCGAGGCCGGCTTCCGCTACAAGGTCGTGAAGAATCGGGTCGCCGCGAAGGCTCTCAAGGCCGTCGCGAAGGTCGATCTCCGCCACACCCTCAAGGGCAAGTGCGGCTTCGTGTTCGCGCCCGAAGAGCGCGCCATCGAAGCGGCGAAGCTGCTCCGCGAGGAACTCAAGGCGATCAAGAAGGAGAAGCCCTTCCGCCTGATCGGTGGTGTGATCGAAGGCGAAGCGATCGTCGGCAACCGCGCCGAGTTCATCGCCGACCTGCCCGATCGCAACACGATTCGCGCACAGCTCGCCAGTGCGATCGCCGGCCCCGGCCGCATGCTCGCCACCGTCATCAACGCGCTGCCCGCCGGGCTGGCTCGTTGCGTCCAGGCCAAGCTCGACAAGGCCGGCGAGGGCTCCTGAACCCAGGTCCCCTCAACCTGACTCTTCCCATCCAAGAACCACGGGCTGGCGCGACGACGATCGTCGCGCGAGCCCACCAAGAACGAATCCAAAGAACCCGGAGAACCTGAAATGTCCGAACAGACGATCACCCTCGATCCCGCCCTCGAAGAGATCTTCAAGAAGATCGATGCCCTCAGCCTCGGCCAAGCGTCGCAGCTCGTGAAGGCCATGGAAGAGCGCTGGGGCGTGTCCGCCGCGGCGCCCGCCGCCGTTGCCATCGCCGCCGGCCCGGCCGCCGCGGCCGAGCCCGTCGAGGAGAAGACCTCGTTCGACGTCATCCTCAAGAACGGTGGCGCCAACAAGCTCAACGTCATCAAGGTCGTGCGCGAGATCACCGGCCTTGGCCTCAAGGAGGCGAAGGCGTTGGTGGAAGAGGCCCCGAAGCCGGTCAAGGAAGGCGTCACCAAGGACGAGTCCGAAGACCTCAAGAAGAAGCTCACCGAGGCTGGCGCCGAGGTCGAGATCAAGTGACGCTGCCGGGGTGGTCAATCCACCCGCGGTTGCGTGCTTCCGCCGTACACCCGACTCGGTCGGGCTGTGCGGCGCCTTCGTTTGGAGTCGACTCCACGCCGCGATTCCTCGCGGCGTGATTCGGCTCCGAGGCGGCCGGAGCCGGGCGCGAAGCCAGCTCCGACCGAGGACGCCTTGCTCGGCCTGGCTCTTCGCCGGGCGCGGGTGAGGTGTCGGCTACTTTCACCCCACGCTCTCCGTCCGCATCCGATGCGGCTGTGCCGACCCCTTCGGCATCGCTCTTGCATCTGGTGGGGGGGATCGTCTAGGCTTCGCGGTCCCGCGCTGGTTCGCTATTTGCAGTGACCCGGTTCGGGAAGTGTGGCGACACCGTCCGACGGCGCGGACGGCTCGAGTTCGTGATCCTCAGGTGCAGAGCATGCAGACCGTAACGTACGGGCGCTATCAGTCCGTCGCGGAGATTCCGGACCTCGTCGAAATGCAGACGAAGTCCTACGATTGGTTCCTGCAGCCCAAGGCGCTGCCCAACAAGCGGAAGAACCAGGGTCTCGAAAACCTCCTTCGCGAGGTCTTCCCGATCTACTCGTACGACAAGACTCTCTCCCTCGAATACGTCAGCTACGAGCTCGGCCGACCGCGCTACACGCCGGACGAGTGCCGCAAGCTTCGGATGACGTACGGCTATCCGTTCAAGATCCGGGTGCGCCTGGTCAAGCCGGAGCCGATCGAAGAGGAGATCTATCTCGGCGAGATCCCGATCATGGTCGGTGGTGGTGAGTTCATCATCAACGGCAGCGAGCGCGTGACGGTGTCCCAGTTGCACCGCTCGCCCGGCGTGGACTTCTCCGTCGAGGTCGTGACCGGCGACAAGAAGCTGCACTCGTGCTGGATCATTCCCGAGCGCGGGAGTTGGATCGAAATCAACGTCACCAAGAAGGACGCCGTCGCGGTCCGTATCGATCAATCGGGCAAGTTCCCGGTGACGACGCTGATCCGCGCGATGGATTCGAAGTACTCCACGGATGCCGCCATCATCCGCGAGTTCTACGAGGTCGAAAAGGTCACGCGGAAGAAGAGCGATCCGGACGCGAAGTTCGCTGCCGCGCTCGCCGGCGCCTACGCGGTGGGTGACATCCTCGACGAAGCCAGCGGCGAGCCCTTCGTCAACAGCGGCGACGAAATCACGGAGGAGCAGGCCGAGGCGATCTCCAAGTCGACGTTGAAGGAAGTCGAGGTTCTGCGCGAGCCCGAGGATCAGTTGATCCTCACGACCTTGCGCGAGGACTCCACCAAGAGCCACGACGAGGCCCTCCTCAAGATCTACGGTCGCCTGCGGCCGGGTAACCCGCCGCTGATCGAGAAGGCGCGCGAACTCTTCAACGAGAAGTTCTTCGACGAGACGCGTTACCGTCTCGGTCGCGTCGGTCGCTTCCGTCTCAATCGCAAGTTCGGCACGACCATCTCCGAGGAGTTGCAGACTCTGCAGCCGATCGACTTGGTCCAGGCGGTCCGTTATCTGCTCGACCTGCGCGCCAGCCGCGGTGAGATCGACGATATCGATCACCTGGGCAACCGCCGCGTGCGAACGATCGCCGAGCTCGCCGGCGAGGAGTTCCGCAAGGGCTTCCTCAAGCTCCGGCGGACCGCGCAAGAGCGCATGAACCTCGAGAACGCGGACAGCGTCACGCCCCGCAATCTCATCAACAGCAAGACCTTCTCGTCGGCGATCGACTACTTCTTCGGTCGAGGTGAGTTGTCGCAGGTCGTCGATCAGACCAACCCGCTGTCACAGCTCACGCACGAGCGGCGATTGTCGGCGCTCGGTCCGGGCGGCTTGAACCGCAAGCGCGCGGGCTTCGAGGTCCGCGACGTGCACGTCTCGCACTACGGACGACTCTGTCCGATCGAGACGCCGGAAGGCACGAACATCGGCCTGATCTCGAGCCTGTCGATCTACGCCTCTCTCGACGACTATGGCTTCCTCACCGCGCCGTATCGCGTGGTCAAGAAGGGCAAGGTCACTGACGAGATCGT
Source organism: Planctomycetota bacterium (assembly GCA_050181465.1). GTDB lineage: Bacteria > Planctomycetota > UBA1135 > UBA1135 > UBA2386 > JACRLW01. The sequence continues at coordinate 39,187 of JBFXDD010000008.1, forward strand.
GCGACTCCGTGCCGACGAAGAGCACGGTGCCATCCTGGTTCCCGCGGATACGCCGGTCGACGAGAAGGGTCGCCTGGTGAGCGAGGACGGGACCGGTCGCGTGATCGCCCGCATCAAGGGTGACCCACAGTTGGTCGAGCCCGAGACCGTTCACTACATGGACGTGTCGACGAAGCAGATCGTCGGTGTGTCCGCCTCGCTGATCCCCTTCCTCGAGCATGACGACGCCAACCGCGCGCTCATGGGCTCGAACATGCAGCGGCAGGCCGTGCCGCTCCTCATCACCGATCCGCCGCTCGTCGGCACCGGCATGGAGGAGGTCGTTGCTCGCAACTCTTCGATGGTGGTGCGCGCACGCAAGGCCGGCACGATCAAGTATGTCGACGCGACCAAGATCGTGATCGGTGACGAGGTCTATCGGCTGCGCAAGTACGAAGGTCTCAACGAGCGTACCTGCATCAACCAGGTTCCGATCGTCGTTCCCGGCCAGAAGGTCGAGAAGGGTCAGGTGCTGGCCGATGGTGCCGCAACGCGCGACGGCGTGTTGGCGCTCGGTCGCAACCTCGTCGTCGCCTTCATGCCGTGGGACGGCTACAACTACGAAGACGCGATCCTGATCTCCGAGCGGCTGGTCCGCGACGACGTGTTCACGTCGATCCATATCGATGAGTTCGAGATCGAGATTCGTGAGACGAAGCTCGGGCGTGAGGAGTTCACGCGCGACATTCCGAACGTCTCCGAGAAGGCGCTGCGCCATCTCGACGAGTACGGCATCGTTCGAGTCGGCACTCGGGTCAAGCCCGGCGACATCCTGGTCGGCAAGGTCGCGCCGAAGAGCAAGAGCGAACTGACGCCCGAAGAGAAGCTCCTCCACGCGATCTTCGGTCGAGCCGGCGAGGACGTGAAGAACGCCTCGCTCGACTGCCCGATCGGCGTCGAGGGCATCGTGATCGCTGCGGAGAAGTACTCGCGCAAGGTGAACCTCACCGAGCAGGAGCGCTCACGCAACCTGAACGAGATCAAGCAAGCCGAGGTCGACTTCCTCGACCAGTATCGCGAGTCCACGCGGACCTTGGTGGCGGAGTCTGCCGAAGTCCTGGGCGGCGCGCTGCTCGACAGCGACGGCAAGACCGCCATCGAAGTCGGCGATCAGATGCTGATCCTCGACCTGCGGCGGATTCGCGACCACGTGCGCGGCTTGGCCGAATCGCACGCGGATGCGAAGGTTCGCGGCGAGCTGATGGGCTTGGTCCAGGCTCATACCGACAAGATCGAGGATGCCGAAACCGAGAAGAACAAGCTCGTGAATCGGCTGTCCCGCGGTGACGAACTGCCGAACGGCGTTCTCGAGATGGTCAAGGTCTACGTCGCGACCAAGCGCAAGATCTCGGTCGGTGACAAGATGGCCGGTCGCCACGGCAACAAGGGCGTGATCAGCAAGGTGCTGCCGCTCGAGGACATGCCGTTCCTCGAGGACGGCACCGGCGTCGACATCGTGCTCAATCCGCTCGGCGTGCCGAGCCGCATGAACGTCGGCCAGATCCTCGAGACGCACCTGGGTTGGGCGGCGATGAAGCTGGGCTTCCGAGCGCTCACGCCGGTGTTCGACGGTGCTTCCGAGCACGACATCGAGGAGGCGCTTCAGCGCGCCGGCTACGCGACCGACGGCAAGAGTCAGCTGTACGACGGCCGCACCGGGGAACCGTTCACGCAACGGGTCACCGTGGGCTGCCTCTACATGCTCAAACTGCATCACCTCGTCGACGACAAGGTGCACGCACGCGCAACCGGTCCATACTCGCTCATCACTCAGCAACCACTCGGCGGCAAGGCCCGCTTCGGCGGTCAGCGATTCGGTGAGATGGAAGTGTGGGCGCTCGAGGCCTACGGCGCGGCTCACATCCTCCAGGAGTTGTTGACCGTGAAGTCCGACGACGTCGACGGTCGCACCAAGATCTACGAGGCGATGGTCAAGAACGAGAACGTGCTCGACCCGGGCACGCCGGTCTCGTTCGGCGTGCTCTGCCACGAGATCAAGGGCTTGGCGCTCAACATCGAACTCCACAAGCGGGGTTCGGCCGAACAACTGCTCGGGTCAGGCACCTGACCCGCGCGCGCGGCCACCATCCATTCAGAGACGGATCTCTTCCCAGCAGCTTTTCTTCCACGCAGGGGCACGATGGTCGAAACCATCTACGACAGAATCAACGACTACGCTTCGGTCACGATCCGGTTGGCATCGCCGGAGGACATCCGCGCGTGGTCCTTCGGCGAGGTCAAGAAGCCGGAGACCATCAACTACCGAACCTACCGCTCTGAGCGGGACGGTTTGTTCTGCGAGCGCATCTTCGGTCCCGAGAAGGACTGGGAGTGCGCCTGCGGCAAGTACAAGGGCATCAAGCACAAGGGGATCATCTGCGACAAGTGCGGTGTGATGATCACCACGTCGCGCGAACGCCGAAAGCGGATGGGGCACATCAACCTCGCCGCTCCGGCTGCTCACATCTGGTTCTTCAAGGCGATGCCCTCGCGCCTGGCGACGCTGCTGCAAGGCGTGAACTCCGATGTGAAGGCGTCCAGCCTCGAGCGCGTCATCTACTTCCAGGACTACCTGGTCGTGGATCCGGGCGACACGCCGCTGAAGATGCTGCAACTCCTCACCGAGGATGAGTTCCGGCAAGCCCGACAGAAGTTCGGCAACAGCTTCCGCGCGGGCATGGGCGCGGAGTCGATCCGTGAGGTGCTGCGCGGCCTCGATCTCGCGGAGTTGAGCGAGAAACTGCGTGAGGAGCTTCGCCAACACGCGGGCAAGGCCAAGGTCAAGGACATCATCAAGCGGCTGAAGACGGTCGAGATGCTGCGAGACTCGGGCAATCGCGCCGAGTGGATGATCCTCGAAGCGGTGCCGGTGATTCCGCCGGACTTGCGTCCGCTCGTGCTGCTGGACTCCGGCAACTTCGCGACCTCCGATCTCAACGATCTCTACCGACGGCTGATCAACCGGAACAACCGGTTGAAGAAGCTGCTCGACCTCAACGCGCCCGAAGTCATCATCCGCAACGAGAAGCGGATGCTCCAGCAATCGGTCGACGCACTGTTCGACAACGGCCGATGCCGCCGGCCGGTGCTCGGTAGCAGCAATCGGCCCCTCAAGTCGTTGACCGACATGATCAAGGGCAAGCAGGGCCGCTTCCGCGAGAACCTGCTCGGCAAGCGCGTCGACTACTCAGCGCGCTCGGTGATCGTCGTCGGTCCGGATCTCCGGCTGCACCAGTGCGGACTGCCGAAGATCATCGCGCTGGAGCTCTACCAGCCCTTCATCATCCGTCGCCTGAAGGAGCTCGGCCACGTCGACACGATCAAGTCGGCGAAGAAGATGCTCGAGCGCAAGGACGAAGAGGTCTGGGACATCCTCGAGGAGGTGATCCAGGGCCATCCCGTGCTTCTGAACCGCGCGCCTACCCTTCACCGTGTCGGCATCCAGGCATTCGAGCCGGTCCTGGTCGAAGGCAACGCGATCCGAATCCACCCGCTCGTGTGCGCAGGGTTCAACGCCGACTTCGACGGCGACCAGATGGCGGTGCACCTGCCGCTGAGCTTCGAAGCGCAGATCGAGGCATCGACACTGATGCTGTCGATCAACAACATCTTCTCGCCGGCGCACGGCGGGCCGATCATCGCGCCGAACCAGGACATCGTCCTCGGCTGCTACTTCCTGTCGCTGCAGCGATCGGGCGAAGTGGGTGAAGGCAAGGTGTTCGCGAGCGACGATGAACTGTGGCTCGCCTACTCGCTCGACAAGGTCCACATCCACGCGCGGATCCAGATCGACGTCGAAGGCGGTCGGGAGGTTCGGGAGCGCGATCGCACGTGGATGACCGACGGCTCCAAGCTGCTCGAGACGACTCCCGGTCGCGTGATGTTCAACGACATCCTTCCCCCTGGGATGCCGTTCTACAATCACGACCTCGACAAGAAGGCTCTGGCGAACATCATCGCGGACTGCCACATCCTCGCCGGACGTTCGGCGACGCTGGCACTCCTCGACGATCTGAAGCGTATCGGCTTCCTGTCCGCAACGCGCGCCGGGTTGTCGTTCGGTAAGGACGACATGCTGGTGCCGCCGTCCAAGGGCAAGATCATCGCCCAGACCCAAGCCGAGGTGGAGAAGATCCAGCAGGCGAACGCTCGCGGCATCATCACCGAGGGCGAGCGCTATCTGAAGGTCATCGACGCATGGACTCACGCGCGCGAGCGCATCGGTGAAGACATGCTCACCGAACTGCGGAACGACACGCGCGACGGCAAGCCCTACGTCAACCCGATCTTCTGCATGGTCATGTCGAAGGCCCGTGGTTCCGTCGAGCAGATTCGTCAGCTCGCCGGCATGCGCGGTCTGATGGCCAAGCCTTCGGGCAAGATCATCGAGGCCCCGATCAAGGCCAACTTCAAGGAGGGCTTGCGCGTCCTCGAGTACTTCTCGTCGACCCACGGCGCTCGCAAGGGACTGGCGGACACCGCGCTCAAGACCGCGGACTCCGGTTACCTGACCCGCAAGCTGGCGGACGTCGCGCAGAACGTCGTGATCACGATGCACGACTGCGGGACGCCGAACGGGATCGAGAAGGGCACCGTCTATCAGGGTGAGAAGGTTGCGGTCTCCTTCGTCGACGCGGTTCGCGGCCGTGTCGCACGGCAGTCGATCCTCGACCACATCCATGACGAGACGGTCATCGAGGAAGGCGAGGTCATCACGATCGAGAAGGCCCGCCGTATCGAGCGTGTCATCACGTCGGAGCACATCATGGTGCGCTCGCCGCTGACCTGCGAGGCGGCGCTCGGTGTCTGTGCCCTGTGCTACGGCATGGATCTGTCCCGCAGTGACCTGGCGGAGCCGGGTCTGGCGGTCGGCATCATCGCCGCGCAGTCGATCGGTGAGCCGGGCACGCAGCTCACGATGCGGACCTTCCATATCGGTGGAACGGCGTCCAAGAAGGTCGAGGAGTCCGAGATCAAGTGCAAGCGCGCCGGTAAGGTGCGCTACGCGAATCTCGACCTGATCGTCCGCGGCGACGGCGCGCGGATCGTGCTGAAGCGGAAGGGCGAGATCATTCTCGTGGACCAGAAGGACCGCGAGATCGATCGCTACCCGATCCAACTCGGCGCGAGCGTGTTGGTCGAGGAAGGCCAGGACGTCAAGATCGGCACGGTCCTATGCTCTTGGGATCCGCACCACAATCCGATCCTCGCCGAGGTCGGCGGTATCGTGCGCTTCGAGGACATCCTCGAGAGCAAGACGATGCGACTCGAGCGCGACACCGACTCCAAGGTCTCGCGCAAGGTCATCATCGAGCACAAGGGTGATCTCCATCCCCAGATCATCATCGAGGACGATGCCGGCAACCGGGCTGCGATTCACCCGCTCCCTGAGAAGGCGTACATCGAAGTCGAGGACGGTCAGAAGATCGAGGCCGGCACGCTGATCGCGAAGACGCCGCGCGAGATCCAGGGCACGCAGGACATCACCGGTGGTCTGCCTCGCGTCACGGAGCTCTTCGAGGCTCGACGTCCGAAGGACCCGGCGGTTCTCGCCGAGATCGAGGGTGTCGTCGAGATCGGAGAGAAGCGTCGCGGCAAGCGAACCATCATCGTCCGCGGCGAAGGCAGCGCCGAGCGTGAGCACTTGGTGCCGCAGGGCAAGAACCTGCGCGTCCACCGCGGTGACCGCGTGGTCGACGGCGAACCCTTGTGCGACGGCCCGCGCGTTCCGCAGGACATTCTCGCCATCCAAGGCGAGAAGGCCGTGCAGGACTACCTGCTGCGCGAGATCCAGTCGGTGTATCGCGCGCAGGGCGTCACTATCGACGACAAGCACATCGAGATCATCCTCGCGCAGATGATGCGGAAGGTGCAGATCGAGGACCCAGGTGACAGTGAGTTCCTGCCGGGTGCGGTGGTGGATCGATTCCGATTCCGCAACGCGAACGTCGAACTCATCAAGGCCAAGACCAAGCCGGCGACCGCGTCGACTTTGTTGCTGGGTGTGACCAAGGCCTCGTTGCAGAGCGACTCGTTCATCTCGGCGGCGTCGTTCCAGGAAACCACCAAGGTGCTGACCGAAGCGGCTCTCGCCGGCAAGCGGGATACCCTGGTCGGCCTCAAGGAAAACGTCATCCTCGGGCATCTCGTGCCGACCGGAACCGGGTTCCGAGAGCACCAGCGCACCCGAGTGCAGAAGAACGTCGATCTCCACGCCGCGGCGGAGGAGATCGGCCGGCTCAGCCGCCAGGGTTACGTCGACCTCGGCGGTCCCGTGATCCGGCTGGAAGGCGAGGACGAGGTCGAGACGGTCGCCACTCCGGACGACTGAGATTCGCGGTCTCGTCGGACCTCGCGCGGTGGCCGACCGCGCGGGGCCCTTGTAATCGAACTCGGCCTCGGTAGCATTCTCCGCCCTTTCGCCGGCAGGACCTCCTGACGGCATGACCTCTGGCCAGCAGCGCTGGCGCTCGCGTATGCCCACGATCAACCAGCTCGTCCGCAAGGGTCGCACCCGCGTTCCCTACAAGAGCAAGTCGCCGGTTCTCGATGCTTGCCCGCAGAAGCGCGGGGTCTGCCTCCAGGTCCGCACGATGACCCCGAAGAAGCCGAACTCCGCGCTCCGCAAGATCGCGCGCGTTCGCTTGTCGAATCAGAAGGAGGTCACCGTCTACATCCCCGGCGAAGGTCACAACCTTCAGGAGCACTCCATCGTGTTGATTCGCGGTGGGCGTGTTCGCGACCTCCCGGGTGTGCGCTACCACGTTCTTCGCGGTGTGCTCGACGCCTCCGGTGTGGATGGTCGGCGCCAGAGCCGCTCGAAGTACGGCGCCAAGCGTCCCAAGCGCTGAGTCGAGCCCAACCGTCGCTCTCTGCCGTCGATCTCTACCGTCGATCACTTCTTGGGTTGATATTCCGCATCCTCCGATCGCTGTCCCTTTAGGTCGTAGCCTCCTCCGAACTCCATGCCGCGCTCTTACAAGTCGACCCAGGTCTACCAGAAGCCCGATCCGAAGTACGGATCGCGGTTGGTCACCAAGCTGATCAACAAGATCATGCTGCACGGCAAGAAGAGCGTCGCGCAGCGGATCCTCTATGACGCCCTGGAGCTGGTCGGCGAGAAGATCCAAGCGGATCCGGCGGAGATCGTCGCCAAGGCCATCGAGAACGTGAGCCCGCGCATCGAAGTGCGCTCCCGCCGTGTTGGCGGTGCGACCTATCAGGTCCCGCGCGAAGTGCAGAAGCGTCGCTCCCAGAGCCTCGGTATCCGCTGGTTGGTGGACTTTGCGCGCGCGAAGCGCGGCAAGCCGATGTCGCGTCGGCTCGCCGAAGAGATCTTCGATGCCTACAACAACCAGGGACAGGCGGTCACGAAGAAGGAGAACGTCCACAAGATGGCCGAGGCGAACTCCGCCTACAGCCATTTCGCTTGGTGAGTAGCGCTCTGCTTGGTGCGCAGCACTTTGCATGGTGCGCAGCACTTTGTTTCGTGCGCTGCGCTTTGTCTGGTGCGCTGCACCTTGTTTGGTGCGCTGCACTTTGCTTGGTGCGCTGCACTGCGCGGAGTGACGCGACTGGCGCGGGAAAGTCGATTCGCCGGGCTGGGTAGGGATGTGGTCCGGCAGCTTGCTTCAGCGGAGGATTGGTGCTGGCCGGATGCGATGGCGGCGGTAGTCGACGACTCGTTTCGCTTCGGCCGCGATCGTGGCGACGGATGAGGAGGGGCGAGCCCGGACTGTCCGTGAACGCTCGCTGCGATCGACGCAACTCGTGCCCGCTCGCGTCGCGTCGTCGGGGCCTCACTGGCTGCGTAGCTACGGCTACGCTGCCGTCATCGCTCGAAGCGTTCCTTGCTGGGCATCGACCTGCGTCGATCCCATGACGACGTTCACGAAGAGCTCGGGGTCGTGGAGTGAGTGTTCCGACGGACCTCGGCCTGGTCGCAGCCCAGAACCGACTTCCGAGCCAAGATCGAACACGTCTCGGATCGAACCCAGCTAGCATCGAACTCCATGTCCGGTTCGCTGCACCCTTCGCAGAACGTCGCTCCGGAACGCGTGCGCAACCTCGCCATCGTGGCGCACATCAATGCCGGGAAGACGACGCTCTGCGAGCGGATCCTGGTCGCGACGGGACGTCAGCGCTACTTCGGTGAAGTCGATTCGGGTACCGCGGCAATGGACTGGCTGCGGGAGGAACAGGAGCGCGGGATTTCCATCGAGGCCGCGGTGACGCACGTGGCCTGGCGCGAACATCGCCTGCAGCTCGTCGACACGCCTGGGCATGTGGACTTCGGCTCCGAGGTCGAGCGGAGTCTCCGGGTCGTCGACGGCGCGATCGTCGTGATCGACGCGGTCCGCGGGGTGGAGTCCCAGACCGAGGCGGTCTGGCGTCGGCTCGACGCGCTCGCGATTCCGCGGCTGATCTTCGTCAACAAGCTGGATCGATCCACGGCGGACTTGGCCAAGGCGATGGCATCGATTCACGAGCGACTGACGCCCTCCGCAGTGTTGCTGGACATTCCGATCCACGACTCCACCGAAGTCGGTTTCCACTGTGCCGACCTGCTCGAGTCCGATCTGCAGCCGGGCGAGCGCGCGAATGCAGCGGACCCCGCCAGCTTGGAGCGAACGCGTCTCCTCGAGCGGCTGGGAGAGGTCGATGATCATGTCCTCGCCGCCTACGTCGAGGAGCGGACCGTCTCCGTCGAGGAGGTTCGCGACGCGATTTCGCGGGCCACCCTCGCCCGACGATTCGTGCCCGTCCTGTGCGGCTCGGCACTGCGCGACGTCGGGGTGCGTCGGATGCTCGATGCGGTGGTGGACTACTTGCCCGGACCGACGCACCATCCCCTCGCGAAGCAGTCGTCGCTCGCCGCGGCTCGAGCGGGAGCGTGCTCCGACCTCGGTGCGCTGGTCTTCGCCGAGGGTCCAGAGGACGACGGGGGCGACGGCACCGTGTTGGTGCGCGTGTTCGCCGGCGCGGTTGCAGTCGGCGAGTGTGTCGAATCGCAGCGCGGCGAGGCTCATCGCCTCGCCGCCTTGTACGACGTCCATGCCGATCAGTTGACGCCGATCGACTGGAGCGGGGTCGGCGGCATCCTCGCGCTCCGGGCGGTCCCGCCAGTTCGGCTCGGGGACACGCTGCGCGCGCCCGGCTCCGACCTCGTGTTGGAGTCTCCGGTCTTCGCGGCTCCGGTTCTGGCTCGCTCTCTCGAGCCCGATCGCTCCGAGAACCGAGCTACGGTCGAACAAGCCACCCGACGACTGGCAGCCGCGGATCCGACCTTGTCGGTCCTGGTCGACGAGGCGACGGGTGACCTTCTGATCGCGGGCATGGGGGAGTTGCACCTCGATGTGTTTCGCGACCGACTGGCTCGTCATCTGGGCAACACGTTCGCCATGGGGCCTCTTCGGGTCCTTCGCCGACTCGTGCCGATGCACTCCGCTGCAAGCCGAGTCCGCGTGGAGCGCATGCTCGGGCCGGCGGCGGACACGGATGCCGCAACCGCAGGGGCCGCCGACGCGACGGCCGAGGTCGCGATCGAGCCGGCGCCCGGCCGAGGCCTCAACCTGCGTTGGGCGGTGCCGCCGACCGAGACCGCAGCGATGGAGAGTTTCGCTCCTGACATCCGCCGGGAGATCCTCGAGGAGATCGAATCCTTGGTTCGACGTGGAGTCGGCGGCGACTCCTTCGCCGATCTCGTCGTCGAGGTTCGACATGTCGAGGTGCAGCCTTCGCTCCCCGCGGCGGTTCCACTGATCCTGGAGGCCGTCGGGCAGGCCTTGCGCGAGGCGATGGAGGAATCGGGGGCGCGTCGAGAAGCGCCGAGCGTGGTCGTCACGGTGGATCTGCCGCACGATTCCGTCCGTCCGGTGCTCGCGGACCTGCGGAGTCGCAGCGCCGAGATCGTCGAGATCGGCGGTGACAGCGAGCGCGCCCGCCTGCTCGCCCGGGTTCCCCTCGCCCAAGTCCTGGGCTGGACCACCCAACTGCGTTCTCGCACACGCGGTCAGGGTGTTCACACCATGATTCCAGCGGGCTGGGTGACGGATGCCTGATCCCGCGACGCCGCTCCAGGGGCGGCTTGACGGCCCGCGAGGCCCAGAAATCGGCCTTATCCTGACTTGACCGGGTTGTTGGCGATCGCTACGATCTTCCTTCCCTTGTCGGCCTAAGGCCCGCAAATCGACGTAACCTCAAGTAAAACAAGGGGTTACGGCGAACGCTCCGGAGGAGGACAGGGTCAGATTCCATTCGCGGCCCGGCGCACCCCTCGGTGCGCCGTTGCTGCACAGGTCGCAAACCCGGTTCATCGCAGGTCGTCTCTTCCAGGGCTTCGAGCCAAGGTCTTCGCACAGAGGTCTCACCACAATGCAGGAACGCATCCAGATCCGAATGGAGGCCTACGATTTCGAAGCTCTCGATCAGGCAGCGCTCGACATCGTCGAGACCTCGGTTCGCACCGGTGCCCGCGTCGCGGGTCCGATCCCGCTTCCGACTCGGATCGAGCGTTACACCGTGCTGCGGTCGCCGCACGTGGACAAGAAGAGCCGGGAGCAATTCGAGATCCGCACGCACAAGCGTCTGATCTTCATCTCGGAGCCGACCTCGAAGACGGTCGATGCGCTGAGCAAGTTGAACATGCCCGCGGGCGTCGACATCCGGATCAAGGCCTGATGTCGGAGCGGGCGTCGATCTCCGAGCTGGATCGACGCACTTCCGTGTAGCTCATTCTTCTCCTGTGTCCCGGTCTTCGTCGGGCATGGGGGCGTGGCGCCGCAGGCGCTGCGATCGTTCGAACAGGTTTTCACTTCGGGCTCGCCAAGGGCCCTTTTCGCAAAGAACACGCGATGGCGCAGGTCAAGGTCTACAACGGTGGCTCGGTGAGCACGGCCGAGGTCGACTCGTCGGTCTTCGGCGAGCGGATCCTCGGGCGCACTCTGAAGGAGGCGGTCGTCATGTACGAGGCCAACCTCCGACAGGGCACTCACAAGACGAAGACTCGCGCCGAAGTGGCCGGGCCGAACCACAAGCTCTGGAAGCAGAAGCACACCGGTCGCGCACGCATGGGCTCGGAGAAGGCTCCGCACTGGACGGGTGGTGGTGTCGCGTTCGGGCCGCGTCCCCGCGACTACTCATTCCACATGCCGAAGAAGGCGCGGCGAGCCGCTCTGCGGAATGCCGTGTATTCGAAGTTCCAGGACGGCGAAGTGTGCGTGGCGCAGGGTTGGCCGACCGGCAAGCCCTCCACCAAGACTGCGGTCGCAGTGCTGCACGCGCTCGGAATCGAGCGCAGTGCGCTGGTGGTCACGGCCGAGCAAGATCGCGTGTTGTGGATGTCCTTGCGGAACGTTCCCGGCGTCGATGTGCGTCCGGTGTCCGATCTCAATGCCCGCGACGTCCTCCTTCGCCGTCACATGGTGCTGACTCCGGCGGCGCTCGAATCGATCAAGACTCGTCTCGCTTCCACCAAGGCGGCGGGCGGAAAGGCTGCGAACTGACATGCCCCACGCAGAACTCTACTACGGTTTGATCGACAAGCCGGTCGTCACCGAGAAGTCGGCGGGCCAGCAGGAAAGCGCCAACAAGTACTCCTTCCGGGTCGCTCCCTCGGCCAACAAGTCGGAGATCGCGAAAGCGGTCGCGACCTTGTTCGGCGTGAAGGTCGCGAAGGTCAATGTGATGACCGTCCCGGGCAAGTTCAAGCGCGTGCTCGGCCGCTACGGCCAGATGCGCGACTGGAAGAAGGCGATCGTGACGCTCGCTCCGGGCGAGTCGATCGCGATCGTCTGATTCGCCCTCATCCAGCAAACCCGCGCAGTTCGACCCGCACAGTTCAACTCGCTCAGTCCAACTCGCACAGCCCAAGCAAGCGACGATGCCCATCAAGACCTACAGCCCGACTTCCGCAGGGCGGCGCAACTCGACGGTGCTCGACTACTCGCACCTGACGAAGAAGCGCCCCGAGAAGTCGCTCGTCGTTCGGTTGAAGAAGACCGGCGGTCGCAACGCACACGGCCACATCACCAGTCGTTTCCGCGGCGGTGGTGCCCGGCGTCTTTATCGCTTGGTGGACTTCCGTCGCCAGAAGGACGACGTCGTCGCGCAGGTTCTCGCGATCGAATACGATCCGAACCGCAACTGCGACATCGCGCTGATCCAGTACGCCGACGGCGAGAAGAGCTACATCCTCGCGCCGAAGGGGCTCGCGATCGGTGCCAAGGTTCAGTCGGGTGAGCGCGTCGAGCCCGACGTAGGCAACTCGATGCCTCTCGCGAGCATTCCGCTCGGTGTGACGATCCACAACGTCGAGCTGCAGCCCGGAAAGGGCGGCCAGATCGCTCGCTCCGCCGGCTTGTCCGCGCAGCTCCTCGCTCGCGATGGCGACTACGCCGTCGTGGTCATGCCCTCGAGCGAAGTGCGAAAGATCCACGTCCGGTGCCGCGCCACGATCGGTGAGGTGGGTAATGCCGACTGGCAGAACGTTCGCTGGGGCAAGGCGGGCCGTCGTCGTCACATGGGCTTGCGGCCGCACAACCGCGGCACCGCCCAGAACCCCGTCGCTCATCCGATGGGTGGTGGCGAAGGTCGAACCGGTGGTGGTCGTCACCCCTGCTCGCCGACCGGCAAGCTGGCGAAGGGCGGCAAGACCCGCAGGGACAAGACGCGTTCGACGCAATACATCATTCGTCGTCGCAAGGCCGGCAAGCACCAGACCAACAACGGATGATCGTCATGTTGCAGCTCGCTCCCGTCGTTCTGGTGTCGTTCGTCGCTGTGCCTGAGTTCAGGTCGCACGCGACCGTCGGGTCGTCTGTGCAAGAGCCCACGGAGAATCAGTCATGAGTCGTAGTGTCAAGAAGGGCCCGTACGTCGATCTCAAGCTGTTCGACAAGGTCAACAAGCAGAACGACGCGGGCACCCGCAACCCGATCAAGACGTGGGCTCGTGCTTGCACGATCCTTCCTGAGTTCGTGGGCCACACGTTCATGGTCCACAACGGCAAGGTTCACATCAAAGTTTACGTGACGGAGGACATGGTGGGCCATCGGCTCGGCGAGTTCTCCCCGACGCGCACGTTCCGCGGTCACTCGAAGAAGGAAGGCTGAACATGGCTGAATTCCGAGCTGTTCATCGACATGCCCGAATCACGCCGCGGAAAGCCCGCCGCGTGATGGACCTCATCCGCGGCATGTCCGCGGGCGACGCTCTCGACACCTTGGCGCACGACGGTCACCGCGCAGCGGTGTTGATTCGGAAGGTGCTCGCATCGGCGGTCGCCAACGCCCTTCAGGACGAGACCGTGCGACCGAATCGTCTGATGATCTCCCGCGCGATCGTCAATCAGGGTCCGCTCCTGATGGGGCGTGCGCGTTTCCGTCCCGCGTCGATGGGACGAGCGATGCCGTACGTTCGGCACACCTGTCACATCCACGTGCACGTCGCCGACGTCGCGGCTGGGCAGCGTCAGTCCCAGGCGGAGCAAGAGAGCTGAGTCATGGGTCAGAAAGTTCATCCCACCGGTTTCCGCTGCGCGATCACGGAGCCTTGGCGTTCGCGCTGGTATGCCTCGAGCAAGGACTTCCCGGCCTTGCTCTTGTCGGATCAGAAGATCCGTCGTCACATCCGTGACAACTGGGGCTTCGCGGCGATCCCGAAGGTTGAGATCGAACGCGCCGGCGACGTGGTCACCGTGTTCATTCACACGGCACGTCCCGGAGTGTTGATCGGCAAGAAGGGCGCAAAGGTCGACAAGTTCCGTGAGGAGCTCGAGAAGATCTCCGGCACGCCGGTGCGGCTCAAGATCATCGAGATCCATCGGCCCGAGCTCGAGTCGAAGCTGGTGGCTGAGTCGGTTGCCGAGATGCTCGCGAAGCGAATGAACTATCGCCGCGTCCTCAAGAAGGCGGTCGACCAGGCACTCGCGTCCGGCGCGCTCGGCGTCAAGATCGTGGTCAGCGGTCGCCTCGGTGGGGCTGAAATGGCCCGCGTGGGCAAGATCAGCAAGGGTCGCGTGCCCTGCACGACGCTCCGCGCCAAGCTCGACTACGGCTTCATCATGTCGCGCACCAAGGCCGGTGCGATCGGCGTGAAGGTGTGGATCTTCAAGGGTGAGTATGGCCCGGGTGAAGTCACCCACGGTCTGCTGCCCGTGGAGCGCACCACGGAGCGTGGCGCCGTCTGAGGCGGCGTCGCCTCTCTTTCCATTCAAGTCTTCCAAGCTAGTCCAACCTCACTTCAAGGAATCCCGACATGTTGATGCCCAAGCGAGTCAAGTGGCGCAAGCAGCACCGCGGCAAGATCCGTGGCAATGCGACGCGCGGCAACACCGTGGCGTTCGGCGAGTTCGGCTTGCAATCCCTCGAGGCAGGCTGGATCCCGGCGCGCACGATCGAGGCTGCTCGTATCGCTGCTTCGCGTGCTGCTCCGGAAGGTCGGGTCCACATCCGGGTGTTCCCGCACAAGTCCGTGACCGCGACTCCGGCGGAGACCCGCCTCGGCACCGGCAAGGGCGACATCGAGTACTGGACCGCGGTCATCAAGCCCGGCACCGTGCTCTTCGAACTGGGTGGTGTGACCGAGGAAGTGGCCAAGAAGGCGTTCAGCCGCGTGGCGCACAAGCTCCCGGTCAAGGTCCGCATGATCTCGCGCCGCCCTCTCTGATCCGACTCTTCGAGCGGCGCGGATCCGGAACCGGACTCGCGCTCGATCGGAACTGCTTCTCGACGAACCTTTTCAATCAAGACCGAGCGACATCGACGTGAACATCGCCGACATCCGTGGCAAGGACAGCCAAGAGTTGCGCAACGACCTGAAGGATCTCCGCAAGCAGATCTTCGATGCGCGGTTTCGTCGTGCCTCCGAGGAGGTCGCCCAGAACTCCCAGTTCCGTGACGCTCGACGAACGATTGCACGCATTCTCACGGTTCTGCGGCAGCGTGAGCTGCAGCAGGGCAAGGCCTGAGTCCCGCATCGCGCCCGCCAACCGCACGAACCCCCCGACTTCCTCCGATGACGACCCAAACGGCGATGACCGGTAACCAGAAGCCTCGCGGCAAGCGCATGACGCTGCAGGGCGTGGTCCAGTCCAACAAGATGAACAAGACCATCACGGTGGTCGTCTCGCGGCAGGTCAAGCACCCGCTCTACGAGAAGTTCATCCAACGGCGCACGAAAGTGCACGCTCACGATGAGACCAACGACGCACAGATCGGCGACTTGGTCGAGGTCGTGGAGACCCGTCCGCTGTCGAAGCTCAAGCGTTTCCGCCTCCTGCGTGTGGTGCGCCGCGCCGAGCAGGATTGATCCAGCCGAAGTCCTGACGCAGCTCACGGAGCCTCAATCTCATGATCCAGGAACAAACGATGCTCGATGTCGCCGACAACACCGGCGCCAAAGAGGCTATGTGCGTGAAGGTGCTCGGCGGCAGCGGTCGTCGTTATGCATCGTTGGGCGACGTCATCATCGCGGTCGTCAAGAAGGCGCTGCCTACCGGCGAAGTGAAAGCGCACCAGGTCGTTCGCGGCGTGGTGGTTCGCACTCGCAAGGAGGTTCGGCGCAGCGACGGCTCGTACATCCGTTTCGACCGCAACGCTCTCGTCATCATCGACAAGGACAACAACCCGCGCGGCACCCGCATCTTCGGCGCGGTCGCGCGTGAGCTTCGTGACTCCAACTTCATGAAGATCGTGTCGCTTGCGGAGGAAGTCATCTGATGAACGGCAAGGTTCACGTCAAGAAGGGCGACAAGGTCGTCGTCATTTCCGGAGCCGACAAGTCGAGCGAGCCGCGTGAGGTCCTCCGCGTGTTCCCCGAAGACGGCAAGGTGATCGTTCAGGGGGTCAACCTGCGCTGGAAGCATCACAAGCGCTCGCAGGCGAACCCCGAAGGTGGTCGCGTTCAGTCCGAGTATCCGATCCCGGCTTGCAAGGTCCTGCTCTTCAGTGAGAAGGCCGGCAAGGGTGTCCGCACCAAGACCGAGGTCGTCAACGGCAAGCGCGTCCGGGTCGGTGTGCCCTGCGGCACTCGTTTCCAGTGAGTCGTCCCTGACTTTCCCAGACGCATACGATTCGATCGTCACGGTTCCAAGCAGCACGATTCGAAGCACCTACGCGCGAAAACAGCAATCACTCTGAGCATTCCATGAGCAGCACAGCGACGGAGCGGGTCATCCCGCGCATGCAGCAAAAGTACCGGAGCGAGGTCGTTCCGGCGCTGATCGCGCAGTTTGGTCTGAAGAACCCCATGGAGGTCCCGCGCATGACCAAGGTCGCGGTGAACATGGGTATCGGGCGAGCGGTCGAGAACAAGGCACGCGTCGAGCACGCCCAGCGCGAGTTGACGGCGATCACCGGTCAGAAGCCGACTGTGCGCAACTCTCGGTTGGCTGTGGCAGGCTTCAAGCTTCGCGAGGGTTACCCGGTGGGGTGTGCAGTGACGCTGCGCGGCGCGCGCATGTGGGAGTTCTTCGATCGGCTCGTGACGATCGCGATCCCCCGTATTCGCGACTTCCGTGGCCTCAGCCGCAAGTTCGATGGCCGAGGCAACTACACCTTCGGTCTCGCCGAGCAGAGCCTGTTCCCCGAGATCAGCCTCGACAAGGTCGAGTTCGTCCAGGGCATGGACATCACCGTCGTGACGACCGCACCCAACGACGAGCAAGGCTTCGCGCTCTTGGAGAAGCTCGGCTTCCCGTTCCGCAAGTGACGCTCCGAGACTTCCCCGAACCTCATACCCCAGAATCTACTCAGCCATGATGACCGACCCGATCGCGGATCTGCTCACGCGGATTCGCAATGCCTCTTCGGTGCGCGCCGCGGACTTCTCGATCCCAGGTAGTGCGATGAAGGTGCGCATCCTCGACGTGCTCAAGCGCGAGGGTTACATCCGCGGTTATGAGGTCTTCTCCGAAGGCCCCAAGAGCACGATTCGAGTCGAGCTGAAGTACGGAGCCTCGGGCGAGCGGGTGTTCACCGAGATCGATCGTTTCAGCAAGCCGGGCTGCCGCCGATTCCGCGGCGTGGGTGATCTGCCCAAGGTCCGCGGCGGTCTCGGGATCGCGGTGGTGTCGACGAGCATGGGTGTGCTGTCGGATCGCGAATGTCGCGAGAAGAACGTCGGCGGAGAAGTCCTCTGCACGATCGCCTGAGTCCTCGAGATCCAAGTCCCTCGCGCATCCCCGCCCGGTTCCTCCGCACCCCACTGGCCGAAGAAGATTCACTGTCATGTCACGCATCGGAAAGAAGCCCGTCGAGTTGCCCAAGGGCGTCAGTTTGACCACCGCGATTCGCACGATTACGGTCAAGGGCCCGAAGGGCGAGCTGCATTACGAGCACCGTCCCGAGGTGAAGATCTCGGTCGAAGGCTCGAGGGTCAACGTCGAGAATCTACGGCCGGCGCGCGATGCCACGGCGCGGGCCTACCACGGTCTGACCCGGGCGCTCATTCAGAACATGGTCGTCGGCGTCACCTCGGGCTACGAGCGAAAGCTGGAGATCGAAGGTGTTGGTTACCAAGTCAAGAAGTCCGGGGCGAAGCTCGTCTTCTCGCTCGGCTTCGCCAACGAAATCCCCGTCGAGGTTCCCGCGGGTGTTCAGGTCGATGTGACCAGCCCGACCGCGCTGATCATCCGCGGCTGCGACAAGCAAGCCGTTGGGCAACTTGCGGCGCAAATTCGCAAGCTGCGCAAGCCAGAACCCTACAAGGGCAAGGGCATCCGCTACGAGGGTGAAGTCATCAAGCGCAAGGCGGGCAAGGCCTTCGGTTCCTCCTGATGCGCTCTGCGTCCTCTCACGAAACCCATTCCGTCTAGAGATTGCGGCCTGATCGACTCTGCCTAGAGCTTCCCGATTCGCAATCCAGCACCCCACGCACGACGATTCCCGCACGCGCGCGAACAATCATGAGCCTCCAAGTCCAAAAGCAGGTCCGCCGCCGCCGCAAGGCGATGCGAGTCCGCAACCGCGTCCGCGTCGGGAACACTCGTCCGCGGCTTTCGGTTTTCCGTAGCCTCACCGGCTTCTACTGCCAGGTGATCGACGATGCGCAAGGCCGGACGCTGGCATCGGCTTCCTCCAAGGACAAGACCTTGCGCGGCGACACCAACGGCCTCCGGAAGTCGGACGTGGCGGCGAAGGTCGGCGCAGCAATCGCCGAACGAGCGAAGGCCGCCGGGATCACCAAGGTGGTCTTCGACCGCGGCCCCTACAAGTATCACGGTCGCGTCAAGGCCTTCGCCGATGCTGCTCGCGCCGGTGGCCTCGAGTTCTGAAGAGGCCGGCTGTCGCTGTTCTCCTGATTCCTACCCGAAGCCTTTCGCACTGAAGCCTGTAGCTCCGAACCGTGCTGTGAGCCGACCCGATCCGATTCACAGCAGCTCCTGATTCAATCCCGCGAGTTTTCCGCCGATGGCCAAGCCCAAGTATCCACCGATTCCGATCGACGAAGCCCTGCAGACGGACATCCGCGATGACGTGATCGCGATCAACCGATCCGCGGCAGTCGTCAAGGGTGGTCGTAGATTCTCATTCAGCGCCTTGACCGTGGTCGGCAACAGCGACGGACTGGTCGGACTCGGCTACGGCAAGGGCCGTGAAGTTCCGAATGCCGTCGAGAAGTCGGTGAAGGATGCGCGCAAGCGGCTGATGAGGGTGCTCCGCCAGGGATCTTCGATCCCGCATCAGGTCGAGGCATCGTTCTGCTCTTCTCGCGTGCGTCTGATTCCGGCAGCTCCGGGGACCGGCGTGATCGCAGGCAAGGCAGTTCGCAAGGTCTGTGAGTTCGCTGGCATCCACGACATTCTGACCAAGGTCTACGGTTCGACGAACCCGCTGAACGTCGTGAAGGCGACAATGGCGGCGCTCGCGAAGTTGCGCGACAAGTCGGTGGTCGAAGAACTGCGAGAGGTGAACGTCGGATGAATCTGATCGAAGCAAAGGCATTGGGTCTGGCATACGAGACGCGTCGTCGCGTCGGTCGCGGCACCGGTTCGGGCCTCGGCAAGACCGCCGGGCGTGGCCACAAGGGTGCGAAGGCTCGCACCGGCTGGAAGGCACGCGTGGGTTGGGAAGGTGGCCAGATGCCGCTCTTCCGTCGCATCCCCAAGCGCGGTTTCAACAACAAGAACTTCCGTCGCATGTTTACCGCGATCAATGTCCGCGATCTCGCGGCGTTCGACGCGGGGTCGACGGTGGACCTTGCTGCAGTGTTGGCGCGTGGCATCACCTCGAAGGTGAAGCACACCGAGCTGTTCAAGATCTTGGGCGAAGGCGAACTCGACCGCGCGCTGACCGTGCGCGTGGATGCGATCACCGCGTCTGCTCGTCAGAAGATCGAGGCCGCCGGCGGTACGGTCGAGATGCTGCCGCGCGTGGGCCGTCGTCCGAAGTTCGTCCGCAAGGGCCAGACCGAACCCACCAAGAAGCGGGTGCGCCCGCCGAAGGTCTGAGGATTGCTCGTCCTAGTCGGCGTGTCGCGTCCTTCCGAATCGATTCCTTCCAGCACCCGCTCCAGGCATGGCACTTTCCTTCGCTAACCTGTTCAAGGTCAAGGAGATCAGGAACAAGATCCTGATCACCTTGGGGCTGCTGTTCTGCTATCGCATCGGCTTCACGATCCCGCTTCCCGGAGTCAACGCGCAGCGGTTCCTCGATCTGTCGGAGAGCAGCTCCGGGTTCGGTCGGTTGTTCGATATGATGAACATCCTGACCGGCGCGCAGCTGCAGCAAGCGTCGATCTTCTCTCTCGGCGTGATGCCCTACATTTCGGCGAGCATCATCCTGTCGCTGTTGGTGAAGGTCGTGCCTGCCCTCGAGAAGCTGTCGAAGGAAGGCAGCACAGGGCAGCGGAAGATCAATCGTTACTCGCGCCTACTCACTGTTCCCATCTGTTTGGTGCAGGCTTTCTTCGTGCTGTTCGGCGTCCTGGCGGACCCGGAAGCGAACATGCTGCACTCGGGGATTCGTGAGAACTGGTGGCTGCTGTACTGCATCGTGGTCGTGGTGTCATTGACCGCGGGGACCTTGTTCATCATGTGGTTGGGTGAGCAGATCACCGAGCATGGTGCCGGAAACGGGATCTCGCTGATCATCATGGCGGGCATCGTCTCGCAGTTGCCCACGTCCTTCATGGCGCTGTTCCGCAGCGGGGATGGGAACGAGACGTCGACGTCGAGCTGGCAGACCATGCTCCTCTTCCTGGGTGCGTGGACTCTCGCGGTCGTCGCGGTGGTGTTCATCACCAAGGCTCACCGCCGCATTCCGATCCAGCAGGCCAAGCAGACCCGAGGCCGTCGCGTCTATGGCGGGCAGCGGCACTACCTGCCGCTGAAGGTCAACCACGCTGGCGTGATGCCGATCATCTTCGCCTCGGCCTTGCTGATCATCCCGCCGATCATCGGTTCGCAGCTCGGGATCACGTTCCTGGAGGCCTTCCAGCAACAGACCGGCTTCTGGTACATCGTCCTGTATTCGGGGCTGATCTTCTTCTTCGCGTTCTTCTGGACCTCGTTGATGTTCCAGCCGAACGACGTCGCGAACAACCTGAAGGAGCACAGCGCCTCGATCCCGGGGATTCGTCCGGGTGCTCCGACTGCCGAGTTCCTCGAGCAGACCATGGTCCGGATCACCCTGGCGGGCGCGGCGTTCCTCGCGGTCGTTGCGGTGTTCCCCTCCCTGGTCGGCGGCAGCTTCGGCAACCTCGACACCACGCTGATCTACTTCATGAGCGGCACCTCGATCCTGATCGTGGTGGGCGTCGCACTCGACCTCGTCGAGAAGCTGAACGCCATGCTGCTGATGCGTAACTATGAGGGCTTCATGGCCGACCCGGCAGCCGGGGCGGAAGGCCAGAAGTCCGGTTCGGGTTGGGGTCGCCAGGCGTGACCGAGTCCCGCGTGCGCGCTGTCTTCCTCGGGCCGCCGGGTGCTGGTAAGGGCACTCAGGCGCTGGAGCTCGCACGCAAGCTGGGGATCGTGCACCTCTCGACCGGCGACATGCTGCGCGCGCACGTTCGCGAAGCCACCGAGCTCGGCCGCCAGGCCAAGGGCTTCATGGATGCCGGGCAACTCGTGCCCGATGCCCTGATCATCGCCATGGTCCGCCAACGATTGGCCACGGATCTGGTCGGCAAGGGCTGGATCCTGGACGGCTTTCCGCGTACCGTTCCCCAGGCTGAGGCGCTCGATGCGAGCCTCTCGGAATCGGCCAGTCCGCTGACCCATGTGGTCTACTTTGCCGTCGATCGGCAAGACCTCATGCAGCGCCTGACCGGTCGCCGCACTTGTTCCAAGTGTGGTGCGATCTGGAACGTCTGGTCCAAGCCCACCAAGCGCGAAGGTCTCTGTGACCTTTGTGGTGGCGAGCTCAGCCATCGTTCCGATGACCGTCCGGAGGCCGTAGGTGCACGCCTTTCGGCCTATGATGCTCTCACTCAGCCCTTGCTCGATCACTATCGAGCGATGGGTCACCTCATCGAGATCGACGGCGGGCGCGAGCCCTCGGCGGTCTTCCAACAACTGACGTCGGCGCTCCTCGGCGATGCTTGAGTTCGTCACCCCGAAGGTGGAACTCGAGGTCGCAGGACGAGGTCTCGCCGTCGTTCTTTCGTCGTCTCCAGTCACCGACAAGCCAGTCCTCGTTCAACCGATCCATTTCCGCCGCCGCAACACGACCGCTGTGACCCCTCGCCCCTCGATTCCAGCCCAGCTCAGCCACGCGAGCTCGAAGAACGTCGATCCGTCCGCCGCCGATGCGGTGGGGGAGACGGCGGTCGTCGTCGGCGTGTTGCCGAACAAGATGGTCTTGGTCGAGACCGCATCCGGCGATCGGGTCGTGGCGCACGCGGCGAAGGACCTGCGGATGAGTCTGGTTCGCTTGCTGGTCGGTGACGGAGTGCGCATCGAGCGCTCGCCGCTCGACAACACCAAGGCGCGCATCCTTTCGATGGACCGCGCGTTTCCTCAGAGTCAACGTCGGGCGCCGAACCCTCAGCGATGAGAGTGCGCCGTCCGTGACGGGCGGCAACGACCGACAACCACTGTTCAACCCATCCAGAATCATCCGACCGGAGTCCAACCGTGAAGGTCCGAGCCAGTGTCCGCAAGATGTGTGAAGGTTGCCGCATCATTCGCCGCAAGGGCGTGGTGCGAGTGATCTGCAAGTCCGACGCCCGCCACAAGCAACGCCAGCGCACGCATTCTCGCTGAGGAGCTTCTCTGAAGCGCTTCTTTGGGGCTTGCGCCCGTCAAGTCCGCTGCGATCTCTAGAGTTCCCCAGCCAGTCCGCTCCGCACTCCCCGATTCGGATCCGCCCCTCCGGTTTCCTCCTTCCGCTTCGATCGACTTCCCTACCAGCTTCCGTATGCCTCGTATCCTCGGCGTCGATATCCCCAACGACAAGCGCATCGCGACCGCGCTGACCTACCTGTACGGCGTCGGTCACTCGACCGCCAAGCGCGTCGTGGCCGATCTGGCTCTCTCCGCGGAGACCCGCGCGAAGGATCTGAGCGACGAGGACGTGGCGAAGATCGCGAACCACTTGGAGGAGAAGTACCTCGTCGAGGGCGCGTTGCGCCGACAGACGATGGCGAACATCAATCGCCTGAAGGACATCGGCTGCTACCGCGGCCTTCGGCATCGCCGCGGCCTCCCGGTTCGCGGCCAGAGGACTCGTTCCAATGCCCGTTCCCGCAAGGGCCCGCGCAAGACCGTTGCGAACAAGAAGATCCTCAAGAAGTGACCCTGACGTCGCGGAGCGTTGCCGATCGGTACGCGTCGCGACGACCCCGCCCAAGACGACATCCCATGCACCTCCATCCCACCGCCCGGTGATCTCTCCCCATGGCTGAAGCGAAGAAGAAGACGCGCAAGAACGTCGGTCGTGCCGTCGCGCACATCAAGGCGACGTTCAACAATACGATCATCACCGTCACCGATGCCGCCGGCCAGGTGATCGCCTGGGACTCGGCAGGGACGATCGGCTACAAGGGCAGCCGTAAGAGCACGCCGTTCGCGGCGCAGCGAGCCGCCCAGAAGGTCAGCGACAAGATCCGCAAGATGGGTGTGTCGGAGCTGGAAGTGTTCGTGCGCGGTCCGGGCTCCGGCCGTGAGTCCGCGATTCGCGCCCTTGGCGGTGCGGGGATCGAGGTCAAGAGCATCGAAGATCGCACGCCACTGCCTCACAACGGTTGCCGTCCGCGCAAGCGCCGTCGCGTCTGACCACGGGGTCCCAGAAGTCCCCGACATTCACCTCGATATTCCCAAGTTCAACGACCGTCAGTTCGACCAAGAACGGCAATGGCAAGGATCACCGGTAAGGTTTGCAAGTTGTGCCGCCGCGAGGGCATGAAGCTCTTCCTCAAGGGGCAGCGCTGCTTCTCGGAGAAGTGTGGTGTCAATCGTCGTGACTATCCACCGGGCGTGCATACGCGCCCGCGCAAGACGACCGACTACTACGTCCAGCTTCGCGAGAAGCAGAAGGCGAAGCGCATCTATGGCGTGCTGGAACGTCAGTTCCAGCGCTACTTCTCCCTCGCGTCGCGACAGAAGGGCAACACCGGCGAGAACCTCTTGGTCCTGCTAGAGCGTCGCTTGGACAACGTGGTGCTGAGCCTCGGCTTGGCCTCGTCCCGCTTCGATGCCCGGCAGATGGTGACTCACGGTCACATCCGAGTGAACGGTCGTCGGCTCAACATCCCGAGCTACCTGGTGAGCCCCGGCGACGAGATCGAACTGTCGGTCCAAGATCGCATCCGCAAGCGCGCTTCCGAGGCCGTCGACGTGAACAAGGGTCAGGCGATCCCCGCTTGGCTCGAGGCCTACCCCGCGAACTTGCGCGGCAAGGTGGTGTCGCTGCCGAAGCGAGCCGACGTTCCGCACCCGATCAACGAACAGCTCATCGTCGAGCTTTGCTCGCGCTGAGTCTGAATCTGCTGCGGGCGCCCTGCCCGTGGCGACTCCCGTAACGAACAAGCCAGAATCGGCGCTGCGCCGGTCCTGGGTCCTGACAAAGAGAACGCATCGATGCGCATTCGCTGGCGTAACTTCGAACTCCCGTCGCAGGTGCGGCTGGAGTCCACCACGGCTACTGATTCGTACGGCAAGTTCACCGTCGAGCCCTTCGAGCGAGGCTTCGGTGCGACGATCGGGAACGGGCTGCGGCGCGTCCTGCTCTCCTCGATCGAAGGCACCGCCGTCACCTCCGTGCGGATCGACGGTGTGGTCCATGAGTACTCCACCATCCCCGGCGTGCTGGAAGATGTGACCCACATCGTGTTGGCGCTGAAGCGCCTGCGGGTGCGGATGCACACCGACGCGCCCTCCACGTTGCGGCTCGAGGCGAACAAGCGCGGTAAGTTGCTTGCCGGCGCGATCGAGACCGACCAGAACGTGGAGATCGTCAACCCGGATCTCGAGATCTGCACGTTGACCGACGATGTCCGCTTCTCCGCGGAGATTCAGGTTCGTCGCGGCCGTGGCTACGTCACCGCCGAAGACAACGTCTCCGAGGAACAAGAGGTCGGAACCATTCCGGTCGACTCGATCTTCAGCCCCGTCTACCGCGTCAAGTACGCGATCGAGAACACCCGCGTCGGCAAGTTCACGAACTACGACAAGTTGGTTCTCGAGATCTGGACCGACGGAACGGTTGGGCCGGAGATGGCGCTCGTCGAAGCGAGCAAGATCTACCGCAAGCACCTCAACCCCTTCGTCCAGTACTTCGAGATGAAGGACGACATCGCGATCGACGGCGGCGGTCTCGCACCCGAGGGTGACGAAGTCGCGAAGCGCCGCGAGATCGACGAGTTGCTTTCGAAGTCGGTCGACATCCTCGACCTCTCCAACCGCTCCAAGAACTGCCTCGAGGCCGAGAACATCCAGACCCTGCGCGAACTCCTCTCGATGACCGAGCCGGAGCTGCTCAAGGTTCGCAACTTCGGCAAGACCTCGCTCAAAGAGGTCAAGAGCAAGATCGCGGCACTGGGCCTTACCCTCGGCATGGCGGCCGGCGATCGCGGCCTCTGATTCACGAACACCCCGGCGCAAACCCGCATACCTACAGGCGCATCCGATGAGACATCGCGTCCACAAGAAGAAGCTCGGTCGTACGACGGCTCACCGTCAGTCGATGGAGCGCAACATGATCTGCTCCATCATCAAGCATGAGCGGATCGTGACCACCCTGGCCAAGGCGAAGGCGATTCGGCGTGATCTCGAGAAGATGATCACGTTGGGCAAGCAGAAGGACGTCGCACGGGTTCGTCGCGCGGTGTCCTACCTTCGCGACCGCGAAGCGGCCCAGAAGCTGTTCGACGAACTGGGCCCGCGCTATGCGTCCCGGCCGGGTGGCTACAGCCGGGTGGTGCGCCTGGCCGAGCGCCGCATCGGTGACGGCACCGAGCGAGCGATCCTGGAGCTGGTGGACAACCAGGTGCTGGCCAACCAGCTCGCGGCTCGCGAAGCCGAGGCCGCCGAGACCGAGACCACCGACGACGAAGAGTGAGCTCCAAGCGGGCCGCCCCACGCGGTCCGCGACGGTTCAGCGCCTGGAGAATCGAAGGTTCTCCGGGCCCACGAGGGTGGCCAGATCGTCGATGAGTTCGTCGTCGATCCGGACGGAGAAGCGAGAGTCGGCTCGAACAAGGTGGACTCCATCGTCCTCTTCGACTTCGAGCACCAATCGGTGGTTTCCCCGTGAGCGCTTCGACGCCTCTTCCAGCGGCGTGAGGAGTCGGTCCGCAGGGATCGCGGCCGGCAGCCGGACGATCAGGTTTGCCACCTCACGAGCAGCAATGTCGTCGGCGCCTTCGACCGACTCGCACAAGAGACCGATCTCTTCCCCATTGCGCTCCACCTTGCCGGTGACGAACACGATCGCGTCGTCGCTCAGGCGGTGACGCACCTTCTCGAACCCGCGTGCGAACACGACCACGGGAATCACGCCGTCGAGATCCTCGAGCTGGAACCTGGCCATCTTCTGGCCGGCGCTCCGCCCCGACTTCACGACGAGGATGCGGAGTCCGCTGATCATTCCGGCGATCCGAACCTGGGTTCCGGTCTCGCGCTCTGCGAGTGCTCTCGTGGTGCAACCGGCGAGCCGCGCGAAGAACTTGCCGCGCCGCTCGAAGGGGTGGCCCGAGAGGTAGAACCCGATCGCTTCTTTCTCATTGGCGAGGCGTTCGAGCTCGCTCCACTCTGCAGCACGCTGTTCCCGACGATCCGTCGGCTTCGGCGGTGGTTCCGCCAGGTCGAACAAGCTGCGTTGTCCCGCAGCTCGATCGCGTCGCACGACGGCAGCGGCACGCATCGCAGATTCGAGGCCCGCGATCGAGCTCTTGCGGGTTGCCTCGATCGAGTCGAATGCGCCGGCCTTCACGAGCGCCTCGAGTGCCCCTTTGTTCACGTTCTGAGTGTCTTGCCGTTCGCAGAGATTCTCGATCGAGAGATACTCGCCGGACTTCCTGCGCTCACTCTCGATGCCCTCCGAGAGCCGCGAGCCGACGCCCTTGATCGCGGACAGACCGAATCGAATCGATCGATCCTCGACCAGGAAGCGTGCTCCACTTCGATTCACGTCCGGTCCCAGCACGCGCACGTTCATGCGGCGGGCTTCGTCAGCAAACTCCTTGAGCTTGTCCGAGTTCGAACTTTCGACCGTCATGTTCGCGGCCAGGAACTCGACTGGGTAGTGGGCCTTGAGCCAAGCGGTCTGGTAGGTGACCAGCGCGTAGGCAGCGGAATGCGACTTGTTGAAGCCGTAGCCCGCGAAGTACTCCATGGTCTCGAACAGTTCGCGAGCCCAGCGACCGTCGTGGCCCTTCGCAGTCGCACCGGAGACGAACTTCTCTTTGAACTTCGCCATCTCCTCGGGCTTCTTCTTGCCCATCGCCTTGCGAAGCGAGTCGGCCTCGTTCATCGAGAAGTTGCCGATCGCATTCGAGATGCGCATCACCTGCTCCTGGTAGACGATGACTCCGTAGGTCTCTTCGAGAATGTCGCGGGTGTCCTCGTGCGGATAGACGACCGGCTCCTCGCCGTGCTTGCGGCGCACGAACATGTCCACCATTCCGGAGCTGAGCGGCCCTGGTCGATACAAGGCGAGCACGGCGATGACGTCCTCGAAGGTATCCGGCCGCAATCGCCCCAGGAGGTCGCGCATTCCTGAGGATTCGAGCTGGAACACCCCGAGTGTCTCGCCGCGGGTGATCAGCGCATAGGTGGCCGAGTCGTCGAGCGGAAGCTTGTCGAGATCGATCTCCTTGCCGTGGATCTCGAGAATCAGTCGGCGGCACTCCTCGAGGATGGTCAGGGTCTTGAGTCCGAGGAAGTCGACCTTCAGCAGTCCGACTTGCTCCAGCTCGGTCATCTGCCACTGGGTGGTGATGTCGTCACCGTTCTTGCAGAGCGGCACGTAGTCGCGCAGTGGTCGATCAGCGACAACGACGCCCGCTGCGTGTACCGAACTGTGTCGCGCCAGTCCTTCCAGCTTGAGTCCCAGGTCGAACAGCCGTTGATTGGCTTCGCTGGACTTCCTGATCTGCTCCAGCTCGGGGTCGGCCTCCAGTCCCTTCTGTAGCGAGGCGCCCGGACCTTGGGGGACCTTCTTCGCGATCTTGTCGATCTCGCCGAGATCGAAGCCCAGGACGCGACCGACGTCGCGCAGCACACCGCGGCTCGCCATCGTGCCGAAGGTCACGATCTGCGACACGCAGTCCTCGCCGTACTTGTCGCGCACGTAGCGGATCACCTCATCGCGCCGGTTCCCGCAGAAGTCGACGTCGATGTCCGGCATGCTCACGCGCGACGCGTTGAGAAAGCGCTCGAACAGCAGGTTGTAGGCGAGCGGATCGAGGTTCGTGATCCCGAGCGAGTAGGCGACGATCGAACCGGCGGCGGAACCTCGCCCAGGTCCGACCGGAATCCCCTTCGACCGCGCGTGCGCGATGAAGTCGGCGGTGATGAGAAAGTAGCTCGCGAAGCCGAGCTTCCTGATGACGTCGATCTCGTACTCGAGTCGAGCACGGATGCGGTCATCGATCGCGCCGTAGCGCTGTTGTGCTCCTGCGAAGCAGAGCCGCTCGAACAGCTGATCCGGGGTCTCTTCGGTGCCGGTGTGGAAGACCGGCAGGTGGTAGACGTTGAAGGGGATGTCGACCGAGCATCGTTCGGCGATCGCGAGCGTGTTCGACAGAGCCTGCGGCAAATGGGCGAAGGTGTTGCGCATCACCTCGCGCGACTTGAACCACAGTTCGCGGGACGCCGCTCGATAACGTTCAGGATCGTTGAGGGTCTTGCCGCTGCGGATACAGGACATGATGTCCTGCGCGATCCAGTCCTGCGGACTCACGTAGTGGACGTCGTTCGTGGCGACGATCGGCACTTGCATCCGTTCGTGGATGCGAAGGAGGTCGTCGTTGATGCGTCGCTGTGCTTCGACGCCGGTCTCCTGGATCTCGAGGTAGACGTTCTCCTGGCCGAACAGATCTCTGAGCTCCCCGACCGTGCGGCAAGCCTGTGCGGTGTCGCCGGCGTTCAGCAGCCGTGGGATCTCGCCGGTCAGATCGCCGGTCAACGCGATGAGGCCTTCGGCGTGCGCGGCCAGCGCGTCGCGATCCACCCGCGGCCGGTAGTAGAAGCCCTCGAGGAAGCCGATGCTCGACAGCTTCTTGAGGTTGTCCCAGCCGGTTGCGTCGCGCGCGAGCAATACGAGCTGGTAGTTCGGGTTGGTGGTGTTGGTCGGCTCCTTCCGCGTTCGGCCCGCCACGAACGTCGTCATGCCCAGGATGGGCTTGACGTTCTCGGCCTTGCAGGCGCGATAGAACTCGACGGCGCCGTAGAGGTTGCCGTCG
The DNA here is from genome assembly GCA_050181465.1 of Planctomycetota bacterium. Lineage (GTDB taxonomy): Bacteria > Planctomycetota > UBA1135 > UBA1135 > UBA2386 > JACRLW01. Next base: position 68,074 of record JBFXDD010000008.1, read on the forward strand.
TCGGTCAAGCCCAGTGCGCCCTGACCGTCCGCCGCTGCGGCCTTCACCAGCGCCTTCACCCGCACCGGCGCGTTGAGCAGGCTGTAGTGGCTATGCGTGCGCAGGTGAACGAAGTCGGCAACCGTCATGGCTCGAGAGCGACGCGCAGGTCGATTCGCGATCGACGAGTCCGCATCGATCGCCTCAGCATAGGTCGGCCGCGCAGCGAAGTCAGCGCGCGCGAGCTGTCAGCCGTCGTTGACGGTTGCCTTCGACGGCAGCTCCTGATCGTGAGCTCGCAAGAGGCCCATGCGCCGACCCACTTTCTCGAAGGAATCGATGACCCGCTGGCACTGCGCGGGAGTGTGCGCAGCCATGTACGACGACCGAACGAGATCCATTCCCTTCGGCACGGCGGGCCCGGTGACCGGATTCGTGAACACCCCGGCTTCGAACAGTTGCTTCCAGAACAGGAAGAGTTGGTCCTGGTTGCCGATGATGACCGGGACGATGGGGGTCTCGGTGCGGCCGACCCGGAATCCGAGGTCCTCCAGGCCGTCGCGCACCATCGTCGCCCGCTGCATCACATCTGCGCGCAGGCCCGGTTCCCGCTCGATCACATCCAGTGCTGCGAGTGCCGCAGCAGCCGCACTGGGCGGGATCGAAGCCGAGAAGATCAGCGACCGCGCATGGTGCTTGATGTAGTGGATCACCGACTCCGGTCCGGCAACGAAACCGCCGAGGCTGGCGAAACTCTTGCTGAAAGTGCCGAGAACCAAGTCGACCTGCGACTCGACCTTGCAGTGTTCCGCAGCGCCGCGGCCGTGCGCACCGAGTACGCCTGCCGAGTGCGCTTCGTCGACCAGCACGCGTGCCCCATAGCGTCGCGCCAGTTCGACGATCCGAGGCAGGTTCGCGATCTCGCCCATCATCGAGAACACTCCGTCCACGATGATCAGGCGGCCGCGGACGTTGTCCTCCAGGCTCGCCTCGAGTTGCCGCTCGAGGTCGCCCATGTCCTCGTGCCGGTACTTCCGCAGTTCGGCGAAACTGAGTCGGCAGCCGTCGAATATGGACGCGTGGTTCTCACGGTCGCAGAAGATGACGTCGTCGCGGCCGCACAAGGCGGAGATCACGCCGAGGTTGGTCTGGAAGCCGGTCGAGAAGCACAGCGCGGCCTCTCGGTCGAGAAAGCGGGCGAGCCGACGCTCGAGTTCTTCATGCAACTCCAACGTTCCGTTGAGGAAGCGTGAACCGGTGCAGGAGGTACCGAATCGTTCGACGGCATCGCGCGCGGCAGCGATGACCTCGGGCCGGTGGGTGAGCCCGAGGTAGTTGTTGCTGCCGGCCATGATCAGGCGGCGGCCGTTGATCTCGACTTCCGTGCCTTCGCTGTCGGTGATGGGGATGAAGTACGGATACATCCCGAGCGCCTGCACTTGCCGCGCCCGTGTGAAGCCGTCACACTTGTCGAAGAGGTCCAACGTTCGAAGTCGAGAAGCCGGTCGGCGCGCGGCTGCGTTCGCAACCGAGCCGAGCAAAAACCCTACGTTAGACGTGGCCGCATCCTTGGACAATTCTTTCGCCGGACCACTCCCGACCGGCCCGGTCCTGCTGACCGGGGCGACCGGGTTCATCGGTGCGGTGGTCCTGCGCCGGCTGCGAGCGCTCGGTGTCGAGGTGAGGTGCTTGGTGCGCGATTCCGCGCGCGCGGCGAGGGCGGGGATCCCGACGGAGATTCAGCGGCTCGGCGACCTGGCCGACCCAGCGGCGGTGCGCGATGCGGCCGCCGGCGTCGCCAGCGTGCTTCACCTCGCAGGAGCGACCAAGTCGCTCGACGACGCCGGTTTCGAGCGCGCCAACGCCCACGGCGTGCAGACGCTGGCCGAGGTCACTCCCGACGGCGCGCGCTTCGTTCTGGTCTCGTCGCTGGCCGCGGTCGGACCGAGCCGGGACGGCGCCGCGACGGTTCGGCCGTCGAACGAAGCCACTCCGGTCTCCCGCTACGGGGCGAGCAAGCTGCGTGGGGAGCTGAAGCTCCTCGAGCACCGGGAGCGGCTCGACTGGTGCATTCTGCGCCCGCCGATCGTCTACGGCCCCAACGACGACGGCACGCTGCTCCTGATCAAGCAGGCGCTCGGTTGGTTGGCGCCGGTGCCGACGCCACCGCGGCCGCTGTCGCTGATCCACGTCGAGGACTTGGCGTTGGCGTTGCTCCTCGCGCTGGGGCGGCGCGGAGTGCCCGGCTACTTCCCCACCGACGGCGCGGAACGCAGCGACACGACCGCGCTCGTGCGCACGATCGCGAGGCTGGCGGGGCGACATGCTCGCCCGCTGCCCCTGCCGATGCTGCTCGCCCGCGCGGCCGGGCACGTCGCCGACGTGTTTCATCGTTGGCGAGGGAAGCCGTCGTTCTTCTGCGCCGACAAGATGCGCGAGGCGAGCGCACCTGGTTGGGTTGCGGATCGGGAGGCGATTCTCGCCGCGCTCGGCTTTGCTCCCAGGATCGACTTGGCGGCAGGCTTCGGTCCGCTGCTCGGGCGACGGATTGCGGCGCCGACCGGCGCGGCGACGGTTCAGGCCGCCGACAGTCCTGCTGGGCGGAGCGCGTAGCGTCCGGGGCCGAGCGCACCGAGTCCGAGTGCGACGACGGCCAGCGTCAGCGGATACTCCATCCCGCCCTTGGTGACATCGAAACCGCTGTGGGCGGTGAAGCTCGCCACCAGCATCGTGAAGGCGAGAGGCAGGGCCAGCAGCGGTTGGAAGAGGCCGGTGATGAAGGCCAGTCCGCCGAGGAACTCCGTGGCTCCGGCGAGCGTGGCGCTCACCGTCGGCATGGGAATTCCGATGGATTCCATCCAACCGGCGGTGCCGCTGATGCCGTAGCCGCCGAAGAGGCCGAAGAGCTTCTGGCTGCCGTGGAAGACGAAGACGATGCCGACGAAGACGCGCATCGCCAGGAGAGCGAGGTCCGAACGAGACGAGGGTGAGGCTTTGGAGGTCATGGGATCGTTGGGCTTGGTGGTTGGGTCAGGGTCGAGAAGCCGAGTTCGGCGAGCGGGTGTTGTCCCGAATGTTGTGACAACAGGTAAAGGGCTGAACTACGGCGGAGCTTGTCGTGGAGTTTCGTCGAGAACGGGAAGGTCCTCGAGTGCGATCGAGGCGGTCGCGGTCAGCGGTGGCCGGCGAGGGCCTCCCGAAGGCGTCGTCCGAGTTGATCGAGTGCGGTGCGGCTCATGTGTGCGAAGTGGCGGTCATGCTCTTCGAGCACGGGCGCGCGGAGTTCGTCGGCGACTCGTCGCCCTTTCGGGGTCACCCTCACCAACACGACGCGGCGATCGCTCTCCGAGCGCTCCCGCGTGACCAGTCCGGCAGCTTCCATGCGATCGAGAAGCCGTGTGACGTCCGGGACCCGATGGAGAAGTCGGTCGCCGACATATTGGCAAGGCACGCCCTCCTTGGGGCCGCCGAGCACGATTCGCAGGACGTTGAACCAGGCGGACGTGATCCCGTGTTCGGCGAAGAGGGTCGCCATCTTGGAGGTGAGGAGCTCGTGCAGGCGAACCAGGTCCAAGAAGGCGTCTCGCGCCAGCGTGTCTTCGGATGATGTCGGCACGTCCCGAATATAGGTCAACCAAAGTCTGTTGCAACAAATATTGGTCTGTCTGGGTTCTCGGCCCGGCCGCCGCCGGCGACTTGGTGCGCTCTCGGCCGCCGCAGGCGGTCACTCGTCGCGGGGGGCATGGACTCACGATCGATGTCCCGCGCCTCGATGGCTGGCGGCTGCCGGCCCCGGGAATCTCCGCCCGGTCGGCGGTAGGCCGCCAGACGGCCGCAGCGTGCCGAGGTCCGTTCGAACGGCGGCACCGATTCCACGAATCGCCCCGGCAATCGGCCAAGTTGGTGGGCGGCCGGCTCGGGACGAACCGAGGATTGGGGGCGCAGCGCGCGCGGGGAATCGGTAGGGCGACCGGAGTGCTGCTCCCGTCGCGACCAGCGATGCGCTCCAGGTTTGGCGATACGGACCGTTGCGGTTGCTCCGAGGTGATGAACCCGATCCCAGCCACCGACACGTCGGTACCCGAATGCCGCGATGGGTTCGACGGATCCTGGATTGCATCGGAGCGGTGCGATGAGACTCACCGGCCGACGGACCTCGCGCACGCATCGCATCTGCCGCCCGCGCCGGGTATAGGTCGCGGCACTTTGGCGACCACCCCGCAGCCCTTCCTCCAGTTCCTCGCTCGCAACTACCAGAACTTCAACGCGCGCAGCACGCGTGATGCGACCTTCGCCTACTGGGATCACATCCGATCGGGTGGCCGGATGTATTGGGCGATGGCGGGTGCGATGTCCTCCGCGCGGCTCGGGATCACGCTCGCGCCGGCGATCCGCGCCGGACTCGTGCACGGCTTGTCGGTCACCGGCGCCAACCTCGAGGAGTCCCTCTTTCGGCTGGTCGCGCACGACAGCTACAAGGACTTCCCGGACTATCGATACCTCACCAAGGCCGACGACACCGCGATCCTCGCGCAACGGATGCGGCGCGTGACCGACACCAGCATCCCGGAGGACGAAGCCTTCCGGGCGGTCGAGAAGATTCTGGTCCCGATGTGGAAGCAGGCAAGCGAGACCGGGGCGCGTCGGTTCTGGCACGAGTACTTCTACGAACTGGTGCAGAAGCTCGGCAAGAAGCACTACAAGGGGGACCCCGCCGAGTGCTGGCTGCTTGCCGCGGCAGAGGCCAATCTGCCGATGGTGGTGCCCGGCCACGAAGACTCCACCTTCGGCAACATCTTCGCGTCGCATGTGAAGTTCGGGGACTGCTCCGCCAGCATCGTGAAGTCGGGCATCGAATACATGACCCAGCTCTACGATGACTATGCGGTGCTCTCGAAGGGCAAGGGGATCGGCTTCTTCCAGATCGGCGGCGGCATTGCTGGGGACTTCCCGATCTGCGTCGTGCCGTCGATCAAGTACGACCTCGAACGACCGGTGAAGCCCTGGGCGTACTTCTGCCAGATCAGCGATTCCACGACGTCCTACGGCTCGTATTCCGGTGCCACACCGAACGAGAAGATCACGTGGGACAAGCTGACGGAGGACACGCCGATGTTCGTCATCGAGTCCGATGCGACGATCGTCGTGCCGCTCGTGCTGACCGCTCTGTTGGAATGCCAGGCCGATCCCGCCGCCGCGAATTCACTGATTCAGCGCGCCCGCGCGGAAGCCAAGAAGCGGTTGGCACGCCGATCGACCTGAGCGGCAGAGCGGAACCCCCCGGCGAGTCGCGTAGGGCCGGAATCGCCAACAAGGCGCTCCCGCCCGGGATTGCGTGTCGGAGATGCAATGGCCGTGATGGGCTGCGGATTCGCGCGCGGTCGAGGGCTATGGTTCGCACTCCGCATGCGCACGACTCCTCCTTTTCGCGTCGCGATCGTCGGCCTTGGCTTCGGTGCCGAGTTCATTCCGATCTACCAGCGGCACCCGCTCGCGCAGATGCAGGCCATCTGTCAGCGCACCAAGGGCAAGCTCGACGCGATCGGCGATGCCTTCGGTGTCGAACGTAGATACTCGAGTCTCGCGGAGCTCCTGCGCGACGACACGGTCGATGTCGTCCACATCAACTCGCCGATTCCGGACCACGCGGAGCAGTCCATCGCGGCACTGAAGGCCGGGAAGCATGTGGCTTGCACCGTGCCGATGGCGACGAGCGTCGAGGACTGTCGACGCATCGTCGAGCTGTGCGAGTCGACCGGACTCTCGTACATGATGATGGAGACCGTCGTCTACAGCCGCGAATACCTGTTCATGGAGCAGATGCTGAAGCGCGGCGAGCTCGGCCGGCTGCAGTTCGTTCAAGCGTCGCATCAGCAGGACATGGACGGCTGGCCGAACTACTGGCCGGGTCTGCCGCCGATGCACTACGCGACGCACTGCGTCGGACCGTGTCTCGGACTCGCTCGAGCCGACGCCGAGGAAGTGACGTGCCTGGGCTCGGGTCGCATCCGCGACGAACTGATAGCTCACTACGGCTCGCCGTTCGCAGTCGAGTCGGCGCAGGTCAAGCTGCGACGCAGCGATGTCGCCGCACGGATTTACCGCTCGCTGTTCGACACCGCACGGCAGTACCGCGAGAGCATCGACGTCTACGGCAGCAAGAAGTCGGTGGAGTGGCCGTTGATCGAGCATGAGCCGCTGATCGTGCACACCGCGAAGCGCCCCGAGTCCGACATTCCCGAGCGCGTTCGCTGCCCGGACTTCGCCGAGCGCTTGCCCGAGCCGATCCGCATGTTCACCACTAAAGGCGTCTACGACATCGCCGAGAACACGCATCTCTCGTTCACGCAAGGTGCCGGGCACGGTGGGTCTCACCCGCACATGGTGCATGAATTCCTGTCCGCGTTGGCCGAGGGTCGCTCGCCCTTCCCCAATGTGCGCCAATCGGCGAACTGGACCTGTGTCGGCATCCTCGCGCACGAGTCCGCTCTCGCCGGTGGTCGACCGATGCGTCTTCCCGATTTCACCTTCGACTCATGATCGCTTCGCTTCTGGTCGCCGTTGCCACGTTCGTTGCGCAGGACGCGTCTTCGCCGCAGAGCGGGACCACCGGTCCGGCACTTCGCTTCGAACGCCAGACGCTCAGCAATCGCTTCCTCTGCGAAGGTGCGGCGATCGGCGATCTCGACGGCGACGGTGACGTCGACTTCGTCGCCGGCCCGTGGTGGTACGAAGGGCCGAAGTTCGAGACGCGGCACGCGATCGAGCCGGAGAAGGTGTTTCCGCGGCTGCAGTACTCCGAGAACTTCTTCGCCTGGATCTACGATCTCGACGGCGACGGCAAGAACGACATCTTCTTCGTCGGCTTCCCAGGCAAGGAAGCTTGGTGGATGCGCAACACCGGCAATCCGGAGCAGTGGGAGAAGCACGTCATCGTCGATTCGGTCGACAACGAGTCACCGGCCTTCGTCGACATGACCGGGGACGGCTATCCGGAGTTGGTGTGCCAGAACCAGGACCGACTCGGCTACGCGCGTGCGGATCGGAGCGACCCGACGAAGCCGTGGCAGTTCGTCACCGTGTCGACGGGTGCGGGACCGCGATTCACGCACGGTCTCGGCGTCGGGGATCTCGACGGCGATGGTCGTCCCGACATCCTCCGCAAGGAGGGTTGGTATCGGCAGCCGGCGAGTCCCGATGCGTCCTGGACGCACCATGCGGTCACGTTCTCGAGCGCCTACGGCGGCGCGCAGATGCTGGTCACCGACGTCGACGGCGACGGCGACTCTGATGTCGTCACCGCCGACGCAGCGCACGGCTGGGGCTTGTCGTGGTTCGAGCAGACCGAGCCAGCGGTGTTCACCGAACACGAGGTGTTGGGCAAGACACGCAGCGACGGCAACGTCTCGGAACTCCATGCGCTCACGCTCGTCGATCTCGACGGCGACGGTTTGCTCGACGTGGTGACCGGCAAGCGCTGGTGGTCCCACGGCCCGACTCGCGACGGCAATCAAGACGGCGCGAACGATCCCGCGGTGCTGCTGGGCCTGCTGCTGCGCCGCGACGGCGACCGCGCCCGGTACGTGCCGGTCGAGTTGGACCGCGAGAGCGGCGTGGGAACGCAGATCACCGCAGGCGATGTCGATGGCGATGGTCGTTGCGACGTGGTCGTCGCCAACAAGCGCGGCACCTTCGTTCTGCGCCAGGTAGCCGCCGCTGCACAGCCGGCCATGGCCGCCAAAGTCGACCTCGGCTTCGAGACCGGCACCTTGCGCGGCTGGACTGCGACCGGCGAGGCTTTCCTCGGGCAACCGATCCGTGGCGACACGGTGGCACCGCGCCGCAGCGACATGACCAGCGGTCATGCCGGCGAGTACTGGATCGGCGGCTACGAGTTGCTGGGCGACGGCCCGACCGGCGTCCTCGAGTCCGAGCCCATCGCGGTCACGAAGCCCTTCGCTTCTTTCCTGGTCGGCGGAGGTGAGCACAAGAGCACGCGCGTGGAGATCGTGGCCGACGACGGCACCGTGCTGATCGACGCGAGCGGCAGCAATCACGAACGCATGCAGCGGGTGCTCGTGGACCTCAGCACGATGGTCGGGCGAGCGGTGCGCGTCCGTGTCGTCGACGAGGCGACCGGGCACTGGGGGCACATCAACTTCGATGATCTCCAGTTTCACGCCGAGCCCATCGACGGACTGGTTCCCCGGTCCAAACTCGGCAAGACACCACAGAGTGCCGCGCAGTCGATGACGGTGCCGGAGGGCTTTGGCGTCGATCTCATCGCGGGCGAGCCCGATCTGCATCAGCCGGTCGCACTCTGGGTGGATGAACGTGCGCGGCTGTGGGTCGCTGAGGCCTACAGCTATCCGGAACGTCGCAAGGACGCGGATGCCAAGGACACGATCGTGGTCTTCGCAGATGAAGATCGCGACGGCAGCTTCGAGCGCCGCACGGTGTTCTACGACAAGCTGAACCTGGTCAGCGGCATGGCGGTCGGACACGGCGGAGTATGGGTGGGCGCTGCGCCGTACCTGCTGTTCTTCCCGGATCGAGACGGCGACCTGGTCCCGGATGGGCCGCCGCGCATCGTGCTGGACGGCTTCGGTCATCAAGACACGCACGAGACGCTCAACTCCTTCATCTTCGGTCCCGACGGCTGGCTGTACGGAACGCACGGTGTGTTCACGCACAGCAAGGTGGGCAAGCCGGGAACGCCCGATGTCGGGCGTGTGCCGCTCAATTGCGGTGTTTGGCGATTCCATCCCGTGCGGGAGGAGTTCGAGGTCTTCGCCTGGGGCACGAGCAATCCTTGGGGGGTCGACTTCGACGATCGCGGTGAGGCCTTCATCACCTCGTGCGTGATCCCGCATGCCTTCCACATGGTGCAGGGCGGTCGTTACCAACGCCAAGCCGGTCGTCACTTCGACCCCTTCCCGTGGATCGAGATCGGAACGATCGCGGATCACCGTCACTGGGAAGGAGAGATCGGAAATCACGCATGGTGGGGACGCGATACCCCAGTCACGGATCCCGGCACCGACCATGCCGGCGGCGGCCATGCGCACTGCGGTGCCTTGCTCTACCTCGGCGAGAGCTTTCCCGCCGAGTACCGCAATGCCCTCCTGATGCACAACATCCACGGCAACCGGGTCAATCAGGATCGACTCGAGCGTCGCGGTTCGGGTTACGTCGCCCACCACGCGCCCGACCTCGTGCGGGCCAACGACCCGTGGTTCCGCGGCGTGGCGCTCCGGCAGGGACTCGCGGGCGAGGTCTACTTCATCGACTGGTACGACAAGGCGGCGTGTCATCGCCGCGACATCGAGCTGTGGGATCGAAGCAACGGCCGTCTCTATCGACTGCGCTACGGTGAGATCGATGCGCCCGAGCTGAACCTGCACACCATGTCCGCCGAGCAACTCGTCGCGGCCACGGCCAGTCGCAACGAGTTCGTCGTGCGCCATGCACGCCGGCTCCTCGCCGAGCGCGGTCCGCTGACCGGTGATGCGAAGCAGAGCCTGCGCAACCTCACCGAACGACACTCCGATCCCTTGGTGCGCTTGCGCGGACTTTGGGCGATGCACGGGGTCGGCCTGCTCGATGACGCGGCCGCGGAGATGCTGCTGCGAGATCCTTCGGCGGACATGCGAGCCTGGGTGATCCGGCTCGCTGCCGAGCGACCCGAGCTGATGCCGGAGACCATGGCTCGTCTGGAGTCGATCGCCAACTCCGACGCGTCGGTGGTGGTGCGGTTGGCGCTCGCTTCGGCGTTGCAGAGACTGCCGCTCGAGCAACGGTGGCTGCCGGCGATGGCGCTCTTGCGGCATGCGCAGGACGAGTCCGACCCGAACCTGCCGACCGTGCTGTGGTACGCAGTCGAACCGCTCGCGGATTCCCATCCAGGTCGCTTCCTCGCTCTGGCAGTGGGCGCGAAGCTCGCGCCGGTGCGCCGACTGATGTGGCGTCGTGCCGCCGCCGGTAGCGAGGAACTTCGCGACCGGCTCTTTGCGGACATGCTGGTGGCCACCGAGTATCTGCAGGAGATGCTCGGCGAGTGCGTTCGCGCGATCCGCGAGGGCGCGGTCATGGCACCGGCGGGCGGCTCGTATCAGTGGTCGTCGACCAGCCGAGAACTGCTCGTGAATCCGGACGAAGGGATCCGCGGCGCGGCTGCGCAGATCGCGCTGGCGTTCGGCGACCTGAACTTCGCACCGTTCTTCCGCCAGCGTCTGCTCGACCGCGCACTCGATCCCAAACAACGGATCGACGCGATCGGTGGTCTGGTGCGCTTGCGGGATCCCGAGACCGGCGCCTTGTTGCTCGAGGTCCTCGGCGAACCGGCACTTCGTGGGCCTGCGCTCGCGGCGCTGTCGTCGTACGACATTCCCGAGGTGCCCAACCGCATCCTCGCGGTGATCGACGAGCTCGATCCGACGACGCGCGAGATCGCGTTGTCGACGCTGTGCTCGAGGGCGAACTACGCGCGCGCGTTCCTGGAAGCGGTGATCGCTGGGAAGGCGAGCGCGCGACTGCTCGATGCGGCGTCGTTGCGGCGCCAACTCCAGTCGTTGGCGGATCCGGCGCTCGGCGAGTTACTGCAGCGAGCCTGGGGTCGATCGGTCGAGATCCGCGGGACGGCGAAGGCCGAGATCGAGCGATACAAGGTGATCCTCACCGCGGACTCTCTCGCGCGCGCCGACCGCGAGAACGGTCGTGCGATCTTCGCGCGCACTTGCCAGGCGTGTCACACGCTGTTCGGCCAGGGCGGCAATCTCGGTCCGGACATCACCGGCGCGAACCGTGGTGATCTCGACTACCTGCTCGGCAACATCCTCGATCCGAGCGCGGAAATGGGCCGCGAGTATCAACTGGTGACGTTGCGCCTGCGCGACGGCCGGATGCTGGGCGGCAATCTGGTGGCGGAGAACAAGAACAACGTCACATTGCGAACGGTCGCCGGCGACCAGATCATTCCGCGGCGCGATCTCGCCGACGATGCGCCGAAGGCTCCGGCCATCGATTACGCCAAGATCTCGCTGATGCCCGAAGGGCAACTCCAAGCTCTGACCGACTCGGATGCGCGAGACCTGATCGCGTACCTGATGAGCCAGCGGCAGGTTCCCTTGGCGGCATCGCGAGAGAACATCGGCAACGCGTTCCACTTCCGCGATCTGGCGGGCTGGGATGCCGACCCGTCGGTGTGGAGCGTCGAGAACGGCGAACTCGTCGGCCGTTCGGCCAACGGCCTGGCGCAGAACAGCTTCGCGCGCGCGCCGCTGTCATTCGGCGACTTCCGGCTCATCGTGGACGTCCGGCTGACGCCGGACACCGCGAACTCGGGGATCCAGTTCCGCAGCGAGGCGCTCGACGGCGGCGACGTCGGCGGTTACCAGGCGGACATCGGCAAGGGCTGGTGGGGGATCCTCTACGAGGAACACGGCCGCGGCGTGCTCGCGCGTCCGAACGTCGAGCCGCATGCGCCCGGCGAGTGGAACACCTACGAGATCCTCGCTGTCGGTGAGCGGATCCAACTCGCGGTCAATGGTGTGAAGACGATCGATCTCACCGATCCGGCGGGTCGCAAGCGCGGCATCTTGGCGCCGCAGGTCCACTCCGGCGGCCCTACCGAAGTTCGCTTCCGCAACTTTCGCATCGAACTCGATCCGCAGCCGACGCTGCGCTCGGTTCGCTGAGTCCGAGCGCTGCGCACCTGTGCAGCGCTTGCTCGCTCTGTGTCTCAGTCGTGTGCCCCGCGCGACGGCGAACCGCCCCGCGCTCGACCCTCTCTCCCGACCATGCTCGAAAACCTCTCGGAATCCGCCAAGAAGCGGCTGTTCATCGCCTGTTTCGTCGCGCTGATGGCGACTTCGTTCGCCTTCATCATCCGCATCATGATCCTCGGGGATCTACAGAAGGAGTTCGGGCTCAGCGAGACCGAGAAGGGCGAGATCCTCGGCGTGGGCATCTGGCCCTTCGCCGTTTCGATCATCCTCTTCAGCCTGACCATCGATCGCATCGGCTACGGCCGCGCGATCCTGTTCGGCTTCGTCGCCCACCTCGCCTTCGCCATCCTCACGATCTTCGCGAAGGGCTACTGGACGCTCTACGTCGGCAGCCTGTGCGGCGGTCTCGCCGCGGGTGCGATCGAAGCGGCCATCAACCCGATCGTGGCGACCATGTATCGCCACGAGAAGACGAAGTGGCTCAACATCCTGCACGCCGGCTGGCCCGGCGGCATGGTCTGCGCCGGGCTCTTGTCGATGATGCTCGGCGCCGATGCCGGCTGGCAGATCAAGGTCGGGCTCATCGGCCTTCCGGTGGTGATCTACGGCGGACTCATGCTCGGCTGTCGCTTCCCGGTGAGCGAGCGCGTCGCCGCCGGGGTGAGCCAGCGCGACATGATGCGTGAAGCCGGCATGCTCGGGATGGCGGTCGCGGCGACGATGGTGTTCCTGGAGCTGGGTCGCGTGTTCGATGCGCCGTCTTGGGTGCCGTGGGCGGCCATCGGGGTCGTCGTGCTCGGCTTCGGTGCTTTCACGGGCGCGCTCGGGCATCCCTTGTTCTTCGTGCTGATCCTCACGATGGTGCCGCTGGCGATTACCGAGTTGGGTACCGACTCGTGGATCACCGGTTTGATGGAGCCGGAGATGGTGAAGCTCGGCCTCAATCCCCTGTGGGTGCTCGTCTACACGATGGTGATCATGACGGTCCTGCGTTTCTTCGCCGGGCCGATCGTGCATCGCCTCTCACCGCTGGGCTTGTTGGCGGTTTCGGCGTTGCTCGCTGCGGTCGGTCTCTACGCGCTGTCGGGCGCGACCGGCGCGATGATCCTGCTCGCGGCGACGGTGTACGGCGTCGGCAAGACCTTCTTCTGGCCGACGATGCTTGGGGTCGTTGCCGAGCAGTGCCCGAAGGGCGGCGCGTTGACGCTCAACATGATCTCGGGAATCGGCATGCTGGCGGCCGGAGTGATCGGCAACCCCCTGCTCGGCAACCTGCAGGATCGCGAGATCGACCGCAAGCTCGCCGCCGACGTCCCGGCGATCCACGCGCAGGTCGTGGGCGAGGAGAAGCGCAGCGTCTTCGGTACCTACCGTGCGGTCTCGACGGAGAAGGTGGCCTCTTTGCCGGAAAGCGACCAGCAGGTGATCAAGGACGCCGGCAACGCGGCGAAGAAGTCGGCGTTGCGCACGGTGGTGTTGTTCCCGCTCATCATGCTCGGCGTGTATGTCGCCTTGCTCATGTGGTTCCGCGCGCGCGGCGGTTACCGACCCGTTGTTCTCGACGGTGCCGGCCGTGCTCAGCACTGAGCGGCGGCGGTGGAGTGCGAGTCTCGTGGCGCTGCTCGCCGCGGGCTCGCTGTCGGCACAGACGGGTTCGGCTACGCGACCGGTCCCGCAGCGCGCGCACACCGGAGCCCTGGTGTTCGACAAGGGCGTCGACACCGGGTGGGTTCGCCCGCAGTGCGTCTTCGATCCGAAGATCGCGAGCGGACGGAAGGCGGCCAAGGTGGTCGTGGTCGTCTACGACCCGATCCTCGAGGCACACGGCAACCAACGACTCACGCAATGGCTGCGCTCGGCCGATCCGGTGGAGTTCAGCCGCATCCTCGTCGACGTCATTCGGCAGTCGAGCTGGGGCTACGTGAACTATGAGATCGTCGATGTCATCACGGTCGACGGTTACACGAAGAAGGTCGACGGTTTTCGCTACGACGACGACAGCTACCTCGAGGCGCGTCGAACGAAGCAGTGGCAGCCGGCGACCACTTCGTACCGTGCCGTCTTCGAAGAGAACGGTCTGATCGATCGCTTCAAGCAGGAGGGCATCACCGAACTCTGGCTGTGGGGTGCCGACGGCTTCCACTTCGACGAGTTCGCGTTCCATGTGCCTCGTCGCGACGAGCGCTTCGGCCCGACGGACAATCCGTGGCTGTATCGGCCGTACGACATCCCCGAGGAACTCGGCCGCACCACCTGGGTGATGGGCTTCAACGTGGAAGTCGGAGCGGACAACATGGTGCACAGCTACGTGCATCGCGTGGAGAGCATCATGGCGCTGGCCTTCGGTGACGGAGTCTGGGACCCCAAGACGAAGCGCGATCCCTGGAACGTGTTCACCCGACTGGAGATGGACTTTCCGGGTCAGCCGTCGATGGTGGGCAACTGCCACGTGCCGCCCAACGGCGAGCGCGGCTACGACTACGACAATCCGCGCAGCGTGATGAGCTGGGCAGACCACTGGGCGAACTACCCTGATCTTCGCGGCGAACCGCGCAGGACCTCGAGTTGGTCGTGGGGCAAGAACCAGTTCGGCTACATGCGGTGGATCCTGGATCACCTTCCCAAAGGCCCGGGAGCCACGAAATGGGGCTACGACAATTGGTGGGTCTACGTCGCGAACACCGACGGCGATCTGCCCGACTGGGTACCGCCGAACTCGAGCGAATTCCGTTTGCCCCAGGAGCTCACGGATGACCCTCCCGCGACGCGCCGCTGAGGCGTGTCATGGAACTGTTCCCGTGGTGGTCACGGCTGTGCAACTCCAAAAACCGGTAGCGTAGAGAGCGCCATGTCTTCCTCAGTTCGTGCCGGTGGTCTGGTTGCCGGCGTGTTGTGTCTCTCGATCCTCGGTGCCTGCGGTTTGACCTCGTCGCCGTGGAAGGATGCCCGCGCGCGCAAGAGCGCAGCGCCACGGGACCCGGTCGCATCGAGGTTCGCGAATAGCGACGGCTACACCGCTCTGACGGCACGCCGTTCGCTCCCGACTTCGCCGGTGGGGAGCGCGACGGTGCAGGCCACGAGCGGCGGCAAGGTCTCGGCGCTGCTGGACGTGCGCGACTTGTTGGCGCCTCGCACCTCCTTCGCCGGTCCGCGCCTGCTGCTGCAGCAGGGGACCGAGCTCGATGATTCCGAGGGCGTCGCCGACGACGAACTGGTGCACACTCCCGACCCTGCGGAACTGCTCGCCACTCTGCGCGCCTACACCGGTCCCGGTCCCTGGGAGGGCGACAACGCCGGCTCCCTCGAGGTCACCGAGAGCGGCTTTCTCCTGGTTCGCACCGATCCCGGCACGCTGGCTGCGATCGCGCGGTTCTTGGGTCAGTGAGCGTGCGAGGCCTGCGCTTGCTTGCGCGTGCGCTCGGCGCGCCGAAGGTCACATCTGATCGAGCGCGCGCCGAAGGTCCGCGATGTTGGTGATGAAGTCCTCAGGCGGCGGCGCGACCTTCTCGGACTTGACCCACACCGGTTCGATATCGTCGACTCCAACGAAGCGGTACAGCTTGGACGCGGCTCCGCGAGGGTCGCCGAGGATGTCACTCTCGTAGTTGAGGAGCAGCACGTCGTCACGACGGTCGCGGATACCGAGCAGGAGATCGTTGAGATCTCGGCAAGCTCGTGCGTAGCCCAGGAACTCGGGTACGGACAACTCCAACTTGACGTCCTGCTTCTCCTGCTTTCGCCAGGAGTGCCACTCGTTGGTCGCCTGCGCCCGCTTCAGCGATCCGAACTGTGCGATCAGATCGGTGCGAATGGTGAGGATGAGTTTCACGTGGCGAAGCGGTCCGAGCAGCGCCTCCACGATCAGCTCTGCCTCGGCTCGATTCGAGACCGCAGACTTCATCCCACCGGCACGGGTGGCTGGAGTGGCCTCTGCGAGCGCGATCGCCTCGAACAGGCGAGGAATGTAGATCGGGCGTAGGGCCGGATTCACGTGCTCGCTGCGGGTGTAGACCAACACACCGCGATGAAAGAGCGCGACCGGGTCGACTTCGTCCGACAGGCCACAGACTTGCGGATGATCGCGAAGCGCGACATAGGTGACGGTCGTGCCGCTTCGCTGTGGTCCGAGCACGAGGAACTGGGATGTCGTGGACTTCCCGGTGGGGGGCGATGGCTGCATGTGTGCGGTCGGTGATGGATCCGTGTCGTGCCGAACGTCGTGCGGTACGTATCCTGATGACGGTTGCGCCGGCTTCCACAGCCGAGGGCAGACGGGCGCCAGCGCAGCGGCGGCGTCTTCGTGCATCTCCGGTGATGGGTAATACCGGTTGTAGAGGAAGCCGTCGGCCTCCCGGACGGTGCCCTCGACGGCGACGTCGGCACGCCAAAGGCGCTGAGGCAGGCCGCGAGTCGTCACGCACTCGACGTAGCCTTCCGCATGGGGGCGAATCGAATCGATGGTGGCTCGATCCACCAGATGCGGAAACTCGCTGAGAAGTCCCCACATCGAGTCGTACCGCGTCACGTAGTCCGGAGTTCGCTTGGCGAACCAGAACAAGATCTTCGGGCAGTCGAGGAGATCGAACAGCTTTGAGTACTGATCGATGAAGTCACGGCGAGTTTCTGCGGCGACTCGGGTCAGATCGGCACGGCGCTTTCCCGCGAAGATCTCCTGGAACACTTCCTCTTGTCGCAGCTTGCGACCGTCGGGAAGGCTCGTACCCATGATGTCGCCACGATCGGAGCGCCAGATCGAGTTGCTGGCGCTGCGCCCCGAGAGCACTTGCGCGACCACCAGGTTCGCGCGATTCAACACTTCGAACAGCTCGGGTCGAAGGTACATCTCCGGTCCGCAACCGCCGATCGCCAGGTTCAGGACCTGGCAGCCGAGCTTCTGGCTCAACAGTTCGGGGAAGGGTGTGGGACAGAAGCGGCCGAAGGTCTGGGCTGCCCCGATGCAGGCGATGAAGGGTTTCGACAGGTCGATGCGCGGCCCCCGCAGATTGCGATCCACGCCGGGAAGCCGATAGATCTGATAGTCGATGACCTCGCGATCAAGGTCTTGGTACAGGGACATGGGCAGGACTCGCTGGTGTGACCTTCGCTTCAGGAGTCGAAGAAATCGACCCAGTGTTGCAGCTTCGACTTCAACTCGTCGAAGTTCGATACGACGTCGCGGAGGTCGTCTTTGCCCGACTTCTCGAACTTGACGGCCAGATCGGCGCGGGGAAGCCCGAGGAAGTCGGTGGCCTGTGCCCCCGCCGACTGGGGATCCGCCGCCATGTCCTCGTAGAGAACCGTGAGTCGCGGACTGCCGGAGAGGGCTTCCTCGACCATCACTTCCTGGCGCTCGATGTTCCTGAAGTCGTTGATCAGGTCTGCGAACGCCAGTTCGACCTTGGTCTCGGACACGGGTGGCTTCGGCGTTCCGACGGGGACTTTCCACACGTCGTTCTTGCGAGCGACCTCGTTCGAGACGAGCCGTCGGAGACGATTGCGTCGCAACAGGTGGATGAGCCGGACGCCTGGAACCCCGCGAATCAAGTCGACGACTTGGGGGTTCTTCAGCCACTGGTTGTAGGTGATCTTGAAACCGAAGTGGCTCTTGCCGAGGCCTTCAGCGATCTGGCCCAACTCAGCGAACATTCGGGCGGGATCCTGCTTCCTGAGTTCGATGAGATCGAGCCGATCGGCTGCCGGTCGCCAAGGGAGGCGATCCTCGAGATGCCGTTGATTGAAGACCTCCCCCGCGCACCCGATCTTGGGGTGGGAGTCGAGCATGGAGACCAGCAAGTTCGATCCGGTTCGCTCCGCGCACGCGATCAGAAACCAGTTCATCCTCGGCAAGCCTACCACCTGATCGGGGGAACTTCGCCCGGCGACCCGAACCCGAGCCTCTCCACTGGGGTCGACGTGCAGACAGGTCCGCAACCCGCGACGACATCGCGAGTCGGTGGCCGTGAATCAGCGGGTGGAAGGTCTCGATCGACTCCGTTCCCGCATCCCGCTGCGCCAAGTCGCGCCGCAAGTCCTCAGACTCCGACCGCGAGCCTCGTCCATGCAACCGAAACATCGTCTCGCAACGATCTCCGCCACGGTGTTCACCGCGGCTGTCGCAGCGCAAAGCCCGAGCTTGATCACACCGTGCCACGACTTCCGCGCGATCGACGCGCAGATGCAAGCGGTGGTCGCGAGTGCCGCCCGAAGCGGAGCCAGCCTGTCGATCGCCCGGGACGGCGAACTGCTGTTGCGTCGCAGCTATGGGGGATTCGATGAGACGACCCAGGTGGCGATCGCCTCTGCGACCAAGTGGCTGTCGGGTGCCGTCATCATGGCTCTGGTCGACGACGGCGTTCTCGACCTCGACGCGCCGGTCTCCCGCTATCTGCCGCAGTTCACCGGCCAGAAGGGGACGATGACGGTGCGGCAGATGTTCTCCCACACCTCGGGTCTGCCCGGCAACGACCCGATCATCAGCAACGACCGCATCACACTCGCGCAAGCCGTCGACCACATCGCCGCCAACGTCGCGCTGCGCGCTGCCCCGGGCGCCGAGTTCTTCTATGGAGGCGTCTCGATGCACGTCGCGGGACGCGTGGCCGAGGTAGTCAGCGGCATGGATTGGGCGTCGCTGTTCGTCGCGAAGATCGCGGGACCGCTCCAGATGAACGCCACCGACTATCTCGGACTCGGCTCGGCGAGCAACCCACGCATCGCCGGCGGTGCCAGGAGCACACTGGGCGACTACGAGAACTTCATGGCCATGATCCAGTCGCGGGGCGTCTTCCGCGGCCGGCGCGTCCTCAGCGCCGCCGCAGTGGACACGATGGTGCAAGACCAGACCCGCGGCGCGATCCCGGTGTCGGTGCCGCCGACCCTCGACGTCTTCCGCGGCTACGGCATCGGCTGCTGGATGGAGCGGATCGACAATGCGGGCGTGAGCCTCGAGATCTCCTCACCCGGTGCCTTCGGCTTCTCCGGCTTCCTCGATCTCGAGCGCGGCACTCACGGGGTGTTCATGGTCGAGAGCCTCAACTCCCGGACGGATCCCTACTTCGACTTGGTGCGCGCGCTCACCCGCGACCAGCTCCGCTACCGCGGCGTCGAGTGCTACGGCGATTCTTCTCCGGCTTGCGACGGGCGCCTGCGACTGCGCACCAACGCGGAACCGCTCGTGGGTGAAGCGGGCTTCGCTCTGCTCGGCGATCATGCGCCGGCATCGACCAGCGGCGTGTGTCTGGTCTCGCCGTCGGCAGCGTTGCCGCCGCTGAGGATTCTTGGTGTCGATCTCCACGTCCCGCTCGGCCCGACCACGATCGCCGAGACGGTCTTCGCGGCGGCGGACGGATCCGTGACCCTCGCAATCCCGCTGACCACGGTTCCCGCGGGCACCCTGGTCTTCGCGCAACTGGTGATGCTGCCGACGCCGAACTGTGCGTCACCGACGCTATTGGCCACGACTCACGGGATCTCGATTCGAATGGATTGATCGCAACGTCGTCGCAGCGCGTGCCGGCACGTCCGTGCCGATGCGACGCACGCCGAGTTCGTGCAGCCCGCGCCAGACCCCGGCATGGTCGGGCGCGCCGAAGAAGCGGAGCTCACGCCCGCAGCTTCACAGCGTCTGACCAGGGCCGTGAGCTGCTCGCGCAGTGCGGTCGAGAGTTCGCCCCAGCCCTTCCAATCGCTGACCTTGGCCCATCGATCGCGCAGAGCCTTGCTGCGTCGTTCGCGACGGCCAGGCGTGGACGATCGCCGCTGAGGATCACGGTCACCGCACCGTCTCGGCGTTCACCGTCGGAGTAGCTCGAGAGCATCCAGGCGTACTCTGCGAGTTGCTCGCGAAGCCGCGCATAGACAGCTTCGCCGTCCGCCTTGATGTCGACGAGCAGCAGGAACGGACGATCGCCGTCGAGCCAGCGACCCCCGCCCGCACGCGCGGCCCGCGCGAGCGGCTCGAGATACATCGCGCGCAGCGTGCGCTCGGCCCGCAAGTGCGCACGCTCGTGGCCGACGCGGAGTTGGTCGTCGACCAAGAAGACGTCCGCCTCGACGCTCCCTAGCCCGGACTATTCGTGAACGTCGTCGCGAGATCGCCGCAGGTCGATGTCCGGCAAGGAGCTGCGTCGGTCGACGACCGAAGCGTAGCTGTAGCTACGCTGCCAGGGAGGAGCCGACGTAGCGACGCAGACGGGCGCGACTTGCGGCGATCGCAGCAGACGTTCACGAATAGTCCGGGCTACCCCGGACTATTCGTGAACGTCGTCGCGAGATCGCCGCAGGTCGATGTCCGGCAAGGAACTGCGTCGGTCGACGACCGAAGCGTAGCTGTAGCTACGCTGCCAGGGAGGAGCCGACGTAGCGACGCCGCTGGGCGCGACTTGTGGCGATCGCAGTAGACGTGCACGAATAATCCGGGCTAGGCCTAGTTCGACGCGGCTTCGAGCGGTCGCCGCTGCAGGTAGTCGTTGTGACCGCGCAGGCGCGCTGCGGGGTCGGGCCGCTTCGTCGGAAGCGATCCGCACGAAGCCAGCAGCAGGAGTAGCGAGCAGCCGAAACGGGGCAGCCGGAACATCGGGTCGAGCCTACGCGACCCGCTCAGCCATTCCGACCGAGTCGGCGACGCCGTTCACTCTGTCCTCACGCGAGCTCACTTCAGCTCAACCGGCGGCTCCAGCCCTCGGCGAGCGTACTCGGCAAGGATGCGCGCTCGGCAGCGATCGGCGATCGCCACGCCGTCCTTCGGCAGCTCCGCACATTCGGCGAGCAGTCGGCGATGGAGGTCCTGTGCGATGCCGTCGTCGCCGTTGCTGAGCCGGGCGAAGCCGAGCTCCGTGCGCAGCTCGATCATCGCGGTGATGGATGGCACGGGAGTCACCGCGAGGGGGCGTGTGTGGGACTCGATCTCGGCGATCGCAGCTGCGGCGCGGCCGTCGAGCCGCAGTGCTCGGGAGAGGACGGCGAGATTGTGGATGCGCTGTGGATGCAGCGCCGGCAGGCGAACGGCCTGCGCGTCGACGGCGCTTCGAAGTGATTCGACGGCGGCCGCGGTGTCGCCTGCCTCCAACTGGATTGCGCCGAGATTCGCCAAAGTAGCCGCGATCGTCGGATGGTCGTTGGGCAGGCGCTGTCGGTAACCAAGCAGGGCCTGCTCGATCTGCTCGACCGCGCCGCCGAAGTCTTTGCCGCGCGCCATCACGACGCCCAGATTCGTCCGCAGCGAGAGCATGACGTCGAGAGGAGGGTCCACCGCCTCGCCGCACCGTTGGAGCGTCGCCAAGGCGTTCGGGATCGCATCCGGCGTGCGCGCCGCGAGTCGACATGTGGCGAGATCGATCTCCGCTTCGAGAGTCGCGCGGTCGTCGGCTCCGCCGGAACGAAAGCGGAGGAGGCGAAGCTCCTCCGCCAGTTTCAGTGCGTCCGTTGCACGACCGCTCTCGAGGGCCAACAGCATGACCTTTCGCTGCATCGACAGCCGGATCGGCGAGGTCGGCTCCAGTTCGGCGACCGCGAGTTTCCAACCGGCCTCGAGCGCCTGAGCTGCTTCACTCGTGCGCCCGAGCTTTCGCAGCGATTCACTGAGGGCTCCATGGGCGAGGATGCCGTCGTTCGTCGCTGTCAACCCGGCGCTCGCCATCAGGTCCAAAGCGACTCGACTGAGCTCCGCGCTGCTCTGCCAGTCACCGTTCGCGAATCGCACGGCGGCGAGGTAGTTCGCGGTGAGTGCGCGCGTGCGCGGCGACAGATCCTCCCGCGCGATCTCGTGCTCGAGTTCGTCGCAGAAGTCGGCGATCGATGCGTCGCGACCACTCGCCGTGCCGATGGCTCGCGTGACCGTCGCCCGAAGCACGTCGACGACGCCCGCGACGGTCGCCTTCTCCTCCGCCAGGGCCTCGGCGTTCCGCTCTGCGGTCGCTCGCGCCGCCCTCGCCTCGGCTTCGTTGGACTTGGCGACGGCCTCGGAAGCACGGACGCGATCCAGTGACTTCAAGCTGACCACGAGACCGGCAGCCAACGCCAGGACGACGGCGGCGATCGCGGCGACCATCGCACGATGGTGCGCGAGAAACTTACGCAACCGATAGCGGCGCGACGGCGGGGCGGCGAGTAGGACGTCGCCGGCGAGCCACGCTCGCAGATCGGCGGCGAACTCGGCGGCCGTGCCGTAGCGCCGTTCCCGATCCTCGGCCGTCGCGCGGGCGAGGATCCAACCCAGTTCCCGGTCGCGTTCCAGCGCGCTGTCGTCCGCACACAGTTCGGCCAGCACCTTGCCGAGCGCGAACACGTCCGTGCGCGAGTCCAGGTCCGGCAGACCGCTCCGTTGCTCGGGCGACATGTATGCCGGTGTTCCCAGCACCACTCCGGCGGCGGTGCGCGGATCCTCGGCGGCGTCTTCGTCAGAGCGCGCGATCCCGAAGTCGACGATCTTGGGCACGCCGTCGCGACCGACCAGCAAGTTGCCCGGCTTCAGATCGCGATGGATCACACCGCGTCGATGTGCGTGCTGGATCGCGTCCGCGATCGCCGCCATCCACTCGACGCGCCGCCGCAGGCTGATGCGGTGCGCCTGTGCGTGCTTCGTGATCGCTTGGGCATCGGCGATGAACTCGAGCGCATACCACGGCAACTCGAGTGCGAACGGCCCCGTCTCCTGAGCGTGCACTCCGGCGGCGAGGACCTTGGCGATGTTCTGGTGTTCGAGGCGAGCCAGCACTCTCGCTTCCGCCTCGAAGCGACGCAACCCGCTGCCGACGCTCAACTCCGGGCGCAGGACCTTCAAAGCCACCGTGCGCGCAGGTTGCAGTTGGAGGGCCTCGTAGACGGCGCCCATTCCGCCGCGAGCCAGGAAGCGCACGATCTGAAAGCCTTCGATGCGGGCGCCGTCCGCGAGTCGCAGGGATTCGTGCTCGCGCAAGGCACGCGCGGCGGCGGTGTCGAGTTCGGGCAGCCCTTGGTCGGAATCGGCGTCGAGGAGGCGGCGCACTTCGGTCGCGATGTCCGCGTCCTCTCGTGTGAGTTGTTCGAGTGCGCTCGAGCGGTCGAGGTCCGAGAGGTCCACCAGGCGCTCGAACGTGGCACGCACACGCTGCCACTGGGTGCCGGTGTCGGTCATGGCTGCTGCCCGTCGCGAGATGCGAGGTTGGCTCGAAGCCAAGCGCGGGCGGTGCGCCAGCCGCGTTCGACGGTGCGGCTCGACACAGCGAGAGCGACGGCCGCTTCGGCCGCCGTCATTCCGGCGAAGAACATCATTTCCACGATGGCGACGAGTTGCGGATCCAGCGCACTGAGTCGTTCGAGGGCAGACTCGAGATCGAGCACATCGATCGGCGCGGAATCCGTGGCTTCCAGCGAAGACGTCAACTGGAGCCGTCGACCGCCATCGCGCTTGCGAGCCGATCGCCGTCGGGCGTGATCGACCAGCACCGAGCGCATGGTCCGGCCGGCGAGAGCGAACCACTCGCCGCGACTGCGATCGTCGCGCGGGTTCAGGTTCGCGATGCGCAGCCACGCTTCGTGGAGCAGAGCGGTCGGCTGGAGCGTGTGGTCGCGCCGTTCGCCGGCGAGCTGTCGAGCGGCGAGATCGTGGAGGCTCGCGTAGAGCTCGGTGTCGAGACCGTCGCCGCGCGGGGGCTCCGCGGGGCCGGAGTCGTCTTCGGGTTCGGCGTTCGTCACCGCCGGTCATTGTGCCGCCGCGACCGTGCCGTGGACTAGCCCGGAAACTTCGTGAACGTCGTCGCGAGATCGACGCAGGTCGATGCCCAGGAAGGAGCTGCGTCGGTCGACGACTGAAGCGTAGCTGTAGCTACGGTGCCAGGGAGGAGCCGACGTAGCGACGCCGTCGGGCGCGACTTGTGGCGATGGCAGTAGACGTTCACGACTGGTCCGGGTTACCGCGACAAAGTTGTCGGTCGTCGGGCCCCGCCTGCGTCCGCCCTCGCGATGAACTCGCTGCTCACTCGTTGCCGTTCGCTGCTGGGCTTGGCCGCTGCCTGGACTCTTGGCGGATCTGCAGTCGCCCAGGATCCTGCCGAGCTCGCTCTGCCTGCCGATACGTTCCGCTTTCGTGGCCATGTCATCGACGATACGCGCGGCGACGGCTGGGTCACCGCGCGCGGCGAGACCTACAAGCTCGAGGCCACCGGAGCCGAGTTCACGGTCGTCGGACTCTTCGGTCCCGACGCTCCTTCGATGCCGGTGCGGTTCGCGCTTCGATCGGCACGGCTGGGGGAGGCCGACGCGAACCTGGGCGATCCGGCGTCGCTCCTGCGCCGAGGCGATGGTCACGAACACAGTCGTCTCGAACTGAATCACGGTGACGTTCTCGAGCGCTGGCGGGTGATGGATCGCAGTCTCGAACAGAGCTTCGTCTTCGGGCGGTCGGTGGTCGGGACCGGCGCGAGCTTGGTCATCGAGGTCGACACGCTCCTGCCCATCCTCGTCGATGGCGATGGGGTCGCGTTCCCGGCCGGCGACCACGGCACCATTCGCTACCGCGACTTCGCGGTGACCGACGCGATCGGGCAGCGCCGCTCGTTGCCGATTCGCCTCGACGGACGGCGTATCATCCTTGCGGCCTCCGCGAAGCAACTCGCCGGAATGGTGGAACCGATCGTGTTCGATCCGACGATCACCTTCGTCGGCATCCGACTCGGGACGACACGCGCGAGGTTCCCGGACGTCGCCGTGGATCCGCTGCATCGTCGGATCGCCGTGTGCTACGAAGAAGTCATCAGTGCCACCGACACCGATGTGATGTTCGCGCACTTGAACTCGCAAGGCGGTGTGGTCACGCAGTTCGCGCTCGACAATCGGAGCGTGCGGACCGTGCGGCCGCGCATCGCGAGTTCACTGCACGGCCAGATGTTCGCGGCTGTGTGGCGGCAAGCCGCCGGGGCAGGCATCGATCGGATCGAATCGAGGCGAATCAGCACGATCGACATGACCGTGCAGTCGCTACAAACCCTGGCTCAGGCACCGAGCGGGCGGTTCGCGACGGATCCGGACATCGGCGGATCGGTCTCCACCGTGGACACTGCCTTCCTCTTCGGATTCGGCACCTTCGAGGATGGCGTCTTCCCACGGAACAGCGAGGTGATCGTCGGTGGGCTGAGTAGGGATGGTGTTCGGACCGGGTTGCGCACTCTGGATTCCGACACGGGTTGCACCTCGCAGCCGCAGGTTGCGGTCAGTCGGCACGGTGGCTCGTTCGGGCAGTTCGGAGTCGTCTACACCCACGGTCGCGGCTGTCTGTCGAATCAGACCGATATCGCGTTCGCGGTCGTGAACTCGACGACGACTCCCGTCTTCGGCCCGACGCTCGTCGCGACGAACAGCGGTGCCGACCAGCGGCCCGACGTCGCCGCGATCGACAATCGGTGGTTCGTGGTGTTCGAGCGACTGACGGGCAGCAACAACGACCTGATCGGTGCGGCGTTTCGGTTCGGCAACGGCGTGTTCACGCGCACCTTCGGGCCGGTGGTCATGAGCGCGCTCGAGCCCGGGGTGAACCTCGCACTCGCTCAGGTGAATCCGTCGATCGACTTCGACGGTTGCCGATTCAGCTACGCCTATCGCGAAGGCACGAGCGCGCCGCGCGTGCGCACCGCGACCTTCGCGCTGGCGAGCGATGCGGGGAGCATCCAGTTCTCGGCCGGCAACGAGCCGATCGACGGCAACACTGCGGATGCCTTCGATACCCCGCGTCTGGCCTTCGGTGGTGAGGAAGTCTCGCGGGCCTTCGTGGCATGGACCGGGGGGACCAACAACACCGATGAGGACGTGGTGGGGGCCTTGATCGATGTTGCCGCGGATGGCTTCCCGCCGTTCACCACTCTGCGAACGGG
The DNA here is from genome assembly GCA_050181465.1 of Planctomycetota bacterium. Lineage (GTDB taxonomy): Bacteria > Planctomycetota > UBA1135 > UBA1135 > UBA2386 > JACRLW01. The sequence goes on from JBFXDD010000008.1 coordinate 93,623, forward strand.
CTGCGGCACGCGGGGCATTCCGAGCAAGCGGGTGCTGCTCGGCGGTGACCTTGCCGTGATTGGCCGACCCATGACGCTCGTCGTCGATCCGGCGGCCGGATCGAACGCCATCCTGATCGGACTCGTTGCGCCTTCGCCGCTGCCGTTGTGCGGTGGTGGAGTGGCTCCTTGTCTGCTCGGCGTCGACCCGATTCTGTCGGCGATCCAGGGCAACGGAACGCGAGTCGCAGTGCCCTGCGATCCGAACTTGGTTGGGGCGCCGATCGCCGTGCAGGTGGTCGACTTCTTCGTCGGCGGCGGCTGCGGTGCCGCGGTGTTCGGAGTGCCGCTGACGGTGTCGGACACCCTGGTCGTGCGGCTGCTATGAGCGGCTGCGCTGCGCGTCGACTCCTCGCCGCGTCACCCGACTCCTAGCCCAGACGTTTCGTGAACGTCTGCTGCGATCGCCGTAACTCGCGACCGGCCGGATCGCTACGTCGGCTCCGCCCCGGCAGCGTAGCCACGGCCACGCTTCGGTCCTCCTCCGACGCAGCTCCTTGTCGGGCATCGACCTGCCCCGATCTCGCGACGACGTTCACGAAGAGTTCGGACTCGGACGTTCCGCCGACGCACTTGGCCGAGCTCCGACCACCGACGTGCCCTGGGCAAAGACGTCCGCAGTCCGGGGGTGCTCCCGTGCGCCTCGATCGCCGAGCCTTGCCCGAGACGTGGCCGCGTCGAGGTGTTGCCGAGCCGCCGCGCCTGCCAGTGCATCGCCGGAGCCGCCGCGCTGGAGTTGAATCTGACGAGCGATCTGCGAGGATTCTGCTCGGTTGGTTTGGGAGGCCTCGTGAGTCCGCAAGTCTTCATCAGCTACAGCCACGATTCCGCCGCCCACAAGGAGGAGGTGCGCTCCGTCGCGGACTTCTTGGCGGAGCACGGTTTCGACGTCATTCTCGACCAGTATGAGGTCGTGCCTGCCGATGGTTGGGCGGCATGGTCGGCGCGAGCGGTGAGTCGTGCGGACTTCATCCTCGCGATTTGCTCCAGCAAGTACTGCGCTGCCTATGAACCGCTCGATGTCGGGTCGTCGACGGGCCTGGGGGCGGCGTGGGAGGCGCGGATGATTCGAACGCGACTATACGAGGGTCGAGCGAGCGGCGGTCGGGTGTTCCCGATCGTGCTCGCCGAATCCGACGTCGACAGTCTCCCGATCGAGCTGCGTGGTCTGCGCTGGTTCCTGCTGCCGCAGCATGCGGAGGACCTCTTGTGCGCGATGGGAGTAGGACCGTCCCGCGCTGACGAGATCGAACTTCCCGGTGGTCGGCAACCCTCGACGATCGAGTCGTCCGGCGCGGTCGAGGCATCGACCGAACGAGTACCCGAAGTCGCACCCGCGACGGTGGCCCCTCTCTCCGGCGTGACCCGTTGGCTCGCAGCAGCCGTGGTCACCGCCGGGTTGTTCGCGGCACTTGTCTGGCGTCCCGGGACGGCGAGAGAACTGGAGCTGACTTCGGCAGACGAGAGGCAAACTCCCGTTGCGCTGACGCCCAGTCCCGCGGAGATCTCGCCGCTTGGCGATCACCTGGTGACTTTGCATGCCGAGCCACCGCTACGATCCCTCGCGATCGCGGACTGTGAGGTCGAGTATGACGCAACGCGTCAGTCGTGGACGCTTCGCTGGCGTGGAGATCTCGAGCCTCGCGAACTTCGTTTGCCCTGGCATGGAACCACAGCGAGCGGATCGCCGGCATCCGGCGAGCTACGAATGAACCTTCGGTATCGCTCGCGTGCCCCGGTCGGCTTTCGGATCGAGATCGATGATCCGATGGATCGGGGGTTCGCGCGCTGTGTCACTCACCTGGCCAGCGGCATACGCCTGCGCCTGTGCCCCGCCGGCGAGTACTCCCTGGGATCCGACGAGCGGGAAGACGAGCCCCGTCGAACGATTCGACTGGACGAACCCTTCTATCTCGGCGAGACGGAGGTCACCGTTGCGCAATGGAGGGCATTCGCCGTCGCGTCGGGTTACCAGTCGACCGCGGAACGCAGTGGTTCGGGCGGCGTGACGTTGATCGACGGCGAGTGGACGCAGCGTCAGGAAGTGCACTGGCGGACGCCGATGCTCCATGAGGCATACGTGAACTCGGATTCTCATCCGGTCGCGCAGATCGCCTTCGACGATGCCCTGGCGTTCTGCCAGCACTACGGGCTGCGGCTGCCGAACGAGGAGGAGTGGGAGATCGCGTGCCGCGCCGGCTCCACGACCACCTTCTGGTGGGGTGACGAGGAGGTCGCGGCGTTGGATCGAGCGAACATCGCCGATGCGTCGCTGGCGCCGTTCTACCCCGCCGGCGAATTCTTCGGAGTTCGCGATCACGCACCGTTCCTCGCGCCGGTGGCCGCTTCGATGCCCAACGACTTCCACCTGTTCGACATGATCGGGAACGTGTGGGAGTGGTGCGACAACCGCGGCAGTCGATCACAACGTTGGGCGCTGCGCGGGGGCTCGTGGGCCAGCCGACCGTCGTCGGCTCGGGCTTCCAATCGGCTGGACAACCTTCGTGAAGCCAGAAGCGATGTGATCGGATTCCGAGTCGCCGCGAATCCCGACTGAGGTCGGAGTGGGCGGTATCTTCCACCCGCACCCGTGAAGCGTCTCCGTCGCATCATCCTACTCACGTTCGTCGGTCTGGCCGCGGCGATCGGCGTCGCCTGGCTCGCCAGCCTCGTTTCCCTCTGGCCGGTAGTCCTGCTCGTGAGGTTCACGTTCGACCGCGGTGCAATCGCCGCGAGCGAAGCCCTGCTGCCGCATGTGCCACCGAGCGTCCGCGCCGAACTCGATGTCGAGTATCGCACACACCCGCGCCGCCGTGCCCTCGACGTCTACCTGCCGCCGTCGGACGAGCGCGATGCCGAGCTTCGAACGATCGTCTGGATTCACGGCGGGGGTTTCGTCTCCGGGACGAAGGCGCAAGTCGGCAACTATGCGCGCATCCTCGCCGGTCGAGGTTTCGCGGTCGTGGCGGTCGACTACTCCATCGCACCGGAAGCGACCCATCCGCAGCCGGTCCTGGAAGTCGACGCCGCACTCCGATTCCTCGGTAGCGAGGCCCGTCGCTGGTCGCTCGATACGAAGCGGCTCGTCCTCGCCGGCGATTCGGCCGGTTCCCACATCGCTGCGCAGCTCGCGCTCGCACATGTCGATTTCGACTATCGCGAGCGACTCGGGCTGGAAGTTCTGCCGGTGGGCGTTGCGATCGCCGGGCTCGTGCTCTGCTGCGGGATCTTCGATCCGCCCGCGCTCGACTTCGAAGGCGAGCTCGGTTGGTTCCTGCGCACCGCGGCCTGGGCTTACGCCGGTCGCAAGGACTTTGCCGAGGATGCGACCTTCGCACTCACCGCACTGCCGCGGTTTCTACCGCGCGGGATGCCGCCGGTGTTCCTGACGGCCGGCAACGCCGATCCGCTCCTGCCCCAATCGCTTGCCTTCGCCGATGCCTTGCGCGCTCGCGACGGCCGGGTGGAGACCTTGTTCTTCCCGGCCCAGCGCGCACCCGCGCTCGGTCACGAGTATCAGTTCAACTTGGACGATGCCGGCCGCGAGGCGCTCGAAGCCATCGTGCGATTCGTGGCCTCGCTCTGAGCTGGCCCACGCGGTTCACCCCATCAAGAAGGTCAACAGCGCCTTCTGCGCGTGGATGCGATTCTCCGCCTGATCGTAGATCACGGAGCGGGGGCCATCCAGCACCGCATCGGTGGCGCCGACGTTGCGACGCACCGGGAGGGGGTGCATGAACAGTGCGTTGCTCGTCTTCTCCATCGCCGCCTCGTCGATCATCCAGCCCTGGAGTGATCGCTTCACGATCGCTTCGCGTTCCGGATCTTCCCAGTACTTCGGTGAGCCCCAGGAACGCGCGTAGACGACCTCGGCGCCCCGCACGCCGTCGTCCAGGCTGTTGACCACCGACAGCGAGCCGCCCTGCGACTGCGCATCGCGCGTCGCGGCCGCGACCACATCGGGATCGGGCTCGAAGCCCAGTGGGTGGCAGAGCGTGATCGACATGCCCAGCATGCCGGCGACGCGGAGCAGCGAGTGACACGGCCCGATGTTCTTGGGCTCCGGATTCGTGGTCCAGACGACCGACAGCTTGCGACCTTGCAGACGGGTGAGGTGATCCTGCATGGTCATCGCATCGGCGAGCGCCTGGCAGGGGTGCTCCACCGTGCTCTCGAGATTGACCACCGGGACGGTCGCGTACCGGGCGTAGCTGCGAAGCAGGAGTTCCTGGCGATCCTTGTCCCAAGAGCCGGTGCGGCCGAGGTGACGCACGCCGAGCACGTCGCAGTAGCGCGAGAGCGTGCGCGCCGCGTCCTTGACGTGCTCCTCGGCGCGGCCGTCCATCACCTTCTGCTCCTCGGGTTCGAGGTCGTACATCTCGCGCTCGGTCACGTTGATGACGTGTCCGCCGAGTTGGACGGCCGCGACCTCGAAGCTCACGCGCGTGCGCAGGCTGCGGTCGAAGAACAGCAGACCGAGGGTCTTGCCGGCCAGGAGTTGGGAGCCGCGCTTGCCTTTCGAGCGCTGTGCCAGTTCCAAGAGGTTCTCGAACTCCACGCGCGAGAGGTCGCCGGCGGAGAGGAAATCGCGCTTCGTCAAGTGGGTGGGTCCGGGGGTTTTGGAGTTGCGCCGTAGGATAGAAGCGTGGTCGTGAACGACACAAGGCAGGACGTGTCCGGCTTCGAAGAATCCGCTGCGGATCGTCACTTCATGCGTCGATGCCTGGAACTCGCGGCAGCCGCGGCTCTGAACGGCGAGGTGCCGGTGGCGGCGATGGTCGTCGACGGTGAGGAAGTGCTCGCAGAGTCCGCGAACCGATGCGAAGAATGGAAGGATGCAACCGCGCACGCCGAGTTGCTCGCCCTGCGGGACGCCATCGCCAGACGCGGAGAAGGGCGGCTGGTAGGGGCGACGCTGTATTGCACCCTCGAGCCTTGCTTCATGTGTGCGGGTGCGGCGCTCCACGCTCGCGTCGCACGCATCGTCTTCGCCGCCTTCGACCCGAAGTTCGGCGCCTGCGGTTCGCTGGCGGACCTGCCGAGCGACCGTCGCTTGAACCACCGTTGCGCGGTGCATCACGGCATCGAGGCCGAGGCGAGCGCGCAGTTGCTGCGCGAGTTCTTCCGCCTGCGGCGGCCAAAGCGCTCGGCTGCGGGTCAGGATGAGACCGGATGAGACCGGCGGTTGAATCGCCGCGCGGAGACGGCAGAATCCCCAGCCCCCGTCGCGCGACGACCTCGCGGAGAGGTGCCAGAGCGGCTGATCGGGACAGTCTCGAAAACTGTTGTGGCCGCGAGGCCACCGGGGGTTCGAATCCCCCCCTCTCCGTCCTCGCGCCGCGCGAACGCCCACAGCGTTCGCGCGGCGCGTTGCTGTACGCAGCTTCGGCTGCGGCGAGCGCTGTGCGGTCCGCAAGTCCTTCTCGGCGTCGGCCTTGATCGCTGCCGTGCGGTCGGGTAACACCCTCGCTCCCCGGGTCGGCGCAAGCTCGACCGGCCGTCCGATCGTCGCGCGTGGTCTCCCTTCGGGGAGAGGTGCCCGAGTGGCTTAAGGAGCTCGCTTGGAAAGCGAGTGTGGGTCAAAAGCCCACCGGGGGTTCGAATCCCCCCCTCTCCGTAACCCTCCCGCCCGCGGCGGGATGGAGCCGCGCACGGCCGTCGGACGGCACGGGGTCGCCTCCCGAAGCTGGGGACCGATCGGTCCCGGGCGAGGGCGCGGTGCGAACCTGGTCAGGCCGGGAACGGAGCAGCCATAAGCACTTAGCGTCTTGTGTCCGGGGCGCCGGTCGGTTCCCAGCTTCGGGAGGTGACGGCTCTTGGTCGGTCCCGAGCGCAGGCGGCGCCGAGGCGGCGTGTTCGCTTCGCGATAGTCTGACGCGAAGGATCGGCCCTCGGTGGCGGTCCCGTGTTCTCCGCAGCTCGCGATGGCGAACGGCTCCCAACCCTATCAGGTCGTCGCGCGCCGCTTCCGGCCGAAGAGCTTCGTCGAGCTCGTGGGGCAGGAGGCGGTCGTGCGCTCGCTCAGCAGCGCTCTCGAGAGCGGGCGCGTTCCCCACGCCTTCCTGTTCTCCGGCAGCCGCGGGGTCGGCAAGACGACCTCGGCGCGCATCCTCGCGCGCGCGCTCAACTGCGAAGTGGGCATGTCTGCGAGTCCCTGCGGAACCTGCGCGACCTGCGTCAGCATCCTCGCCGGGTCGAACGCCGACGTCGTGGAGATCGACGCGGCGTCTCACAACCTGGTCGACGACATCCGCGAGCTGTGCGAGCGCGTCGGCGTGGCCTCGATGGGTTCACGCTTCAAGGTCTACATCCTCGACGAAGTGCACATGCTCACGAAGAACGCGTTCAACGCGTTCCTCAAGACGCTGGAGGAGCCGCCGCGAAACGTCGTGTTCATCCTGGCGACGACCGAGCTGCACAAGGTCCCCGAGACGGTGCGGTCCCGTTGCCAGTTGATCCACTTCCGTCGCATCGACGAGCGCGACGTGGTCGCCCGACTGAACGAGCTGTGCGCGCACGAGCAGGTCGACATCGATCCGGCGGTCCTCGACGAGATCGCGTTGAGCTGTCGCGGCGGCATGCGCGATGCCGAGAGCATGCTCGAGCGGATCCTGCCGTTGGCGCGCGCACGCCAGGCGACCTTCGATCTGCCGGCCTATCGCGAATTGATGCAGAGAGTCGGGCTCGATCGCGCCGTCGAGGTCGTCGAGCACATGCTGGACGGCGATGCCCGCGCGGCGCTCGCCTTTGCCGATGAGGTCGTCGGCGGCGGCAGCGATGAACGTGAGGCCCTGGCCGAGGTGCTCGATGTGCTGCGCGCGGCACTCCTGTGCGCGGTGGACGGCGCGGAATCGACGCTGGTCGCGATCCGCGGAGCGCTGCGCGAGCGCGTCGTCGCGATCGCTGCCCGGGCGGAGGTCGGGCGGCTCGACGCGATGATCCAAGCCGGGCTCGCCGGACGCGAGCGCATCCGCCGCACGGACGATCGCCGCTTGGTGTTGGAGGTGAGCCTGGTCCGGATGGCGCAGGCGGGGAGTTTGCCGACGCTCGCCGAACTGGCGGCGGCGGTCGCCTCGGGCGCGCCGATCGAGGCGCCCTCCAGGGTCCCGCTCGTCGCCGTCGGCGGTGGCTCGGTCGCGCCGTCGCCGACCTCGGCAGGGAACGACTCCGGACTCGCGGCTCGCTTCGTTGCGCGGGTGCGTCAGGACAAGCCGATGCTCGTCGCGACCGCCGCGGCCTGCGTGCTCGAGGGTCCGAACGAAGCCGGTGTCGTGCGCATCCGTTTGGCGACGCCGCAGAAGATGCACGCCGACCGGCTGGCGTCGCCGGAGGTGATCGGCATCTTCACCCACGCGCTGTCCGAGTTGTGTGGCCGGCCGGTGCGGTTGGAGGTGAGCGCGACCCCTGCGGCGGCCGGTCCGACCGCGTCGGCGCCGGCCAAGCCGCCGGGTCCGCGGACCCAAGCCGTGCTCGATCGCTTCGACGGCGACCTCGTCCAGCCAGAACCGGACGACGGCCCACCTCGTTCGTGAGGTTATTCTCCCGCCGCGATGCGTGCCTCCGCCCTCACCTCCGTGCTGTTCCATGCCTGCCTCGTCGGCGGTGCGTGGTGGTGGAGCGGCGCCGGCTCGGCTCGCACTCCCCAGTCGCCGCTGGTCGTACAGGTGATGCTCGCCGCGCCCGGCGTCGCTTCGCTCAGTGAAGCTGCCTCCGCGGACGCTTCGACCGAAGCGCCCGCGGACGGCGCAGCTGATGGCTTCGATCCGCGACTCCAGTGGAGCGAGTGTTCCCCATCGATCACGGCGGCGCCCCCGCCCGACCTCGAGCCCGTGCCCTTCGAAGCGCCGTTGCGGCAGTCGCATCGACTCGCGGCCGCGGATCCGGCTTCGCGCCGAGCGACCCTCGAGAAGGAAGCCTCGCAGGCCATGGTGGTCGTCCGTCACCTTCCGATGCCGGCACCGTCGGCGGGCCCGGCCGGCGACGGCGGCAGTGACCCGACCGCGGCCAAGTCGAAGGCGGGGGGCGAGACCCGCGCGCCGCGTCCTCTGACCGAGCGCAACCTCGCACCGCGCTACCCCGGACTCGCGCGCCGCCGTCACCTGGAGGGGGTCGCCGTGGTGGAGATGCTGGTCGATGCCGAGGGGGAGGTTTGCGATTGCCGGCTGCTCGCTTCGAGCGGCCACGACCTCTTGGACCAATGCGCGCTGCGTCAGCTCCGGCTGTGGCGATTCGATCCCGCGCTCGAGAACGGCACACCGGTGCCCTCCGCCTATCGACAAGAGGTCGAGTTCCGTATCGTGGACTGAGCGACGGCGGCGCACGAAAGGTCGCGGCCCCTGCGATACCGAACATGACGCACGACATGAACCTGCTGAAGCAGGCCCAGGAGATGTCCCGCTTGGTCCGCGAGGTGCAGCGCGAGCTCGCCGAGCGCGTGCTCGAAGGAAGTTCCGGCGGGGGCGCGGTTCGGTGCACGATCACCGGCCAACTCGAAGTGCGCTCGATCCGAATCGATCCCAAGGTGGTCGATCCGGAGGAGGTCGCGATGCTCGAGGACCTGGTGACGGCCGCGGTTCGCAACGCGGTGAAGGCCGCGCTCGATCTGCGCAAGGCCAAGACCGATGAAGTCACCGGCGGCATCCTCCCCGACCTCGGTCTGTGAGTGACGCTGCGGTGGCGCCGCTTCCGCATCCAAGGGACGCCGCGCGCCGATCGGGCGCACCGTCATGGTGAGTCGCTCGCGCGCCGTCGAGCGACTGATCGCGCTGCTCGGTGAGTTTCCGGGCATCGGTCCGAAGACCTCCGAACGACTCGCCTACCACGTGCTGCAGTCCGAACCGAGGTTCGCGCGCGACCTGGCGGCGGCGATCGTGGGCGCCCGCGAGAGCACCAAGGTGTGTTCTCAGTGTTTCCAGCTCGACGAGACCGACCCGTGCGCGATCTGCAGCGATCCCGCGCGCGAGCGCAGTCGCGTGCTGGTCGTCGAGGATCCCCGTGACGTCGCTGCCTTCGAGGCGGCCGGCTACCGTGGGCTCTACCACATCCTGCAAGGGCGCATCTCGGCGCTCGACGGGATCCGTCCCGAAGACCTCACCTTGGCTGCCCTGACGGCGCGCATCGCGAAGGGCGAGATCCGCGAGGTGTGCCTGGCGACGAATCCCGATCTCGAAGGCGAGGGCACGGCGAACCTGATCGCCGAGCGACTCGCTGGCAAGACCGTCACCGTGACGCGCATCGCGCGCGGTATCCCCGCCGGCTCCACGATCACCCAGGTCTCGAGTGCGATCCTTGCCGACGCGATCGAGGGACGCCGCCCGCTGTCGTGAACGGCGCCCGACCTCCGCTGTCTCCGCTGCCGATCGACGCTGTCCTCGGTGACGCGGTCGCTGCGCTTCGAAGAACGCGCGCTCTCGTGCTGATCGCGCCGCCGGGCAGCGGCAAGACCACGCGACTCCCGCCCGCACTGCTTCACGCGATCGAGGGTGACATCGTCGTACTCGAGCCGCGTCGGCTTGCTGCACGTGCGGCCGCGCAGCGCGTGGCGTCCGAACTCGGCGAACGGGTCGGCGACACGGTCGGCTACCAGGTTCGACACGAGCGAGTCGGGACCGCCGGCACGCGCATCTGGTTTCTGACCGAGGGCGTGCTCGTGCGTCGCATCGTGAGAGCCCCTTTCCTCGAAGGGGTCGGCGCGGTCGTGCTCGACGAGTTCCACGAGCGACACGTCGAGACCGATCTCGCGCTCGCGATGCTTCGCGAAGTGCGCGAGACGGTGCGCGACGATCTCTCGATCGCGGTCATGTCCGCGACCCTCGATCCGCTGCCGATCTCACGTTTCCTCGGCGATGCGCCGATCGTGCACGCCGAGGGCCGCAGCTTTCCGGTGCACGTCGAACACCTCGGCAGCATGGATGTGAAGCGTGAGCTCGAGCACGAGGTGCGCCGCGCCGTGCAGAAGGCACTCGTGGACACGGCCGGTCACGTGCTGGTCTTCTTGCCCGGCGTCGAAGAGATCCGGCGCGCGGCCGGCGCACTCGGCGACGTCGCCCGACGCGGGGATCTCGCGGTCGTGCCCTTGCACGGCTCCTTGTCGCCGGCCGAACAGGATCGCGCGATCGCACCCTCGGCCCAGCGCAAGGTGGTGTTGGCGACGAACGTCGCCGAGAGTTCGGTGACGATCGACGGGGTGACGGCGGTGGTCGACAGCGGCCTCGCGCGCATCCTGCGAGCCGACCCCGCGCGTGGTCTCGACGTGCTCGCCGTCGAACGCATCTCGCTGGCGTCGGCGACCCAGCGCGCCGGTCGTGCCGGCCGCACGTCGAGCGGCGTATGTCTCCGCTTGTGGTCGGAGGGGGAGGAGCGCGGCATGGCAGCCTTCGAGACGCCGGAACTGCGCCGCACGGATCTCGCCGGACCGACTCTTCTGGTGCGCGCGTTCGCGGGCCGCGATCCGGCTGAGTTCGGCTGGTTCCAGGCGCCGGAGTCCTCCGCGCTCGCCGTCGCCGATCGTCTGCTGCGTGCGCTGGGCGCGCTCGACGACCGCGGCCAACCGACCCCGACCGGTCGGCGCATCCTGGAACTGCCGCTGCACCCGCGTCTCGGCCGCGCGCTGGTCGAAGCACAACGGCTCGACTGTCTGCCGCTGGCGGCCATTGCCGTGGCGATCCTCGCCGAGCGTGACTTCGTGCGCCGTCGACCGCGCGAGGAAGGCGATCCGCCGATCGACCTCTCGCATCGATTGAATACCTTCATCAAGCTCGCCGCCGCCGGCTTCACGGCTTCGGCGTGTCGTGCGCACGACGCGGAGGTCGGCGCCGTGGCGGCCGTCGAGCGTGCGCGGCGGCAGTTCGCGAAGAAGTCCGCGGTTCCGACCGCGCTCGATCCGCGCAGTGAGGCTCGCGTCGCGCGCGCGCTCGTGTGCGGCTTCTTCGATCGCGTGGTCTTGCGACGATCGCCGACCGCCGACGAAGGAGTGATGGTGGGAGGGCGGGGCGTGCAGTGGGCGAAGGGCAGCTTTCACGACGAGAGCGAACTCTTGCTCGCACTCGAAGTCGGCGATCGCGGCGCGCGCACGCAGAGCCGACAGTCGATCGTCCGAATCGCCGTCGGAATCGAGCAAGAGCACCTGCCACGCCACCTGTGCAGTGTCGAGCGTGCCGTCGAACTCGATGAAGAGCGTGGACGTCTGCTGGTGATCGAGCGCGAACGCTACTGCGATCTTGCGCTTGCCGAGCGCCGACTCCAGCACGCGGAGATTCCGGCGCATTCGCGTTCCCAGCTCGTCGAGCTACTCGCGCGCGATCCATGGCGCTGGATCGGGGAGCAGCCGGCCCTGCGGTCGATCCTCGAGCGTCTGGCGTTTCTGCGCCGAGTCCTGCCGGAGCGCGACATTCCGGCGCTCGACGATGCACAGCTCGCGGCGTTGCTGGTCGAAGCCCTCGGCGAGCGAGCGGATCTCCTGGCCTTGCGGCGTGCGGATCTCGTGTCGCACCTCTCGAGTGTCGTCCCGCACGCGCTCCTACGCGACTTGGATCGTCTCGCGCCCGAACGAGTCACGCTGCCGTCGGGACGTCGTGCGCGCATCGAGTATCCGTCGCACGCCGATCCCTTCCTGGCGTCGCGGATCCAGGACTTCTTCGGCTGGCAGAGTGCGCCGCGCATCGCGGAGGGGCGCGTGCCGCTGGTCCTGCACCTGTGTGCGCCGAACCAGCGACCGGTGCAGATCACCAGCGACCTGGCGAGCTTCTGGCGCAGCACCTGGAGCAGCGTGCGCGCCGAACTTCGTCGTCGCTATCCGCGCCATGCCTGGCCGGAGGATCCGACCACGGCAAGGGCATCAGAGCGACCGGTCAAGAAACCGCCCGGCTGACTCGGCGACGCGCTCACGCTGCGTCGCGATTGTGACGATCCGCGGGTCGAGCATGCACAAGCCCGCACTGACGACGCGCATGGCCCCCGTGGCCGAGATGTCGTTGACACCCGGCTTCCTGCTCGGCGTGCAGATCTTGCAGATGAGCGCGCTCGAGCTGGTGACCGAGATCGAGGCGGAGTGCGCGCGCAACGAACTGATCGTGGCGCGGCCTCGCGAGCGCGCGTCGGGCGGCGATCCGACGGAGCGTCATGCGATGCTCGGTCAACTGCCCTCGCGACCCGTCGATCTCCTCGAGCACATTCGCCGGGAGGTGAGTCTCATGGACCTCGAACCGGCCGTTGCGGCAGCGGTCCTCGTCCTCGCCGAGCAGCTCGATGACCGTGGCTACATCACCGAACCGCCCGACCGACTCGTCGAGATCGTCGGGGACTCGTGTCTTGGGGAGGCGCTCGCGGTGTTGCGGTCCATTCCGCCAGGCGGCTTGGGCGCCACCGGCCCGATCGAGGCAATGCTCGCGCAACTCCTGCCGGGGGATCCCGACCGGGCTCGGCTCGAGCAGATCCTTCATCGACACCTCAGCGAGTTGGCGGGCGGCGGTCATCTGCGCGTCGCGACAGCACTCGCGATCTCGCCCGGCGAGCTGACCCGTCTACTCAATCGGATTCGCGATCTTGCACCCCGACCGGCCGAAGGCTTCGCGCCCATGGCACCGCAGGTGCGGATCCCGGATCTGACGGTAGCACTCGACGGCGCGCAGCTGACGGTTCACGTTGCGAACGAGGCGCTCCCTGCGTTGAGGATCGATCGGCGACTGCTGCGGCTTGCGAGTGCATCGGTGATGCCTGCCGATTCGCGACGTGAGATCGCCGGCAAGCTGCAGCGCGCGCGTGCGGTCATCCGCGCGATCGATTCACGCGGCGCGACGCTCGAGCGGATCGCGACTGCGGTGTTCGCGCGGCAGCTCGCCTTCCTCCGCCATGGTCGGCCGGCGCTGCGCAAGCTCTCGATGGCCGACGTTGCCGCCGAACTCGGGTTGCACGTCTCGACGGTCAGCCGCGCCGTGCGTCACAAGACGGTCGCGACGCCGCACGGCTGGATCGCCCTGCGTGAGTTCTTCCTGCCGGGTGGGGCGCGCAACGGCTCGGCTGATCGGGGCGCGATGCTCTCAGCCCTCCGCGCGCTGCTCGCAGCGGATCCGGGCCAGAGCGATGAGTCGTTGGCGCAGCGGCTCGCCGAGTCGGGACTCGCGGTGGCGAGGCGGACGGTCGCGAAGTACCGTGCGGAACTCGTCGGTCGTCGACGGACGCCGCGAACCTGAATCGACCTTGCACACGTACTTGCTCGAGGTGGCCTACGACGGGCGCGACTTTCGCGGCTGGCAGCGCCAGGAAGGCTTCGATTCCGTTCAGGAGCGTCTCGAAGAGGCGTGCCTGCATATCTTCGGCGAGCCGGTGATCGTCCATGGTGCTGGGCGCACCGATGCCGGAGTGCATGCCCTCGCCCAGGCGGCGCACGTGCGCATCGAACGGTCGATGCAAACCTCGAGCTTGCTGCGCGCGTTGAACGGGAATCTGCCGCCGACGGTTCGAGTGGTCTCGGTGCGTGAAGCTCCCGCCGATTTCCACGCACGCTTCTCGGCGATCGGCAAGCGTTACGTCTATCGGTGCCTGCTCGGCTCGATCGCACCGGTCTTCGACCGCGGACGCAAGCATTGGATCCGCCGCGCCTGCGCGCTCGAGCCGATGCGGGCCGCCGCTCGACATCTGATCGGCGAACACGACTTCGCGGCGTTCGCGACCAATCCCGGCTACGAACGGAAGTTCGGGACGGTGAGGACGGTGAGTCATGTCCACCTGATCCGGCGGCCGCGGGGATTCGACATCGCCGTCCAGGGCAGCGGCTTCCTGTACAACATGGTGCGTGCCATCGCCGGCACGTTGATCGAAGTCGGCGTGGGCAAGCGGCGCCCGGAGGAAGTCGCGGAGATTCTCGCATCCCGGGACCGCCGACGCGCCGGTGAGAATGCGCCTGCGGAGGGCTTGTATCTCCTCCGCGTGCTGTATCCTCGGACTCTCTTCAAGTGCTCGTCTCGGACTGCCGATCGCCCGGACGAAACTTCCAACCTCCGCTGAGTTAGTTCTTCGCGATGAGCCATCACGACGCCGTCCAAATCGATGTCACCTCGCGCCACGGTCACGTGTCCGACCGCATGGCCGACTACGCCCGCAAGAAGGCGGAGCGGTTGCCGCGCTACAACGATCAGATCTCTCGGATCGAGGTCGTGATCGATGGTCCGCACGATTCCCCGGAAGTCGAGTTGATCGTCCACATCGACAACCACGACCACATCGTCGCGAAGGCGCGCAGCCAGCACTTCAATTCGGCGATCGACGAGATCGTCGAGAAGGTGGAGCGACAGCTCATCAAGGCCAAGGAGCGTCTCAAGGACCACCGCGGCGAACCCCGAGTTTGAGCGACTCGAGATCGCCGGATCCTGGCCGCTTCGATCGTGATCGAACTTCAGTCCAACATGCGTGACACCATCGACGCTGCCGTCCTGATTCCAGACCTCTCCGCGGACGCTCGGGATGCGGCTCTCGACGAGCTCTTTGGGGAGTTGCGTGCGACGATGTCCCTGCCGAGTGCGGTGAGCGAGGAACTTCGCGCTGCGATCGCCGAGCGCGAGCGCAAGGGCAGCACCGGGATCGGCAACGGGGTTGCCGTGCCGCACGTGAAGTCGGATGACGTGTCGCACTGTCAGCTCGTGATCGGGCGGTCCGCGGCCGGGATCGATGACTGGAACGCGATCGATGGCCGCCCCGTGCATCTGGTATTCCTGATCGTGTCGCCGAAGCGAGAGTCTGATCGTCACTTGGCGATCTTGCGGTGGGTGTCCACGCTCGCCCGACAGGCCGACTTCCGCCGCTTCGCGAAGGATGCCGACACTGTCGAGTCCCTGCGTGATCTGCTGCACGAGATGGGTGGCTGAAGCAGTCGGCGACGACGAGACACGCAGATGATCGAAGCCACCGTCAAGTTGGTGAATCGTCACGGGATGCACGCTCGCCCGGCGCATCTCTTCGTGCAGACCGCGAATCGTTTCGAGTCGACGGTGCAGGTCGGTCGTCCAGGGCAGTCGAGCGTGAACGGCAAGTCCATCATGAGCATGTTGATGCTCGCCGCCGAGTCCGGCGCGGAGTTGGTGTTGCGCGCCGAGGGACCGGACGCCGAAGCGATGATCGCCGCATTGAGCGAACTTGTGGGCGGCGGCTTCGGCGAAGAGTGAGCGGTTGAGGGTGGTGCTCGGTTGGGGCGGTGTGATCGCGTAGGCGAAGACTCGCGAGTGTCACCAGTGAATCGGGCGGCGGCCCCCCTGGTTGTCGGCTTGCCGAATCGCGAGTAGCCTTCTCTTGGTCCGCGGCGATACGCGGCGGTGAAGGCATCCTGGCGTTCTCTGCTTCTGCGTTCGCCGGGATTGGATTCGACCTGAATCCGGCAGTCGTCCATGAGCAGCGATGAGGAGTTGGCCCACGCACTCGATGCGTTGCGGATCGCGAAGCGACGAAGATTCCGCGATCCGGCGGACCTGGAGGACATTCTCCAGGATGTGGCGATGCGATTCGTTCGGGCCGTTGCGAGGGGAGTGATCGTACGCTCACCCCTCGCGTTTCTCCGGGAAGCGTGGCCGACGGAGTTCGCGCGCTGGTTGCGGTCGCGGATGAGGTCGACTGGACGAGCCTCTCGAGGTCTGGATGAACTTCCGGAGTTCGTGGTCGACGACTCACTGGAGAGCCCGACCGAGTCGCGGATTCGAGCTGCGGGGTATCGGCTACCCGAGCCGCTTCGAAGCTGGTTCGACGACCTCCTCTCCGGCAGGAGTGATGCTGCGCTCGCGGCAAGAGATGGCGTGAGTGAAGCGGCGATTCGCCGGCGTTGGCGGCGACTGCGCGCGCACTTCGAGACGGCGAGCACCCTGGAGGATTTCCTAGAACTACCGCTTACAAATCCGGCGACAAGTGCATCTATGGGGGTGGAAGCGACCGATTCGCAGTCGATCGTCGAAGTCCCCAGTCCCCAGTCCCCAGTCCCAGATCCCGAGCCGTGAATTGCCCGCAGACTGATGCCCGCCGTCATCCAGCCCGTCTCGGGCATGGCTCGTCGCGACGCTTCGGGCTCTGCGAGAGTTCGCCAACGGCATCGGGTCGCTGGAGAATCGGATCGAAGTTCGCAGGGAAGCGGTCGATCCGCGCTCGCCACACTTGCCCGGGCCTCGTTCCAGTCGGGGCTGGCCGCTTCATGGCATCCGTCGGACCTGTCGGGTCGATTGGTCCGCTCGTCACGACAGGATGTCCGGAGCCTGTCCTGGGGCATTCTTCCAGCAGCTCACCTTCGAGCCGTTGTCGGAAGCAACCGGACGATACCGAACACAGTCGGTGCGAATCTGGCGCGAACGCGAGTGATCATGCGTTGGCAGGACGCCGGATCGACTCAATGCCGCGTGGAGGAGGTCGGAAACCGTGAAGGCAACCACCATCGCGTGGAGGCTTGTCGCTGCCGGCGCCGTGATGATCGCGCTCGCGCTAGCTGTGGCTGCTGCTCTTCAAGGCGACAGGGCGGGCTCGGATCCAAACGCGGTGCGGGTCGCGGAACACGCGGAAGTGGGATCACAGGGCGCGAGCCATCCCAAGGAACATGAGCGGTCGAGACCTCACGTGTTGGGCCGATCTGAACTCCCGGTAGAGGGAGCGGTGACGCCCGCGAATCCTCTGGAAGGAACGCCCCCCGCGGAGATGCCTCCAGTTGCCGCGGGCTCCAAGTCTTCGGACGAAGCCTCGGAAGATGGAATCGAGGAAGCGCTGGCTTGGATTCGAGAGAGCTGGCGCTGCGATGAGTTCGCCCGGTGGGTTCTGGAGAATCACCCGGTGTCGAGCGATTCTGCGTACGCGATTTCGGAGTCAGACGCCAGATTTGCTCACGAGTGCGCGACGTTCGCCCTCTCAGGAGTCTACCGTACTTTTCTCCTCAGCGATCGCTTCCTTCGCGAGAGCGAGACCGAGATCCAGGAAAGCAACTACAGAACTCCTCGTCAGAAGGAGGCAGCCCTCGCGCATATTCGTAGTCAATCCGATGCGTATATAGCGCTTTTCTCGATGCTTCCGTCGATCCAATCCAAGATTGAATCGGGGGAAATCGTTGCCAAAATACGACGAGTCTCGTTGACGTCCGGGAGGTTTCCCGACAAGGTTGGAGCGAAGGTAAACGTCGTGGATATCGACGTGAGAGCGAGAATGGCTTTATTTGCTCAACGATCGGGCAGTTGGGAGGTGTCCTTTCTCATTCCTGCTCAACTCTTCGATTCGGTCCATCGAGAGCGGCTGTTCCCCTTATCCGGCAGGTAGTAAGCCGCCGCAGAGGGATTATCCCGAGGGCGCGTTCTTTGTGCAAAGCACAGAGTTTGCGTCCTCATTCACCAGTCAGACAAGGAGTACCGAAATGCTAACCAAAGTGATAATTACTTGTGTGCCGATCGCCTTGGCTCTCCCAGACGTGAAGCCATCGACCAACCCGCGGCTTGCAACCGAGATCATGCAGCAGGATTGTGGCTGTGCCTTGCAAGGATGGTCTTCGGGCAGCTTCTCCAACGGATACTCAATTGATATCACGGAATTCGGGGCTTCCGCTGGAGTTGAGATCACTTTCGGTAAGAGTGTGCAACTTTCGGAGGACAGGTGTAACTCCGAGTGTGTGCCGTCCGGCCAGGGGTGTGGATTGATCGCAAAGTTCAACATTACGGACTTCGGCTCCTTGCCGGGTGGGAAGATATGCGTACCACTTGCGTCGCCGGCCTTCTTCCCCCTTTGTACAACCTCAAGCGTCGGCTCGCTTTACGAGTGCTGTCGGAGCGGTCAGGACACCGTGGGGCTCGAGTGGCACCTCGAGACGGGGTGCGGCGGTTCGCTGTCTGGAAACGCGCAGCTCTCGGCGGAGATCGATGGGAACGGGTTCCAGCCGCTCGTCGCGAGTGTCGCATTCGGCTTCGACTGCACCCCGTGTGTGGTGACGCCGAACTGATGCCCTGCAGGTGGGGTGTGCGGGAACCCTCGGGAAATCCGGCCAGCTCAGGTGCGGGTTGGCCGGCTTCAGCTCCAGGCTGGGGATCGATGCCTGGTCGCGGTCGGCTCACCGAGGTACCGTAACGAAGGTGAGTGCATCCGCTGGTAGTCACCGGGCACTGGTTGCGGGCATCGTGCTTGCGGCCGTCGCCGCGGCCTTGGGACACGCCTTCGGAACGGGCTCGGAGAGCGGAGTTCCCATCGCTGTTCCGAGCGTGGTACTGATGGCGCCGATCGCGGCGGAGGCCCTGCCTCAAAGGGTGAGACTCGAGCCGGAGAAAACGCCATCGGTCCAAGAAGAGGTCGACGCCGAGGAGCGTCCGAGCGACGAGATCTGCACCGTGGCTACGGCGGACGAGACTCAGACTCCGGACACCGACGAAGTGTCGTCGATCGCTGAGGAGCCGGAAGTGGCGCCGGAGGATGTGCTGGCTTGGGTCCGCGAGAGTTGGAGTTGCGATGAATTCACCAAGTGGGTGCTCGATCACCGTCCGGTTGCTGATCTTCCCGAGGGATACCCCATCACGGCGGTTGATGCACGGTTCGCCCATGAGTGCGCGACGTTCGCGCTGTCGGGGGTCTTCCGGCGCTTTGTGCTGAGCGAGCGACTGTTCGCGGAAATGGTCACCGATGCCGTGCAACGCAACATCGATCGGCCACGCGTCCGGGAGCTTGCGCTCTCGTTACTTCGCGAAGAGGCCCTCGCCTACAAGGCGCTTGCCGCGATCCTGCCAACCCTCCAAGCCGGCATTCGTTCTGGGGCTGTAGAAGTACGACTCCTACGAAGGCCTTTGTTGTCCGGGCGTTACCCCGACAAGGTCGGGGCCAAGATCAATAGTGTGGACGTCGATCCCAGACGACGGACGGTCTTATTTACTGCGCGGTCGGGCCCCTGGGAGATCTCTCTCCTTGTTCCCGCGCTGCTGTTCGACCCTGCCGATCGGGAGCGGTTGTTTCCGGCGTCGACGCAGAAGTGAGCCGGTGTCGGGAAGCTGCAAGAGGGAACCTGCAACCAGAAATCACTGCCGGAGTCCGTTCGACCAGGGTAGGCCGGTTTGGATGGGAGGTCGTCTCGGGTAGCTCGAGAGGTCCTGGCGCGCAGGGGTTGCGTCCGAACCGCCCGGCCTTCGCCCGACATCGAGGACCGGCGGGACTCCGGTGCGACCATGCGGGGCGGTTCGCGTCCGTGCGGCACCCCTCGGCGTGAGGCGCCCGGGGAAGTCAGGGCACCGGCCCTCTTCCTCCGATGAAGGACGGCGTGAGACGCATCCTTCGGTCCTGGTCGCTCGGGAGCGCCGTGCTCGCCCTCTTGGCCGGCTGCGCGATCGAGCCGCAAGACCCCCGATCGGGCGTGCGTTCTCGCAATCCGATGGCTTGGAGTACGACGCCGCTGCCGAGTGCCGCGAGCGTCGCGGCTTGGGACGGGACTGCCGTGCGTCTGCTCGAACTCCTGGAGGGTGCGACCCTCGCCGGCGAAGACTTCGTCGCCGGGCTGGCCTGGGAGCGGCTGCGGCGAAGGCTCGTGACGGAGCCGCGCCTCGCCGCCCACTGGGAGGACCGCCTCGCCCGCTCGGCACCGCGCGACCTTCCGGAGCCGGTCTCGATTCCGGCCGCGCCGAAGCGCTGATGCCCACAATCGGGACCAGCCCTCAACCTTCCGGCCGGCCGACTCCGATACAGCCGATGGTGCGGACGCCAGGCGGCACGCAGCCACGATCTCAGGAGAACCATGCTCAAGCAGCGACGGAGCATCGTCGGACTCGACATCGGCAGCAGCTCGATCAAGGCGATCGAACTGACGCGTGACAAGTACGACTACATCATCACCGCGTTCGCGCAGATGGACGTTCCGAACGAGCAAGCTCGACGGGATGCCCTCGCCGACATGTTCCGTTCCGGTGGCTTCCGCACGAAGCGCATCAGCACGGCGGTCAGCGGCAAGAACGTCATCTTCCGCTACATCAACATGGCGCAGATGTCGAGCGACGAGATGCGCAACGCGGTCCGATTCGAGGCCGACAAGTACATCCCGTTCGACGTCGATGACGTGACGATCGACACGCAGAAGCTCCTGGATCTCCCGGGCAGCGGCGACGCCGCGTCCTCGGAGATGAAGGTGCTCTTGGTCGCGGCCAAGAACTCGCTGGTCGTCGATCAGGCCGAGATGCTCCAGCAGCTCGGTCTGCAGCCGTTCAGCACGAGCGTCGACGCGTTTGCGCTGGGCAATGCCTACGAGCTGTCCGACATCGTGAGCCCGGGTCTCCAGGGCAGCGATCACACGATCGCGCTGGTCGACATCGGCGCGGTGAAGACCTCGATCAACATCCTGCGCAACAACGTCACCTACTTCGCCCGCGAAGTACCGGTCGGCGGCCAGGACATCACCTCGGCGATCACCCGGCGCTTCGGGCTCGAGGCCTTCGAGGCCGAGGCGCTGAAGCGAGACGCCGGCGAGCAGGTGACCGACGTGCACGACGCGGTCTCGCCGGTGCTGGACGATCTCGGCAACGAGATCAACCTCTCCTTCGACTTCTTCGAGAACCAGTTCGAAGGCGAGGTCCAGGAAGTGTTCCTCTCCGGAGGATCCGTGCTGCTGCCATTCCTCGAAGAGAGTCTCGAGAAGATCTTCGAGAAGCGCACGCGAGTTTGGAACCCGATCGAAGGCCTGAAGGTCCGATCGGACAACGTCGACATCGATGCCCTCAACGGCGCGGCGCCGCAACTCGCGGTCGCCGTGGGCTTGGCCGCCATCGTGGGCTGAGGCGAGAGAGCGCGGACAGGTAACCCATGATCAGGATCAATCTTCTTCCCGAAGGCATGCGGCGCGCGGAACGCGCGTCGATGAAGGTCTTCGCCGCGACGATGCTCGCGGTCCTAGTGAGCTGCTGCACACTGGGGTGGTTCGGCTACATGTACTTCGGCGAACTGGAGGAGGCGGAGCGGGAGCGCACTCGCATCGCCGAACAGCTCGCTTCGCTCAAGGATCGCGTCGCGTATCACGACGCGCTGGTCAAGGAGCAGAAGGACTTCGAGCACCGCAAGCAGACGATCCAGGAGATCGGAAAGTCGCGGGTGCTCTGGACCAAGATCCTCGACGAGCTCGTCGACGTCGTGAACAACGACGGCGACATCGATCGGCACCGCACCTGGTTCCGCAGCCTCCAGATCCGCGACGGCAAGGGCGCGAAGGACGGCCCGGCGCTGTCGATGCCCGGTTGGGTGCAGGGTGACTCCGTGAGCCGCGTGGCGGACTTCCACGACGATGTCCAGCGCGCACCTTTCTACAACAACGTGAAGAAGAAGTCGGTGCCCAACAGCAAGAAGCAGGAAGACCCCACCCGGAAGCCGGCGGAGTCGCTCTACTTCAACTTGGATCTCGAATTCGTCGCGCCCGAACAGTGGACCGTCGTCGGTCGGAAGTGAGGCCGGATCAACATGGCGAAACTCAACGAGAAGCAGAGGATCTGGGTCACGATCGGCGGCGGATTGCTGCTGTCGGCTGCGGCCGGCGGCGGCATCTGGTGGACGCAAGGCTTGATCGAAGAGGTCAAGTCGGCGACCGCCCAGGATCAGACCACCATCACGGAGGATCAGAAGAAGATCGAGCGCATCAACGCCCTCGAGTCTTCGGTGATCGTGCTCCGCGAGAACATCGATACGTACTCGAAGATCCTCCCCAACGACACGGAGGTGAACGACTTCGTCCGCGTTCTCAATCGCTTCGCGACGGCGGCGGACATCGAGTTCAGTGAGACTCAAGTCGGTCAGTCCGGCAAGGGCGCAAAGGGCAAGTACAGCCACTACAGCTACCGGATCGAGCTGACGGCGAGTCTCTGGCAGTTCCTGAAGTTCACGAACCTGCTGGAGAGCCATGACCGCTTCATTCGCATCGTGAGCTTCAACCTCAAGGGTGCGGAGCGCGATGAGATTCAGAACGCGTCCCAGCGCGGCAGTGACGCTCGGCACAAGATCTCGATGGTCATCGAGACCTTCGTCTACGCTGGCGCTGCGGCTGCCAAGAACGTCGAGATCCCGGGTTATGGCCGCAAGCGGGACCGCCTCGAGGCGGAGATCGCTCGCGGCACGCAAGCCGTCTCGCTCGAGCGCTACGATTACATCGAGAAGATCGGGCGTCGCGACATCTTCGTCGATCCTCGTCCGACGGTCGGCGGTGGCGCGGGCGGCGACACAGGTCGACACTTCCAGAAGCAGAAGATCGACGAGTACCTGGTGCGGGTGAATGCCGCGAAGGAGATCTTCGAGCGCTGGAAGCAGCCGGACCTCGACTACGTCTCCAAGGAGACCTTCGCTCGTCGGCTCCGCGAATCGCTGACCGCCCTCGACCAGGAGGTCGCAGCGGTGACGCCGCGGATCTCGAACCCGCAACTCGTCGCCGAGTGGAGCAACTCGATCGTGCAACCCATGCGCGAGATGTGGCGTGGTCTGCGCGGTGACCAGCGAGAGGTCCAGCAGAACATGATGACAGAGGAGCGGATGCGAGCGCTACTCGGCGAGATGTCCGGAGCGGTCGCACGCGGAGAGATCGAGTCGGCGATGAAGCTGTTCGACGACAACGCCGATCGACTGCGCTTCCCGGAAGACGATCCGCGCTACGTGACCAGCCTCGAGATCCGCAAAGTCCGCGAAGCGATCCAGATCGCGCGCGAGTTCAGCGACATCCCGATGAAGATCGAAGGCGTGGTCGTCGTGGCCGACGGCCGGTCGGGCATCCTCATCAACGGTCGCGTGTTCGAGGAAGGTGAGTACCTCGACAACGACCTGTTGGTGAAGACCGTCGGCGCCGAGCAGGCCGACTTCGTGTTCAAGGGCTTCGTGCTTCGCCGCAAGTGGTGAAGCGATCGCGCGACGCGCGCCTCGGTGCGCGTCGCCCCCTTCGCGTGACCTCGCCGTGACGGCTGGAGGACCGCAACACGGCCCGCATCGGGCCCAGTCGCTCGTCTGCGGTGCCTGATCCCCGGCATCGCCCCTGCGCGCGGCGACGGCAGAGCGCGAGCGCGAAGGAATCCGTGTCACCGAAAGATCAAGCCGCCGCCCCACGGATGCCGATGAACCGAAAGCAGGATCACGGGTCCGCGAAGTGACCCATCGGCGAAACGCCAGCCCGCGGTGACGGGCAAGAGGAAACCAATGCAGGCAAGGATCACGAAGTTCTTCGGAACGCTCACGCTGGCCATCGGCTTGGCGGCGATCGCTCCGAGCCAGGAGCCACAAGTCGGCGGGGAACCGCAGGAAGGTGGCGTGAACAGCACGACCCAACAGGGGGATCGGAGCTCGCGGCTGACGCTGCGGCTGCGCGATCGACTCCTGCGGGACGTCGTCCAGAGCATCCGTCGTCAGGCGGGCGTGAACATCGTCATCGATCAGTCGATCGAAGACCGCGTCACGATCGATCTCGATGACGTCGAGTGGCGGCGTGCCCTCGAGCTGATCGCGGAGGCCGCGGGCTGCGTGGTCCTCGAGAGTGCAGGCGGCATCATCAAGGTCGAGAAGCCGGCCCGCGTGTTCTTCTCTTTCGAGAACGTGGATGTGCAGCGGGTGATCGACGCGATCGCGAAGATCTCCGGCGCGAACATCGTCGTGGGTCCGGAAGTGCAGGGCACGGTGACGGTGCGGCTGCGAAACATCCCCTGGCGGGATGCACTCGAGGCCACCGCGAAGACGCTCGGCTACGTCGTCGTCGAGGAAGAGCGCGGCATCCTGCGCGTCGTCCCGCCGTCGAACATGGTCCAGGACCTGGTGTCGCGTGAGTTCCAACTCCGCTACGTGCGACCGCCGTCGGCATACATGCCGTTCCTCCAGTCGGAATACGTGCAGTACATCTTCGCGCGCCAGCAGCTCGATCCGCGTCAGAACAACTTCACTCTGATCGATGCGCTGCAGAGCCTGATCACGCCGGAGGTGGGATCACTCCAGTATCACGCCGAGCAGAACGTGATCTTCGTGAAGGACACGAAGCTCGTGGTCGAGCAGATCGCCCGCATCATCGAGAAGATCGACGTCGAACCCGCCCAGGTGTTCATCGACGTTCAGTTCGTGACGACCAGCGACTCGGACGTGCTCGACGTCGGCGTGTCCCCGGGCAGTGACGGTTGGACGGCGTCGATCGGCCTCGGCCAGATCCCGCACCGTCTGCCGTTCAACCTCGGCGCGGGCGGCTGGGACGACAACCTGATCGCCAACGACACGGGGACCGGCCCCTTCGCCGACCTCGACAGCAACCCGACCGGTCGCACGACCATGCCGGACGTGGTGTTCGGTGCGCTCAACTTCCAGCAGGTGACCGCGGCATTGCGGCTGCTCAAGCGCGACACCAGCAGCGAGATCGCCCAGGCACCCAAGCTGATCGCACTCGATCACCAGATGGCGACGATCTTCGTCGGCGAGACGATCCGCTATGCGCAGGCTCGATCCGAACAAGGTCAGGCCGGTGGTCTGCAGCTCGTCGTCGAGGAAGCGCCGAACTCGCCGGTCAGCGTCGGTTTCCAACTGCTCGTGATCCCGCACGTGGTGCCGGGCACGGACAAGGTGGTCATGGACGTGATCCCGAAGGCTGACTCGTTGTCGGGCGCAGGCAGCGCCAGCACGCTGGCGCCGGCCGGCTTCGACGTGTTCACCGTCGGTGCGGGTCAGGGCGAAGGCACGATCGCGCTGCCGCGCATCTCGTCCAGCACGATCGCGACCAAGGTGCTGTTGCGGTCGGGTCAGACCGCCGTGCTCGGCGGCCTGGTCACCGACTCCGACACCGTCACCGAGACTCGCCTGCCCTTCGTCGGCGACATCCCGGTGCTAGGCTGGTTGTTCAAGAACCGTGTCGAGTCGCGCAGCAAGCGGACCCTCATCGTCTTCATCCGGCCTGACATCATCCGCAGCCCGGAGCAGGTGGAGGAGACCCGCAACGAGATCTTGCGCCAGCGCGCCGAAGCCTTGCAGCGTGCCGAGTTCGAGGCGATGGGCGGCGTTCGCCGCTGAGGCGATCGCCCCCGCGATCGCGGCGACGACCCCCCGTGATCCGGGGTCGTCGCGCCAAAGGCCATGCGCCGCCCGGCGGCTGGATCGGGCTGGGCGAGGGGATCGAGTTCGAGCGGTGCGTCCTGGTGACCCGCTCGCTATGCTCCCGCGACCTTTCGCCGCGCAGTCAGGAGACAGCGTGGCGGACCCTTTCCGATCGCGCCCTCCGATGCGCCCCTTCGCGAGACCCTGCGGCAGTCCAACTTCGCTCAGCAAGGCGCTGGGTGCACGGCTGTCGCATCCTTGGTCTGCGACTCGGGTTGGCTCGGTATCGGTGCGATCCACGCCATTCCGGGCGCAGGGCGGTGCGGCGATGCCACGGGCGTCGTCGTCAGCAGAATCGGCGGGCGAGCGGCGCGAATGTGCGGCCGCGTCCCCGCACCAGGAACGAACCGGAGACCGGCTGCGGAATCGCGTCGGGCTCGCGACTCTGGACTCGATGACCTGCATGCCGCGCTCCTCTGCGTCCACCCCCGTCTTGGGGGCCATGTCACGCAGAGGAACAGATTCTTGAAGCGCATGCTCATCAACGCCACCGATGCCGAGGAAGCGCGCATCGCGGTGGTTCAGGACGGAGTGCTCGCGGAACTCCATGTCGAAGTGGCGGGTCGCGAGGCCTACCTCGGCAACATCTACAAAGGCCGCGTGGTGAACGTCGAGCCGGCGATCGGAGCCGCCTTCGTCGCCTTCGGTGGACGGACCAACGGATTCCTCCACGCTTCCGACATCCTGCCGGCTTACGCGCGCGATGAGTTCGTGCTCGACGACGTCGTCGAGGGGCGAGCCAAAGTCAGCGGCGACGAAGGACCGGAGGCCGTCCGCGCGATCTTGGCCGACGCCGCCGGGGACGAGGACGATGACGAGGACGACGAGCCGGCACCCAGGGGCGGCAAGTCCGCGCCTGCCGCCGCGCGGGGTGCCGCGACGGACACCGATGAGGGCGATCAAGGCAATGCCCAGTTCGCGGGCGAATTCGGTGGTGCGCCCGACGATGAGTTCGGTGCCCACGTCGGCTCTTCGTCGGATCACGGCGAAGCCGGCGATGACGGCGACGCCGACGACGACGGTGAGGGCGACGGCGAGTCCGGGGACGAGGCCGACGGTGGGTCGGAGCCGGAGCCCGAGTCAGGCCAGGACGCCGGAGCCGGCGCTGGCGCGGCGGTGGTCGACGGCGGCGTCAGCGCGCCGCCGCGGGCGCAGGCGCGTCGCCGGCGCGGTCGTCCCAAGGAGAAGAGCGGCCGGCAGCGGGTCCCGGTGGATCAGCTCCTGCGCAAGGGCCAAGAGGTCATCGTGCAGGTCACCAAGGAGGGAATCGGCGCCAAGGGACCGACGCTGACCACCTTCGTATCGCTGCCCGGTCGCAGTCTGGTGCTCATGCCCTCGCTGCCCAAGTGCGGGGTGAGTCGCAAGATCGAGGACGCGCGCGAGCGTCGCCGTCTCAAGCGGATCGTGCGCGAACTCGACGAGACCGGGCAAGGCGGCGTCGGATTCATCGTGCGCACGAACGGCGTCGAGAAGAGCAAGCTCGATCTGCAGCGCGATCGCGACTACCTCAAGAAGATCTGGGAGTTGATCGCGCAGCGCGTGAAGGTCACCCGCGCGCCGGCGCTCCTCTACCAGGAATCCGACCTGGTGCTCAAGGCGATGCGCGACTTGTTCTCGCCTGAGATCGAGGAAGTGGTCGTCGATTCGCGCGACGTCTGGCTGCGAATCCGCGACTTCGCCGAGAAGTTGATGCCGCACATGGCGGAGCGCATCAAGCTGCACGAGTCGCACACGCCGATCTTCCACAGCTTCGGCATCGAGAAGGACGTCGAGAAGCTCTACCAACCCAAGATCGAGTTGCCCAACGGGGGCTCGATCGTCATCGAGCAGGCCGAGGCACTCGTCGCGATCGACGTGAACTCCGGCCGCTTCAAGCCGGGCACCGAGCTCGAGCAGACTGCCTACCGCACCAACCTCGAAGCGATCCCGGAGATCGTTCGGCAGCTCCGGCTCCGCGATCTCGGCGGTCTCATCATGATCGACTTCATCGACATGAACGAGGAGCGGCACCGGCGCAGCATCGAGCGATCGATGGTCGATGCGCTGCGTGGCGATCGCGCGCGGATCAAGGTGGGGCGGATCAGCGCGTTCGGACTGTTGGAGGTGACCCGCCAGCGGGTCGGTCCTGGCCTCAAGCACACCGTGTTCTCGGCCTGCCGCCACTGCGGCGGTTCGGGCATGGCTCGCACCGTCGTCAGCAAGGCGCTTGCAGTGCTGCGCGAGGTGCGCGCCATCATCCATCTGAAGGGCTTCTCGGTGCTTCAGGTGTTCGTCGCCCCGGCGGTGAACGACTACCTCGTCAACTACAAGCGGCGGCAGCTCCTCGATCTGGAGGAGGCGATCGGGAAGACCGTGGTCATTCGCGGCGAGCCCAGCTACCCGGTCGACATGGTGCACTACCGTTTCCTGACCGCGGACGGTCAGGAAGCGCGGGTTGCGATCCCGGCCGGGCTGGGGGTGAAGGCCTGACCCGGCGCGCGGCGACCTGCCGCCTTGGCCCGCAGTCTTCGTGAGCGGCGTCGCGAGATCGCCGCAGACGTTCACGAATGGTTCGGGTTAGGGAGGCCCCGAGAGGTCGGGGTTGATTCTCTCCGGCTGCGCGCTACTGTCCTCGCCCCCTCCGGACTCGGTCCGCCGGGGGCCGAAAGGAAACGTCCTGCATGTTCGCCGTCGTCGAAGATCGCAAGCAACAGTACCGCGTCGCGGCGGGGGAGAAGCTCCTCATCGCCCTGATCGACGGCCTCGAAGCGGGAAGCTCTTATGAGTTCTCGCAGGTGTGCCTGATCGGTGGGGTCGCCTCACCGAAGGTGGGTGCACCCTTCCTCGATGGTGCTTCGGTGCGCGCGAAGATCGTGCGCCAGGACGTGCCCGGGCCGAAGTTGGTGGTGCAGAAGTACCGCCGCCGCAAGAACTACCGCCGTCGCACGGGCTTCCGCGCGCGGTACACGGAGATTCAGATCGAGGCGATCCATGGCGCATAAGAAGGGTCAAGGCTCGACCAAGAACGGTCGAGACAGCAACGCCCAGCATCGGGGCGTGAAGCGTTTCGGCGGCTCGCGGGTGACCGCGGGCACCATCATCGTGCGGCAGTGCGGCACGCCGTTTCGGCCCGGTCACAACGTGAAGCGCGGCAACGACGACACCCTGTTCTCGCTGATCGAGGGCACGGTGCTGTTCCGCGCGAATCGCCGCGTGGACGTGGTCCCGCTCTCGAGCTGAGCAGGCTGCGCCCCGGCAGTTGGATCTTCGTTCCGAGCCGGTGTTCGCGCGCCACCCGGCACGATGCAGGTTTCTCCGCGCCGTTTCCGGCGCCGCCCGGACAATCGCAGGAAGTCGGGCTGGTAGCCCTCCGCGCCTGACCTGCCGCCGTCTTCGATGGTCCTCGGGGACGGGTCCCCGCAACTCCCGGCATGCGTGGCCGGCTCGAATGGCTCCCGTCGAGGTCCGCTTCGCGCAGGCCGACTTGTTCAGCGTCCCATGTTCCTCGACGAGATCGAACTGACCTTCCGCGGCGGCAAAGGTGGGGACGGCTGCTCGTCCTTCCGGCGCGAGAAGTTCCAGATGCGCGGCGGCCCCGACGGCGGCGACGGCGGCGACGGCGGCAACGTCGTCCTGCGAACCACCAGCCACGAGAACACCCTCTATCACCTCGCCGGGCGGCGGGTCTTCGAGGCGCGGGGTGGGCAGCCTGGGCGCGGGTCCGACATGACCGGGGCATCGGCCGAGGATCTCGTGCTCGACGTACCGGCCGGCACCGCGATCTTCGATGCCGAGCGGGGGCATCTCCTGAAGGATCTCGACGACGTCGGGCTCGAGTTCGTGATCGCGCGCGGTGGGGCCGGCGGCAGGGGCAACGCGCGTTTCGCGACGGCGACCAACCGCGCGCCGCGCGAGTTCGAGGCCGGTCAGGCAGGGGAAGAGCGTCGTGTTCGACTGAGCTTGAAGCTGATCGCCGACGTCGGTCTGGTCGGTCTTCCGAACGCCGGCAAGTCCACCTTCCTCGCGTCGATTTCGCGCGCGCGACCGAAGATCGCATCCTATCCGTTCACGACGCTCGAGCCGGTCCTCGGCATCGTTCCATTCGGGGACGCGGGAACGCTGGTCGTCGCCGACATTCCGGGCCTCATCGAAGGCGCCAGCGAAGGGCGCGGCCTCGGCGTCACCTTCCTCAAGCACATCGAGCGAACTCGCGTGCTGCTGCACCTGGTGGACTGCTCGAGCGCAGCGGACGTCGACCCGGCGGTCGCCTGCCGCACGGTGAGCGCGGAACTGGCGAGTTACTCGGCGGAACTCGCGCGCCGTCCCCGGCTCATTGTCGCGACCAAGGTCGAAGACGACTTGGCTCGGGCCCGCGCGGACGCGCTCGAGTCGGACTCGCGCGAACGGATCTGGCGGATCTCCGCAGCCACCCGTGAGGGGGTCGCGGCGCTCCTGGCCGAGGCCTATCGCCGTTGCCATCCCGATTCGGGATCGAGCGAGTCCTTGTCGCCCTGAGGCGGCGGGACCGCCGGTCGCGGGATCGCTGGGCGACACAGATCCGACTCAACGGGTCGTGACAGAACGGTCGATGAAGGGGCGAAGGGCCCACCGTGAATCAGCCGTCACTCCACGATTTCCTGCGCCTCATGGTCAAGGAGCATGCCTCCGACCTGATCTTGAAGGCGGGGAGCTGTCCTGCGATCCGGCTCGCCGGATCGATTCGATTCCTTGGCGACGAAGCCCTGGGACAAGCCCAGATCCAGGAGTGGATCGACACAGTAGTGGATCCGCGCGGGCGAGAGGACATGGCGCGCACCGGCGCGGTCGACTTCGCGCTGTCGATTCAGGACGTCGGCCGATTCCGTTGCAACGTCTTCCGACAGTGCGGCGAGAACGGCTTCGTGTTCCGCCGCATCAACTCCGAGATCCCCTCGTTCAAGGACCTCAATCTTCCCGTTCAGCCGCTGAAGCAACTCGCGTCGCTGAAACGCGGACTGGTCTTGGCAACCGGAACGGCCGGTTCGGGCAAGTCGACGACGCTGGCGTCGATGATCGAATACGTCAATCGCAACCAGCAGAAGCACATCGTCACCATCGAAGACCCGGTGGAGTTTCGCTTCGAGGACCGCTTCTCGATCGTCAACCAGCGGGAGGTGGGACAGGACTGCGAATCGTTCGCGGCGGCGCTTCGGCAAGCAGTGCGGCAGTCCCCTGATGTGATCCTGATCGGCGAGATGCGCGATCGTGACACCGTCGAGGCGGCGATCTCGGCCGCGGAGACCGGGCACCTGGTGTTCTCGACGCTGCACACGGTGAATGCCGTGCAGACCGTGGAGCGCATCATCTCCTTCTTCCCGCCCCATCAGCACGATCTGATTCGTAGCCAGCTCGCACTCAACCTCGCCGGCGTGGTCTCGCTGCGTCTCATCAAGAACAAGGAAGGTCGCTCGCTCGTGCCGGCCGTCGAGTTGCTGATGAACACGCCGACGGTCCGCGATCTGCTCGAGAGCGGGCAAACCAAGGCGCTGCCGAAGGCGCTCGCCGAGGGCGCGTTCTACGGCACGATGACCTTCAACCAGTCCCTGATCCGCCTCTTCGAGGCCGGCAACATCACCCTGGAGGACGCACTCGGCGCTTCGGACAACCCCGAGGAGCTGAAGATGCAGATGCGCGGGATCACGCAGGGTGGGCAGCAGGCGATCGGTGTGGGCGGCAATCCGGCGTTCGGGATGCCGACGACCCAGAAGCGACGGAGCTGATCGCCGGCAGTCGGGTTGCGCGCGCCGGGAAGATTCCGAGGGGCGGTGCCGTCCTTGTCTCGGCATCTGTTCCGCTCCGTAACGTCCGGCTGCTAAGCTCTGTCCCCCGACATGCGACTGCCGATCAACTTCCTCTTGTGGGTCACCGCCCTCGGCCTCGGTGGGGCGAGCGGCTGGCAGTTCTGGCAAGCGTTCCAGGAGCGCAAGGCCTTCACCGGCAACGCCAGTCACAAGCGCGCCCTAGAGCAGGTCGAGCGCTTTGTGGAGAGCGGCAAGTCTGCTGCCGGCGAGGTCGCGACCGGCCCTAACTATGGTGCCTCGCAGAACTTCTGGAACTCTCTGCGGGATGCCAACTTCATCGGCAAGGAACCGCCGAAGCCGGTCGTACCGGTAGCCACCACGCCGGTGGAAACGACCCCGACCATCGCACCCAAGACGCCGCTGGACGACATCGTGGTGCTTTCCCTGCTGGTCGCGGACGGGCCCGATTCCCGCGCGGTGGTTCGCTATCGGCCGACCGCCAACGTGACGCCGCCGCCCGACGCCGTCCCGCCGGCGGCAGCCGCCGAGGACACGGTCGGCGTTCCGAGCACACTGCCCGGGGGGAAAGCGGGCGCGCGGCCGGTCGTGGCGCTGCCGACCGCCGGCGACGGTCTTGGGCCGGTGCATCACCTGAGTTTGGGTGACCGCCTGTGGGCACCGCACGACAACATCAAGCTGCTGCGGGTCGACGTGTCGGGGGACTTCGCGGTCTTCGTGCGGGTCGTCGACGGTGTCGAGGAATCGAAGTTGGAGGAGGAGCGGCTGTTCAAGGCGGTGCTCGAACTGCCTCAAGACGTGCTTGCGAAACTCGCCGAACTGGGGGTTGCCGCGAGTCCTGCCGAGGTTCGCGGCGCCGCCGATCCGTTCGAGGCGAACGATCCTTCGCGATCGCCGAACACACCGCTCTCGCCATCTGGTTGGGTCGCGGGCGTGGAGACTCGCGAGGTCGACGGCCGCTTCCATATCGGCACCAACGATCGCGAGGTGTTCCGCACCGATCCGCGTGTGTTCAGCGAGCGACTTGGCACTGCGAGCTACAACAGCAACGGCGTGCGCGGCGTTCGGGTGACCCGGATCCCTTCCGAACTCCGAAACTTCGGTTTGCAGCAGAACGACATCGTGATCGCGGTGAACGGCGAGCCGGTCTCCGGCAAGTCCGAGGCGTTCACGCTCGGGCGTCGCCTGTACGACCGTGGCGTGCGGCTGTTCGAGATCAAGATGCTGCGCTTCGGCAGCGAAATCACGCGCACGTACGTCGCGCCGGACGAGCGCTAGAGACGTGCGCGGCTCGTCGCAACGACGCGGCGGCCTGCTGACGGTCGATCGCGGCAACAGCACCTTCGATCTTCGTTTCGATCCATCGACCGACGGTCCGCAGGAGCGCGCGCGCTTCGACCGCGAACGCGTGCCCGAGGTCCTCGAGTGGTTGGCAGCTCGGGAGGTCGTGCGTTGTCACGCGGCTTCGGTGGTGCGCGGCGGGTTGGACGAACTACGCGCGGCGCTACGGTCCCGAGGTGTCGAGATGCTCGTCGCCGGCGAGGAGTTGCCTTGTCCGCTGAAGATCAGCTACGACGACCCCCGTGAGCTGGGAGTCGATCGATGGCTGGCAGCGACTGCGGCGCATGCCGTCGTGGGCACCGCGGCGATCGTCGACTGCGGCACGGCGACGACGTTCGGGGTGGTGCGCGGCGACGGCACGTTCTTTCCCGGACCGATCGCGCCTGGACTGGATGCGCTGGCGGTCGGGTTGGCGATCCGAGCTCCGGGTCTGCCGCGTTTCGACATCGGCGGGAGCTGGCAGTTTCCGCCGCGCGGCACAAAGGATGCGATCGCCGCAGGCGTACTCCTCGGCGCGGCCGCCGCCATCGACGGCGTTCTGACCAGGTTGTTCGATGCACTGCACGACCGCGGTGAACTCGATGCGGAGCCGACGGTGCTGGTCACCGGAGGCCGAGCGGAACCCATCGCGGCACACCTGCGGCGGACCGTCGCACTCGCTCCCGACCTCGTTCACGACGGACTCGCATGGCTCACGAGCCGGTGACCGTGCGGCTGGCGACGCGCCGCGGGGCCGGTGGGGTCGCGGTCGTTGTGATCGCTGGAACCGATCGATGGCAGCTCCTCGCGGGCTGCCTTGGTGATCTCGGCGGCTGCTCACGCGGCGGTTCTTCGGTGCGTCGTGATCGACCCAGCCGGGCGGTCCTGTTCGGTCGAGATGGCGTGATCGACGACGTGCTCGTCGTCGATCGTCCAGAGCACGGCTGCACGGAGATCCATGCGCACGCTTCCGACGCGGTGCTTGGCGAACTCGAAGCGGTCTTCGGCGGCGTGGCGGACGTCGCACCGGCCGACGCATGGGACCGGCTGCTTCGCGACGCGGCGAGTGCGCCGCAATTGGCACTCGCGCTCGAACAGCTCGCACTCGGTGGCGAGGCGGCGTCGCGACGAGCGTTCGAGGCCGCCGAACTCGATGCGACGGCTCGCGATGTCTTGCGGGCGCGGTCGATCGTGGCGGCAGCGTTGTGTCGACCGCACACGGTCGTCTTGGTCGGCCGCCGCAACGCCGGCAAGTCGACGCTCTTCAACAGTTTGCTCGGGCATGAGCGTGCGCTGACGAGCGAGTTTCCCGGAGCAACGCGAGATCCGGTCGACGCGCTCGTGTTTCTCGACGGCTATCCCTGCCGATTGGTCGACACCGCAGGTGAGGGCTCGCCCGCGGACGTGCTCGAGGCGATGGCGCAGCGGCGAGCCGAGTTGGTGGCGACGAAGGACTGTACGATCGTTCGCGTCGTCGACGCGAGCCGAGCACGCGGCGAAGGAGACCTGGCCGGAATCGAGCGTGCGCACATCGTCGTGTGCAACAAGCACGACCTGGGGGTGCACGTGGACTGGCGATCGGTCCCGATGGCTGCGTTGAGGGTGTCGGCGAGTTCGCGCGAGGGTCGCGGTCGACTGCTGAACGAGTTCGGGACGCGACTTCGAACCCTTCGCGGATTGCCGCCGGTACCGGTGTCGGGTGTCGGCGGCTTGGCTTGCCCGAGCTGGCGCGATCCCGAGGATCCTGCGAGCGACTGATTGGCGAGCTTCATCGCCAGCGGCTAAGGTTCGCACCGAATGCGACCGCCCAAGCGGGACCTCGTCTCGATCGACGATCTCTCGACCGAAGAGATCATGGATCTGTTTCGACACGCCGAGGGGTTCCGCGAAGACCTTCGGGCGTGGTCAACATTGTGTCGTGGCTCGATCATGGCGACGCTCTTCTTCGAGCCGAGCACACGAACGCGGCTGAGTTTCGAGTCGGCGATGCTCCGATTGGGGGGTGGTGTGATCTCGGCGGCCGATCCCCAAACGACGAGTTTCGCGAAGGGGGAGTCTCTGGCCGACACCGTGCGAGTGGTCGGCGGTTCCTACGCCGACATTCTGGTGGTGCGTCATCCCCAAGACGGAGCCGCGCGCGTCGCTGCGCACTATGCGAAAGTGCCCGTCATCAACGGCGGCGACGGCGCACACGAGCACCCCACGCAGACGCTCTGCGATCTCTACACGCTGTGGCGGGAGAAAGGGGGCTTGGCCGGTCTGGACGTCGTCTTGTGTGGCGATCTCCGGTACTCGCGCACGGTTCACTCCTTCGCCTACGCACTCGCGCGTTTCGGTGCGAACATCATCACGATGCCGTATCCGGGATTCGAAATGCCGCAGTTCGTGCTCGACCGCTTGCATCGCGAATTCTCGGTCTCGGCGCAGACGGCGAATGTCGGTCAGTTGCCGGGTCTCGCGTTCGGTGAGAACGCTGCTGCATACCTGACAGCGAGTCGTCCGCATCAGCTCGCGTTGTTCACCTCGCTCACGCCGGTTCATGTCGAACGCATCGATGCGATCTACATGACGCGCGCACAGCGGGAGCGGCATCGCGGCGAGAAACTCGTGGACTACCCGCGGATCTCGCGAGCATCGCTTGCCGCCGAGTCGTTGCGCGACGTGCGCGTGATGCACCCGCTGCCGCGCGTGGACGAGATCGACTACGACGTCGACGACGACCCTCGTTCGGTCTACTTCCGCCAAGCGGAACTCGGAGTGCCGATGCGGATGGCGCTGATGGCATTCCAGCTCGGTGCCATCCGACTCCAGGCCGAGCCACCGAAGGCGGCGAAAGAGCCGGCGCGTGTGCGTGGCATTCTCTGTCGCAATGAGCGCTGCATCACCAACGGCGAGGGTCGCGCCTACCTCGCCGCAGAGTTCCATCTCGTCGCCGAAGCACCACCGCGATTGTGTTGCGCCTACTGCGGCCAAGAGTTGGACGTCCGCTTCGTAGGCAGCGCGACCACCGGTCGCGTGCACGGCTGGGAGGATCCGGACTCGCGGCGGATTCGCCCCGAGAATCGGGTCTACTTCGAGTCCGAGGAGCAGGCCCGAGCAGCCGGGTTCCAGCCGGACGCCCCGTCGGGATGAGCCGGCCGCGCCGAGGTCGGCAGGGCGGGACCACTTCCCGTTTCCCAGGGATGGCGATCGAACGGCGCTGCGGCGAAGCCGCGATGGCGAGGGTCGAGCAGCATCCGCGGGCTGGGTCGAGCCGAGCGGAAGCGCACAACCGACTGCTCGGCCGCGGCTCTGGCCTCTGCGTCGCCAGCGTCGGGATACCGGTCGTTGGCCCTAAGATCATGCGCTGCATGAGTTTATGGTTTATCGACCAGCCCTGACTTCGTGGCACGAGTTTTGTTGTCCGAGGGCCCAAGGGCAGTCGTCGCATCATGCGGCGTGCTGTCCGACATCACTCTGTCACCGGATGCGAGCCCCGGCTAAGGTTCGCGCACATTCCGGACATCGGACACCGGCGGCCATGCGGCCCACCGGCATCCGTTGACCCAGGTCGAACTTCGATGACTCCAGTTTCGCCTTCCCAGCAAAGCGTAGTTTCACGCGAGTCGAGCGCCGGCGGAGATCGCGTCGCCAGTGGCCGAACCGACCCCAACGTCGTTTCGGCGCCGGTCCCCGGGATCGGCCGCAATGTCGCCGTGGCGCGTGGATTCCTGGCCGCACTCGCTGCGTTCGGCCTCTGGCTCTCGACCGCTTGCAGTGGTGGGGGCGGTTCGTCTTCGACGCCGCCAGGCCCGGTGGCATCGAATGCGCGCCTGACACGGGTCGTCTACGGCAAGTTGATGGACGTCTTCGGTCTGAGTGCCGGCAGTGGCGCGATCGAACTGTTCCAGCGGGACGTCCTGGTCGGCCTCGACGTGCAGGACGAGCGGCCGACGGGGTCGACTCTGCGCGATGACGAGGTCACCTACGATCTGATCGGGACGAATCCGGACAATCTGCAGCAGCGGCTCCTCATCACTCGCGAGATCGGCAGTACCGAGTTCGCGACCGAGTTCGCCAACCTCGCTCGCGGGCTTCGCGAAGTCGCTGCAGGGCGTTTCGATCAAGATCCCTCATCGCGACCATTCTCGGTCATCCCGCGCAATGCCGCGATCCAGTTGGAGTTCTCCGGTTCGATCGGCGTGACGGATGATTTCTTCGTGGTCCGCGACGCCAACGGCAACATCACCGGGATTCGCAATACCGAAGCGATCCAGTTGTTGGAAATCCGTGGGGATCCCTTCGATCCGAACCCGGTCGGTGACTTCCGCGTCATTCCCACGCGGATCGTTACTCGCGATCGTTCGTTGATCTTGGATCCGGTTCTGTTGGGAACCGAGGGTGCTCAATATCAGGTTCGCAACAATGCGTCCGGATTGCCGACCTCGCCCGATCAGGTGGGCGCGAACTTGCGGATCGCCATTGCGCTCGAAGGGCCGCTGCGCATCCGCGGCATCGAGTTCGATGCGTCGTCG
This sequence comes from Planctomycetota bacterium, assembly GCA_050181465.1. GTDB lineage: Bacteria > Planctomycetota > UBA1135 > UBA1135 > UBA2386 > JACRLW01. The sequence continues at coordinate 130,332 of JBFXDD010000008.1, forward strand.
CCGTATCTCGGCACCAACAACCAGGCGGTGCAGTCCATCATCCGCGACTTCCGTTCCGGCAACTTCAACGACAACTCGGCAGACATCGCACGCGGCTTCGTTCGGGATCCCGAGAGCCCGCGCCTGCTCGGTGAGATGTTGATGTTCCTTGCGACCGCCGAAGATCTCGACAGCCGCCGCCAAGTCGTGCGGTTGTTCAAGGGCGGTATCGACCACAAGATCGATCTCGGGGACGTGATCCGCGTGATCGATCCGGCCACCGGCGAGCCGCTCGGTTCGGGCGAGATTCTCGAGGAGCCCGATGATCCGATCCCGGCGCCGGGAAACCCGACGCAGTCGATCGTGCGCTGCGTGGTCCGGACCATTCCGGGTCTCGCCGCTTTGGATCCGCGACAGCTTCCGGGCTACCCCGGGCCCGGTCCTCAGCTCGAAGACTTCCTGCGGCAGAATGCGGCGCGCTTGGTCTTGATCGCGGAGTACCGCGCAAGCCGGCGTGACCCGATCTCCGGTGCGGAGTACCGCGACGACTTGACGAACTTCGTCGCGTTCTCGCCGGCGCCGCTCCCGATCAGTCCGACCCAGCCGAGCCCGGCGAATCAGAACCTTTCGCCCTTCGCCGAGGCGATCATTCGCTTCACCAAGCCGGTCGACATCGAGACGGTGCGGCCCTTCGACTCCTTCTTCATCGCGACGCGAAACGTCCTCGACCGTGACTTGATCCGCGACGACTTCATCACCCCGCGGGGGATGGATGCGGACCGATTCAACTACGACAAGTTCATCACGCCGCACCTGGTGGCGGCGCGCGCCATCGACGAAGACGGTTCGCAGACCTCGGTGCGTCTGCAGCCGGAACGCGGTCTCTATCTCGACGAGGAGATGCGCGGGATCGATGAGCCGCTGGCTTTCGACCAGAAGCGGTTCCGTTACTTCTTGCACGTGGTCGGCGGCGATCGAGGCATTCGCGATCTCACCGGCAATCCGATCGACTTCCAGGACACCGCGAACGTCGAAGATTTCGCGGTCGTCCCCTTCAGTCTGGATACCCGCAAGGACACGCAGAACACGCCGTTCTTCGCGGACAACCTCGCGGTCAACATCGTCCGTCGCCTCGAGGATCAGGACGAGGACGAACAGCCTTCGCTGTATCGACCGGACGAGACGCTTCTCGTCGACCCCAACAACGGCCAGCCGCTGCCTGCGACCCCTGCTTCGTTCGAGAACAAGGACGTCTTCGGGGCGGTGTCCTACCTGTCCGACGGTCGGATCGAGGCGCGCGCGACGAGCCGTTCCAAGAAGATCGTCGACGACCGTAACCAGCTCGCGCCGCCGCCGCAGTCCTCGGTGTTCCGTTACTGCCCGGAAGTGAAGGGCAGCGAGGGGTTCGCGAGTGCGCCGGCGACCGCGACGGTGCGTTTCGGTCAGGGCATTCAGAACCCGCTCAATCCTTTCGGAGCCCGCGTGCAGACTCTTTGGCGCGAGATCGATCTGAGCTTGTCGCGCCTCGATCCGCTCGACTTCAATCTCGACGTCGAGCAGATGTGGTGGGCACCGTTCACGAATGCCGCCATCACCTATGACGAGTTCGATCGCACCTCGCTGTTCCTCGGGCACTCCGAGTGGCGCCCCGAGCCTTGCGTGGGTTCCTTCAGCTCGCTCGCGGAACTGCCGAACTCGGGCCTGATCCAGCGCTTCGAGGACAACTACATCCACAACAAGGCGATCGGCTCCGGCGCTCGTCAGGATGCGCCCGCGCCTCACGAAGCCTATGTCGATCAGACGCTCGTCATCGACCAGGTCTTGGCGGTGACGGAACCTACCGGCACGTATCGCTATCTCCCGCTGCCCTCGTTCAACAAGCCCTACTTCGTCTATCGTGACGAGACGGTGATCGCCCAGGGCAGTTCTTCGGGTGAGGGTGCGGACCGCGCGAACGCGAACCAGAACATGCCGCCCTACATCGTCTCCCCGTTCCTCGCGGGATACGGTCGTCAGACCACTCCGGCGGTGGGCGGCGGCCTCGAGCTGACGCAGGGCTTCTGGTACAACTTCCGCAACTTCAAGTTGGCGGCCGGATCGGCGACTGCCGGCGAGAACGACGCGTTCACCGGTGGTCTCGTTGCCGCAGTGGCCTCGCCGCTGCTCGCCGACTTCTGGACCTACTGCGACGATCCTGATCTCCCCGCAGGCCGCGGCTTCCTTGCCACCGGCTTCAACGGCTGGCAGATCGCGTTGACGGTGCAGTCCGGGCCCCAGCCCAACTTCCGAGCGGTGTCCGGTGGTTTCGCCGGTACGCCGACCCGTCGACCGATCTGTGTCTCACCCGGATCGAACTCTTGGAACTCGGCAACCGGCGGCTTCTCCCCGACCGGTGGCGCGACGGCCGCGGTCGACAACTCCATGTATTGGATCATGGTCGATTTCCTGAAGCGGCAGACGGTCGTCACCGCCGGCTTCGTCGACATCTTCAATCCGCATCGCATGGAGGCGCGGACCCCCGGCACGGGTGATCCGCGACTCGGTCCCTACTTGATCGACGGCGCGGGCAACTCCGCGTTGCCGCAGGGTTGGTTGCCCGAGTACGGCTGGACTTTGGATCCACCCGTCGAGCGGCTGCCCGTCGGCACCGAAGTGGTTCCGGAGTTCCGTGCGGCTGGACCGCTGGACACCGCGCCGTGGGTCGTCTCGAACATCCGCAACTTCCGCCCGGCACGCACGAACGCCACCGCGTTCCCGCCCCCGGATGACATCAACTTCCCGCTCGACCCGCTGAAGGCAGGCGATGCTCACATTCGCAAGTATGACGCCCGCACCGTGACGGCCGGCGGCACCCGCGAGTGGTGGACATACATGTACAACAGCAACCTCACCGAGTACACCCGCGACATCGGCGACTTGGCCAGCGACCCGTTCGTGACCCGCTACCGCGGTCCAGCCGACGTGTTTTCGGCGCGGAACGTTCGCTACTTCAACTGGCGCTTCCTGATGCGCAACAACGTGGATGCCAATCCGCCGGTCTCTCCCTCGGTTGAGTCCTTCGCGGTCACCTATCGATTCGGACCCGCTCGCTGAAGGCTCCGATGCAAGGTCTTTCATCTTCCTCTTCGAATCCAATGAACTCGTCGTCCCCTCGCGGCGAGATCCATCCCAAGTCCATGAACTCGAACACCGACGTGCGTCCTGATCGGACAAGTGTAGGCGCAGGCGTCCCTGCCCCGTCGCAGAGTGGCTCTTCACTCGGCTCAGTGCTCTGGGCCTCGTGCCGCCGCGCGGCCTCTCTCACCACCGCCGCCGTGACCGGTGTCGGCCTGGCCTTGGTGCTGGGCGCCTGCGGTTCCGGCTCAGGCGGTGGTGGCGGGAGCTTCCTCGTTCTGCGCACGACTCCGCAGAACAACGGGCGCTTGTTCCTGAACGAGCCGATTCGGATCGACTTCAACACGGACGTCAACCTGAGCACGGCGGATCTGAACACCGTCAGCTTCCAGGTCTTCGATCAGAACGGTCAGGCTCTCACCGAGCGTCCTGCCGGCACTTTCTCGATCGGGACGACGGCGGGTGACGTGGTCCCGGGACGTCAACTCGTCTTCACGCCGCGCTTTCCGACCAACAACACCTTCGACAACGGCGGATTCCGTCCGGGTCGCACCTACGTCGTGCAACTCGTCAGCGGTGATCAGCGCAACAACACGGTTCTGCGCAGTGTGAAGGGGAACGGCCTCACGCAGGCAGTTTCCTTCACCTTCCAGACCGCGGCGGGCACGACGCCGTCGCAGTTGTTCAGTGACACGCGTGCGGGTGGCCCGCGTGTCGTGTCGATGACCGTGACGCCCAGCGATTCCCAAGGTGTCTCGCTGAATCGACTCGGTCGTGAGCCGGTCGAAGTGCGACTCAATTTCGATCAACCGCTGAACCCGGCCGACTCCAACGTTCCGGTGAACGTGAGCGCCGACCCACTCGTGCGCCTCGCGACGGATCGCGGTCGCATCTCACTCGAGTACACGGACACCACGGTGTCGCCGCTGCCGATCTGGTTCCCCGCCACGGTCGACCTCGAGTCGAATACGCGCCAAGGCGCGGTGGTCGTGCTGCGTCCGCTCGGCATCCTTCCGAACAACGCGACGATCTCGGTGCGCGTGGAACGGTCGGTGGAAGACATGTCCGGCGAATCGAACATTCAGAACGCCGCCTACGACCCGGTCGTCGGCACCTTCGACACGCGCCAGGACTTCGCGCCGCAGTTCGATGCGATCGTCGATGACTTCTCCGATGCCGGTAACCTCGACAGCGAAGCCGCATTCCTCGAGGCCCAAGCGGGACTCGCAGGCGGACGGCTGAGTGCGAGCTTCGACTTCGAAGGCGGTGAGACTCGTCTCACCTATCGGCCCGCGCAGCGTGAAGTCACCCTGAACACCGACCTCACCTTGATCTCGCCGGAGAACGGCCCGCCGATCAACGTCGCTGGTGGCGTCTTCACGTTCGCTCGCGTCGAGATTCCCGAGAACGTGGTCGTGCGCGGAACGGGTACCCGTCCGATGCAGTGGCTGGTGACCGGCGACTTCATCGTCAACGGTCTGCTCACCATCGAAGGTGGTGACGGCCAGCGCGTCGACACCTTGAACTCCGCCAACTTCCCGACCGGCGGTGGCGTCGGTCAATGCGGTGGTGGAAACGGCGGACTCGGCAGCCCGAGCTCGGTGTCCCGCAGCCCGTCGGGTGAGTCTGGCTTCGGCCCGGGCAACAAGCCGCAAGGCGGTGGTGAACCAGGTCTTCTGAGCTGCACCTCGAACTGTGGCCGTGGCTCTGCCGGCGGCGGTGGTTCCTTCTCCACCCAAGGCGACCCCTTCTACCCGCCGACGGGAACGAATCGTCCGTCTCAGGCTTCGGGCACCGGCGGTGCCGGTTGCACGACGACGGCCGTCAATCTCCCCGGTGGCGCCCCTGGCGTTCTCGGCTTCGCGGACACCCGCGCCGACAACAACTTCTGGGGCTCTGGCGTCAACGTCTTCGAGGGCATCCGGGTGCGAGGTGAACTCGTCGTCCCCCGTGGCGGCTCGGGCGGCGGCGGTGGTGGCGACAAGTCCACGAGCGGTTGCGAGACCAACAGCTCGACTTTCATCAACGACGCCAAGGGTGGCGGCGGTGGTGCAGGTGGCGGCATCCTGATCGTCAAGTGCCTCGGCACCATCCGTATCGGCCCCTTCGGTCGCATCAGCGCCAACGGCGGCAACGGTGGTGGTGGTGAACAGGCCGGCGGCAACACGGACGGTGGCGGCGGCGGAGCCGGCTCCGGCGGCATGGTCGTTCTGATGGCGGGTAAGGGCTTCGAGATCTTCGCTCACGGCCCGAACGCCACGACCAACGCGACCTACGCCGAGAACAACTTCGACTTCGCGATCACCGCAGACGGCGGCCTCGGTCTCCAAGGCACCTTCGGCGGCAATGAGATTCGGGCGAAGTATCCGATCCCGACTTTCCCGGCACGCCCCTTGGGCGGTTTCGGCGGGATGGGCGTGATCCAGATGATGGCTCCCCCCGGCGACGACCAGGTCGACGGCACGGGGAACCGACTGGATGACAACATCAACTTCGTGTTCCTCGACGGTTCGGGCGTCAAGCAGAGCGTGAGCCCGGCACGGAAGCGGCAACTCCTCGGCTGGCGCGGCTGGCCCACGAACACTGGTTCGCGCATCGATGATCTGGGCAATCCGATCACGCTGCGGGAGGGCGAAGGCGACATTCGTCCTAGCCCCATCCTGCTGCCTTCGCCGTTCGCGCCGCAGTCGCGTGCACGGTCGCAGTGGATCGAGCTCGGCTCCGCGAACCGTCGTCGTGTGGATGCCGCTCCGGCACCGAACACGCCGCGCGTCGTGGTCGCCACTGCAGGAACCGAGCCCCGTCCCGACTTCGGCGACGACACCCTCGGTTTCGCAGGCACCTCGACGACTGCCGGTAACACCGGCTACGCCAGCTTCGATCGCGACGGCAACCTGACCTTCCCGGTGATCAGCATCGGTGGTCAGACTTCGCTGCCGGTCGCGAGCGTGAGCACGGACGCGACTCTGGACGGGCAACCGACCTATCTCGTCGAGTTCGCCAGCAGTGTGAACCTGGGTTCGGTGGAAGATCGCTACTTGGGCTATCGCCTCGAACTGCAGAACGGCAGCGGCGGCAAGGCCGAGTTCCGCATCCTCAAGCACAACGCGCGTTTCGTGTTCCTCGCGCCCGAAGCCACGGTTCCCGCGGCGACGAGCACGGCGTCGATCCTCGCGAAGTTCTTCGACGTCGAGACGAACGGCAACCAGGGCCTGGGCCCGACGTTCAACCTCGACGGCTCGGGGACGAACAAGGCACCGCGCGCGAACGTGCGTATCGGCTTCGCCTTCTCGACGGATCCGCGTACCGGTTTCGGCGCCGAGCGTTGGCCGAACGGCACGGTTCCGACCGAGGAACTCTACGAGTACGACCTCCGCAACCCGGCCTTCCTGGCATGGTTGCAGTCGCATCAGCCGACCTTCGTTCAGTGGGACGTGACGTTCAACACGACCTACCACCCGACCAACCCCGGCAATCTGTCGGGCGAGGCGCTCTCGGCGAACACGCCGCGCCCGTCGCTGCGCTTCCTCGCGTTGCCTTATCGATTCTGATCGATGGGCGTCTTGCCGCTCGAGCCGTTGCACCCCAGCGACGGCTCGCCGTGGTAACTCGCCCAGCCCAGTGACGCGACGAAACGGCCCCCTCTAGAAGCAGCAGTTCCGGCATCTTCCTCTGACCCAAGTTCCCTTGAGCATCATGGCTCGAATGAAGTTTGTTTCGATCGGCATCCTCGGTGCGCTCGCACTCGCCATCCACGGCGGCTGCGGTGGCAGTAGCGGCGGTGGTGGCGGCGGTGGTGGTCCTGTGACCAGCGGCGCTCGACTCCTGTCCGCGTTCTACGGTCGCTTGGTGGACGTCTACGCCTATCGGCGGATCGATCCGGCGGTCACGGACCGACGGGTGACGACGAATCGCGAGCCGGTGCTCGTGCAGCGCGATGTCGTCGTGTCGCCCTCGATCGAGTCCGAGGAACTCATCGACGCGGTCGGTGAGATTCGACCGGGTTCGAGCTTCCGCTTCCTCCCCTTCGATGTGGCGGTCGGCCATGAGGAACTCCTCATTCTCTTCGACGACACGACCGAGACGGCGCAGTTCGACGAGGCCTTCGATCGTGCACGCGCGGGATTGATCGAGATCAGCCCGGCCTTCCGCGATCAGAATGTCGTCACGAATCCGATTCCGGTCGTGCCCCGAAACGCTGCGATCGAATTGCGGTTCGATCGGGACCTTGGACTCACGCCGGACTTCTTCGCCAACAATCCCTCGGCGATCCAGGTGCTGCGCTTCCGCGACGACCCCAACGTGGTTCCTGCGCCGGTCGCCTTCGAACCGGCCACGGTCCGGGTCGTCACCGACGGTGGCAGTTCTATCGTCGTCGACACCACCTTGGTGGGAGGCGAGACGTCGCTCAATCGCGCGACCAACGGCTTGCTGCCCAGCGCGGACAGTGTCACGGCCAACTACCGCATCGCGTTGCCGACCTCCGGTCTCAACGCGACGGTCTTCCGTGTGCGTCCGGACCCGGTGGCGGACTTGAACGGTGTCGATTCCATCGGCGATCCGGCCGCGATCCGCGACTTCCGTGCGGGCAACCTCAACGACGGGCGTGTCGGCGCGCTGGACGACTTCGAAGCGCCGCAGATCGTCACGCAGAAGCGGATGGGCATCACGGACATCGACGTGACGAACCGCATCGTGACGGTCAACAAGCGTGGCGCTCAGGTTGCGATCCGCGCGCGCATCCCCTTCGTGGACGGCGTCCTCAGCCGCGACACCGGTCTTCCGCGTGGTCCGTCCGAGGTGCCGACGATCAACGAGAATGGTTCTTCCACGCCGTTGCGCGCCGGTGACTTCTTGGTCCAAAACGTTCTCAGCCCGATCACCGGCGAGTCCGTGCGGGTGCGAAGCGAGATCCTGCAGGTGCTCGAGGTCGGCGCCGTCGAAGGCGACGGCAACTTCGCCGGACCTGGATTGACCGCGGCGGGAACCGACGGCGGCGAGTTGGCAACCGTCCGACTCCGCCTGGCGACGATCTCCGGGCGCGACTCGGCCGGGAATGTCGTCACACTGGAAGAGGACTCCACGAGTGGGAGCGGGGCCGACTGCGACATCACGGTCCGCTACTACGAGTTCCTCAACTACGCGTCCCGGATGGGTGCCGGCATCGTCAGCGATGCCGATCGCCGATCCGAGTTCGCCCTGGTCGATCCAGTCCCTGGGCAGCCCTCCACGGGACAAGGCGTGCTTCCCGACGCCACCTTCGGCTTCCGCTTCAGCGAGCCGATGGACATCGCTGCGGTCGATCCTTTCGACAACTTCGTTCTCTCCAACAACGAGTGCAACGTCGGCAACTTCCAGCAAGTGCTGGCGGAGCCGAAGTCGGCTTCGTTGAACTTCCTGGTGTCGCGCTTGATCGACCGTCGTGGCGACGGCACACAGCTCGATCTGCAGGCGCCGATGGGGCTCTTCCACCGGAACGGTCAGACCGAGAACTACTGGGTTCACCTCGACATCGCGGCCGGTGGAATCCGTGACCTCGCGGGCAATCGTCTCGATCTGTTCGATCGGCGTGAGCCGGACACCATCAACGTGGGCGGAATCAGCGTGGAAGTTCCGATTCAGAACTTCTCGATGCGGTTCGCGCTCGAGCCCACGGCTCTCGACAACTGGGTCGGCGGTCGCGTCTTCCGGTTCGCCGCTGCGGACGAAGACGGAACCCTTCCGGGTTCGGTCGACTTCTTCGGCCAGTTCCAACTCGACAACGGCATGTTGCGGGCGTCGCCGGTCACCCGGCGCAGCCGAACGGCCGACGTCAACAACCTCCAGACCATCGAGCGTTGGAATCGTGGTGAGTGCGTCAACCCGGAGGTCCCTGCCGACCCGATGGGAATGCCGCCGACGCCGCGTATCCCGCCGATTTCCTTCCGACCCGCTGCAAACCCGACCTACGGCAACGGCGCGCTCTACTCCACGCCGGACATGAGCTCGGTGCAGCCGGGACCGCCGCTGGTCTTCCAGCCGCCCCCGGGTCCGCAGCCCTTCGGCGGTGTCGTCGAGCCGCACACGTCGTTCGGCGCGCGCATGCAGATGGCCTATCGCGAAGACGACTTCGGCCTCAGCTACCACGACGCAAGCGATCTCAATATCGACGTCGAGCAGCTGTCGTGGGCCGAGTGGGCCGATGCGGTCGTGCTCTTCGATCGATTCGATCGCTACACGATGAAGCTCGGCCATTCGGGCAAGCGACCGGACTACTTGTTCCGTCGCGTGATCGACATGATGGGTAACGTCACTTGCGGTCTGGACTGCACCTCGCTGTTCAGCAGCTTGTCGTCGTCCTTCGAGAACAATCCGCTCGAAGGAACGGAGTTGGTCGAAGTGCTGAAGGACAAGCAGTACATCATCAACCCCAACGACGCGTTCCGCGCCGCCTCGGGTGTGAAGTACATCCCGTATCCTGAGTTCGACAACACCTACACTTGGCGTGACTCGCGTCATGCTTCGTGGAACATGGGCCTTTCTCGCGCCGTCGGCTTCGGTGGTGCGGTCAACCCGGTCGATCCGCCTCCGATCGGCGATTCGACCGCACACATCTCCTCGCCGTGGTGTCAGGACGATCTCGCAACGGCGATGATCGGCATCACCGGGGATCGCAGCGGCTGGGAGCGAGAGGTGATCGTCCGCGACTACGGCGACTTCAACGGTTGCCGAACTCTCGATCACGACCCGATCGCGTTGCCGCTGCTCGTGGACTTCTCGGTTTGGCCGGACGACACCCGCGCCGTGGCCAATGCCGGCAACCTGATCCACATGGCCTACTTCGGACCGATTTGGACCCCAGCAGGCCCGAACGGCTACTACAACGCCGGCAGCGGCGTGACGACGGTCTTCCCGCCGGATGTGTGGAGCTGCAACAACATCGATTGGCCCCACAATCGCGTGTTCAGCATCGGTGGGCCCGATCCGAACAATCCCGGCACCTTCAATCGCATCGATCCTGATCGGGAACTCGTCGCTCGGGGCGGTGTGATCAAGGACCTGGGCTTGGGTGATCCGATCGCGGGTCTCTCGCAGGTCAAGGGAACCGACTCGAGCGTGTATTGGGCACAGATCGATCTGGTCCGCAAGGTGTCGCTGGTGACCTTCGGGTTCTTCGACAGCTTGCAGCCGAATCGCCATGCGCTCGCCGCCGCGAACCCCCCGATCCCGGCGCTGCCGCCGGCGGTCGGTCGGCCTGACCTGAGCGTGATCAACGGCGGTGACGTCCGGGCGCAGGACCTGGTTGCGGTCCTCGATCCTCCGCCGATCGCGCAGCCCGGCGGCACGAGCGTCGCGATCGAGTTCCGCGGTGCGGACACGATCACGAACTCAGGTGTCTACGACCGACTCGCGCAGGATCGCCCCGACCTGCGCCAGAACCTGTTGAATCCGAACTACGCTTGCGAGGCCTATCGCTACGCGATGGATCATCCGGGCGAGGCTTTGGAGAACCCACCGGCTCCGAATCCGGCTTTCCGCGCCGGCAGTCGGGTCCCGGCGGAGGGGCTCACGCCCTACGTCAACGAGGACAACCTCGACACCATCCGCAACCCGGTGAACAACCTTTTGCCGCGGTTCCTGAACTTCCGCCTGATCATGGAGAACAACATCAACTCCAACCCGGCGCAGGCTCCGGCACTCCGCAGCGTGGGCGTGGTGTTCCGCGTCGCTCGCAGCTCCTGAGCTCTAAGGCTCAGCGTCTCGCAGCAAGCCCTGGCGCGGCGGACTCCGGTCCGTCGCGCTTGTTGTTTGTACGGAGACCACTCGGTTGGCCCAGTCGTCCGTTGGTCGGGGCCCTCGGGCGGCCAGCCTGTCGACGGCGCGTCGACTTTCTCGATCGGTCCCCGGTGGTGGCTGTGCCGACCATCGCATGGGAGTCGCCTGGATCATCCGAGATCGTTGTGCGATCATCCGATGGTGCCTCGGGAGCCTTTCTGCGTGGTTCTGCGTCGGGGCGACTTCATGCCGAACTTCGCTGCCGTCCCCCCGACTGCGAGTCCACGATGAGGCGAGTTGCCCGCTGTGGCTTCGCGATCGCGATCCTCTGGACCGCGATCTCGCTCGGCTGCAGCCGGCCCGCGGATTGGCTGCGCTTCGAGCGCGTCGAACCGACGGATCGTGCGCACGGCGTTCCGCTACTCGCGCTCAACCAGTCGATCAGCCTGTATTTCTCCGACGCACTGGAGCCGTCCAGCGTCACCGCGGAGTCGGTGCGTGTCATCGATTCGCAGGGGATCCCCGTCGACGGTTCCCTCGCCATCGGAACGCGGTCGATTCGCTTCCGCCCGCGCACGCCCGTCGAGCCCGACCTGCACGACGGTTCCTTTCGACCGGGAGCGGAGTATCGAATGGAACTGGCAGGCATGCCGGCCAGCTACGCACTTCGTTCGAAGAGCGGGCGCCCGCTCGAGCGGAGCCTGGTCCTGCGATTCGCGACGGCGCGCCACCCGGAACAACTCGGACTGTATTCGCTGCTCCTGCCGGTGGGCGTCGGCGAGGAAGAGCTCACGGTCGACTTGCTCTCCCAAACCGAACTCCGACTGCCGCGGCGAGCCCGGACGCTCGCGATCCCGCTGACGCTGCCGCCGCTCCCCTCATCGGTCTCGACCGCTGCAGTGACCTTGTGGCGCATCGATCCGGGTGCGAACTCGCCACGGCCGACGCGACTCGCTTCGATCCGCTCCAAGCTCATCGACGAGCGCATCCCGGACAGCCTGACGATGGCGGAGCTGGTGCTCACGGTCGCCGAGGATGAGCCGATCGCGGCCGATGACCTGCTCTTCCTCCAGTTCCACGCCGGCGATGGTGGGCTCTTGGATTATCGCGGCCGGCCGATGGCGGTGCCGCCGGCACCGTTGCCGGTCAAGGTGGACCCCGGTGAACGAACCCGGGCGACCGACTTCGGCCTCGAGTCCCTTCGCTTCGAACCCGATCGCGACTCGGCAGTCGGCTTCGAGTTCGCCGGCGGACGGCTGGCACCGCGCCTTCGCGTCGAGGCGGGGACGGGCGAGTCTGGGGCGGCTCGGGTCCGGTCGTCGGAACGCGTAACGCTCGCCGAACTCGTGGCGAGGTCGAGCGAGACCTCGCCGACGCCAGTCGAGACTCCCGGCTCGGTGTCCGCGGTCGACTTCTCGCGACTGCAGGTAGAGGAAGGCGGCGAGCTCGAGATCGCTCCGGGTGACCGCGGTATCGCCGTGCGTGTGCTCGGGGACATCGTGATCGAGGGACGGCTTCGACTGGTGGGTTCCCATCGCCCGGTCCCGTGGCGATCGGGTCGATCGCCCGGGGTCGATGAACTCCTCCGCTCCGCGGGAGTCGCGCTGGTGTGCGGCGGCGACTTCACTCTCGGGCCGCGCGCGAGCATCGAGGTGTCACGCGAGCGGGACGGCTCCCCGCTGACGATCCTGCTCGGCGGCGTCCCGACCTTCCTGGGGACGGCCCCACCCCAGCTCGTGGTCGGCCTCCCAGTCGGATCTCGCATCGTCGGCGCGCTCGAGTCGCCGGTCATCCTGCCGACTGCGCTCACGCGTGGGGTGCCCGAGACCGCCGTCATCACCGCAAAGGCGGTTTCGCAGTGGATCCCGATCGGTGGTGAGGCCGCCGCAGCAATCGACGTCGCGACCAACGATCTCCGCGGTGCCATGCGTGTTGCGGTCCAAGCGGCTCCGGCGGATCTGTCCGATCCCGCGCGACCACGACCGTCGGCACAAAGCCACTCGCCGCCGAGGTCGCTCCCGCTCGCCGCGCCCCTTGCGATCCCGCGCGGCGGATTCGTGCGTGTCTTGGTCGAGGCCGACGTCACTTCGCACGATTGGCCTTCCCTCGGCGGACTCGCGATCGAAGTTCGCTGATCGACAAGGATCTGGATCCGAGCCGGACCGGAAGCTAGCCTTCGACCGGCGGTATTTTCCGGACGCTCGGCGTCCATCATCCAATTTCCCTGGGAGGCGGTGCGCGAGGTCAGCGCGCGTCGATCCATGACGTCGGATCCAGCAGAGGTTCTAAGCCTCGTCGCTGCGACCGCGCTGGGCGCGGTCGTGGGATCCTTTCTGAATGTCCTCATCCATCGGCTACCGCCGCGGGATGAGCAGCGTTCTACCGGCTCGCGGTCGGCGTGCCCCAAGTGCGGTGCGCCGATTCCGGCGGCCCTCAATCTGCCAATTCTCTCGTGGTTGTGGCTGCGTGGGCGCGCGCGGTGCTGCGGCACGCGAATCAGCGCGCGCTACCCCTTCGTCGAAGCTCTGACCGCGGTCGCCTTCTGGTGCCTCGCCGCGTATCCGCCGAGCGGACTGCGGCCCGACCTCTCCGCGCTCTGGAGCACCGCCAGTCTCGCCTTCGCCCTGCACGGCTTCTTCCTCGCGAACCTGATCGCGAACAGCTTCATCGACTTCGAATTCCGCATCCTCCCCGATCGGCTGACCAAGCCCTTGATGGTGGTGGGGGTCTGCGCCGCCGTGATCGCGCCTTTTCTCCCGCCGCTCGAACCCTTGCCGGGACTGTCGACACTCGCCGCGACGCCACATTCGGCACTCGCCAGTCTCGTGGGCATGTCGACCGGCTTCGGCGTGACCTTCGGAGTTCGCGCTACGGCGCGCGCGGTGCTGGGCAAGGAGGCGATGGGCTTCGGCGACGTCAAGCTGATGGCCGGAGTGGGCGCCTTCCTCGGCTGGAATGGTGCGCTGTTGACCTTCTTCCTCGGCTGTCTGCTCGGCTCCGTCGTCGGTGGTGCACGTCGACTCTTCGTGCGTGACCCGTACATCGCCTTTGGTCCGTTCCTCGCCATGGGCGCGGTGCTCTCGCTCTTCTTCGAGGGTGAGATGGTTGAGTTTCTTACGGTGACTTGGCCTCAATGGCAGGCCGAGCATCGTTCGTTGCCTGTGTACGTCAGCGGTTTGGCCTTGCTCGCGTTCGCTTCGCTCGTGCTGCTGCGCCGTCGACGATTCCGTTCCCTGGACGAACCCCCTGATCCTGCATCCCCATGAGAAAGCTGTTTGCTCTCGTTTGCCTCGGGTACCTCATGTTCGCGTCTGCATGCGCGACGCGGTACCAAGACCTTCTCCGCGACCGTGACTCGGAAATTCGCGATCTCCAGGCTCGCCTCGCGAGTTCGCGTGCCGAGAACGAAGAACTCCGGCGTCTCCGCGAGGACGCCGAGAAGCGGCTCGCTTCGGCGAGCGTCGCGCCCGCGGAAGCATCGGCGGAGCCGCGCGACTCCGATCTGTCCCGAGTCCAGGATCAGCTCCCGGAGCTGGACGTGCGCCGCAAGCACGGGCGGATTTCGATCGGCATCGACAACACGGTGACCTTCGATTCGGGGAGCGCTTCGGTGAAGGGCAGCGCGGCGTCGATCCTCGGCCGAGTGGCCGACGTCTTGCGGACCGACTTCGGAAGTCGTCGGATTTACGTCGAAGGGCACACCGACACCGACCCGATCCGTCGGACCAAGGGGCAATTCCGCGACAACCGGCACTTGTCCGTCGAACGGGCCGATGCCGTGGCGCGTTGGCTGATCGACCGCGGCAACGTCCCGGAGAGCCGGGTCGCGGTGGTGGGTTACGGCCCGCACGAGCCCCGCGCCAGCGGCGCGAGCGACGCCGACAAGTCGCGAAACCGGCGCGTCGAGATCGTGGTCGGCGAAGACGTCGCGGCCCGTTGATCGGGCCGACTTCGGTCGGCTTCGGTGCGCCGCGTGGTGGCGGCCGCCTGCCCGAACTCGGTGATGCAATTCCCCACCGATTCGTCAATTCTCGTGTGGTGAAGGCGGCGTATGATCGCCGCACCTTCTTCGTCCGGCTGTCGCGCGGTCGAAGCGCCGCGTGCAGCGTTCTCCACGAGAAACGACCTCGCACATGGCTCACCGTTCCGTCGCGATCCGCAATCTTGCACTCGTCGGTAGCAGCAGTTCCGGGAAGACCGCGCTGATCGACGCTCTCGCCTTCGTCACGAAGGACGCACCGCGCCACGGCAACTCGCTGGACGGCACGAGCGTCAGTGACTCGTTGCCGGAGGAGAAGGAGCGCAAGCAGACCCTCAACAGCCATCCCTTCGGGTTTCACTGGGATGGCGCCCTGCTCAATGTCATCGACACCCCGGGACATGCCGATTTCCTGGCCGATGCGATCGCGAGCCTGGATGTCGTCGAGGCTGCGCTCCTGTGCGTGAGCGCATCGGGGCGATTGACCTTCCACGGTCGTTCCCTGTTCGATGCTGCGAAGCGATCGGGAATCGGGCGAGCGGTCGTGGTCACGCATCCCGACGGTGAGAACGCGCACTTCGAAGAGGTGCTGATGTCGCTGCAGGACGTCTTCGGCGACACCGTCGTTCCGGTCACCTACCCCAACGCCGATGGTGCCGCTTTCTCTGCGGTGCACGATGTGCTCCACGGCGACGGTCCCCGCTGCAAGGAGTATCGAGCGCTGCTCGAGGAACGTGTGGCCGAGGCCGATGATGAGGTCCTCGCGCATTACCTCGAGACGGGAGAACTCTCCGACGAGGACTTCGAGAAGTACCTGCCGATCGCGATCGCGAAAGAAAAGGTCACCCCGCTCTTCACGGTTTGCCCGCCGAAGGAGATCGGGCTCCGCAAGCTCTGCGCATTCGTCAAGACCTACTTCCCGTCGCCGCGCGCCTTCGGTCCGCGACCCGCGGGGGTTCCTGGAAGCAGGCAGTTGGACCAGCTCGTCGAGCCCGACGAGGCTCAGCCCTTCGTGGCCCGTGTGTTCAAGACGATCGTCGATCCCTACGTGGGGCGAGTGAGTTGGCTACGGTGCTTCCGCGGCTCGCTCTCGGCCGATGCCGGCTTCTTCAACGTCAGGACCGGCAAGCACGAGAAGCTCGGCGGCCTGCAAGTGCGAGAGGGCATCGAGAGCAAGCCGGTCGACAAGGTGGTGGCCGGCGATCTGTTCATGGTCGCGAAGATCGAGTCACTCGCTTTCGGCGACACGGTGACCGACGATGCGCATCCGCTCGAGATGGCGACCACGCCGTTCCCGCTGCCGACTTACTCTCTCGCGGTGAACCCGGCGACGCGGGGCGATGAGCAGAAGATCGGGCAGGGTCTCGAGAAACTCGCTGCCGAGGATCCGACGTTCAAGGTGCACCGCGATCCGCAGACCGGTGAGTTGATCGTGTCCGGGACCAGCCCATTGCACGTCGATGTTCAGCTCAAGCGATTGGACAAGCGGTATCACTGTGCAACGGTCACGCACCCGCCGGCGATTCCCTACAAGGAGACGGTGACGCTCGCCGCGGAGGGACATCATCGCCACAAGAAGCAGTCGGGTGGTCGCGGCCAGTTCGGAGAGGTGTACCTGCGCATCCGACCGCGCGATCGCGGCGAAGGTTTCGCCTTCGTCGACGGTGTCGTCGGTGGGTCGATCCCTCGGCAGTTCCTTCCGGAAGTCGAGAAGGGCATTCGTCACTTCCTCGACAAGGGCGGGCTCGCCGGCTGCCGCGTCGAGGACGTCGAAGTCGAGGTCTACGACGGCAAGTACCACGACGTCGATTCCGACCAGATCTCGTTCCAGATCGCGGGTGAGCGAGCCTTTGCGGATGCCTTCGAGAAGGCCAAGCCGATCCTGCTCGAACCGATCGCGGATGTCGTGATCCGGGTGCCCGAGCGCTTCACCGGCGACGTCGCGAGCAACCTCGCGACGTTGCGCGGACGTATGACCGGCATGGAGATGGCCGGCGGCATCCAGGTCATCACGGCGCAGGTGCCGCTCAAGGAGATGCAGGACTACACGACGCAGTTGCGTTCGATCACCGCCGGCGAAGGCGGCTTCGAACTGAGGCCATCCCACTTCGAGCCGGTGCCGCCGAACATCCAGATGGAGATCGTCGCGGCCTGGAAGAAGAAGCAAGAAGCCGCGCACGCGCACTGAACGGGCGCAGCGAAGCGTCTGTCGATCTCAGGATCTCAGGACCGGCTGCGTCGCAACGGCGACGACTTCGCCCTTGGCATCCTTGCCCAACGCGGCCACGGCATGTTCGGGGTCGTGCGTGAAGAACACGCGGCCGTTCCGCTGACACAGGTCGTCGAGGAGCCTCGTCTTCTCGTCGATCAACAGCTCGGGGAAGCGGTCGTATCCCATCGTGATGGCACGCCGCAGCCACGGCAATCCGGGAATCAGGTCGGCGGCGAACAGAAGAGGCCCACTCGCGTCACTTGCCTCGAGCAGGATCATGCCCGGCGTGTGTCCGGAGGATGCGTGGAAGCGGTAGTCCGGACCCAGGGTCTCGGAGCGTTCGCCGCCGACGAGTTCCAGATGTCCGGTCGCGCGGATGAGTTCGCAGAGCCCCGGGATGAAGCTCGCGCGGTCACGCGGATGCGGGCGGAGTGCGCGGTCCCACGCCGTCTTGCCGACCACGTAGTGTGCGCGGGGGAACACCAGCTCGGGGTCGCGACCTTCCTGCCATGCGCTGAGGATTCCACCGGCATGGTCGAAGTGGAGGTGCGACAACACCACGACGTCGACTTGCTCGGGTGCGATGCCGAGTTCCGCGAGCGAACTCAGGAGCCGATGCTCCGGCTCGACGACGCCGAAGCGCTCACGCATCGCTGGCTCGAAGAAGGCGCCGATCCCGGCCTCGCACAGGATCGTTCGAGTTCCGTCCCGAACCAGCAGGCAGCGACAGGCGAGATCGATGCGATTCTGGTCGTCGGGACTCGCCCAGCGCGACCACAGCGCCTTCGGTGCGTTGCCGAACATCGAGCCGCCGTCCAGTCGTTGTCGGTTGCCGATCAGGGAGTCGAATCGCAGTCGGGTGTCGTTCATCTGGAATCGAAGCATCGGCCGGATTCGCCACCGTGCAAGTCGGGCCGAGAATGAGACGTCGCCGAACCGCGGTGCCATCGGACCGCCTGCACTGCCTGGGCCACGCTGATCCGGCGGAACTCAAACGAGACCGCGGGTGCGTCGAGAAACCCGGCATGGGTAGCGGTGAACCGTCGACATTCGTCCCCCTGCGGAGTGACCCCGAGCAGGGCTCGGTGATGGTGTGGGCGCTGATGTTCGTGGTCCTCACCTCCGGGATGATCGTCTCGCATTCACTACGCATGGCGTCCCAGAGGCGGGAACTCGACGCGCGCTACGACCGCAAGGCGTTGGCCCAGACCGTCGGCCGCGCGGGGGTGGTCGATGCGCTCGCGTGGTTTCGCGGTCAGCCCACGCAGCCGGTGAACGCGTTCGACCCGGTCTTCGATCCGTACAACGATCCACCGCGACTCGAGACCATCGATCCCACGCTCGGACTCGTGCGCGAGTTCGAGATCCGCGGCAACCTGTGGGGGCGTTACGAGCTGCGCCGTGAGGACGTTCGAGACATCAGCGCGGAGTGCGGAATCGCCGGTCAGGGCAAGGCGTGGCAGCTCTCGATGCGAAGCTACGTCTATCGAGTCGTCGATCCCTCGAAACCGTTCGACCAGCCGCCCAATCGCATCGTTGCGACCGATCTCACGGGCAGTGAGTTCCGAGGCATGCAGCTGAACCTCCCGGCGCAGGCGCCGGTCGTCGCGCAGGATCCCGAGAAGGTCTGGGTCGGACCGAACGTGTGGATCGACGGCGGCGGAGGACCGGGCCTTGCCCATGGTGACGGTCCGATCGACATGAGCGATCCCTCGCTCCCCCAGCCGCCGCCGGACGACATCGACGATGTGATCGGCGAGGACTTGGACAGCGACGGCGACGTCGATGCCTTCGACCTGCTCCCCGCGATGCCGGTACAGGTATCGCTCGATCCGATCATCATCGACAACACCAAGCTCACCGGTTCGCCGGCGCGCGTTCGGCTACCGTCGATGGTCATCGATCTGTCGAGCATCCTGGGGATGAGCCTCCAGGACGTTGCAAGCTTCGCGGACATCATCTGGGACCCGACCAAGCAACGCACACCGACGGATACCGCGGGTCGCGTCATTCTCGTGCCCGGCAACCTTCAGCTCTCGAACACCCGGATCGACTCGGCGGTGACGATCGTCACCGGCAACCTGCTGGCGCCGGTGGGCTCGGGACCCAGTTCGATTTCCGGAGTGATGATCGTCGGCGGTAACACGGAGATCCTATCGGCGGTCAGCCTCGAGGGCGTCGTGGTCGGGGCGCACCAGATGCGACTCGGCACGATTTCGCCTCTCGCGGATCCGGTGGTCATCAACGCCAATCCGTTGTTGGTCCAGAAGCTGCAGCAAGTCGTGCAGTCGTATCGCGCGAGTCGGACGCGGCGCTGAGCACTCGAGCGCGACCGGGGCTTGGTCGGGGCAGCTCGCCGTGGCACGATCGACGCATGGTCGAACTTCGTCCGGTGACGGATCCCGTCGCCGCTCTCCACGCGACTGCCGATCACGATGCGGTGGTGTACCTCGCGACTCCGCATGATCGCGACCTGCCCGCAGTGCTCGCTGGTGCGCTCGATCCCCTCCGTGCCGTCGATGCCCGCGCAGACTCCCAACTCACGCTCCTGCCGGCCGAGAGACTGCCGGGGAAACGGCTGGTCGTTTCTCCGACCGGGCCGTTGCGACGCGATCACGACGATGTCCGGCGTTTTGCGGACGCCGCGCGAGCCGGGCTACGGCGCGCACGGGACGCCGGGGCGCGGTCGCCGCTTCTGTTGGTCGGAACTCCGCCGAACGAGGATCCGCGCTATCGACGGGCGGTCGAGGTCGCGGTGCTCGGCGCGCTCTCGGGTCTGTGGGAGCCGCTCGAAGCGCGGGAGGCACTTGGCGATGCGACTTGTGAGCCGGTGCAGGCGCTGGCTGTCGGCGCGCTCGGAGCGGGGGTGGCCGGGTCGTTCGAGGTCATCGCCGCTTTGGAGACCGGCCTGCGTCTCGCGCGCGACCTCTGCGGGACCGAACCCGAACGCATGGCGCCGCCGCGCTTCGCGCAGGCGTGTGTGGCGGCCTTCACCGGCACTGCGGTCGATGTCGACGTGATCTCGGATCGTTCGACGCTGGAGCGGGACTATCCGCTGCTGAGCGCGGTCGCGCGCGCCTCCTTCGGCGTGGAGCGTCATCGGCCTTCGGTCATCCGACTCGAGTATCGCGGCTCTGGACCGATCGAGCGCACGCTCTTGTTTGCCGGCAAGGGACTCACGTACGACACCGGCGGCGCAGACCTGAAGGCCGGCGGTGTCATGGCGGGGATGAGTCGCGACAAGGGCGGTGGTGCAGCGGTTGCCGGCTTCTTGGCGGCGGTCGCGCGACTCGCTCCGAAGGGAGTTCGCGTGATCGCCGAGATCGGCGCGGTGCGCAACAGCATCGGATCGGACTGCTATGTCACCGACGAGATCATCAAGAGTCACGCCGGGGTGCGCGTGCGCATCGGCAACACCGACGCCGAGGGTCGGTTGGTGCTGGCGGACTTGCTCTCGCACCTCCGAGTCGCAGCGTCTACTGCGCCGTCACCGCGGCTGTTCTCGGTCGCGACGCTGACCGGACATGCGGTTCGCGCGGCCGGGCCGTACAGCATCGCGTTGGACAACGGGCCCGCCCGAGCGCTCGCCACGGCCGAGGAACTCGCGCGCGTCGGCGATCTCCTCGGCGATCCGTTCGAGGTGTCGAGGTTGCGACGCGAAGACTGGGACTTCGTCGCGCCGCGCAGTCGCGCGGACGATGTGCTCTCGTGCAATAACGCGCCGTCGACCATGACCAACCGCGGTCATCAATTCCCGATGGCGTTCCTGGCGATCGCTGCCGGCCTGGCCGGGCACGGGAGCGACGCGGCAGCGCCGCTGCCCTTCACGC
Organism: Planctomycetota bacterium; assembly: GCA_050181465.1. Lineage (GTDB taxonomy): Bacteria > Planctomycetota > UBA1135 > UBA1135 > UBA2386 > JACRLW01. The sequence goes on from JBFXDD010000008.1 coordinate 151,201, forward strand.
ACATCGACATCGGCGGCAGCGCCACCGAAGGTTCCGACTGGCAGCATGGGCGACCGACGGGCCGTCCCGTGGTCGCGATGGTGGGGGCGCTGCTCGGGCTGTTGACGTGAGACTCGCGCTCGCCAGCACCTCGCCGTATCGAAAGTCGCTCCTCGCCCGGATCGTTTCCGAGTTCACGATCGTGGATCCTGGTGTCGACGAGTCCGCGGCCGAGCTGGACTCGCTGTCGCCCCACGACCGGGCACGGGAACTCGCTTGCCGCAAGGCGTTGGCCGGCGCGCGTCGTTGCCCCGGGGCGATCGTTCTCGGCAGCGATCAGGTTTGCGCACTCGGCGATCAGGTGCTCGACAAGCCGGGCAGCGTCGAACGCGCGATCGCGCAGTTGCGGCGACTGTCCGGGCGAACCCACTCGCTCATCACCGCGGTCGCCCTGGCGCGCGCCGGAGAGTCCGAGTGCTTCGCGACCTTCGCGGTGGTGAGCCGGATGAGGATGCGTGCGCTGAGCGACTCTCAGCTTGCCGCCTACGTCGCCGCCGACCAGCCGCTCGACTGCGCGGGTTCGTATCGGATCGAGGGTCGAGGGATCGGCCTCTTCGACGCGGTCGAGTCCAGCGACTGGAACGCCATCGTCGGGCTTCCGCTCCTCATGACGCGCGCCGCGCTGGTTGCCGCCGGCGTCGACCTGAGCTGATCGCGCTAGCCCGGATCGTTCGTGAACGCCTGCTGCGATCGCCGCAACTCGCGCCGGGCGCCGCGCTCTGTCGGCTCCTCCCTGGCAGCGAAGCTGCGGCGACGCTTCGGTTGTCGCCAACCCAGCTCCGTGCCGAACATCGACCTGCGTCGATCTCGCGACGACGCTCACGACTAGCCCGGAATATTCGTGAACGTCTGCTGCGATCGCCACAGGTCGCGCCCAGCGGCGTCGGTACGACGGCTCCTCCCTGGCAGCGTAGCTACAGCTACGCTTCGGTCGTCGACCGACACAGCTCCTTGCCGGGCATCGACCTGTGTCGATCTCGCGACGACGTTCACGCATAATCCGGGCTAGTCCGGGCTGGATCCGACAAGGCCACCCGCACTCAGCGGGCGACGTGGCCGATCATCGACAGGAACTCGCGACGCGTCGCGGCATCGTCGCGGAACGCGCCGAGCATGCGGCTCGTGACCGTGATCGCACCCGGCTTGCGAATGCCGCGGGTCGTCATGCAGAAGTGCTCGGCCTCGACGACCACCGCCACACCGCGCGGTGAGAGCACGTGATCGATCGCATCCGCGATCTGCACGGTCAGGCGCTCCTGGACCTGGAACCGCTTGGCGAAGCCCTCGACGAGGCGAGCGAGCTTGCTGAGGCCGACGACCCGCCGGGCCGGCAGGTAGGCGACGTGCGCTCGGCCGAGGAACGGCACCATGTGATGCTCGCAGTGCGACTCGAGTCGAATGTCGCGGACCGTGACCATCTCGTCATAGCCTTCGACCTCGCGGAAGGTCTTGGCGAGGATTGCCTCTGGGTCCATCTCGTAGCCGGCGAAGAGCTCCTCGTAGGCGCGAACCACGCGCGCGGGCGTCTCCGCGAGACCTTCGCGATCGGGGTTCTCGCCGGCCCAAGCCAGGAGCGTCCTCACGGCGGCCTCGGCGTCCTCGCGAGAGGGACGGTTCGGCCGTTCGATGCGTTCGGAGGGGTGCATGGGGCGTGTGCTGCGTGTCGGCTCGCCGGCCGGCACGGACGGCGGGATCATAGCCGCGGGCTGCGGCTCGAAAGGGGTCATGGCTGAGAAGTTCGTCTCCTGCGGTCGCTCGGATGCGAACGACGCGACAGCCGTGTTCCCCTTCGCTACGGTGCCGCACCGGTGATCCAGGTCTACGACACGCTGCGCCGGACGCGGCGCCCTCTCTCCCCGCGAACCGACGGTCTGGTCCGACTCTACGTGTGCGGGCCCACGGTCTACGACGACTGCCATATCGGTCACCTGATGGGACCGGTGATCTTCGACTCGATCTCACGATGGTTGCGAGCGCGCGGGTTCGCGGTTCGCTTCGTGAACAACATCACCGACATCGACGACAAGATCATCCAGCGCGCCGCGCGCTCGGGTGAAGACTGGCGCTCGATCGCAGAGCGCTACACGGAGCGATACTTCCAACACCTGCGCGACTTGGCCGTCGTCACGATCACCGACCACCCGCGCTGCACCGAGTACGTGCCGCAGATGTTGCGCTTCGTGGCGGACCTCATCGCCAAGGACCGTGCCTACGTGACCAGTGACGGAGTCTACTACGACGTCCATCGCCAGCCGGACTATGGCAAGCTCTCCGGTCGAAAGGTCGAAGACATGATCGCCGGAGCTCGGGTCGAGGCGAGTTCGGAGCTGCGCCATCCCGCGGACTTCGCGTTGTGGAAAGCGGCCAAACCCGGTGAGCCGACGTGGGATAGTCCTTTCGGGCCGGGTCGCCCCGGTTGGCACCTCGAGTGCTCGGTGATGGCACGCGAGCTGCTCGGCGAAGCCTTCGATATCCACGGGGGCGGCGACGATCTGAAGTTCCCGCATCACGAGAACGAGATCGCGCAGAGCGAGGCGCACGGCGACCACTTCGCGGATTGCTGGATGCACCACGGACTCGTGCAGTACGGCGGGCGCAAGGTCGCGAAGAGCGACCCGCGGATGCAGGACCCGCAGTTCGCGCAGCAGTTCAAGGCGTCGTGGCTCATCGAGCACCACGGTGCGCCGGCGTTGCGCTTCTTCCTGTTGCGCGGTCACTATCGCCGACCGATCGACTTCGAACCGCAGAATCTGGAAGCGGCGCGCACCGGCTTGGTCCGTCTGCTGAAGCAGTTCGGAGATCTCCTCGACGAAGAACGCGAGGTTCCGCTCGCGGAGATCCTGGCGGCGGACTTGCCCGAGATCGCGCGGCCGCATCGCGATGCCTTCTGCGCGGCGATGGACGACGACTTCAACACCGGCGAAGCGATCGCTGCGCTGTTCGCGCTCGCCGCAGTCGGGGCGGAACGGAAGGATGTCGCCGAACGTCGGCGCATCCTCGGGATCGCACGCGACCTGGGCCGCTGCATCGGTCTGTTTCAGGCCGGGGATCTCGCCAAGTTGTCAGCCGCGCGACCGGCCGGCGAACGCGTCTCCAAGGTCGCCAGCGCCGTGCTCGCGATGCGAACGGCCGCGCGCGCGCGGAAGGACTTCGCCACTTCCGACGCGTTGCGCGATGCCCTCACCGCCAGCGGAATCGTCGTCAAGGACGCTGCCGGCGGAGCGACCTTCGACGCGCCGTCCGACGAGTCCTTGGCGCCGCTCCTCGCTGCGGTGCTGGCTCTTCACGATCGCGCCCGCGCGGGCAACGACGAGGTCTTGGCTGAGGGGATTCGCGAGGCTCTTCAGCGAGCGGGCGTGACCGTTCACGTCGACGGCGGGGGGTCACGGTGGGAGTGATGCGAGACGGTTGGATCAGGAGTGCCGCGAGTCTCGTCTTCGGAGCGTGGCTCGCGACCGGCAGTTCGTGCGGTGGCCTGCTCGAGCTTCGTGAGTTACCGGCGGACTCGCCGCGGTCCGATGCAACTTCGAAGGGTGAGTCGGCTGCGAACTCGGCTCGCCCGACCCCGGCATGGAACACGCTCGGCGCGAGCGTCGAAGGCCGCGCTCTCCGTCACGCCAGTTTCGGCAGCGGCGCGCGCACCGTGCTGTGGGTCGGTGGGATTCACGGCGACGAGGTGGAGGGCATGGTCGCCACCGCAGAACTTCCCGCTGAGTTCTTCGCTCGAGGCGATCTTGCATCGCGTGTCACTCTGCACATCGTCGAGGACATCAATCCCGACGGTCGCGCGAACGCCAAACGTCGCAACGCGCGCGGGGTGGATCTCAATCGGAACTACCCTTCGCGCAACTTCCAGCCGGGCGACGGTCGTGGCGACGTGCCGCTCAGCGAGCCGGAATCGAGAGCGCTCCACGACCTCATCCTGCGGTTGAAACCCGACCTGGTGATCGTCGCCCATTCCTGGGGACGCCGACCGAACGGACCGCGCGCCTTCATCAACTACGACGGTCCGGCGCGCGAACTCGCGCAGACCTTTTCTGCCACATCGGGCTATCCGGTTGTCGAATCGGACTCCATTCACGGCACGCCGGGCTCGCTCGGCTCCTTCGTCGGCATCGATCTACAGATCCCGATCCTGACCCTCGAATATGAGCGCGGCAAGGATCCCGCGCGGTGTTGGGAGGAGACGCGCGAAGCGATTCTCGCGGTGATCGAGGGCTGACGCGCACCGCATCGCCTGAGCGAGAGCCCAATCCGGACCATTCGCGACGGTCCGCTGCGATCGCCGCAACTCGCGCCCGGCCGCGATGCTGCGTCGGCTCCTTCCTGGGCATCGAGCTGCGTCGAGCTCGCGACGACGTTCACGCATGGTCCGGGCTAGACTGACGAGCGCGATGCGACGACGGTCTCGAATGCTGGCGGCGGTGACTTCCTCGATCGTCGGGTTGGCTCTGCTGGCCGCGCGCGTTCTTCACCCTGGGCCATCCGTCGGCATCGAGTTCGTGCTCGAGGAGCGTCAGGTCATCATCCGCGTCATGGGTGAGCAGACCACCTTGGCGCATTGGCTAGGCAAGGCTGCACCGGACGATCCGTGGGAGGAGCCCATCACCGAGCCGGAACGGTCGCGCGTGGTCGGGGCGATCATGGACCTCGTCACGAGTCGGAACCAGATCGAGATCGACGGTCGGACCGGTCCGCCGACCTTGACCAAACTCGAAGTGCCGCCCCTCGACGCCACCGGCTACGGACGCCCGGCCCTCAGCTTCGAGTTGACCGTCCCGATCGAGCATCGACCGCAGTCGATCCGCATCGGTTGGAAAGTGTGGGACCACCTGAGCTGGTATGGGGAAGTGAAGCTCCCCTTGATGTTTCGCGAGTTCGGGGAGACGGCGCTTGGCGTCATCGCAGCGGCCGAGCCCGAGTTCGTCTGGTACTCGTCGAGCCTGACGCCGAGGATCAAGACGGCGCCCAGCGCGGTGATGGCACCGCCGAATTCGGCCGGTTGGCCGCTGTCGTCCATCTTGGTCCTGGCCGGCTTCGGTGCGGCCGCGTTCGGCCTCAGGAAGCAGCCGCTGGGCAGGCTGCTCTGGACGGGAATGGCGGTCAGTGCGATCGCTTCCGCTTGGTTGGTACGCGATCTGTGGCGGGTGGATTTCTCGGCACCGGCCGCCTCGGTCCCCACGGACCCCGCCCGCGCTACCGAGATCGTCGATCGGTTGGTGCAGAACCTCTACTCGGCCTTCGATGCGCGTCGCGAAGAGGAGATCTACGAGTCCTTGACGGTCAGCGTCGTGCCGGAACTCGTCGACGAACTCTACGGCCAGATCTACGAGAGTCTGATTCTTCGCAATCAGGGCGGTGCGCTGTGCCAGATCGAGGGCATCGATTTCGAAGATCGCCGGGTGAACCTGACGGCTGCCGTGGAGCCTTGGGAGGCGCTGTCCCAAGAGCGAGTCCAGGGCACGCGCTTTCTCGCCGAGTGGAACTGGACCACTCGTGGACTGGTCTCGCATTGGGGGCACGCTCACCGGCGGGCGAATCGCTACGAGACCAGGCTGTGGATCTGTCTCGATCGCGGGGCGTGGCGAATCGGGAGTTTCGAAGTCCTCGACCTCGCGCGGACCGACAGCGATGGCTGACCAAGTCCCGGGCCTATCGGCGAAGGGGGTCGACTTCCGACGCGGTGGCGACGGTTTCGCGCTGCGCGGGATCGACCTTGCGCTCGAAGCGGGGAGTGCGACTGCGCTCGTGGGTCCAAGCGGCTCGGGCAAGTCGACTCTGCTCGCGCTGCTAGCGGGGATCCTCGAACCGTCGGCAGGCTCTGTTCGCGTCGGGGACGTCGAGGTCACCGCACGGAACGACCGCGAGCGTCGACACTGGCGACTGCGCGAAGTGGGACTCGTGTTCCAAGAACTCGAACTGCTCGATGCGCTCGACGTGCGCGGCAACGTGCGGCTGCCCTCGCGATTGCTCGGCGAGCGAATCGACGTCGCTCGCGAGTCGGCGTTGCTCGAGGAACTCGGCATCGCGGTGCTCGCACATCGTCGGCCGAACGAACTCTCGATCGGTGAGCGCCAGCGGGTCGCGATCGCGCGGGCGCTGGTGCGGAATCCTTCGCTGATCCTGGCCGACGAACCTACCAGCGCTCTCGACGTCGGCACCGGTCGTGCCGCGACGGAGCGGCTCTTGCGCGCCGCTCGCGACCATGGTTCGGTGGTGCTCGTCGTCACGCACGACCAATCCCTGCTGTCGCGGTTCGATCGCGTGGTATCGATGGAGCAACTGGCCGGGACCGTGGTGGCGCCATGAGGGCCGCGTGGTGGCTCGCGCTCTCTACCATCGCCCACGAGAGGTGGCGTTCCGCGCTGCTCGTGGCCGCGACTGCGTTGGTGGCCTTGCTGCCGGTCGTCGTCGATCGACTGCTGGCATCGATCGAGCAGGCGGCGCGACAGCGAACGGCGGCGAGTGCGCTCGTCGTCGGCAGCGCCGGAAGTCGCTTCGATCTCGTGTTGTCGTCGCTGTGGTTCCGGGGTCGGACGCCCGACGTGCTGCCGTTTCGCGAGATCGATCGCGTTCGCGCCGACGGACTCGCCGAGGCCGTGCCGCTCCATGTGCGGAACAGCGCGCGCGGGTGGCCGCTGTGCGGGACGACCCCGCAATACTTCGCGCGGCGCGGGCTGACGGTCGCAACCGGTGACCTGCCGCTGCTGCTCGGCGAGTGCGTTCTCGGGGCCGCGGTCGCCGCGCGCGATGGACTGCGCGTCGACGACAAGATCCTGTCCGATCGTCGTAACCCGCTCGCGATCGACGAAGGTGATCCCCTGCGCATGCGCATCGTGGGGATCCTCGCGCCGACCGGGACGGCCGACGATCACGCGGTGTTCACCTCACTGCAGACGGCGTGGATCGTCGATGGCCTCGGTCACGGCCATGCGGACGCGAAGTCCGCGCGCGATGAGCAGGTCATGCGGCGCGAGGGGGCACTGGTCGTCCTCGATTCGTCGGTGCGAGCGTTCCAGGAGATCGACGCGAGCAACGTCGACAGCTTTCATTTCCATGCCGATCAGGGCGATCTGCCGCTCACGGCGGTGCTGGCGTTTCCGCGCGACGATCGCAGCGCGACGATCCTCGCCGCGCGGTACCGCGTGCTGGCCGATCGCGATGCGGTCGTGCCCCGCGAGGTCGTCGACGAGTTGCTCGGCTACGTGTTCGGCCTCAAGCAGGTGTTCGATCTGCAGGTCGGGCTGGTCGCGGGAGCCGTCGCACTCCTGTTGGTGTTGCTGGTGTTCCTGACCGTCCGGCTGCGAGCCGGCGAGATCCGCACCCTTCACCACATCGGCGCCTCGCGGAGTACGATCATCGCCACCTTCGCGATCGAGTTCGGCCTGCTGATCGTCGTCGGCCTCGTGGTCGCGGCGGGGCTCGCGGCGGTCGTCCTCTGGTCGCTCCAAAGTCGATTGCCATGGTCCTGAATCGAATCGCAGTTCTGATCTCCTCACTGTCCTTGGTCGCGCTCGCGAGCCTCTCGAGTTGCGGGGATGCCTCCCTTGCGAAGGCCGAGGACACCAAGCGCCCGGTCGTGTGGTGCGCGTCTTGGCCGATCTGGTCGCTAGCGCACCAACTCGCCGGGGAACGCATCGCGCTTCAGTGCGCACTGCCCACGGATGCGGATGTCGAAGGCTTCGTTCCACCGCGCGACTTCCTGGCCGCGATGGCGACCGCCGACCTCGTGCTGCTGAGCGGAGCGGGTCTCGAAGCATGGACGACGCGCGCCAATCTGCCGAGCGGCCGCGTGGTCGACACCAGCGCTGGCTTCACTGCCCAGCTCGTGGACTTCCCCAAGGCGGAGGCGCACAGCCACGGGCCTGGGCATGCGCACGTTCACGAGGGTACCAATCCACACGTTTGGCTCGATCCCAAGTTGCTCGATCAGCAGGCGCGTGCCATTCATCGTGCCTTGAGGGAGCGATTGCCACAGTCGACGGCGGAGCTCGATGCTGCGCTCGAACGCGTCGTCCTCGAGATCGCGCAGCTCGACGCAGTGTGTGCCAAGATCCAACTCGCGCCGACAGAGGTCCTCGTGGTGTCGCATCCGACCTGGGTCTACCTCGCCAAGCGCTACGGCTGGTCGCTCGTCGATGCTCACCTGCACAGCGATGAACCGCCGAGCGAACACGATCTCGAGGATCTGAAGAATGCGCTCGACGGGCGGAAGGCGCGCGCGGTGCTGTTCGAGGATGCGGCGACCGCCGAGGTCTCGACTGCACTGGCCGCTGCGATCGGCGCGCCGGTCGTGCGATTCGATCCCGATGTTCGTCGCAGCGAAGCCGACAGCCTGCGCTCGACGATCGCGTGCCTGCGTAGCGGAGTGGAGTCCTTGGCCGTAGCGCTCGCCGCCAAGTGAGGCTCATCCCCGACACGCCGGCGCGCGCAGCGCGCGCCGGTGGAGCTCACGCGTGGATTCGCCGGCTCAGGGGTTCTTGATCTTGCCCGACTTGAACCAATCGATCCAAGCCGACTCGTAGGCTTCGATGTCCACACCGGCGAACGCCGCCTCGATCGCCTTCTTCGGCGCCTTCTCTTCCAGCGCGATCTTCGCATAGGTCGGCAGGATCTCGTTCCAGCGCGGGTCGAATCGTTTGCCGAGCTTGTCGGGGCCACGGATCAGGAAGTCGACCATGACCCAGGCCTGCGCATAGTGCGCCGAGGCGTTTGCGCCATAGAAGGTCGATCGATCCCACGCGACGATCTCCGCCGAGGGGACGTAGGTCTTCGAACCGAGCAGCGGCTGCATCTCGGTGATGCGGCCCTTGAGCGCGACGTAGACCTTGCGCTTGCCCTTGAGCCGATGTGCACCGAAGTATTCGGCGATGCCCTCGTCGAACCAGCGGTGGAGCTCGACGTCCGGCCAGTACTGGTCGGAGTACTGGTGCCAGGCTTCGTGGTAGGCGACGCCGAGCATCTCCTCCTCGCTGCCGATGAGCTCGCGCTGCTTGTCGTAGTAGATCACGAACTCCTTGGAGCTCGGGCTGAACCAGCCGACCACGCCGTACGGCGTGTCGCCGTACTTGCGGAACTCGTCATAGCTGTGGCAGACGCGGATGATCGAGTAGTTCGTCTTCATGTTCTCGTGCGGCGGATACCGCTCACGGAACATGGTGCGCGCCTCTTCGAGCCGATCGCCGACCCAGCGGGAGAACCGCAGCATCTCCTTGCGCTGCTCGGGCTTGCCCCAACCGAAGGTGACGATGAAGTCGGGGGTGGTGAAGTAGTCCCAGTTGTCGAGGTTGCGGATGTTGTCCTTCAGGACCTCCAACGACTTCTTCTGCGCTTCGGTCTCCGCGTACTTGTCGCGGTCGGCGTCGGACAAGTCCTCATCCGGATCGGCTTCGATCGCGGTGACGCTCGTCAGCATCCGCTTGATGATCGTCGCCCACTTCTGATCCGGCTTGTCCTTCTTCACCGGCACGCCGCAGATGAGCGCGACCTCGCGACCGTCCGGCATCGTGAACGCCGCTGCCGTGTAGTGCCAGACCTGGTCGAACTGTTCGCCGTAGCCGTTGACCATCGCCGTGGTCTGGGTGAACTCCCACCAAGTGAACCCCAGTCGCTTGCTCGTGGCCTTTTGCGCCTTGCCCTCGACGAGGTAGCGACGGTTGGAACCCGAGTTCTTCGGGTCCTTGACCCATTCCTCGAAGGTGCGCTTGGTGGCGTCCTTCTTGAACGCTTCACGAGCGGCAGCCTCCGCTTCGTCTTTCCCCTGCGGGGCGCCGCCTTCGCCGGTGGTCGGCGCGTCCGGGTCGTCCGGTGCCGTCCCTTGGAACTCGAAGATCTCCAACGACCACTTGAAGCGGCCGTACCGACCCCAGATGTAGTCGCCGTCGGCCTCGGGCTCGAACTTCGCGACTTGATTGGGGGTCAGATCGCCGATTCGCATCGGCACCTGAGCCAGCTTCTTGTGGAGCTGAAAGCGCATCTTCTGCGCCGGCATGTCCTGCCAGGTGTAATCCTGCGCACACAGCGGTGCGGCTGCCGTCAGCAAGAGGCCGAGGAGGGCGAGTTGGGCCGAGATTCGCATGGTTTCAGGCGTCGGTTCGAGAAGGAGACCGAGGCGACCTCCGGTGGGTGGGCAGGATACCAGAGTTCCGCGAGGTCGCGAAGGCGGGGCTTGGACGAAGCGGCGCTTTCGATGTTCCCTCGGGTAGTCAGTGAGGCGGTGGAGGCGGTGAGCGAACAACGATCCGCGCGCGCGGTCGTTCACTGTGGCCGGGGCAGCGGCGGGAGTGTCGAGGTCCATTGGATCCCCAGCCCCGGTGAGTCGGGAACTTCTACGCGTCCGTCCATCCCCACGCGGCAGCCCTCCGCCAGGTCCTCGGCCAACAACAGCGCGCCGTCCATGTCGGCGTAGTCGATCAGCGGCAGCAATTGGGCGATCGCCGAGATCCCGATGGTCGATTCGGTCATGCACCCCACCATCACCGACAGGCCGAGTTCGCGGGCACGGGCGATCATTCGCCGTGCCGGCGTCAGCCCACCGCACTTGGTGAGCTTGATGTTCACGCCGTGGAATCGCCCGGCGCAGCGATCGACGTCGCCCTCGCTCTGGCAACTCTCGTCGGCGATCACCGGCAAGGCGCAGCGCTCGAGCAAGATCGCGTGGCCGTCGTGCTCCGCGGGCAGGGGCTGCTCCAGGAACTCGACGCCGAGTTCGCGGAGTTTGGGCGCGAGCTCGAGGGTGGTCGCCACGTTCCAGGCGCAGTTGGCGTCGACCCGGAAGCGGGCGTCGGTGTGTCGGCGCAGTTCGCGCACGATGGCCAGATCGTCGGCGGTTCCGAGCTTGATCTTGTAGACGGGGAAGTGGGGGAACTCGCGGAGTTTCGCCACCATCTCCGGCAGCGGTGCGATGCCGATCGTGTAGTCCGACGGCGGGAGATCGCGCATCGACAGGCCCCACAGCCGATGCACCGGTGCACCCCGGAGCTTGCCCCACAGATCGTGGGCAGCGAGGTCGAGAGCACATAGTGCGAAAGGATCGTGGGCGAAGCGCGATGCCAACCGCGCGTGCAGCGCGGGCGGGTCGTCGAAGTCCATGCCCTCGATCGCGTCGATGTGCTCAAACAGGCTCGCCGCCATCCCGGCGGCGGAGTTGCCGTAGTAGCCGACGGTCGATGCTTCGCCGAAGCCGCGGTGTCCGGCATGTCGCAACTCGACGACCAGGTTGTGCTGCAGGTCGGTCGATCCGTGTGCGATGGTGAAACGATGGCGGAGACGGAGGGGAGCGATGCGCACCGACAGTTCCATGTGCGGAGCGTCCGGGGGTACGGTCGCTGCGCGCAAGCACGAATCCAGCCCGAACGATTCGTGAACGTCTGCTGCGATCGCCACAAGTCGCGCCCGGCGGCGTCGCTACGTCGGCTCCTCCCTGGCAGCGTAGCTACAGCTACGCTTCGGTCGTCGACCGACGCAGCTCCTTGCCGGACATCGACCTGCGTCGATCTCGCGACGACGTTCACGAATCATCCGGGCTAGCCCGGATGACTCGTGAACGTCTACTGCGATCGCCGCAAGTCGCGCCCGGCGGCGTCGCTGCGTCGGCTCCTCCCTGGCAGCGTAGCTACAGCTACGCTTCGGTCGTCGACTGTCGTAGCTCTTTGCCGGACATCGACCTGCGTCGATCTCGCGACGACGTTCACGAATCATCCGGGCCAGAGCGCCTGCTCCGCATCCTGCTCAGAGGAAGCGCCGGAGTGCGGTACAGAGTTCGTCGAAGTGGGCGACTTCGTGGGTCGCGAACACCGCGATGCGGAGCACGCAGCCGCGGACGCCGCCGTAGTCGCAGAGCTTGGGGACGAGGATCCTGGAGTCGGCGAGCGCCTCGTGGAGTCGAGTGGCTTCCGCTTCCGGGAAACGGAGCGCGACGATCGGCGCGGGCGTCGGCGGCGGAGTCAATCCGAGTTCGTCGAGCCGTGACCGCAGAGCGGCGAGGTTCGCCGCGAGACGCTCGCGAAGCTGGGGTTCTTCGCGTGCGAGACGCACGGCGCGGGCCGTCGCTGCGGCATTGGCCACGGACGGGGGCGTCGAACCGGCACTCCAGGGACTCCGGGCTCGGATCCGCTCGACGAAGGCGCGCGGGCCGGTCACGACGCCGCCGTGCCCGCCGAGCGCCTTGCTCGCCGTACCGGCGACGCGGATCGCCCCATCCACACTTGGCGGTGAGGCATTGTGTCTGGCGTCGAGCCCGTGGTGCAGGCCGATCGATCCTGCGCCGCCCGCGCCGAGGACTCCGAAGCCGTGCGCGTCGTCCACGAGCACGCGACTGCCCGGGTGCTCCTTTGCGATCGTCACGTAGTCGCCGAGCGGTGCGATCGCGCCGGTCGCGGCGAACACGCCGTCGGTGATGATCCAGGGCGCCTCGCCGCGCCCAAGATGCGTCGCGATCGCTGCGCGCGCGGCGTCGGCGTCGCGATGCGCGAATGCGTGTACGGGGATCCGTTCGGCGAGCAGCGCTTCTCTCGCGCTGGCGTGCAGGTGTTCATCGCAGAAGGCACGCACTGTCGTCGTGTCTTCCGCCGCGAGCAGCAGGCCGGTCGCCGACCAGCCCGATGCGGTCAACAGCGCGCTCTCACTGTCGAAGTACTCTGCGAGTTCGGCTTCGGCTGCCAGCAGCGGCGGCGTGGTTCCGTAGCCGGAGCGAGCACTGCCGGGGTGCACGCCGTAGCGCTGCACCGCTTCGCTCGCTGCCGCGATCACTTCCGGTCGGGATTGCAGCCCGAGGTAGGCGGTGCCGCCGAACCACAGATAAGACCGTCCGTCGACGACCACTCGTGCACCGACCGGCGATTCGAAGACTCGACTGGGTCGCGGATCGAGCGGCGTCATCGCGGGTGGGGGTCGGGTCGAACCGGAAAGACGATGGGGGAGCGAACCAGCGACGCATCCGACAGGATGCGCAGCGACGATCCGAACACCGGTTGCATGGTCGCTTCGGTGAGGACCACAGAAGGTCGGTCCCAGGCGACCAGGCGACCTCGATCCAACAGGGCGATCTTGTCGGCGAATTGGCTCGCCAGGTTCAGGTCGTGGGTCACGACCATCACCGCGCGGCCGGATCGCGCGGCGGTCGCAAACAACTCGAGGATCGCGATCTGTTGCTCGGGATCGAGCGAGGCTGTCGGCTCGTCACCGAGCAGGATCGGTGTGTCCTGAGCGAGCGCGCGTGCGACCAGCGCGCGTTGGCGTTCACCGCCCGACAGGGTGACCAGATCGCGCGACGCCAACTCGGCGATGCCGGTGGCGATCATCGCGCGCTCACACGACTCGCGATCGGTTCGCGCATCGGCTTGCCCGAAGTGCGCGTAGCGACCGCCGCGGACGAAACTCGACACGCTCTGCGGCGTGAGGTGCTCGAGACCTTGCGGCACCAGTGCGATCCGGCGTGCGCGTTCGCGGGGGCGCAGTCTCGTGGGCTCTTCGCCGCACAGGCACACTCGCCCGTGCGTGGGTGCGAGCAGGCCGGCGAGCGTGCGCAGCAGCGAGGTCTTGCCCGAGCCGTTGCGACCCAGCAGCGCGACGAGTTCCCCGCGTCGCAGCGAGAACGAGATCCCGTCGAGCACCGCTTCGCTGCGCGACGGCATTCGCACCGTGAGCTCGGTGACGGCGACGAGTGGGTCTTCGAGGTCGTGGTTCATGCGCCGGTCTTGCGCAGGTGGCGCGCGAGAAGCACCAGGAACATCGGCCCGCCGACGAGCGACATCAGTGGTCCAGGGTTGAGTTTGCGACTGCCGAGGGCGAAGAGTTGCAGCGTATCGGTGGCGAGCAGGAACACCGGACCACCGAGCAGGCATAGCCACAGGAGTCGGCGGTGATCGGCGCCCAGAGCCATGCGCAGAAGATGCGGGATCACGAGGCCCAGGAAGCCGATCTGACCGGCCGCCGCCACCGCGCAGGCCGTCGCGAACGCGGCGGCGATCAGGCTCAGCGCGCGAGTGCGGGCGACGGGAACCCCGAGGAGTTGGGCGTCTTCGTCACCGTTCGCCAACAGATCCAGTTCGCGTGCGACCTTCGGAATGATCAGTGCCGCGCACGCGACGCCTGCGGCGACCATCGCGACGTGGTACGGCTTGCGATCGGTGAGCGTGCCGAGTGACCAGCCGAGCATCGGCGTCAGCGTGGCGAAGTCCTGTCGCGAAGCGAGGATGTCCTGGATCGACGCGAGGACGCCGGCGATGCAGGTGTTCACCGCGATGCCGAGCAGGAGCAGGGACGCCACACCGCTCGAGCGCGTGAGCCGACTCCCGATCGCCAGGACGAGGCCGGCCACCGCGAGGGCGCCGAGAAAGGCCGCCGCGGTGACGATCCAGGGGCCGGGGCTGCGCACCGTCTGGCCGAGGAGGGATGCCGCGTAACCGCCCAATGCCAGGATGGCGATCCACGCGCCCAGACTGGCTCCGGCGGTGACGCCGATCAGCGACGGCGACGCGAGCGGATTGCGGAACACGCCCTGCAACAGCGCGCCGGCGACCGCGAGGCAGGCACCGACTCCCATCGCCGTCAAGGCACGCCACAGTCGAAGCTCGACCTGGACTTGCTGCGCCCGCGGCGTGAGCGGCTCATCGAGTCCGACGCACGCACGCAAACCGCGGAGTACTTCGGCGGTCGTGAACTCATGGTCCGCCGCCTCGCCGACGAGCATCTGCGTCGCGAACAGGCCGACCAGCGCGATCGTCAACACCACCGCCGCGGGAACGAACCGCGGATCGCCGATGCTGCTCACGCGCGGCTCGGTCAACGGCCGTCGCGTCCGGAACTCGCGAGCATTTCGTCGACGGCGCGAGCGAGCTCTTCCGCTGCCGTCACGATCTCGATCGACGACGACGAGAACAAGCTCGGATGCAAGGACACGATGCGGTTCGACTTCACTGCGCGCAGCGTCGCCAAATCAGACTCGGTCCGCAGCAGGCGGGCTGTCGAGCCGTCCTCCTCGCCGGCCGCCGAGGGTACGACCAGGATCTCGGGGTCCATCTCCAGCAACTGCTCGAAGGAGAGGCGCACCGTGCCGATGTGCCCGGCCTTCGAGGCGGAGTTATCGAGACCGGCGATGCGAAGGATGTCTTCGACCAAGGTGCGTTCGCCGCTGGTCCATCCCTGGCTGCCGTCGTGGACGTAGAAGGCCGCGTCCATTCCTGAACGGTCCTTGCTCTCGCGCACCAGTGCGTCGATACGTCGATCGAGGTCGCTCAACACTTCCTTGGCGACTTCGTCGACACCGAGCAGGTTGGCGATCAGCGAGAGATCGCGTCGGGCCTCCTCGAGGTTCTCGGGGAGCGGCAGGCGAACGACCGGAACGTCCGCATCCTGAAGTGCTGAGATGGTCTCGCTGGTGTTATTGGTCGTGCACACGACCAGATCCGGCGCGAACTCGAGGATCGGCTCGGCGGCGAATCGATCGAAGCGGGCGTGCTTCGAATAAGCGCCGAGGTCGCGCGCGAGCTTGGACCAGGTCAACGCCTGCTCGGGAATCGCGACGATGCGGCGGGCCGGCCAAATCGACATCACCGAGTCGAGGATGGACGCATTGGCGACGAGCACACGCTGCGGGCGAACTCCGAGCGTGATCGAGCCGCCCTCGGGTAGTCGTGCGGTGCGCGGGTAGCCCTCGCGATCGTCGGCTGAGAGGGTGACCTCCTCGCCGGTCAGCGCCCGTCGTGGTGAATCGCCGCCGCGACCGTAGCTCAGAATGATGGCCGCGAAGGCGACGAGAGGGACGAGCCAGCCGAGGATGCGAAGCGGTGACATGATGGTTCCCAGAACCTCATCGGCAGCGCAGCGGATGAGTCATCACCGCGATTGTGCAGAGACCGCAGTCCGCAGTCTTGCGGTGTGCGAGCAGACGGCCATTTTCGCCGCCGCTGCACGGCGGCTCACCAGCTCGCCTTGCGGACGCCCGGGATCTCGGCCTGTAGCGCGAGTTCGCGGAAGGCGACGCGGCAAAGGCCGAACTTGCGCAAGTAGGCCCGCGAGCGACCGGTCAAGTTGCAGCGGTTGCGGCCGCGGGTCGCGCTGCTGTCGCGCGGCAGCTTCATCAGCTTGCGGCGCGCTTCGTCGCGTTCCTCCATCGACAACTTGTCGTCGCGCATGGTGGCGACAAGCTTCTGACGCTTCTCACGGAGGCGCAAGGCGAGCTCCTTGCGGCGCATGTTCTTCTGGACTGCGGAGGTCTTCGCCATGGATTCGGGTTGGACGCGAAGGCGGCTTGGCCGGGTTCGGGCCAGTCAGGGGGCGAGGAGGATAGCGGCGGAATCCGCCCGAGGCGAGGGGAAAGTCAGCGTCGCGGGGCGGCCGCGACGGCGGCCACCATCGACCGAGCGCGCTCGGCGATCGCGCCGAAGCGGCCGGCGGCGAGGTCGTCGGGGACGAAGAGGGTGTTCACAAACCCGACTCCGAAGGCACCGGCGGCCAGGAATTCGGTGGCGTTGGCGAGGGTCACCCCCGAGGTCGGGAAGATCCGCAACTGGGGGAAGGGGCCGAGGCAGGCGCGGACGTAGGTCGGACCGTCGGCCGGGCCTGGGAAGAGCTTCACTACCTCGGCGCCTGCCCGGTGGGCCGCCCACATCTCGGTCGGGGTGTAGGTGCCGGGAATACAGAGCACGTCGCGCTCGCGGCACCAGCCGATCAACTCAGGATCGCCGATCGGGGAGACCAGGAAGCGGGCGCCGGCGTCGACCGCGGCGCGCGCGGCGTCGATGTCGAGCACCGTCCCCGCGCCGACGAGGAGATCGGGTGTCCGCGCGGTTCTCGCGAGGACCGTCATCGCACCGGGAGTGGTGAGGGTGACCTCCACCACGCGGAAGCCGCCTTCGATCGCGGCATCGATGGCGGGTTGCACGGCGTGGGCGAGCGAGGTGCGAAGGATCGCGCTGGCACGGGCCTCGGCGAGTTTCGCGAGTGCGGCGGCGATGGCGGTGGGCATTTCGGTGGTTGCGGCAGATCCTTTTCGGTGGTCGGCTCGGCTGTCAGTTCGGCCGTCAGTTCTGCTGCTTGACGGGCCGCAATACCACACCGGTCACGTCTGCACCGGCGACGATCAGCTCCTGGTCGTCGCTCCACTGCTCCCAGTTTCGTTCGCGACGAATCGAGATCCGGGCGCGATAGCGGCCGTCGGGGATGCCCTCCGCGGTGAAGCGTCCGTCATCCTCGACGTCGGCCCAACTCTGGGTCTCTCCTTGTTGCCCCGCCTTGTTCTCGAGCATCACGTAGATGTTGTCGGGCTTCGGCGTTCCGAAGACCGCGAGGTCGAGTTGACCGCTGATCTTGACGGTTCGTCGGAGCTGCAGCTCGACGCCGAAGATGTCCTCACCCGGCTTCATCTCGACTTCGACCGGCAGGCTGATGGCGTTCGGATGTTGGTTGGCGGTGATCCGAAGCTTGCCGGCGGAGATGCTCTCGAATCGGAAGGCGCCGGATGCATCGGTGCGTGCGTGCTGCCAGGTCGTCGACTGTTCCCGCTCGTTCCGCGCGCGGGTGATTTGCACGTTCACATCGCATTCCGGCGCCGGCGTTCCGTCCGGTGCACGCACGAACCCGGAGACCGAAGCGAGCACCAGGTCGATCGAGAGGTCCCGGTCCTTGCCTTCTTCGAGCAGGATCGACTCCTCGTGGATTCGCTCACTGCTACGCCGGCTCGCGAAGAGGTCGGTGGGCGGCGGAGTGCGAATGTCGAGCTGCATGTTTCCGGTCTTCACCTGCGGAAACACGAACTGGCCGGTCGCATCGAGCACCGTGCGGCCGCGCTGGCCGTTCGACCAGAAGGACACCGCGTAGCCGGCGGCGGGTCGTCCGTCGATCGTCACGCGACCGGACAACCGGACCACCGGACCTTCGACCGGCGCCGCGCGCTGCGGATCGAGCGCGACTTCTACGGTGGCGCCCTCGGCGACCTCGATGTTCTGGCGCGGGAACTGATCGTCCATCATCGACTGGCGGACGAGTTCCATCACGCCGCCGGCCGAGCCGATGGACGACAGTGCGTGGAACGCACCGACGCGGTAGCGACCCGGTCGCACAGCACCGAAGCGGAACCGTCCCTCGAGGTCCGGGGCCGTGATCAGCGGGATCTGCGGCACGGCACCGTCCATTCCACGCGGCTCGAGGTAGAGCATGAACTTGCCGGGCAACGGCGCTTTGCCGCCGTCCGTGATCACGCCCACGACGGCACCCGGTCGCTGGAAACGAAGCACGATCGGTTCGCTGGCGGGCAGCCCGGTGTGCAGCGCGCACAGCCCGTAAGCGGGGTGCTTGGCCGTGAGACGGACCGAGTCGGAGCCCAGGCTGTCGACGATCAGCTTGCCCTCCTCATCGACGGTTCCGACCAACATCGGGATGTCGAGGTTGGTCTTGCCGCGACGTACTGCGAACAGCTGGCTGCCGCGCGCCGGCGTGCCCTCGGGCGTCAGCACGGTCACTTCGAAGTTGGTTCGCGGCAAGAACTGCAGTTCGATCCGCTGATCGCCCTCCAGGCGAACACGATGTGACACCAGGCTGTGAGCGGGGGAGTCCGCGAGCAGCATGTAGGGCCCATGCGGCAGATCGCGAACGACCAGCTCGCCGTCCTTGCCGACCTCCACTCGATCGCGCAGGTCGAGCGCCGCGCCCATCCCGAACAGCGAAGCCATGATGAACTCGTTGTCGTCGCCGGCATGGAGACGCAGGCGCACACCGCTCACGACCTCGCCGCGCTGGTCGCGAGGGACGATCGTGAGGTTCGCGGCGCTCGGCAGCACGATCTTGATGTCCTTCCCGACGCTCTGCCGAGGGATCACGACCCAGGGATCCCTGGCGCTGCGGCGCGCTGCTGCGGCTACGTCGCCGGAGGCCATCCCGGAGATCTCGAAGGCACCGTCCTCCGCGGTGCGCGCCGAGGGCCCGCTGAAGTGCACCGGCACGGCCAGCGAGCATGGTGCGACGAGCACTTCGGCGCCGGCGATCGGCTGGTCCTGCATGTCGACCACCGTGCCGACCGCGCTCTCTCCCTCTCGCAAGACCAGTTCCCCGAGGTCCTCTTCCTTACCGGCCTCGACGACCACGCGCTGGCGAACATGCGGCACGAAGCGCGATCGCGTCGCGGCGACGAGATTGCCGCCCGGCACGACGCCTTGCAGTCGGAAGCTGCCGTCGCTGCCGGTGAGCGTGTGCGGGATCGGCAGGTCTTCCATGCGCTGTTCCAGCCATGACGGCATGGTGATGGCGAACTTCTCCTGATCGATCAGGATCGCGCCCTTCGGGTCGAAGCGTTCGAAGGGCACGAAGGAGAGTGCGGTGCCCGGCAGATCGACGGCACGCACGAGGACGCCTGGTATGCCGCTACCGTCCTCGTCGACGACCTTGCCGATCAGAGTGCCGCATCGCTTCATCACGATGTCGCCCAGGTCGACCAACTCGCCCGGGCCGGCGGCGCGCTCGATCACTTGCCACGTCGAATAGTCGCTGCCGACGCCGGAGTGCAGCACGTAGACCGCGAACGGAAATACGCCGCGAATCGTGAAGCGGCCGTCGTCGCCGCTCTCTGCCCGCCCGGCCACCAGATCCGGCTGAATGGTGGACTCGGCCGCGAACAGGTCGATGTTCTGCGCCAGGAAGTCCTCGGCACCGATGCGGAACAGCTTGATCGCCGCGTCGGCGATCGGTTGGCGATCCTGATCGACCAGTCGGCCGGTGAAGCCGCACAACGCCGCGAGCACGGATGGATCCAGGTCCGACTTCGAGTCTGCGGCGACGTCGATCTGAGTGCGCGGCGGCGGAGTCGTTGCGGTCGTCTTCGTCGGTGTGGTCTCGACGGCTGCAGTCCCCACGTCGGTCGAGTTCGTCTCCGGCGGTTCGATCGGCCCCGGCTCCGGCGGTGCGGACCCGCCGCCCCACAAGGTCCAACCGAGAATCACCGCGAGCAGGATCGCGAGGATGGCGAAGACGAGGGTGCGAGGGCTGTTCATGATGTCTGACGAGGGCGGGCCGGCGTCCGGTCGGACCCGCGCAGAGTGGCCGGAGTCTACGCCGTTGCGGTCGAAAGCTTCTTAGCCCGGATGATTCGTGAACGTCTGCTGCGATGGCCGCAAGTCGCGCCCGGCGTCGTCGCTACGTCGGCTCCTCCCTGGCAGCGTAGCTACCGCTACGCTTCGGTCGTCGCCCGACGCAGCTCCTTGCCGGACATCGACCTGCGGCGATCTCGCGACGACGTTCACGAGTCATCCGGGCCAGGACCACCTTTGGCGAGCGTGGCGACGACCTGCATGATCGAGCGGCAGTTCGCAGCCTTCGATGGCAAGTCTCGAGGTCTCCCATTGGTTGCGCCGCTGGTCGGCGATCGTCCCGCGGCGCGGCAACGCGCTGGATGTGGCGGCCGGCGGAGGTCGCCACTCACATTGGCTGGCCGGCTTCGGCCTCCGGGTGACGGCGATCGACAAGGACCCGGCGGCGATGGGTGCGCTCGGGGGGCAGGCGGGCATATTTCCCGAGATTGCAGATCTCGAGGGGTCCGATTGGCCGCTGCGGGGTCGAAGCTTCGATGTCGTCGTCGTGACGAACTACCTGTGGCGACCACATCTGCCGAGCTTGATCGCCAACGTCGCGCACGGCGGCGTGTTGCTCTACGAGACCTTTCGACGCGGCCAGGAGCGCTTCGGTCGACCGTCCAACCCCGCGTTCTTGCTCGAGCCCGGCGAACTCCTGGCGGCTGTGATCCCGCAGTTGACCGTCATCGCCTTCGAGGACGGCGTCGTTCGTGAGCCGCACGCGGATGCCGACAGGGGAAGCGCGAGACCGCGAGCAGTGCAGCGCATCGCTGCGGTTCGTCCGCGGCCGGGCGTCGCACCGCTTCTCCCGATCGACTGATCGGTGCCGACGGCAAGGTCCCGCTCCTTGCATCGCGCGCCGTGCACTTCTATCAAGGCGCTTGCAGGCACCGGAGTTCGAGACCGCTCGCGCGTCTGCAAGCCCACGCATGGTGACCACGAAAGCCAGTTCCGACACCGTCACGCACGGCATCCGGATTCGCGCCGCCGCGGAGTACCTCCCCGACGAGTCCGACCCCGATCGTCCGTCCTATGTCTACGGCTACCGCATCGCGATGACCAACGAGGGGAACGAGACCCTCACTCTCGAACATCGGCACTGGATCATCATCGACGGCAACGGTCGCCGTTCGGAAGTGCGTGGCGCCGGGGTGGTCGGAGACTTCCCTCGGCTGGCCCCCGGTGATCGTTACGAGTACTCGAGTCGATGCCCGCTGCCGACGTCGTGGGGCACGATGGAAGGAAGCTACCGATTCCGCCGCGCCGACGACACACGAGTCGATGTGCTCGTGGGTCGATTCTTCCTCTCGACCAATCTCGCTTCGGCGGCCGATCAGCTCGCTCACGAAGTGCACAGCCAGGGCGCCGACTGAATCCGCACGAAGAATCCGAGCCGGGCGCGCGCAACTCTTCGGAGGTCGCTGGGCCCTTCGCGGTGTGCTCGGTCGGCGTGGTGCACTCACCGTTCAAGTTCCATGCGGGAACGCCGCGCCAGCCGCGCACGGGCCTTGCTCGCGAGGGTCGCATCGAGGTGCACCACGGCTATCAGAACCTTCTGCGTGACCTCGAAGGATTCAGTCACGTTTGGGTCATCGCTTGGATGTGCTACGCGCGCGGGTGGAACGACTTGGTGATCCCGCCGCGCGACACCAAGAAGCGGGGCCTGTTCGCGACGCGGGCGCCGCACCGACCCAATCCCCTCGGGCTGTCGCTGGTCGAACTCCTGCGAATCGAGAAGCGTGAATTGGTCATCGGCGCGCACGACCTGCTCGACGGCACGCCGGTGCTCGATCTGAAGCCGTACCTGCCGTATGCCGACTCGGTCCCGAATGCGCGTTGCGGCTGGGTCGACGAACTCGGCGACGACGCGGGGCCCGACCACCGCACGTGGTGTGTTCCCGGCCCGGACGATTCGTGAATGCCGTCGCGAGATCGACGCAGGTCGATGACCGGCAGGGAACGGCGACGTACGACAACCGAGGCCTAGCCCGGATTATTCGTGAACGTCTGCTGCGATCGCCACAAGTCGCGCCCAGCGGCGTCGCTACGACGGCTCCTCCCTGGCAGCGTAGCTACAGCTACGCTTCGGTCGTCGACCGTCGTAGCTCC